>NZ_JAOWHT010000043.1:0-1387 GCF_030332445.1 Citrobacter sp. Cpo126
ACTACGGTGCTGAAGTAACAAATGCCCTGCTTCCAGGAAAAGCCTCTAAGCATCAGGTAACACGAAATCGTACCCCAAACCGACACAGGTGGTCAGGTAGAGAATACCAAGGCGCTTGAGAGAACTCGGGTGAAGGAACTAGGCAAAATGGTGCCGTAACTTCGGGAGAAGGCACGCTGATATGTAGGTGAAGTGATTTACTCATGGAGCTGAAATCAGTCGAAGATACCAGCTGGCTGCAACTGTTTATTAAAAACACAGCACTGTGCAAACACGAAAGTGGACGTATACGGTGTGACGCCTGCCCGGTGCCGGAAGGTTAATTGATGGGGTTATCCGTAAGGAGAAGCTCTTGATCGAAGCCCCGGTAAACGGCGGCCGTAACTATAACGGTCCTAAGGTAGCGAAATTCCTTGTCGGGTAAGTTCCGACCTGCACGAATGGCGTAATGATGGCCAGGCTGTCTCCACCCGAGACTCAGTGAAATTGAACTCGCTGTGAAGATGCAGTGTACCCGCGGCAAGACGGAAAGACCCCGTGAACCTTTACTATAGCTTGACACTGAACACTGGTCCTTGATGTGTAGGATAGGTGGGAGGCTTTGAAGTGTGGACGCCAGTCTGCATGGAGCCATCCTTGAAATACCACCCTTTAATGGCTGGTGTTCTAACGTAGACCCGTAATCCGGGTTGCGGACAGTGTCTGGTGGGTAGTTTGACTGGGGCGGTCTCCTCCTAAAGAGTAACGGAGGAGCACGAAGGTTAGCTAATCCTGGTCGGACATCAGGAGGTTAGTGCAAAGGCATAAGCTAGCTTGACTGCGAGAGTGACGGCTCGAGCAGGTGCGAAAGCAGGTCTTAGTGATCCGGTGGTTCTGAATGGAAGGGCCATCGCTCAACGGATAAAAGGTACTCCGGGGATAACAGGCTGATACCGCCCAAGAGTTCATATCGACGGCGGTGTTTGGCACCTCGATGTCGGCTCATCACATCCTGGGGCTGAAGTAGGTCCCAAGGGTATGGCTGTTCGCCATTTAAAGTGGTACGCGAGCTGGGTTTAGAACGTCGTGAGACAGTTCGGTCCCTATCTGCCGTGGGCGCTGGAGAATTGAGGGGGGCTGCTCCTAGTACGAGAGGACCGGAGTGGACGCATCACTGGTGTTCGGGTTGTCATGCCAATGGCATTGCCCGGTAGCTAAATGCGGAAGAGATAAGTGCTGAAAGCATCTAAGCACGAAACTTGCCCCGAGATGAGTTCTCCCTGACTCCTTGAGAGTCCTGAAGGAACGTTGAAGACGACGACGTTGATAGGTCGGGTGTGTAAGTGTAGCGATACATTGAGCTAACCGATACTAATGAACCGTGAGGCTTAACCTTACAACGCCGAAG
>NZ_JAOWHT010000043.1:1669-193061 GCF_030332445.1 Citrobacter sp. Cpo126
CAGCAACGGCCCGGAGGGTGGCGGGCAGGACGCCCGCCATAAACTGCCAGGCATCAAATAAAGTGAAGAAGCCCATCCTGCCGGATGGGCTTTTTTGCGTCTGTGCGGGATGAAAACCGCCGGATGCGGCGTGCCGCCTTATCCGGCCTACAGGAGCCGGGCTGAACGTATTTTGTAGGCCTGATAAGCGCAGCGCATCAGGCAACGCGGCGGTACATTGCCGGATGCGGCGTATCGCCTTATCCGGCCTACAGAGGCAGGGCTGAATGTATTTTGTAGGCCTGATAAGCGCAGCGCATCAGGCAACGCGGCGGTACATTGCCGGATGCGGCGTAACAGCCTTAATCGACCAACAAAAGCATACTGTCTCGATCTACTACACGGATCTCTCCCTCGAACATATCTGAATCCTTTCTCTGCTAATTAAAATCGTGATCTTTACCGCACAATAAGATATAACAATTATATAACATTCTATTCACTAAAAAACACACAACCATCATTGATAAATTCACGCGATCGTTGGCAGGGGTACAATTCTAATGGCTGATAGTAGTGTAACTGAGAACGGGGCGCTGGCAGACGGCGATACCCGTCGTCGTATATGGGCGATTGTCGGAGCATCATCAGGGAATCTGGTCGAATGGTTTGATTTCTATATCTATTCATTCTGCTCTCTTTATTTTGCTCATATCTTTTTTCCATCAGGAAATACCACCACACAACTCTTACAAACCGCTGGCGTTTTTGCCGCTGGCTTCTTGATGCGACCAATTGGAGGCTGGCTGTTTGGCCGTATCGCGGATAAGCACGGGCGTAAAAAGTCCATGTTGCTGTCCGTTTGTATGATGTGCATGGGATCGTTGGTGATCGCTTGTCTACCGGGATATGAAACTATCGGTACCTGGGCGCCTGCGCTATTACTGCTGGCAAGGCTATTCCAGGGGTTATCTGTCGGTGGTGAATACGGAACCAGCGCGACCTATATGAGTGAAGTCGCCGTTGAAGGTAAGAAAGGTTTTTATGCTTCATTCCAGTACGTAACGTTAATCGGCGGACAGTTACTGGCATTACTGGTTGTGGTCATATTACAGCACACGTTAGAAGACTCAGCGCTCAGAGAGTGGGGTTGGCGTATTCCATTTGCGTTGGGCGCCGTGCTGGCTATTGTTGCGCTATGGCTGCGTCGCCAACTGGATGAAACCTCGAAACAGGATGTTCGCGCGCTGAAAGAAGCGGGTTCCCTGAAAGGTCTGTGGCGTAATCGCAAAGCTTTTGTCATGGTGCTTGGTTTTACCGCCGCGGGTTCGTTGTGTTTTTACACGTTCACAACCTATATGCAGAAGTACCTGGTTAACACAGCCGGTATGCATGCCAACGTAGCCAGCGGGATTATGACGGCGGCACTGTGTGTGTTCATGCTGGTACAACCGTTGTTCGGCGCCTTGTCTGATAAAATTGGCCGACGTACTTCAATGCTGTGTTTTGGCGCGTTGGCCGCGATTTTCACCGTTCCCATTCTGACAGCATTGCAAAGCGTAACATCCCCGTATATGGCGTTTGCTCTGGTGATGTGTGCTCTGTTAATCGTCAGTTTCTATACGTCAATTAGCGGTATTCTGAAGGCCGAAATGTTCCCGGCACAGGTGCGCGCTCTGGGGGTCGGCTTATCTTATGCGGTGGCCAATGCGCTGTTTGGCGGTTCAGCCGAATATGTCGCGTTGTCCCTGAAGTCTGTCGGTATGGAAACGACATTCTTCTGGTACGTCACTGCGCTGGCAGTAGTTGCGTTTTTAGTATCGCTAATGCTGCATGGGAAGGGGAAAGGTCTGCGCCTCTAGTAATGTGCCAGTTGCCAGACCGCATAGCCGGTAGATGCGCCTGCAACATCCCAGGCGAAGTCCTTCCAGCTCCAGCCGCTCCCTGCGGGGCGGCTGTCCCATAGCTCTTTTGACGCACCCAGGCTGACTGAGAACATCAGGCCGATAGCCGCACTGCGATCGCGGCTGTTGCCCTGATGTTGGGCATATTCATTGCCGGCTGCGGCAAGCATGGCGGAGGCGATGAAGTGTTGAGCTTTGTCTTGCCCGCTCCACTGGTCGTTAGCCATATGGCTGCAGCCCGAAATGGCAAGGACACTGGTAAGAATGAACAGGCGCACCGTTACCTCCATATGAAAAACCCCGTCACTGGACGGGGTCTTGATTACAGAATACGGCTAATTAATCTGTCGATACGAATACGGCGTAGTCGACGGATGAGCTTACGCACTTTGACTGGATAGTCAGCAATGCTTTGCAGGTCGCGATAGTGCTTAACGACGGTAGTATGCGTACGGATAAGCTCCAGCTCTTTATCGCGCTGAGGGGTGAGCTCTTGCTTAGGATCGTGGATAAGGATGGCGTTTTCCAGATCCAGACGCCAGGCGCGAGGGTTAAGGTTGTTGCCGGTGAGCAGCATCCATTTATCATCAACCCACATACCTTTCAGATGATAGGTATTGTCATCATCTTTCCATAAGCGCACGACCAACTGGTCGGTATTCACGTAATACTGCAATCTGCTCAAGAAACGGCGCAGATTTATTTCATACAGATAAGGCAGCGCGCCGATGATCTTGAATGGCTCATCTTCCGGGATGAAAAAGTCGTTGGCGGTTTTATCACCGACAATGATTTCAACCTTTTTCCCTTCACGCAGCAGTTGAATGATATTGCGCACCAGTATGGCGGGAAGGTTGAAATAAGGGGTACAGATTGTAAGCTTGTGCTCCGCGCAAGGCATAAGATGGAAAATGGTCTTATTTAACAGACTGGATTTCCCAAGGCCCACCAGAGGCGTAACCGAAAGCTGTTCGTTATCAGCATCACCCTGAAAATGGAATGACGCATCGCGCAGTTCCTGACGGTACAGGCGGATGTCGTTTTTAATTTCTGGGCTTTTAGGGCGGTTGATATCATCAAGACGGTTAACGCCGCGACCGTTCATCAGGTTTTGCGTCACCCAATCGAACATGATATCGGCCATTTGCGCGTTGCGAATCAACTGATAACGGTCATAGCGATATTTATCATGCTGATGCAGGTAAACATCGTTCAGACTGGCCCCGCTGTACAGGACGCTGTCATCAATGATAAAGCCTTTGAAATGCAGGACGCCAAGCGCTTCACGGGTGTTAATCGGGACACCGTAGACAGGAATATCGATACCAGGGTTTTCTTGCGCCATTCGGCAATACCAGTCAGCATTGGTATTGGATGCCGCAGCACCAATACGACCGCGCTGGGCTCGGTGCCAGTCGACAAGCACCCGGACATCCAGCTCAGGACGCTGCCGTTTTGCCGCATAGAGAGCGTCAAGTATGCCTTTACCACCGTCATCCTGTTCCAGGTACAGCGCAATAATGCAGATCCGTCGCGTCGCGCTGGCTATTTTTTCCAGCAGAGTCTCCCTGAAATTAGCGGGAGCATAAAAGAAATCTACATCATCAACTGACTGAGAAATCTTGGGTAGTTGGGCAAGGTGTTGTTGATGTTTATTACGCTTAAATTTTGACAACATCACAGTGCATTTCTTCTCTGTTCATTGAAGGGTCCTCTGTGCTATGCAGACGACATAAGCGGGCAATGATACCACCAGTACCCATTAATGTGGTCAACATTTCCAGTACCTTACTCACGATTCCTCACATTGGGCCAGATTAAGCGTTAGCCCAACAATTCCCTCTTCGAGCTGGACGTCAACAACAAACCCGAGTTTTCGGGCCAGGGCGACCATCCCACGATTGTTCGGCATCGTAATACCATTCAAACGTATAAGTCCGTGATCTCGAGTATAGGCAATTAATTTTTCCATCAATCGGCGACCCAGTCCAAGCCCTTTGAGATCGGAACGAACCAGTACGGCAAACTCAGCGTCTACGTTATCAGGATCCGAGATTGCTCGCGTTACGCCGAGGATCTCTTCGTGATTCTCTTTACAACGCACCGCAACAAAGGCCATTTCCCGATCGTAGTCGATCTGCGTCATATTGGCTAAATCTTCGTGGGTAAATTCGTTGATCTCACTGAAATAGCGATAATAAAGATCTTCTTTTGTCACCTGAGAAATGAACTGCTGAAGATGAGGTTCATCCTCCGGCAAAATGGGGCGGAACAGACAGCGCTCGCCGTTCTTCAACTCCACCCACTCTTCAAGCTGATGAGGGTAGGGACGTACAGCCAGTCTGCTTTCGTTATCTCCCGTGAAAGGGGCAATATCCAGCGTAACGTCCAGCGCGGTAAATTCTCCGGCCGAGGCCAGCAGCGGATGAATATCCAGACGCTGAATTTCCGGGCAATCGACGATCAGGTTGGAGACCTGCACCAGAAGTTGGCTCAACCCGGCGATATCCAAAGGGCGCAGTGCGCTGCGCGCGCGGATCTTTTTATTTTTGATCCCCTGGATCACCAGATAACGCGCCAGATTCATGTTCAATGGCGGCAATGCCACCACGGCTTGCTCTTCCGGTCGCCATTCAACACCACCTTCACCCAGCATAATCAACGGGCCAAATACCGGGTCGTGTTCAACGACAACGCGAAGCTCCTGAGCGCCGGCGCGATTCGCCATACTTTGCACTAATAAGCCGTGAATGCGTGCCTGCGGCCAGGCCATTTTTACCCGATCGAAAATTGCATTGGCGGCCTGTTGCACTTCAGTGGCTGTACGCAGGTAGAGCATCACCCCCTGAACTTCTGATTTATGCGGAATATCAGGAGAACGCAGCTTGAGCGCCACCGGGTAGCCGATTTGCTCCGCGATGTGTACGGCTTCCGCGCTGTCGCTGGCGATCCACGTTGGCAGCGTGTGTAAGCCATAAGCCTGTAAAATCGGCTGCACTTCATGGGTATCAAGCGATGTCGCTCCTTCAGCAATCGCACTCTGTAACAGATTATGCGCTTCGGCGGTGTTGGAGGTCAGGCTGTCAGGCAGCGCAGGCGTTTCTCGTAGCTGCTTCTGGTTTCGCCGATACTCCACCATATGCATAAATGCGGTGATGGTACCTTCCGGCGTGCGGTAGGTGGGCAGTCCGGCTTCGCTAAACAGTCTGCGGGCTTCCTGAGAGGAAAACTCTCCGCACCAGTTGGTCAGCAACGAGACGAATTTTCCTCGGGGGTGATGCTTTACCGCTTCAATCAATGCCAGTGCGCTTTCGGTTCCGGGAGCGGCTGCGCTGGGTGAATGAATCACCATCAGCGCGTCGAAATCCTGGCTGGCGAGCAAAATATCCAGCGTCTTAACGTAGTGTTCGCTGCTGGCGTCATCACGCAGATCCAGCGGGTTGGCGATATCAACATGTTCAGGCAATGCATCGCGTAATTTCTGGCAGGTGTCTTCACTCAACGTCGCCAACTTGCCATTTTTTGACCACAGTTCATCTAATGCCAGTGCGGCAGGCGCGGCCCCATTGCTGATGATCATCAGCCTGTCGCCACGTAGTGGACGCATGTGGCTCAGGGTTTCGACCGCCGAAAACAGCTCGTGAGTGTCTTGCACGCGTAATAAACCGGCACGCTGAATAGCGGCATCCCACGCAGGGTCCATCCCGGCGCTGGTATGCAGTAAACGCTGCGCCGCTGGACTACGACCGCTCTTAATCACCAAAATAGGTTTATTGCGCGAGGCGCTGCGGGCGGCGGAAACAAAGCGTCGGGCATCACTTAAATGCTCGAGATACAGCAATATCGCGCTGGTTTTGCTGTCGCGCGCCAGGTAATCCAGCAGCTCATCAACGTCGATATCCAGGCTATCACCCAGCGCGATAAAGTAAGAAAAGCCCATTTCTCTCTGCTGTGCCCAGTCGAGTATGGTATTGGATACGGCAGCGGATTGAGAGATAAAAGCCAGCTTGCCGCGCTTAATCGGGACGGGGGAAAAGCTGGCGTTAAGCCCTTGCCAGGGCGCGAGAAGTCCCAGGCTGTTGGGGCCCAGCAAACGTATGTTGTAGCGTGATGCGCAGGCCAGCAGCTCTGCGTGCTGCGCCGCGGGAGCTGAAAGAATAATGCAGGTTTTACAGCCTTTCTCGCCAAGCGCTTCGAGTAACGCAAGGTTACGGCTGGCATTGGTGCACAACACGGCGAGATCCGGGCTAAAGGGCAGGCTGTTGATATTGGGCCATGCCAGTACGCCCAGCACCGCTTTCCATGCGGGCGTCACCGGTAAAACAGGTCCATTGAAACCGCCGGCAAGCAGGTTACGCATCATCAGGTAACCCGCGCGATTAGGCTTCATTGACGCCCCAATCACCGCAATGGATTTCGGTCGCAGTAGTGCTTCCAGACCACGCTGACTCATATCGGCTTCCTTAATGACACCAGTGACCGAATGATTTTAAACGTTTTCTGATGAATCTGCTGTGACGCTTCCCTGATGTTGAGTTTTTCCTGCCAGGTAGCGGGTTTTAAAGCGAGTGAAATGATCGCTTAACCCTTCTGCGGCTTGCGTATCTCCCGCCAGATCCAACAAGGCGATGGCCACTTCGGCAGTGCAATATTGCCCTTCAGCGTGAACGCCACGCAGGTGGTAAGCAGAAAGGCGTGATAAATCAACGGAGATCACCGGTAGGTTATCGAGGTACGGGCTTTTGCGGAACATTTTACGCGCCTCAGGCCAGGTGCCGTCGAGCATGAGAAACAATGGGGGCTTACCGGCTGGTGGCGTGAAAATCACTTCACGCTCTTCACCCGCATAGGAGGCTGGGAATACAACCATCGGCTGGTAATCCGGATTTTTCACCAGTTCCAGCAGCGCCTGCGGCGGCTCGGTGCGTGACCACTGAAAAGCCGTGGTATCGGGCAGAATATCAGCAATCAAACGCCCCGTGTTGCTGGGCTTCATCGGCTCGGTATCAAACATCACCAGACAAAAGCGACTTTTTGCCTCAGAGGGTGCCAGCGTTGCGCACAAGCAGAGTTTCTGCGGCAGCAGGCAGCGCTGACAGCGGCGAACGCGATTACCTCGGGCAAGGAAAGGACGCGTGGCGCGCGCGAGGCGCTCAGCGCGTAACTGAAGAACAGCGTTATCGGTCATGGGGAAACACGTTGAAAAACGCTATTGTCGCAGAGGTGAAAACGGGGCACAAGATGCGCCCCGTAGAGATTATAATGATTCGTTAAGCCAGCTATCAAACGGGGCTTTTGGTACAGCGCCGTTAAGCATGTCGACGATTTCCCCTTTTTTGAAAATCATAATGGTCGGAATGCTGCGGATACCGAAACGGGCGCTGAGTTCACGCTCGGCTTCCGTATTCACTTTAACAAAACGCACTTTACCGCTACGCTCTTCCGCGACATCTTCAAAAATCGGGGCGAAGTTACGACATGGACCACACCAGGGGGCCCAAAAGTCAACGACCACCGGGAGATCGTCTTTTAACAGTTTATCCAGTGTCTCACCGGTCGCATTGATCACCTCCCCATCAAACAGGTCGTGACCACAGCGTCCGCATTTAGCCGCTTCCTGGACACGATCGTCGGGGATGCGGTTGATAGCCTGGCAGCTGGTACAAACGGTATTCATAACTAACCTCTGGATGAGTGGAGTGGACTTCACGGCAGGAACGCCAGTATGTTTCTATTATGTTACATATTATCGGGGAGTCTGTTCTAAACAACAATGCGTTTTATTCAATGAGTACAATAGTCCTTAGCTTTTAAATGAAATAATGGCTAACGACGTGCACATCGGGTAATCTGCGCGCTTCGCGCAGAGCAGGTGGAGAAAAACATGAGCGACGAACTGAAGAACAAAAACGGCAAGGTCAAAGTGATGTACGTCCGCAGTGACGATGACTCGGATAAACGCACCCAAAATCCACGTACTGGCAAAGGCGGCGGTCGCCCCGGTACTTCCCGAGCCGAAGGCGGTCGTCGCCCTGCCCGTGATGACCGAAAGGGTCCGAACAGCGAACGCGGTCGTGAACGTGGTCGTGACCGCGATGTAGAACGTGACCGCAGACGTGAAGATTCACCGTGGCGTACCGTGTCCCGCGCACCGAATGATGACGCAGCGGATAAAGCCGATCACGGCGGTATTAGCGGTAAGAGCTTTATCGATCCTGAAGTATTACGCCGTCAGCGTGCGGAAGAAACCCGCGTTTACGGTGAGAATGCCTGTCAGGCTCTGTTCCAGAGTCGTCCGGACGCCATCGTCCGCGCCTGGTTTGTTCAGAGCGTAACCCCGCGCTTTAAAGAAGCATTACGCTGGATGGCGGCAAACCGCAAAGCCTATCACGTGGTTGACGAAGCCGAGCTGGCGAAAGCCTCTGGCACTGAACACCATGGTGGCGTCTGTTTCCTGATCAAAAAACGTAACGGTACTACCGTTAAGCAGTGGGTCGGTCAGGCAGGGGCGCGGGATTGCGTGCTGGCACTGGAAGATATCGCTAACCCGTATAACCTGGGCGGCATGATGCGTAGCTGCGCGCACTTCGGTGTGAAAGGCGTAGTGGTTCAGGATGCGGCGCTGCTGGAATCAGGTGCGGCCATCCGTACCGCTGAAGGTGGTGCAGAGCACGTTCAGCCGATTACCGGCGACAGCATTGTTGATGTGCTGGACGACTTCCGCCAGGCGGGTTACACGGTTGTGATGACCTCAAGCGCGAAAGGCAAACCGCTGTTTACTACCACGCTGCCGGAAAAAATGGTGCTGGTATTAGGGCGTGAGCGTGAAGCTCTGCCAGAAGCAGCATGCTCAGCCGACGATTTGTGCATAGCGATTGACGGCACTGGCAAGGTAGAAACGCTCAACGTTTCTGTGGCAACAGGCGTGCTGCTCGCGGAGTGGTGGCGTCAGAACAAAGTCTGATAATAAAAATGCCAGCGAATCGCTGGCATTTTTTTACTCGCTTTCTGCGGGTAATACCGGCATCCAGTCAATTGGCTTTTCACCTCGTTGTTCCAGCCATTCATTCGCCAGTGCAAAGTGATTGCAGCCAAAGAAACCGCGATGCGCAGAGAGCGGTGATGGGTGGGGCGCTTTCAACACATGGTGACGCTGCGTATCAATAATCGCGCCTTTCTTCTGTGCGTGAGAACCCCAGAGCAGGAAAACCACACCTTCCCGATGTTGGTTAATCAGACTGATGACTTTATCGGTAAATGTTTCCCACCCAAGGCTGGCGTGAGAATGTGCCTGGCCGGCGCGGACGGTGAGTACGGTGTTGAGTAACAGTACCCCCTGGCGTGCCCAGCTTTCCAGATATCCGTGCGTTGGGCGCGTGAAGCCTGGAATCGTTGCCTCCAGCTCTTTGTACATGTTCAGCAACGAGGGTGGAGTGGCAATGCCGGGGCGAACAGAGAACGCGAGACCGTGTGCCTGGCCTGGACCGTGGTAAGGATCCTGACCCAGGATGACGACTTTCACATCACCAAGCTCGGTAAAGCGAAAAGCGTTAAACACATCTTTTTGCGGCGGATAAATTGTCATTCCCGATTGACGCTCGCCGGCAACAGTATGCAGTGTGTTAACAAAATAAGGCTGCTGTTTCTCTTCAGCCAGCACATCGTGCCAGGTTAATTCGGTGGCCATCCCGCTCTCCTGCGAATTTTCAATCCCCCTAGCTTAACTGCTTCTTTCGACGTCGCAAAATTCTGTACGTTACTCAATGGTCTACCCCTTAAAGATAGTTGAAAATTTATGTAAAAAGTTTATCTGCACACATGGCGTAAGTTGATGTAAAACAATAAAATCCACCTATCACCACTTTTCATGTGTGGTTTTTATTGATTTAAATCAAAGATTCAAGGGTGTGTGAGGGGTATATATACACTCAAGCAACAATGGTTTTACCAATTGGCCGGATGACGGCCAACCGAGATCAAATAATTTTGCCGGGGAGGCATCAAATGATTACAGGTATCCAGATTACTAAAGCTGCAAACGACGACCTGCTGAACTCTTTCTGGCTGCTGGACAGCGAAAAAGGCGAAGCTCGCTGCATCGTTGCGAAAGCAGGTTTCAATGCTGATGAAGTTGTTGCAGTCAGCAAACTGGGCGAAATCGAATACCGTGAAGTACCGGTAGACGTACAGCCGGAAGTCCGCGTGGAAGGTGGTCAGCACCTGAACGTGAACGTTCTGCGTCGCGAAACGCTGGAAGATGCAGTTAAGCATCCGGAAAAATATCCGCAGCTGACCATCCGTGTTTCTGGTTATGCAGTGCGTTTCAACTCTCTGACCCCAGAACAGCAGCGCGACGTTATTGCTCGTACCTTTACTGAGAGCCTGTAAGGCTCACGGGGAATAACCCCGTTTAGCAGAGAATCAAAAAGCGGAAGATGCCAGTGCGTCTTCCGCTTTTTTGCATCTGTTAGTAAAAGATCCTCACCGCGCAATACACCAACAGCAGCGCCAGAATGATATTCAACTGTCGACCGTAACGGCAAAAAACGCGCTGAAAAAGATGGCCCGCCAGCGCCCAGCAGGCATTCCCGAAGGTGCCGATCAGCGCTAACAGAATACTCACCCCAATCAGCCAGTGGGCGTCCTGAGTGTACGGTAATACGAACGTGGATAACGCGGTAATGCCGTACAAAATGATTTTCACGTTAACAAACTGCAAGCCAAAACTTGCCCAGAAGCTAATCGGCTCTGACTGCAATCTATCGTTCGAGGTCGGGCTGGTGGCGATCTTCAGCGCCAGCCACAGGATATAAGCGGCCCCAGCCCAACTAAGCCAATGGATGATGGCTGGATCCATGACCGCCAGTGAAAATGAAATCCCGGCGCACATCATCATGACGATTAAAAAGCCCAGACTCATTCCGGCCAGTACGCGTGTACTCTGACGAAAACCGTGTGACGTCGCGGCGCTGAGCGCAAGGATGTTGTTTGGTCCGGGAGTTAGCGCGGTAATCAATGTATAGGTCCAGAATGCACTTAAAAGCGTGGGGGTCACTTGTTATCTCCTCTGTTTTGGTAGACAGTACCCGAGGCAAAATATTAAAAAAAATGAATGTTTTTGCATTCTGAGTTCGATATTTTCGATGGGTTGGTGCGGATGGATTTACGTCGGTTTATTACGCTAAAAACGGTGGTGGAAGAGGGTTCATTTCTGCGGGCATCACAAAAACTGTGCTGTACGCAATCAACGGTTACCTTTCATATTCAACAGCTTGAGCAAGAGCTTTCGGTGCAGTTGTTTGAAAAAATTGGTCGCCGGATGTGTCTCACCAGTGAGGGAAAACGGCTGATGCCGCATATCCATGACCTGACGCGCGTGATGGCATCGATTCGACAGTCGGCACATCAGGATGCGCAGCCGAGCGGCGATCTACGTGTCGCAACAGGCGAAACGCTGCTGGCGTATAAAATGCCGCAGGTTTTACAGCGATTTAAACAACGTGCGCCCCATGTGCGGCTGTCTTTACAGTCGCTCAACTGTTATGTCATTCGCGATGCATTGCTCAGTGATGATGTTGATCTGGGGGTCTTTTATCGGGTGGGTAATGACGATGCCCTGGAGTTGATGCCGCTTGGCGATCAGTCACTGGCATTAGTTGCTTCGCCACTGCTTCAGCACGTTGATTTTACTCAGCATAACCAGCACATTCCCTGCAGTTTTATCATTAATGAGCCGCAATGTATTTTCAGACAACGCTTCGAGGGGCTACTGCGTAAACGACAGATTACGCTGGAAAATACCATTGAGTTATGGAGCATTGAAAGCATTAAGCAGTGCGTATCGGCAAATCTTGGGATCAGCTTTTTGCCGCATTTTGCCGTCGAGAAAGAGTTACGTTCAGGGGAGTTGATTGAATTACTGTTCAGTGAACAACCTGAGTTAATTACGGCATTGTGTGGTTATCATGCCGGAAAAGTCGTTAGCCCGGCGATGCGGGTGTTTCTTGAGTGCATTGAAGAGAGTTTTGCATCACGTGAAAAAATGCCGGGCTAAATGGCCCGGCATTCGGTTTACTCTTTGTCGGACTGCTGGGTAGCAGCGCCGCTCGGCTTACGACGTTTGCCGATATTTTTGGCGTCGCGGTGACGTTTTTTCACCCGCGGCTTCTCTTTCTCTTTCGCCTTTTTCTCAGCGCGCTTCGCCAGCACTTTCTTGGATGGCTTACCGTTAGATTTCTCACTTGGCGCGCGCGTGGTTGGACGCAGTTCGTCAATGACGCGAGCTTTCAACGGTTCGTCAATATAGCGGCTCGCTTTGCCGAGCAGCAGGTGGTCGTGCGCTTCAACTAAAGAGATCGCAGTGCCTTTACGGCCAGCACGACCGGTACGGCCAATACGGTGCAAATAGGCATCGCCACTGCGCGGCATGTCGAAGTTAAACACGTGGCTGACGTCAGGAATATCGATCCCGCGAGCGGCGACGTCGGTTGCTACCAGCACGTTCACACGACCATCGGTCAGGCGTTTGATCGCTTCGTTACGTTTGTTCTGCACCATCTCGCCTTCGAGATAGCAGTTATTAATGCCCGCCTGGCGCAGCCAGCCTGCCAGTTCGTGCACACGCTCACGTTTGCGTACGAAGACAATCGAGCGAGTCGCTTCCGGCTGTTTTAACAGGTGGATCAGCATGGCAGTTTTGTGCTCGATGTCATCGGCACGGTAGTAAAACTGATGGATCTTCTTGCGTTCACGGGTGGACGGATCCGCTGAGACTTCGACCGGGTCTTCCAACAGACGCTCGGCAAAATCTTTAATCGCATCGCCTTCCAGCGTGGCGGAAAACAGCATGGTTTGCTTACGCCAGCGTGTTTCACCGGCGATATGCTCGATGTCCTGGGCAAAGCCCATGTCCAGCATACGGTCTGCTTCATCGAGAATTAGCGTTTCAACCGCATGGCAGTCGAAGTTTTCTTCTTTAATGTATTGCAGCAGACGACCCGTGGTGGCGACCACGATGTCCTGGTTTTCGCTAAACACTTCCATGTGGTTCATGTAAGCCACGCCGCCGGTAATCGTAGCGATATCCAGATGTGTATTCTTCGCCAGCTCACGAGCGTGTTCGGCAACCTGCATCGCCAGTTCGCGCGTTGGCGTCAGGATTAAAATGCGCGGCGGACCAGATTTCTTGCGCGGGAAGTCGAGCAGGTGCTGCAACGCTGGCAGCAAATATGCCGCCGTTTTACCGGTGCCTGTCGGCGCAGAACCGAGTACATCACGGCCATCGAGCGCAGGCGGAATGGCGGCAGCCTGAATGGCGGTCGGGCGAGTGAAACCTTTTTCCTGGAGGGCATCCAGAAGGCTTTCATCGAGTTCAAGTTCGGAAAAAGTCGTTACAGTCATGTTCTACCTCTGAGTGGGGCGCTGATTATAGACGTTACGGCTGCAATCTTCATCTGTTTGTATGGATATACCTTCTCAGGTATTGTTTTTATCCTATGTTATCGTTTTTTTTCCAGGAAGGTTGTTCTTCATGCCCCAGTCTACATCCGTACTGAGACGTAATGGATTTACTTTTAAGCAGTTTTTTGTGGCACACGATCGCTGTGCAATGAAAGTCGGAACAGACGGCATTTTATTGGGGGCCTGGGCCCCCGTTGCGGGCGTAAAGCGGATCCTGGATATTGGTACCGGGAGTGGCCTGTTGGCGCTGATGTTGGCCCAGCGCACTGATGAAAACGTCATCATTGACGCCGTGGAGCTTGATGTCGATGCCGCGCAGCAGGCGCAGGAGAACATCGCGCAATCTCCGTGGATGCATCGCGTGAGTGTTCATACAGAAGATGCGCAGCAGTGGATACCGCGTCAGACCGTGCGTTTTGATTTGATAATCAGCAACCCTCCCTATTATGAACAGGGCGTGGAATGTGCTACACCGCAGCGCGAGCAGGCGCGCTATACCACCACGCTCGATCACCAGGCGTTGCTTACGCTGGCGGCGGACAGCATTACGGAAGAAGGTTTTTTTTGTGTCGTGCTGCCGGAACAGATTGGGAACGCGTTTACCCAGCAGGCATTAAGTATGGGCTGGCATCTGCGATTACGTACGGATGTAGCAGAAACGGAAGCCCGACTACCGCATCGGGTATTGCTGGCATTCTCCCCGCAGGCCGGGGAGTGCTTTAGCGACAGGCTGGTGATTCGTGGGCCAGACCAACGTTACTCTGAAGGTTACACGGCACTGACCCAGGCGTTTTACCTGTTTATGTGATGACTTAGCGGCGAGAGAATGGACGGGCCGGCTTCTGGAAGCTGCTCTGGGTAATCCAGCGTGTAGTGCAGGCCCCGACTCTCTTTGCGCATCATTGCGCAGCGGACAATCAACTCGGCAACCTGCACCAGGTTACGCAGTTCCAGCAAATTGTTCGACACGCGGAAATGGGCGTAATACTCGTCGATTTCCTGTTGCAGCATGGTGATACGGCGCAGAGCGCGCTCCAGGCGCTTGGTCGTACGCACAATACCGACGTAATCCCACATAAACAGCCGCAGCTCATGCCAGTTATGCTGGATAACAACCAACTCATCCGGATTTTCTACCCGGCTTTCATCCCAGCCCGGGAGCATGCTAACGCCGCGAGCATAAGGCATGCGCCTGTCGATATCTTCAGCCGCGGACCAGCCATAAACCAGACACTCCAGCAATGAGTTCGATGCCATCCGGTTGGCACCATGCAGGCCGGTGTAACTCACTTCGCCGATCGCATACAGCCCGTCGACATCGGTACGGCCAAAGTCATCCACCATCACACCGCCGCAGGTATAGTGCGCGGCAGGCACGATGGGAACCGGCTCTTTGGTTAAATCAATGCCCAATCCCAGCAACTTTTCATAAATCATCGGGAAATGCTGACGAACAAATTCTTCCGGCTTATGGCTGATATCGAGGAACATGCAATCTGCACCAAGGCGCTTCATTTCATGATCAATGGCGCGGGCGACAATATCGCGGGGAGCCAATTCGCCACGTTCGTCAAAATCGGGCATAAAGCGTGAACCGTCCGGGCGCTTCAGGTGCGCTCCTTCGCCGCGCAGCGCTTCGGTCAGCAGAAAATTGCGCGCCTGCGGATGATACAGCGCTGTCGGGTGAAACTGGTTAAACTCCAGGTTGGCGACGCGACATCCCGCGCGCCAGGCCATTGCAATCCCGTCACCCGAGGAAATATCCGGATTGGTGGTGTATTGATACACCTTTGATGCGCCGCCGGTGGCCAACACTACCGACTTCGCATGGCAGGTTTCGACGGCTTCTTTATTACGATTCCAGATCCATGCGCCGACAACCCGACGCGTTCCCGGCAGACCGATTTTATCGGAGACAATCAGGTCGACGGCGTTGCTACGCTCAAGAACCCGGATATTGGGGTGATTTTGTGCCTGGCTGACGAGGGTGGTTTCGACTTCTTTGCCGGTAGCATCCGCAGCGTGCAGGATGCGTCGATGGCTGTGACCGCCTTCACGGGTCAGGTGATAGCTCTCTTCGCCGTTAGGCTGAACCTGTGTATCGAATAAGACGCCCTGATCGATAAGCCATTGAACGCAGGTGCGGGCATTGCTGGCGACAAATTCAACCGCATGGCGATCGCACAGCCCGGCCCCGGCAATCAGCGTATCTTCAACGTGGGAGTCGATACTGTCGGTTTCATCGAAAACCGCGGCAATACCCCCCTGGGCATAAAATGTCGAGCCTTCGCTGACCGGCCCTTTGCTCAGGACAATAACCTGATGTTTTTCAGCCAGGCGCAGCGCCAGTGAGAGTCCGGCAGCCCCGCTGCCAATGATCAGCACGTCACAGGATAATTCAGGAGTCGTATTCATGATGTTTGTTTAATTTACTAAACAGTGTTTGGTCACCATAGCACCACATTGCGCGATACTGCACGTTTTATTTTTAAATGTGTTGCAATGACTAAACATGAAGGAAAAGCATGATGAGGGCGAAATAGGCAAAAATATTTTGTGAAGCAGGCCGTTAGCATCAGATTATGTGATGAAATAAAGTGCCCGTTGGGTTACTCTGCAAGCGGTGAAATGGGCATTTCTGTACAGATAGTGCGTTGATCGGGTTATGTAGACTTATAATGAGAGATAAGACCTGTCTACAACATGACAAACAAAAAACAATGCGTAACGGAACTTTACGAAACTTGAGCACTCTAAGCATTTGCTTGCTCATAGTGAAGCTGATGGAGTGGCGTTTCGAAAGCGCGTGGAAATTTGGTTTGGGGAGACTTTACCTCGGATGAGCGAGCAGTTAACGGACCAGGTCCTGGTAGAACGGGTCCAGAAGGGAGATCAGAAAGCCTTTAACCTACTGGTAGTGCGCTATCAGCATAAGGTGGCGAGTCTGGTTTCTCGCTATGTACCGTCGGGTGATGTACCCGATGTAGTACAAGAAGCATTTATCAAAGCCTATCGTGCGCTGGACTCGTTCCGGGGAGATAGTGCTTTTTATACCTGGCTGTATCGTATTGCAGTCAATACAGCGAAGAATTACCTGGTCGCTCAGGGGCGTCGTCCACCTTCCAGTGATATTGATGCGATTGAAGCAGAAAATTACGAAAGTGGCGGTGCGCTGAAAGAAATTTCGAACCCTGAGAACTTAATGTTGTCAGAAGAACTGAGACAGATAGTTTTCCGAACTATTGAGTCCCTCCCGGAAGATTTACGCATGGCAATAACCTTGCGGGAGCTGGATGGCCTGAGCTATGAAGAGATAGCCGCTATCATGGATTGTCCGGTAGGTACGGTGCGTTCACGTATCTTCCGAGCGAGGGAAGCTATTGATAATAAAGTTCAACCGCTTATCAGGCGTTGACGATAGCGGGATACTGGAAAAGGTATTAGGCATGCAGAAAGAGAAACTTTCCGCTTTAATGGATGGCGAAACGCTGGATACTGAGTTACTCAAAGAGCTAACTCACGACCCGGAAATGCAAAAAACCTGGGAGAGTTATCACCTGATTCGCGATTCCATGCGAGGTGATACCGCCGACGTTCTCCATTTCGATATTTCCGCCCGCGTAATGGCCGCCATCCAGGATGAGCCAGTACGTCAGACGGCGCCATTGATTCCTGAGGCCCAGCCAGCACCGCACCAGTGGCAGAAAATGCCATTCTGGAAGAAAATGCGTCCGTGGGCCGCGCAGCTTACCCAAATGGGTGTGGCCGCGTGCGTATCACTTGCAGTTATCGTTGGCGTCCAGCACTATAATGGGCAATCTGAAACGTCCCAGCAGCCCGAAACACCGGTATTTAATACATTACCGATGATGGGTAAAGCCAGTCCGGTAAGCCTGGGTGTACCTTCTGACGCGACGGCCAGCGGCGGTCAACAACAGCAGGTACAGGAGCAGCGTCGTCGTATTAATGCCATGTTGCAGGATTACGAATTGCAACGTCGACTGCACTCTGAACAGCTTCAGTTTGAGCAGGCCCAAACACAGCAAGCCGCTGTGCAGGTGCCAGGAATTCAAACTTTAGGAACGCAATCGCAGTAATGAAGCAACTTTGGTTTGCCATGTCACTTGTGGCTGGTAGCCTGTTCTTCTCTGTAAACGCCTCGGCCAATCCTGCGTCCGGGGCGTTGTTGCAGCAGATGAATCTGGCCAGCCAGTCGCTAACCTATGAGCTGTCATTTGTCAGCATCAATAAGCAGGGTGTTGAATCCCTACGTTATCGTCATGCCCGCCAGGATAACCGTCCACTCGCGCAACTATTACAAATGGATGGACCGCGCCGGGAAGTTGTGCAACGCGGCAACGAAATTAGCTATTTTGAGCCTGGTCTCGAACCGTTCACGCTGAACGGCGATTATATCGTTGACTCTCTGCCATCCCTGATTTACACCGATTTCAAACGCCTTGCTCCCTACTATGATTTTATCTCAGTAGGCCGCACCCGTATTGCCGATCGGCTCTGTGAAGTGATCCGCGTTGTGGCGCGTGACGGCACCCGTTACAGCTATATCGTTTGGATGGACACGGAGACCAAACTGCCAATGCGTGTCGATCTCCTCGATCGTGATGGCGAAACGCTGGAACAGTTCCGTGTGATCTCCTTTACCGTGAATAACGGTGTTAGCGACAGCATGCAGACGTTAGCAAAAGCGAATTTACCACCGTTGCTGTCGGTTCCTGCAGGCGAGAAAACCAACTTCAACTGGAGTCCGTCGTGGTTGCCACAAGGTTTCAGTGAGGTCTCAAGCAGTCGACGTCCGCTGCCGACGATGGATAACATGCCGATTGAATCACGCCTTTATTCTGATGGCCTGTTTAGTTTCTCCGTGAACGTAAACCGTGCGACGCAGAACAGCGCCGATCAACTGCTGCGTACTGGCCGCAGAACGGTCAGCACCAGCGTGCGTGATAACGCGGAAATTACGATTGTGGGCGAGCTTCCACCACAAACGGCGAAGCGTATCGCGGACAATATCAAGTTCAGGGCAGCACAATGATTAAAGAGTGGGCGACGGTCGTCTCCTGGCAAAATGGTCTGGCGACGGTCAGCTGTGATGTTAAAGCATCATGTAGCAGCTGTGCTTCCCGGGCCGGATGCGGGAGCCGCGTACTGAACAAACTGGGACCACAGACCACACACACTATCGTGGTGCCCTGCGACGAACCCTTGACCCCTGGTCAAAAAGTTGAACTGGGCATTGCCGAAGGTAGCCTGCTGGGTTCGGCGATGCTGGTCTACATGTCTCCGTTGGCGGGACTGTTTCTTTTCGCGGCGCTGTTCCAGGTGCTGTTTGGTTCCGATCTTGCGGCATTAAGCGGCGCAGTGCTGGGGGGCGTGGGCGGATTCCTGATTGCTCGTGGATACTCTCGTAAGCTTGCTGAGCGCGAAGCCTGGCAGCCGGTCATTCTGAACGTTGCTCTCCCACCCGATCTTATTCGCGTCGAAACCCAGCAGTGATATCTTTGCCTGATGGCGTTGCGCTTATCAGGTCTACAGCGTGCTCAGATGCAGGCGTAGGCCGGATAAGGCGTTTATGCCGCCATCCGGCAAAAGTTTCACCGACTTTGCAAGGTTGTTTCCAGTTCCCGCTATCCTTGCTCTATGAACGTTTCCTCGCCTCAGCGTTGTAGTGTAGAATGCGGCGTTTCACTTAAACAGACGTTAAGCTCAGATCAGCGACTTCTCAGAGCCTGCTCCGGCGGGCGTAAGGCACAATAATTACACTATATGAAGAACATACGTAACTTTTCAATCATAGCTCACATCGACCACGGTAAATCGACGCTGTCTGACCGTATTATCCAGATCTGCGGTGGCCTGTCTGACCGTGAAATGGAAGCGCAGGTTCTCGACTCGATGGATCTTGAGCGTGAGCGCGGTATTACTATCAAAGCGCAGAGCGTGACGCTCGATTTCAAAGCATCTGATGGTGAAACCTATCAGCTTAACTTTATCGACACCCCGGGCCACGTTGACTTCTCGTATGAAGTTTCCCGCTCGCTTGCTGCCTGTGAAGGCGCATTGCTGGTGGTTGATGCCGGACAGGGCGTAGAAGCGCAGACCCTGGCTAACTGCTATACCGCCATGGAAATGGATCTGGAAGTAGTACCGGTACTGAATAAAATTGACCTGCCAGCCGCCGATCCTGAACGCGTAGCGGAAGAGATCGAAGATATCGTCGGTATCGATGCGACAGATGCCGTTCGCTGCTCGGCGAAAACCGGCGTTGGCGTCACTGACGTTCTTGAACGTCTGGTACGCGACATTCCGCCGCCGGAAGGCGATCCGGAAGGCCCATTGCAGGCGCTGATCATCGACTCCTGGTTCGATAACTACCTTGGCGTGGTGTCACTGGTGCGTATTAAAAACGGCACCATGCGTAAAGGCGACAAAATTAAAGTAATGAGCACCGGTCAGGTCTATAACGCTGACCGTCTGGGCATCTTCACGCCAAAACAGGTTGACCGTACCGAGCTGAAATGCGGCGAGGTAGGTTGGTTGGTTTGTGCGATTAAAGACATCCTCGGCGCACCGGTTGGCGATACCCTGACGCAGGCGCGTAACCCGGCAGACAAACCGCTGCCAGGCTTTAAAAAAGTGAAGCCGCAGGTTTACGCCGGTCTGTTCCCGGTGAGCTCTGACGACTATGAAAACTTCCGTGACGCGCTTGGCAAACTGAGCCTGAACGACGCCTCCCTGTTCTACGAACCGGAAAGCTCTACCGCGCTGGGCTTCGGCTTCCGTTGTGGCTTCCTTGGTCTGCTGCACATGGAGATCATTCAGGAACGTCTGGAGCGTGAATACGATCTGGATCTGATCACCACCGCGCCGACCGTAGTCTACGAAGTCGAAACCACGGCAAAAGAGACTATCTACGTCGATAGCCCGTCCAAGCTGCCGCCGCTGAACAACATCTACGAACTGCGTGAGCCGATCGCTGAGTGTCACATGCTGCTGCCGCAGGCTTACCTTGGCAACGTCATCACCCTGTGTATCGAGAAGCGCGGCGTCCAGACCAACATGGTTTACCACGGTAACCAGGTGGCGCTGACGTATGAGATTCCAATGGCGGAAGTCGTACTCGATTTCTTCGACCGTCTGAAGTCGACCTCTCGCGGCTACGCGTCGCTGGACTATAACTTCAAACGCTTCCAGGCGTCTGACATGGTGCGTGTTGATGTCCTTATCAACAACGAACGTGTCGATGCACTGGCGCTGATTACCCACCGCGACAACTCCCAGAGCCGTGGCCGTGAACTGGTTGAGAAGATGAAAGATCTGATCCCTCGCCAGCAGTTTGATATCGCGATCCAGGCGGCCATTGGCACGCACATCATCGCGCGTTCAACGGTTAAGCAGCTGCGTAAAAACGTTCTGGCGAAATGCTACGGTGGCGATATCAGCCGTAAGAAAAAGCTGCTGCAAAAACAGAAAGAGGGTAAAAAGCGCATGAAGCAGATCGGTAACGTCGAACTGCCGCAGGAAGCGTTCCTCGCCATTCTGCATGTCGGTAAAGACAGCAAATAATCTTAAGGAGTTGGCATGGCGAACATGTTTGCCCTGATTCTGGTGATTGCCACACTGGTGACGGGCATTTTATGGTGCGTAGATAAATTCATCTTCGCGCCAAAGCGCCGGGAGCGTCAGGCAGCAGCGCAAGCTGCTGCAGGTGATTCACTGGATAAAGCTACGCTGAAAAAAGTGGCACCTAAGCCAGGCTGGCTGGAAACCGGGGCGTCCGTTTTCCCGGTACTGGCGATTGTGCTGGTGGTGCGTTCATTTATCTATGAACCATTCCAGATCCCGTCAGGTTCGATGATGCCGACGCTGCTTATCGGTGACTTTATCCTGGTGGAGAAATTCGCCTACGGGATTAAAGATCCGATTTACCAGAAAACGTTGATCGAAACCGGTCATCCGAAACGCGGTGATATCGTGGTGTTTAAATACCCGGAAGATCCGCGTCTGGACTACATTAAACGTGCTGTCGGTTTACCGGGAGACAAAGTAACGTACGATCCAGTGGCGAAAGAGGTGACTATTCAGCCAGGATGCCGTTCCGGTCAGGCGTGTGAAAACGCGCTGCCGGTAACGTACTCTGATGTTCAGCCAAGTGATTTTGTACAGACCTTTGCTCGTCGTAACGGCGGTGAAGCGACCAGCGGCTTCTTTGAAGTTCCGCTGAACGAAACGAAAGAGAACGGTATTCGCCTTTCTGAGCGTAAAGAAACGCTGGGTGAGGTTACGCACCGCATTCTGACCGTGCCGATTGCGCAGGATCAGGTGGGGATGTATTACCGTCAACCTGGTCAGCCGTTGGCAACCTGGATCGTTCCGCCGGGACACTACTTCATGATGGGTGATAACCGTGATAACAGCGCGGACAGCCGTTACTGGGGATTTGTACCGGAAGCGAATCTGGTTGGTAAAGCGACCGCTATCTGGATGAGTTTCGATAAGCAAGAAGGTGAATGGCCGACCGGTGTGCGTTTAAGCCGTATTGGTGGCATTCACTAATCACCGATAATCGTTCACGTTGTCGTCATTACGGCGGCAGCGTGAATTATTTCTCGGATAAATTCCCGCAGACTAACGACATCCCTTGTCGTTGTGTATAGAATATTCCCCCGAAGTTTTAGGTTGGCACCGACAGGTTGCCACGGCACACGAAACAGCGTTGGTTTGTATATAAATGCATGCAGGCGAAGCCAGATGGCTCAGCGAAGTGCGTATATCAGGTCTGTTTCGTGTGCTGAATTGTTGACGCATTCATTTATTGGTATCGCATGAACCCCATCGTAATTAATCGGCTTCAACGGAAGCTGGGCTACACTTTTAATCATCAGGAGCTGTTGCAGCAGGCATTAACTCACCGGAGCGCCAGCAGCAAACATAACGAGCGTTTAGAATTTTTAGGCGACTCTATTTTGAGCTTTGTTATCGCTAATGCGCTGTATCACCGTTTCCCGCGTGTGGATGAAGGTGATATGAGCCGCATGCGCGCGACGCTGGTTCGCGGCAATACGCTGGCTGAATTAGCCCGTGAGTTTGACCTCGGTGAATGTTTACGTTTGGGGCCAGGTGAGCTGAAAAGCGGCGGCTTCCGTCGTGAATCAATCCTGGCGGATACCGTTGAAGCTTTGATCGGCGGCGTCTTCCTCGACAGCGATATTCAAACCGTTGAGCAATTGATCCTGAACTGGTATCAAACTCGTCTGGATGAAATTAGCCCAGGCGACAAACAAAAAGATCCGAAAACGCGCCTGCAGGAATATTTGCAGGGCCGCCACCTGCCTCTGCCGTCTTATTTGGTTGTACAGGTCCGTGGTGAAGCACACGATCAAGAATTTACTATCCACTGCCAGGTCAGCGGCCTGAGTGAACCGGTGGTTGGCACAGGTTCGAGCCGTCGTAAGGCTGAGCAGGCTGCCGCCGAACAGGCGTTGAAAAAACTGGAGCTGGAATGAGCGAAGAGAAAACCTACTGCGGATTTATTGCTATCGTCGGTCGCCCGAACGTCGGCAAATCCACCCTGTTGAATAATCTGCTTGGGCAGAAGATTTCTATTACCTCACGTAAGGCTCAGACAACACGTCACCGTATTGTTGGCATCCATACCGAAGGCGCGTATCAGGCGATTTATGTTGATACCCCGGGTCTGCATATGGAAGAAAAACGGGCTATTAACCGCTTGATGAACAAAGCGGCGAGCAGCTCGATCGGTGATGTTGAACTGGTTATTTTCGTTGTCGAAGGCACCCGCTGGACGCCGGACGACGAAATGGTGCTCAACAAGCTGCGTGATGGCAAAGCCCCGGTTATTCTGGCCGTCAACAAAGTCGACAACGTTCAGGAAAAAGCCGATCTGCTGCCGCACCTGCAGTTCCTGGCAAGCCAGATGAACTTCCTTGATATCGTACCGATTTCTGCCGAAACCGGCTTGAATGTCGATACCGTTGCGGGCATCGTGCGTAAGCATTTGCCGGAAGCTATTCATCACTTCCCGGAAGATTACATCACCGACCGTTCTCAGCGCTTTATGGCCTCTGAAATCATCCGTGAAAAGCTGATGCGTTTTCTGGGTGCTGAACTGCCGTACTCCGTTACCGTGGAGATTGAGCGTTTTATCTCTAACGAGCGCGGTGGCTACGACATCAACGGTCTGATCCTCGTTGAACGTGAAGGGCAGAAGAAGATGGTTATTGGCAACAAAGGGGCCAAGATTAAAACCATCGGCATCGAAGCGCGTAAAGACATGCAGGAGATGTTCGAAGCGCCCGTTCACCTCGAACTGTGGGTGAAAGTGAAATCCGGCTGGGCCGATGACGAACGCGCGCTGCGTAGCCTCGGTTACGGCGACGACGTCTAAACACATCCTCTGAAACACGGCGAGTATATGGAAGGATGGCAACGCGCTTTTGTCCTGCATAGTCGCCCCTGGAGCGAAACCAGTCTCGTGCTGGACGTCTTCACGGAAGAGTCGGGTCGCGTGCGCCTTGTGGCTAAAGGCGCACGTTCCAAACGCTCCAATCTTAAAGGCGCACTCCAGCCTTTTACCCCGTTGTTGCTTCGCTTTGGTGGACGTGGCGAGGTCAAAACCTTGCGCAGCGCCGAAGCCGTTTCTCTGGCACTCCCCCTTAGCGGAATCACGCTGTACAGCGGCTTGTATATTAACGAGCTTATCTCGCGCGTACTCGAATACGAAACCCGTTTTTCTGCACTCTTTTTCGATTACCTGAACTGCATTCAGGCGCTGGCTGGCGCGACGGGTTCGCCAGAACCTGCGTTGCGTCGCTTTGAGCTAGCCTTACTTGGTCAT
Organism: Citrobacter sp. Cpo126; assembly: GCF_030332445.1. Taxonomy (NCBI): domain Bacteria; kingdom Pseudomonadati; phylum Pseudomonadota; class Gammaproteobacteria; order Enterobacterales; family Enterobacteriaceae; genus Citrobacter; species Citrobacter sp. Cpo126. The sequence continues at coordinate 25,889 of NZ_JAOWHT010000043.1, forward strand.
CTGGGGTATGGCGTCGATTTTACCCACTGTGCGGGCAGCGGCGAGCCGGTAGACGACACCATGACCTATCGCTACAGGGAAGAAAAAGGGTTTATCGCAAGCGTAGTGATTGATAACGCCACCTTTACCGGACGCCATCTGAAAGCACTCGAATCGCGGGAATTTCCGGATGCTGATACGCTTCGCGCCGCGAAACGCTTTACCCGCATGGCGTTAAAGCCGTATCTTGGTGGTAAGCCCTTAAAGAGCCGCGAATTATTCCGGCAGTTTATGCCGAAGCGAAAATAAAAAACGAGGATTGTCATGGCCGAATTACTGTTAGGCGTCAACATTGACCACATTGCCACTTTACGTAATGCACGCGGTACCGCATATCCGGACCCGGTTCAGGCAGCGTTTATCGTTGAACAGGCGGGCGCGGACGGTATTACCGTACACCTGCGTGAAGACCGTCGTCATATCACCGACCGTGACGTACGTATTTTGCGCCAGACGCTGGATACGCGCATGAATCTGGAAATGGCAGTCACCGAAGAGATGCTGTCGATTGCCGTTGAGACTAAGCCGCATTTTTGCTGCCTGGTGCCGGAAAAACGTCAGGAAGTTACCACTGAAGGTGGGCTGGACGTCGCCGGTCAGCGTGACAAGATGCGCGATGCCTGCAAACGGCTGGCGGACGCAGGCATTCTGGTTTCGCTGTTTATCGATGCCGATGAAGAACAGATTAAGGCCGCTGCGGAAGTTGGCGCACCGTTTATTGAGATTCACACCGGCTGTTACGCCGATGCGAAAACCGACGCAGAACAGGCCAGCGAACTGGCGCGTATCGCCAAAGCGGCAACCTATGCTGCAAGTCTTGGCCTGAAGGTGAATGCGGGTCACGGTCTGACGTATCACAACGTTAAAGCTATCGCGCGGATCCCGGAAATGCACGAGCTGAACATTGGCCATGCCATTATTGGACGTGCGGTGATGAGCGGCCTGAAAGAGGCCGTAGTCGAAATGAAGCGCCTGATGCTGGAAGCGCGTGGCTAATGGCGATTCTGGGATTAGGTACGGATATCGTGGAGATTGCCCGCATCGAAGCGGTGATCTCCCGTTCCGGCGACCGCCTGGCAAGACGTGTGCTCAGCAACAACGAATGGGCAATCTGGGAAACGCATCAGCAGCCGGTGCGTTTTCTGGCGAAGCGTTTTGCAGTCAAAGAGGCGGCAGCAAAAGCCTTTGGCACGGGTATTCGCAATGGGCTGGCGTTTAATCAGTTTGAAGTCTTTAACGATGAACTCGGTAAGCCGCGTCTGCGATTATGGGGAGAGGCGTTAAAACTGGCGGAAAAACTCGGCGTTGCGCACATGCATGTGACGCTGGCCGATGAGCGTCACTACGCCTGCGCCACGGTGATTATCGAAAGTTAGATTCAGGACGATGCCGGATGGCGACGCGTAGCGTCTTATCCGGCCTACGGGTTATGCGTTTGTTGCAGGGGCAGGGTAGGGGCTTCATCGCCAGATGGCGACGCGGCTAAAGTTTATCGGCGTGGTGCATCAGCACAAACTTATCCCACAGCTGCTCTTCTGTTTCGACATGCGCCGGATCTTTCAAAATAGTATTGGGGATCGGGCACACTTTCTGGCAGGTTGGCGTGTCGTAATGGCCTACGCATTCCGTACACTTGTCGCTGTTAATCTCGTAAATGCTATCACCCATCGAAATCGCCTCATTCGGGCATTCGGGCTCGCACATATCGCAATTGATACACTTTTTAGTGATTAACAGGGCCATCAGGAAACTCTCAAAACATCACAAATCGGGCGGGCATTATACGCGCATTCTTTGCTCAGACCAGTTTTTTTACCAGTGCCTCACTGTGGCGAATACGTTCCGGGGCATGCTCCAGATCCTGCTGCACCAGCGCCATAAACAGTAAATCAGTGAGCATCATTTGCGCATGGGTGGAGGAAATCGCTGCGCTGCGCGTGGCCTGCTCCTCGGCAATGGTGTACAGACAATGACTTGCCCGTTGCTGCAGGGCGTTCGGTGTAAATCCGGTGATGGCGAGGATTTTCGCGCCGGTGCGCAACGTTTCATCCGCAGCCAGGTTGAGCTCGCGACGCTCTCCGGTATACGAAATGGCCAGCAGTAGATCGTTGGGCGAAAGCGCCTGCACCGTCGCCAGTAGGGCGTGCATATCGCGTTCCACCACCGCGTTAAAACCAATCTTCAGCAGCTTCCAGGCAAAATTCTGTGCCACCAGACCCGATGCGCCAATCCCGGTCACGATAATGCGGCGGGCTGAACGCAGCATCGTGACGCTCTCCATCAGTTTCTCTTCGCTGTTGACGTCCAGCGTTGCATGCATCGCCGCCACGTTCTCTTTAATCAGTTTCTCGCCTACCATTCGCATCGGGTCGTCACCGCGAATCTGATTATGTACCGGAATGGAATGGGGATTGGGATTGCTGGCCAATGCTTCGCTAATCGCCAGTTTGAGTGCCGGGAATCCTTTAAAGCCCATCTTTTGCGCGAATTTCACCACGCTGGACTGGCTGACGCCCGCTTCAAAGGCCAGCTGTTGTGAACTGAGATGACGCGCAGTATCCGGTTGAGCAAGAAGATAATCCGCAAGTTTTTTATCGCTTTGCGCGAGATCCGGATAACGCTGACGAATGCGAATTAAACAGTTCATGCTTTCTCCTGGCGAAAATGTGATGGCGATTACAAAACAAAATATCACTCGCCTTAGTGAATATAATATTCCATTATGACAGATTATTATGAATTAAAAATTCCTAAGGAACAAAAAATGAATCTCGGTGCGTTAGTTTCAGAAACCCGCAATCCTCAGACCATGGATCTGGATGCGCTCTCCACTCTGGAGTTGGTTCATCGTTTTAATCAACAGGATACGCTGGTAGCTGAAGCAGTAAAAGCAACTCTTCCTGAAGTTGCGCGCGCGGTTGATGCGGCAGCTGACGCGCTAAAAGCCGGTGGACGCATTATTTACATGGGAGCAGGTACCAGCGGGCGTCTTGGGGTGCTGGACGCGTCTGAATGCCCGCCGACCTTCGGCGTCCCGCACGGTCTGGTGGTTGGGCTGATTGCCGGGGGACCGGGCGCTTTGCTGAAGGCAGTAGAAGGCGCAGAAGACAACCCGCAGCTAGGCGAAGACGATCTGCGTGGGCTCAATCTTACCGCACAGGATCTGGTGGTGGGGCTGGCAGCTTCTGGTCGCACGCCGTATGTAATTGGCGGGTTGAAATATGCGCGTTCGGTGGGCTGTACAACGGCGGCTATTTCTTGCAATCCGGATTCCCCTATCGCGCATGAAGCGGATATTGCTATTTCTCCGGTAGTGGGGCCTGAGGCGCTGACCGGGTCAACACGACTGAAATCCGGCACCGCGCAAAAGCTGGTGCTCAATATGATCTCCACCGGCGCGATGGTGAAATTTGGCAAGGTGTACCAGAACCTGATGGTGGATATGCAGGCAACCAACGTCAAACTGGTCGATCGGGCGTGCCGTATGGTGGTTGAAGCCACCGGTATTGCGCGGGCTCAAGCTGAAACGCTGCTGAAGCAGACGGATTATGATGTTAAGCCAGCTATTTTAATGGCGCTCACCGGCCTGGATGCCGCTGCCGCCCGCGAAAAGCTTGCCGCTCACCAGGGTTTTTTACGCGCGGCGTTAGAACACTAAGAGGTGTATATGGATAAGACGGCGTTGCTGGCCAGCGACATCCTGCTGGGCGTTGGCGGAGAGAACAATATTCTGCGTCTGGAAAACTGTATGACCCGTGTCAGGGTGGAAGTTCAGGATGACGGGCAGATCGATATTCCCCGCCTCAGGCAACTGCCCGGCGTTAGCGGCTACGTGAAGCAGGGCGCACAGCACCAGATTATTGTCGGCCCCGGTAAAGCTGCCAAAGTGGTGGATGCCATGCGTTCCCTGATTGCCGATGGCGGCGAGCGAGCAGGTGCCAATGATATTGAGCGCACCAAGTCAGAGGCCAAAGCAAAGTACAAAGCGCCGATGAGCGATGCGCTGCGCAAACTGGCGAACGTCTTTATCCCTCTTATTCCGGCGTTTATCGCCTCCGGTTTGATTACCGGCATTATTAACATCCTTAAGCGCCCGGATATCGTGGGGGATTTTGCGACCCACTATCCAAATATGCTGGGGTTGATGGGCATATTTGGCAGCGCCGTGTTTGCCATTATGAATATTCTGGTCGGGGTGAATACCGCCAAAGTTTTCGGTGGCTCCCTGGCAATGGGCGGGGTGATGGCGGGGATCCTTTCCAGCCCTCAGCTGGCGCAAATTACCCTGTTTGGCGAAGCGTTGCAGCCGGGGCGTGGCGGGGTGATCGCGGTATTGTTGGTGGTTGCGCTGATGTGCTGGATCGAACGCAAATTCCGCACGCTGTTGCCGGAATCACTGGAGCTTATCCTTAACCCGCTGCTAACCACCATCATTACCGGCGTAATCGCGATTGTGGCGCTGCAACCGCTTGGCGGATGGATTTCTGAATCTATCGCTCACGGCGCATCCTGGGCTATCGATCGCGGCGGTTTTCTGGTCGGTGCTGTGCTGGCAGGAACCTTCCTGCCGTTGGTGCTCACCGGACTTCATCAGGGATTGGTGCCCATCCACGTTGAGCTGGTTCAGGCACACGGTTATAACGCGCTTTTTCCGATCCTGGCGATGGCGGGCGTTGGGCAAATAGGTGCTGCGATCGCGGTTCTGATGAAAACTCGTAATGCGCGGCTAAAGAAAGTGATCAAAGGGGCGCTACCGGTCGGACTGCTGGGGATTGGCGAGCCGCTGATTTTTGGCGTAACGCTGCCGTTGGGTAAGCCGTTTATCGGTGCCTGTCTTGGCGGCGCGGTAGGTGGGGCGCTGATTAGCTACTGGAAGGTGGCGACGGTCATCACCTTTGGCATCTCCGGGTTACCGCTGGCACTGACGATTGTTGCCGGAAAAGTGATGTTCTATCTGTTAGGCTATCTGGTAGCAGTTATCGCCGGGTTCCTGTTTACCTGGCTATTGGGATTCACTGATCCAGAGGAATAAGGTTTGACCAATCACCAGCGCCGCGTTGTCTTTTTTGATTTGGATGGCACGTTACACCAGCAGGATATGTTCGGTAGTTTTATTCGTTATCTGCTGCGTCGCCAGCCGCTGAATGCGTTGCTTGTGCTGCCTCTATTACCGGTGATTGCGCTGGCGTTGCTGATAAAAGGACGTGCCGCCCGCTGGCCAATGAGCCTGCTGTTATGGGGATGCACTTTTGGCCGCAGTGAGGCGCGTCTGAAAGCGCATCAGGCCGACTTTGTGCGCTGGTTTCGCCGTAACGTGACGGCGTTTCCGCTCGTGCAGCAGCGGCTGACAACCTACCTGTTAAGCTCTGACGCTGATATCTGGCTTATTACCGGCTCTCCGCAGTCACTGGTCGAGCAGGTTTACTTTGATACTCCATGGCTACCGCGAGTCAATCTGATTGCCAGCAAAATGGCGCGGGGATACGGCGGTTGGGTACTGACTTTGCGCTGTCTGGGCCATGAGAAAGTGACACAACTGGAACGCCACATTGGCGCGCCGCTACAGCTTTATAGTGGCTATAGTGACAGTAATCAGGACAATCCGCTGCTCTCTTTTTGCCAGCATCGCTGGCGCGTCACGCCGCGCGGAGAGCTTCAGCAACTCGAATAGCTAACGCACATGCAATTTGAAGTATGACGTGTATAATGCGCCCGCTTTGATTACTGGAGTTACCCCTTTGTCAGATGTTGAATTTAGCCACGAATACTGGATGCGTCATGCTTTAACGCTGGCTAAGCGCGCCTGGGATGAGCGTGAAGTCCCGGTGGGTGCGGTATTGGTACATAACAACCGAGTGATTGGCGAAGGCTGGAACCGCCCGATTGGACATCATGATCCGACTGCCCACGCTGAGATTATGGCGCTGCGTCAGGGCGGCCTGGTGCTGCAGAACTACCGTCTGTTAGATGCCACGCTGTATGTCACTCTGGAGCCGTGCGTGATGTGCGCTGGCGCGATGGTGCACAGCCGTATCGGTCGGGTCGTTTTTGGCGCGCGCGATGCGAAAACGGGCGCTGCCGGGTCATTAATGGATGTACTGCATCACCCTGGAATGAATCATCGGGTTGAAGTGACAGAGGGGGTACTGCGGGATGAATGTGCCACGTTGCTCAGTGATTTCTTCCGCATGCGCCGGCAGGAAATCAAAGCCCTGAAAAAATCCGCTAATCAGTAACTCTCAGCCTGACGGCAGTGCGCTTATCAGGCGTACAAGACTACTTCTCCTCTTTTTTATGCGGTGAAAACAGCAAGGAAGGGGAGTGCGTCAGGTAGTTTGACGACGTTTGAGACAGAAACGCCGAAAGCGGGAATTTCTCTTTACCTAATAGTTCTGCGGGCGTCACCGTCGGGTAATCCTGCGCCAGTTGCTGCGTTTCTAGCGCCTGTTTTTCTTTCTCTTGCAGATATCCCACCAGGCTAATTTGGTACTTACGGATATTTTCCACATAGGCGTAAGCTTCGTGGCCGCGCGCATAGCCATAGGTCAACTTGTTATAATACGGTTTTTGGCTGAGAAGCGGTAATCGCTGTTTTACGTCGGACCAACTGTTCGGATTGCCTTTGGTTTTCACCGTCAGCGCCCGCGCATCCAGCATGTGCGCATAACCCATGTTATAGGCTGCAAGGGCAAACCAGATGCGTTCTCCTTCGGGGACGGTATCCGGTACTTTACTCATCATATCCTGCAAGTATCGCGCCCCGCCGCTGATACTCTGTTCGGCATCGGTACGGTCGGTCAGCCCGAGACTCTGAGCGGTATTTTTAGTCAACATCATCAGCCCGCGTACGCCGGTTGGAGAGGTGGCCTGCGCGTCCCAGTGTGATTCCTGATATGAGATAGCGGCCAGCAGTCGCCAGTCTATCTCTTGCGCATATTTCTCAAACAGCGGCTTGAGGTCCGGCAACACGCTGTCTACGGCGCGTAAAAAGGAGCGGGTATCGACATAGTCAAAATCATCGCCATGTCCGAGATATTTCTCTTCCAGCCGTGCCAGAGAACCGTCTTCATTCATGGTGTTGAAGAAATCCAGTAGGGCGGCAGACAGCGTGTTGTCATCGTCCAGCCGACTAAACCATGTCACCGGTTGTTCGTCAGAGACGTCGAGCGCTACGGCCAGCTCAGGATGCACGCGTTGATATAAGCTGATGGCAACAGAATCGGCAATGGTGTAATCCAGCTTTCCGGCGATTACATCATCAAGCAGTTCGGTGGTGCCCTTTTTGTCATCGACTTTCCAGCTCAGATCGGGAAATTTTTTCTCTTTTAGCTGCTGGAGGTCATTAACCACCACGTGCCCCGGAGCGATAGTCAGTTGGTTTTCGTTCACGGTGGCAAGCGTGCGCGGGCGGTATTGCCCAACCCGGTACACCAGCTGTTGTGAAACCGAATAATAGGTCGGGCCGGGCTGGTAATTTTTCACCCGCTCGCTGTTATAGACCAGACCAGCGGCTAACAGGTCGGCATTGCCGTTATCCAGGTCGTCAAAAAGCTGGCTGATGTTCTGGCGTACGGTAACTTTTAACTTCACGCCTAAGTAGTCGGCAAATTCCTGGGCCAGTTCATAATCCAGACCGAATTTTTTGCCATTGAGGGTCGCGTAAGTTAATGGCGAATCAATGGTACTGACGCGTAGCTCTCCCCGCGACTGAATGGCGGCGATACGATTTTCGGCTTTACCGAACCAGGGGATAGATGGCCAAAGGGCCGCTGCCAACAACAGCGTCAATATGCCGATGAACAGATAATTAATCTTTAATTTTTTCAATTAGTTAATTCTCTGAACCGTACGTTGTCTCTGTCTGCTGTGGTGTTGATTAAGAAGTGAAGTCGTCATTAATGAACGGCATTTTGCTTAAACTTGCGTCAGTTGGCAACTTATTCAGAAATCTGACCGCATTTGATGATAAGTGACGGTCGTGATTTTATTTCGACGCAAACGGTTTCGTCGGCGCGGTAGATTCTTTATAATGACGCCCGTTTCCCCCACTTGGGCACACCGAAAGCTTAGAAGACGAGAGACTTATGATGGAAATTCTGCGTGGTTCACCTGCACTGTCTGCATTCCGTATTAACAAACTGCTGGCACGTTTTCAGGCTGCCAACCTCCAGGTCCACAACATTTACGCCGAGTACGTCCATTTTGCCGATCTGAATGCACCGTTAAATGAAGATGAGCACGCGCAGCTTGCACGCCTGCTGAAATATGGTCCTGCTCTGCAAAGCCACGCCCCGGAAGGCAAACTGCTGCTGGTTACGCCTCGCCCAGGCACCATCTCCCCGTGGTCTTCTAAAGCGACTGATATTGCCCACAACTGCGGTCTGCACCAGATTAGCCGCCTGGAACGTGGCATTGCCTGGTATGTAGAAGCCTCTACGCTGACCGCTGAGCAATGGCAGATGGTGGCCGACGAACTGCACGACCGCATGATGGAAACGGTTTTCTCTGCGCTGAACGATGCCGAAAAACTGTTTGCCCATCACCAACCGGCGCCGGTCTCCAGCGTTGATCTACTGGGTGAGGGGCGTCAGGCGCTGATCGACGCTAACCTGCGTCTGGGTCTGGCGCTGGCGGAAGACGAAATTGACTATCTGCAGGATGCGTTCACCAAACTGGGACGTAACCCGAACGATATTGAACTATACATGTTTGCGCAGGCCAACTCTGAGCACTGCCGCCACAAGATTTTTAACGCCGACTGGGTTATCGATGGTAAACAGCAGCCGAAGTCGCTGTTCAAGATGATCAAGAATACCTTCGAAACCACGCCGGACCACGTGCTGTCTGCCTATAAAGACAACGCTGCGGTAATGGAAGGCTCTGAAGTGGGCCGCTATTTTGCCGATCACAAAACCGGCCGCTACGATTTCCATCAGGAACCAGCCCACATCCTGATGAAGGTTGAAACTCACAACCACCCGACGGCTATCTCTCCGTGGCCAGGTGCTGCAACCGGCTCCGGTGGCGAAATCCGCGACGAGGGCGCAACAGGTCGCGGTGCAAAACCGAAAGCCGGGCTGGTGGGTTTCTCCGTTTCCAACCTGCGTATTCCTGGCTTTGAACAGCCGTGGGAAGAAGACTTCGGTAAGCCGGACCGTATTGTTACCGCGCTTGATATCATGACCGAAGGCCCGCTGGGCGGCGCGGCGTTTAACAACGAATTTGGTCGTCCGGCGCTGACCGGCTACTTCCGTACCTATGAAGAAAAGGTCAACAGCCACAACGGCGAAGAGCTGCGCGGTTACCATAAACCGATCATGCTGGCAGGCGGGATCGGTAACATCCGTGCCGATCACGTGCAGAAGGGCGAGATCGTCGTTGGCGCTAAGCTTATCGTCCTCGGCGGCCCGGCGATGAACATTGGCCTTGGCGGTGGGGCAGCCTCCTCTATGGCTTCCGGCCAGTCTGATGCAGATCTTGATTTCGCTTCCGTACAGCGTGACAACCCGGAAATGGAACGTCGTTGCCAGGAAGTTATCGACCGTTGCTGGCAGATGGGTGATGCGAACCCGATTCTGTTTATCCATGACGTTGGTGCGGGTGGACTGTCTAACGCTATGCCGGAGCTGGTAAGCGATGGTGGTCGCGGTGGTAAGTTCCAGCTGCGCGATATCCTCAGCGACGAGCCGGGTATGAGCCCGCTGGAAATCTGGTGTAACGAATCCCAGGAACGCTACGTGCTGGCGGTTGCTGCCGATCAATTACCGCTGTTTGACGAACTGTGTAAGCGCGAGCGCGCGCCGTATGCGGTGATTGGTGAAGCTACCGAAGAACAGCATCTGACCTTGAGCGACAGCCACTTCGACAACCAGCCGATCGACATGCCGCTCGATGTGCTGCTGGGTAAAACACCGAAAATGACCCGCGATGTGCAGACGCTGAAAGCTAAAGGCGATGCCCTGAATCGTGGTGAAATCTCGATTGCAGATGCGGTTAACCGCGTGCTGCATCTGCCGACTGTCGCGGAGAAAACGTTCCTCGTGACCATCGGTGACCGTACCGTTACCGGCATGGTGGCGCGTGACCAGATGGTTGGTCCATGGCAGATCCCGGTCGCTAACTGCGCGGTCACTACCGCAAGCCTCGATAGCTACTACGGCGAAGCGATGTCTATCGGCGAACGCGCGCCGGTTGCACTACTGGACTTCTCTGCCTCTGCGCGTCTGGCGGTCGGTGAAGCGCTGACAAACATTGCGGCAACGCAGATTGGTGACATCAAACGTATTAAGCTGTCGGCAAACTGGATGGCGGCTGCGGGTCACCCTGGTGAAGATGCTGGCCTGTACGAAGCAGTAAAAGCCGTTGGGGAAGAGCTATGCCCGGCGCTCGGCCTGACCATTCCAGTGGGTAAAGACTCTATGTCGATGAAAACCCGCTGGCAGGAAGGTAACGAGCAGCGTGAAATGACCTCGCCACTGTCGCTGGTGATTACCGCCTTTGCCCGCGTAGAAGATGTGCGCCACACCATTACCCCGCAGCTGTCTACTGAAGACAACGCCCTGCTGCTGATTGACCTCGGTCTTGGTCACAATGCGCTGGGCGCTACGTCGCTGGCGCAGGTTTACCGTCAACTGGGCGATAAGCCTGCCGACGTGCGTAACGTTGAGCAACTGAAAGGCTTCTACGATGCGATTCAGGCGCTGGTCGCTGCGCGTAAGCTGCTGGCCTATCATGACCGTTCTGACGGTGGTCTGCTGGTTACGCTGGCGGAAATGGCCTTCGCCGGTCACTGCGGTATTGACGCTGATATCCACTCTCTGGGTGAAGATCGTCTGGCGGCGCTGTTTAACGAAGAACTGGGTGCGGTGATTCAGGTTCGTGCTGCTGAGCGTGAGGCGGTGGAAGCGATTCTGGCTGCCCACGGCCTGGCAGACTGCGTACACTTCCTCGGTAAAGCCGTTGAAGGTGATCGTTTCACCCTGACCGCTAACGGCCAGCCGGTGTTTAGCGAAAGCCGTACAACCCTGCGTATGTGGTGGGCGGAAACCACCTGGCAGATGCAGCGTCTGCGTGACAATCCGGAATGCGCCGATCAAGAACACGACGCTAAAACCAACGATGCGGACCCTGGTCTCAACGTTAAACTGTCGTTTGATATCAACGAAGATGTTGCCGCTCCGTACATCGCCACCGGTGCGCGTCCCAAAGTGGCCGTACTGCGCGAGCAGGGTGTGAACTCCCACGTTGAAATGGCAGCAGCCTTCCACCGTGCGGGTTTCGAAGCCATCGATGTGCACATGAGCGACCTGCTGGGCGGACGTATCGGCCTGGGTAACTTCCAGGTGCTGGTGGCCTGCGGCGGCTTCTCTTATGGCGATGTGCTCGGCGCTGGTGAAGGTTGGGCGAAGTCGATTCTGTTCAACAACCGCGTCCGTGATGAGTTCGAAACCTTTTTCCATCGCCCGCAAACGCTGGCACTCGGCGTGTGTAACGGTTGTCAGATGATGTCTAACCTGCGTGAGCTGATCCCAGGAAGCGACCTGTGGCCGCGCTTTGTGCGTAACCATTCCGACCGCTTTGAAGCCCGCTTCAGTCTGGTCGAAGTGACGCAAAGCCCATCCTTACTGCTTGCTGATATGGTGGGTTCGATGATGCCGATTGCCGTTTCTCACGGTGAAGGTCGTGTGGAAGTGCGTGACGGTGCGCATCTGGCTCAGCTTGAGAGCAAAGGTCTGGTGGCGCTGCGCTACGTTGATAACTTCGGTAAGGTGACCGAGACCTATCCGGCTAACCCGAACGGTTCGCCGAACGGCATTACTGCAGTGACCACTGAAAATGGTCGCGTCACCATTATGATGCCGCACCCGGAACGTGTGTTCCGTACCGTGAGCAACTCCTGGCACCCGGAAAACTGGGGCGAGGATAGCCCATGGATGCGTATTTTCCGCAACGCGCGTAAACAGCTCGGTTAATTCGCTCAATAGTCATCAAGCCCCTCTTCGCGAGGGGCTTTTTTTTGTCTGCCGGATGGAACCCGCCTGATGACGCTACGCTTATCAGGCCTACAGGGAAAATGCGGTTGTAGGCCGGATAAGGCGTTCACGCCGCCATCCGGCAATAAACTCAGCGCTTGCACCTAAAAGTAAAGTGTCGGGAAATGCCGACATGGGCAGGGTTGCGGTGTCGTCAAAAAGAGACGTTTAATTATTTGATTTAATAGGGATTTGTTTTTAAGTGCTGCAAGTGTTGCTGATTGGCGACAGAGAGAACAAAAAACAGCCAGAATTGTTATTTGTGAAAATAATAATATTTTTCATACTTATCATTGTGTTAATAAAGCGTTTTGAATATTGGCACAGATGCTGCATAATATTAACCAGTGGCTCATTCACCTTCTTATGTCAGCCCCTTCGGGACGTGCTACATAAACTTCGAATGACGCACAACAAGGTGCCTGCCGTCCAACATCTGATATTAGCATTGCTCATATCAACCTCCGGGCGAAACGTCGAGTTAGGCACCGCCTTATTCCATAACAAAGCCGGGTTAATCCCGGCTTTGTTGTATCTGGCGTTCCCCTCAGTTAGCATCAATCTATTCCTGTCCATTGAGAGTAACGCCTTGAAGCGCTGGTCAGTTTTTCCCCGATCTTTACGTCAATTGGTGACGTTGGCCTTCTTGCTTATCCTGCTGCCGTTGTTAGTTCTGGCCTGGCAGGCATGGCAAAGTCTGAATGCCCTGAGCGCGCAGGCTGCGCTGACAAACCGCACCACGCTGATTGATGCCAGACGCAGCGAGGCGATGACCAACGTCGCGCTGGAGATGGAGCGCAGCTATCGGCAATACTGCGTGCTTGATGACCCAACATTGGCCAGGGTCTACCAAAGCCAGCGTAAACGCTACAGCGACATGCTGGATGCGCATGCGGGGGTGTTGCCGGATACCAAGCTCTACCAGGCGTTGCGTCAGGATCTTAACGATCTCGCGCAGTTGCAGTGTAAAAACAGTGGTCCTGACAGTGTGTCGGCTGCACGGCTGGAAGCGTTCGCCAATGCCAATACCGAGATGGTGCAAGCGACGCGTACCGTGGTCTTTTCTCGTGGGCAGCAGTTACAGCAGGAAATAGCCGAACGCGGGCAGTTTTTTGGCTGGCAGGCACTGGTGCTGTTTCTCGTCAGCCTGGCGATGGTCTTGCTGTTTACCCGCATGATTATCGGTCCGGTGAAGGGCATTGAACGGATGATCAACTGTCTGGGAGAAGGGCGCTCGCTGGGGGATAGCGTATTATTTACCGGGCCACGGGAATTAAGATCCGTGGGGCAGCGCATCATCTGGTTAAGCGAACGCCTCTCCTGGCTTGAGTCGCAACGGCATCAGTTTTTACGCCATCTTTCCCATGAGCTGAAAACACCGCTGGCGAGCATGCGCGAAGGTACCGAATTGTTGGCCGATCAGGTGGTTGGCCCGTTAACACCGGAGCAAAAAGAGGTGGTCGGTATTCTGGATGACAGCAGCCGTAACCTGCAAAAGCTGATTGAACAACTCCTCGATTACAACCGCAAGCTGGCGGATGACGAGGTGGAACTTGAAAGTGTGGAAATTGCGCCGCTGGTGGAAAGCGTTGTTTCTGCGCATAGCCTGCCCGCTCGCGCCAAAATGATACATACTGATGTTGCGCTTGCGGTGAACACCTGCCTGGCAGAACCGATGCTGTTGATGAGCGTGCTGGACAATCTTTATTCCAATGCGGTGCACTATGGTGCTGGATCCGGTAACATTTGGATCCGCAGCAGTTTGCATGGCTCAACGGTATACATCGATGTAATGAATACCGGCACACCGATTCCAGAAGCAGAACAGACCATGATCTTCGAGCCTTTTTTCCAGGGGAGTCATCAGCGAAAAGGGGCGGTAAAAGGAAGCGGGTTGGGGCTAAGCATTGCCAGAGATTGCATCCGCCGTATGCGGGGCAAGCTGTATCTGGTTGATGACCATGCGCAAAACGTTTGTTTTCGCATAGAACTGCCGCTAGCTGCTGCGAAAAATCACTAAAATAAACCTAAGTCTGGTGAGTATGCCATACGTTGTTGTCCGAATGCTTAAACGACATTTTCTTCGTCGCGTCATCCTCGCAAGCCTGCCGTGCCTGGCGCTGGTTGGTTGTGTCCCGAACGCGGTGAATCATATTATCGGCGATCCCTCGCAGGAGAAAATTCCGCCTAATCAACTGGCGGACTACCTTGCAACCGACTGTACGGATATCTGGTCGCTGTCTGGCCAGTCTACAGAAACCAATCCGTTGTACTGGCTGCGGGCGATGGATTGTGCCAATCGCCTGATGCCGGTGCAGGCGCGTAGTGAAGCCAGCACCCTGATGGCAGATACCTGGCAGGGCGCTTTCAGGCGTGGGATCCTGCTCGATAATGCCAACATTACGCCGCCTGAAAGGCGGGAGGCTGTTACGCGCCTCGATGCGTTAAGCCCGCAAATTCCGCCGCAGGTACGCCCGCTGTATCAGGTCTGGCGCAGCAGCCAAACGTTGCAGTTGCAGCTTGCCGAAGAGCGTATGCGCTACAGCAAACTCCAGCAGGCGTCCGACAGCGATCTCGATACGCTGCGTCAACAGCAACAGCATTTGCAGTCCCAGCTCGATCTCACGACCCGCAAGCTGGAGAATCTGACCGATATTGAGCGCCAGCTTTCCACGCGCAAACCTGGCGGTAACTACAATCCTGATGCGCTGCACGGGAACGATAAACTCACTACGCCTGATAACGAAGAAGGCGCAGCGCCGTCTGCCGATGAGGTTACGCCATGATAAGCCGTAAGCCCGCGCATCTGCTGCTGGTGGATGACGATCCGGGACTGTTGAAATTACTTGGAATGCGACTGACCAGCGAAGGCTACAGCGTCGTGACCGCGGAAAGTGGGCAGGAAGGGTTACGGGTGCTGAACCGTGAAAAAGTGGATCTGGTTATTAGCGATCTGCGCATGGATGAAATGGATGGTATGCAGCTGTTTACTGAAATCCAGAAAGTACAGCCTGGGATGCCGGTGATTATCCTGACCGCTCACGGCTCCATCCCGGACGCTGTTGCGGCGACCCAGCAAGGGGTGTTCAGTTTTCTCACCAAGCCAGTCGACAAGGACGCGTTGTATCACGCGATTGACGGGGCGCTGGAACAGTCTGCGCCCGCCACCGATGACAGCTGGCGCGAATCTATCGTTACCCGCAGCCCGCTGATGCTACGCCTGCTGGAACAGGCGCGGATGGTGGCGCAATCGGACGTTAGCGTCTTGATTAACGGCCAAAGCGGGACCGGGAAAGAAGTTTTCGCTCAGGCTATTCACAACGCCAGCCCACGCAGCCAAAAACCTTTCATTGCCATTAACTGCGGCGCGTTGCCGGAACAACTGCTGGAATCAGAACTGTTTGGTCATGCGCGCGGTGCTTTTACCGGTGCGGTGAGCAATCGTGAAGGGCTGTTTCAGGCCGCAGAAGGCGGTACGCTGTTTCTCGATGAGATTGGCGATATGCCTGCGCCGTTACAGGTGAAACTGCTGCGCGTATTGCAGGAACGAAAAGTCAGACCGTTGGGCAGTAACCGCGATATCGACATTGATGTGCGGATCGTTTCTGCGACCCACCGCGATTTACCCAAAGCGATGGCACGGGGCGAATTTCGCGAGGATTTGTACTATCGCCTCAATGTGGTGAGCCTGAAGATCCCTGCGCTGGCCGAGCGTACGGAAGATATTCCGCTGCTGGCGAACCATCTGCTGCGCCAGTCTGCTGAACGGCACAAACCGTTCGTACGCGCCTTTTCAACCGATGCCATGAAGCGGTTAATGACCGCCAGCTGGCCGGGCAACGTGCGTCAGCTGGTCAACGTAATTGAGCAGTGCGTGGCGTTGACCTCTTCGCCGGTGATCAGCGACGCGCTGGTGGAGCAGGCGCTGGAAGGGGAAAACACCGCGCTGCCGACCTTTGTTGAGGCGCGTAACCAGTTTGAGCTCAACTATCTGCGTAAGCTGCTGCAAATCACCAAGGGCAATGTGACCCACGCGGCAAGAATGGCGGGGCGCAACCGCACCGAATTCTATAAATTGCTTTCTCGGCACGAGCTGGATGCAAACGATTTCAAAGAATAAATCTGCGGATTATGTTAGCTTTATTCGATCAAAAGACAGGCGACCTTTTCAAGGAATAGCATGAAAAAGATTGATGCGATTATTAAACCCTTCAAGCTGGACGACGTCCGCGAAGCGCTGGCAGAAGTCGGCATTACCGGTATGACTGTGACAGAAGTGAAAGGTTTTGGCCGTCAGAAAGGCCATACCGAGCTGTACCGTGGTGCGGAATATATGGTGGATTTTCTGCCGAAGGTAAAAATTGAAATTGTGGTTACCGACGACATCGTCGATACCTGCGTCGACACCATTATCCGTACTGCCCAGACCGGCAAGATCGGTGACGGTAAGATTTTTGTCTTCGACGTGGCACGCGTTATTCGTATTCGTACCGGTGAAGAAGACGACGCGGCAATCTAAGCCGCGCCGTTAATTTGTAGGCCTGATAAGCGTAGCGCATCAGGCAGAGTGATTGCCGGATGGCGGCGTAAACGCCTTATCCGGCCTACTTGCGTAACACATTACAAGACTTTGTGCGGGCCAAAGCACTCGTAATGAATGTTCTCGTTTTTCACGCCCAGACCGACCAGCTGCTTCGCGGCGAACTGCATGAAACCAACCGGACCGCACAGATAAAACTGCATCGCCGGATCGCTAATTGCGCTTTCCAGTTTGTTCAAATCCATCAGACCTACGCTATCAAAGGCACCTTTCGCACGATCGGCTTCGGTTGGCTCACGATACCAGGTGTGTGCGCTAAAGCGTGGCAGCGTTTTGCCGAGTTCATTGACTTCATCAGCGAAGGCATGCACGTCACCATTTTCTGCCGCGTGGAACCAGTTAACCTGCGCCGTATGCTTCGCTTTTGCCAGCGTATCCAGCATCGCCAGCATTGGGGTTTGTCCCACGCCCGCGGAGATCAGAGATACCGGGGTGTCGGTCGCGACGTCCATAAAGAAATCGCCCGCTGGTGCGGCCAGGTGAACAACGTCGCCAACATTCGCATGGTTGTGCAGCCAGGTTGAAACCTGACCACCGTCTTCACGCTTAACCGCAATACGGTAGCCTTTGCCATCGGGTTTACCGGTCAGTGAGTACTGACGAATTTCCTGATGCGGGAAACCTTCCGGCTTTAACCAGACGCCCAGATATTGCCCCGGATGATATTCAGCCACTGCGCCACCGTCGACAGGTTCAAACTCAAAGCTGGTGATAAGTGCACTGCGTGGGGTTTTTGCCACGATGCGGAAAGGACGGGTACCTTCCCAGCCGCCATTTTTATTGGCATTTTCGCTGTAGATTTGCGCTTCACGGTTGATGAAAACGTTCGCCAGCACACCGTATGCTTTGCCCCACGCATCCAGAACTTCCTGGCCTGGGCTGAACATTTCGTCCAGCGTTGCCAGTAAATGGCCACCCACGATGTTGTACTGCTCGGGTTTAATCTGGAAGCTGGTATGCTTCTGTGCGATTTTCTCAACAGCCGGCAACAGTGCCGCCAGGTTTTCGATATTGCTGGCATACGCGGCAATAGCGTTAAACAGCGCTTCACGCTGATCGCCATTACGCTGATTACTCATGTTGAAGATTTCTTTCAGCTCTGGGTTATGCGTAAACATGCGGTCGTAGAAATGGGCGGTCAGCTTCGGACCTGTTTCAACCAGCAGGGGAATGGTGGCTTTCACTGTAGCGATGGTTTGTGCGTCAAGCATACGGTCTTCCTTTATCTGAAACTTTAATGATGTATGTCAAATACATCTTATAAAAAATACCCCTGCATTGTAAATGGTTCTTTGTAACTTTGCGTTGTAAAGGTTACATCGTGAAAAATCTGCATCACAAACCTGAAAAGAAATCCGTTGAAATTCAGCAGACCTTTGTTCTCCAAAGCCTTGCGTACCATGAAGGTAATCGTTTGCGTAAAATCCTTTGTCAAGACCTGTTATCGAAGAATGATTCGGTTATACTGTTCGCCGTTGTCCTACGGACCGCCTTTTAAGGCCGAAAATTTTATTGTTAGCTGAGTCAGGAGATGCGGATGTTAAAGCGTGAAATGAACATTGCCGATTATGATGCCGAACTGTGGCAGGCTATGGAGCAGGAAAAAGTACGTCAGGAAGAGCACATCGAACTGATCGCCTCCGAAAACTACACCAGCCCGCGTGTTATGCAGGCGCAGGGTTCTCAGCTGACCAACAAATATGCTGAAGGTTATCCGGGCAAGCGCTACTACGGCGGTTGCGAGTACGTTGATATCGTTGAGCAACTCGCTATCGATCGCGCAAAAGAGCTGTTTGGCGCTGACTACGCTAACGTACAACCGCACTCCGGCTCTCAGGCTAACTTCGCTGTTTACACCGCTCTGCTGCAACCGGGCGATACCGTTCTGGGTATGAACCTGGCACAAGGCGGCCACCTGACTCACGGCTCCCCGGTTAACTTCTCCGGCAAACTGTACAACATCATCCCTTACGGTATTGATGAGTCCGGCAAAATTGACTACGAAGACATGGCGAAGCAGGCCAAAGAGCACAAACCGAAGATGATCATCGGTGGCTTCTCTGCTTACTCCGGCGTTGTTGACTGGGCAAAAATGCGCGAAATCGCCGACAGCATCGGTGCATATCTGTTCGTCGATATGGCGCACGTTGCAGGTCTGATTGCCGCAGGCGTTTATCCGAACCCGGTTCCACACGCACACGTTGTGACCACCACCACCCACAAAACCCTGGCGGGTCCACGCGGTGGCCTGATCCTGGCGAAAGGCGGTGACGAAGAGCTGTACAAAAAACTGAACTCCGCTGTGTTCCCAAGCGCGCAGGGCGGCCCGCTGATGCACGTGATCGCGGCGAAAGCTGTGGCGCTGAAAGAAGCGATGGAGCCTGAGTTCAAGGTTTACCAACAGCAGGTTGCCAAAAACGCCAAAGCGATGGTGGAAGTGTTCCTGAACCGTGGCTACAAAGTGGTTTCTGGCGGTACTGAAAACCACCTGTTCCTGCTGGATCTGGTTGATAAAAACCTGACCGGTAAAGAAGCTGACGCCGCGCTGGGCCGTGCTAACATCACCGTTAACAAAAACAGCGTACCGAACGATCCGAAGAGCCCGTTTGTGACTTCCGGTATCCGTATCGGTTCTCCGGCTGTGACTCGCCGTGGCTTTAAAGAAGCTGAAGTGAAAGAGCTGGCTGGCTGGATGTGTGACGTTCTGGACAACATCAATGACGAAGCTGTTATCGAGCGCGTCAAAGGTAAAGTGCTGGATATCTGTGCACGTTTCCCGGTTTACGCGTAAGTAATACGGATTGCCAGATGGTGGTGTAAACACCTTTTCCGGCCTACAGGTAACTCACATGTAGGCCAGATAAACGAAGTGCCATCCGGCAGTTATATTGACTTAAGCAAGATTGTTTCATTGATTAAAGTCGCCACTGGCGGCTTTTTCTTTGCCTGAATCCATTTTCTCAATAAACGTATTTCTCGGCCCTGATTCAACGTTACTGCGCCGACAATCACGCCATCCTGTAGGTTAAACCATATTGCTTTCTGCGCATCAGGATCGCCGCGTAGGAGCCAGTTCTCACCCTGCATTTCGCCGACAAACTGTAGATTATCACGGTACTGATCGGTCCAGAACCAGCCCGGCGTTGCTGCTGGCTGCGGTTGATTGAGCATCGCGGCGGCGGCAACCTGTGCCTGAAAATTGGCGTTTTCCCAGCTTTCCACGCGTACTAACGAACCGTCAGCCTGGCGTGTTATCGCTACGTCACCGGCGGCGAAAATCGCGGGATCGGAGGTGGTGCAGGCGGCATCAACGATAATGCCGTTTGCCGTCTCCAGCCCCGCTTCGCGGGCCAGCATATCGTTCGCCACAATACCAATGCCATAGATCACCGCATCAGCGGTGAGAGTTTCGCCGTTTTGCAGCATGAGCGAGAGACACTCTCCTGCTTCGGCATGCTCAATAGCGCTGTTAAGCAGTACCCGCACGCCCGCAAGTTGGTGGCGGGCTAGCAGGTAGTCGCGCACCGGAGCAGGCGCGTTGCGGCCCATGACCGTTGGCGCCAGCTCCACCACCGTCACCTGACAGCCGCGTTGAGTCGCGCTGGCCGCCAGTTCCAGACCAATGGTGCCCGCACCGACAATGACAATCGACTTGCCCGGCAATAAATTGTCGCGCAGGCGCTCGGCATCGCCCGCGTGGCGCAGGGTGAAGCAACGATCGCCCAGCTTATCCAGTTGCGGAAGGGGGCGTGCCGCAGCGCCCGTCGCAATCAGTAGCCGATCCCATGGATAACTCTGCCCATTAGCCAGCACCAACTGATGCGTTTGGCGGCCGAGCGTCTGCACAGTAACCCCCAGATGCAGCTGTACGTTGTGTTCCCGCCACCAGTCAGCGGGGAGTATCGGCTGAAGTTGCGGATTGTCGTCCAGTAGCATCGCTTTGGAGAGCGGTGGGCGTTCATAGGGCAGATGCTGCTCATCGGAAAACAGGTGTAATTCGCCGTCAAAACCTTGTTGGCGCAGTGCAGCGGTAGCCATAGCCGCCGCCTGACCGCCGCCGACGATAGCAATAGTTTTTGGGTTCATAACGCCTCCTCAGAGATCCAGTCCGGCGGCGACGTGACGAATACCGCGAATACCCAGACCGGCGTCGGCATTGATCATCACGCCGCTCAATGTGCGGTTGTTGCGTTTTGACGCCAGCATCACATACGGGCCGGTAAAATCCGCCGGCTCCGGGAAAAATTGTAGTGGCAAAATAGCGGCGATTTTTTCCGGCGTCAGCGACTGCATAATCGATGTATCGTTTTGTCCCAGCGCCTGCGGGCCGCGTAGATCTGTCGCCATACCGCATGGACCGACACCGTTAACACGAATCTTTGGTGCCAGCTCGTATGCCAGCTGGCGAATCAGCCCGGTAGCCGCATGTTTGCTGGCGGTATACAGCGGGCCGCCGCCGCCGGGATACCACGACGCATTGGACAGGGTAAAGATGATGCTGCCTTCGCTGGCGATAAGTGCTGGGGCACAGGCTTTCGCGCCCAGCAGATAGCCCAGCACGTTGACGTTAAACAGCTCGTGGAAGCCGCTCTCCAGCGCCTCCGCAGGCGTATTGACCAACGAGGCGTTGTGATCCCATATCCCCGCATTTCCGATAAAACAGTCCAGCGTATCGTAATGCGTCAGGATTTGATCTACCGCGCGCTGATAGTCGGCGTAGCAGGTGACGTTGCCTTCGATTGCCAGCACATGTTCGCCAAAGCGCTGACGCAGGCTGGCAACTTTAGCTGGCGACAGCTCCAGCGTGGCGACCCGCGCACCTTCTTCGATGAAACGCTCGACCAGTGCCAGACCAAGACCGGAGCCGCCGCCGGTGATAAAGACCACGTTATCGCGTAAATCGCTCATCTTGCGTCCTCTGGAATATCAACAAACACATCGCTACCGTCTACATATACCGCGTAGGTGGTGAGCGCGTCGGTGGCGGGCAAGCACAACGCCTTGCCGGTTTTCAGGCAAAAACTGGCGGCATGCAGCGGGCATTCCACCGTAGCGTCGTCTTCCAGATAGCCTTCCGACATCGAGGCGTTACCGTGGCTACAGCGATCGTTAATGGCATAGAACTCGCCGCCAACGTTGAACAGCGCGATGACGGGCGAAGTATCAAGCCGGAGCGCTTCACCCTCCGGCAAATCCCCTACGGGGCAGGCATAAACACGACTCATCAGAACAGTACACTCAGGTTATGGGAGGTGATCACCGCTTGATCCAGCACGATCTCACGCTCCAGTAAGCGCCACTCATCGCCCGGCAAACGGCGCACTTTGTCTATGCGCATGCCGACGTAAAAGGTTTCATCGCGCTCTTTTTGCGCGCGATACAGCAGATAATTAAGGCGCACGGCAAAGACGTCGGGAACCCCAGTTTCACTGACCTGGCAGTTGCTGATCAGGTGCCGGGTACGCGACGGTGGCTCTTCCGCCCAGGCCATGCCGGTTTCCAGCCGCGCGATACGACGTTCGAGCTGGTCTTTGTTGTCGTTGAAAATCCAGGTGGTCGGCGGCTGCACGCCTTTGCGACGATCGCGCGTCTGGGCATTGACCGTCGTACGCATGGTGTAGCGAATGTCTTCATCCAGTTGTGCCAGCCAGTCACGAAACTTCCAGTCATCCAGCAGGCTGGCTTCATGGTAGAGAAACTGTGTAATGCGGTGGTGTAGTTCCTGAGAAACTAAGGTGCTCATTTCATCACCTCCTGCTGGTAAGCTGAAGTTTTCTCCTGCACTTCCTGCCAGCTTTCGCTGCTGAGCAAATCGGCCCAGCGCTGATACATGCCGCGCGCGGCGGTTTCCGAAAAGATGTAGTTGGTGATCCCCGGAATGCCGTCTTCACGACGTTTCTCCTGGCCCAGCCCCATTTCCAAACACAATTTGGTGTTGCGTGCGCGATGACCCTTCAGCAGTTTTTGAATTTCACACCAGTTTTCCGAGTCGTCCTGCTCCAGGAATCCGGCGGGGCCAAAGGCGCGCGTGGCGCTGTTTTCAAACGCAGCTTTCACTTCATCAGAAGCGGCTTTATCGGTAATACAGAATGCCCATACTTCAACTTGATCCGGCCCGCGCGGATGCCAGACCCTTAAGGTGGCAGTACCGTTGAGCCAGGAAAGCGTTGGGAAAATGTTGTTGTGACCGGCCAGACGCAGGGCGCGAACTTTTCCCAGACGCTGCTCGGCTTCCGCGTAGGTGTCGCGGTAATAGCTGGAGACTTCGCCGTCGACCCAGACGTTGGCATCGGGATTTTCGGTAAAGAAAAATCCGCTGCCGTGCCCATCCTGACCGAACTGTAGTGCGTCTTTGGCGGTTTCCCACACCGGGCGGGCGGTTTGTCCGTCGCCCAGGCGTTTATCGCTGCCGTCGTCTTTTGCCCCCAGCACCTGCACGGCCGAGGCATGGCTGAACAGCGCGTGATACTGGTCGCTGGCAAACTGTTCGGCGGGGAATTTCCAGTTACAATCAATGGTCCACTTTTGTACGCCACCGACGATTTCGGTGCCGCCTTCACGACGATCCAGCACACCGTCGAGATACCAGGCGATGTCGCCGAGATAATCGCGCAGCGCAGGCGCGGAGGTATCCCAGTTGCCGAAAATCAGTCCCTTGTAGCTCTCTACGCCAGGAACTTCGTTCAGCCCCCAGTGCGATTTGCACAGCCCTTGCGGGTAGGCGCGCGGTTCCAGTGGCACGTCGATCAGATCGCCGTTAATGCCGTACGACCAGCCGTGATACGGGCAGGTGAAGGCGCGGGTATTGCCGCAGTCGGCGTAGCTGACGCGCATTGCGCGGTGGCGACACTGGTTGAGAAACGCTTT
Source organism: Citrobacter sp. Cpo126 (assembly GCF_030332445.1). Taxonomy (NCBI): domain Bacteria; kingdom Pseudomonadati; phylum Pseudomonadota; class Gammaproteobacteria; order Enterobacterales; family Enterobacteriaceae; genus Citrobacter; species Citrobacter sp. Cpo126. The sequence continues at coordinate 49,427 of NZ_JAOWHT010000043.1, forward strand.
GATGCTGCCGTCTTTCTGGCGAACCACCACAACCGCATCCTCGCCCATGTAGGTGTTAAAAAAATCACCGGGTTTGGGGATTTGGCTTTCGTGGGCGAGAAATAACCAGCAGCGTCCGAAGATGCGTTCCAGCTCCAGTTGGTAAATTTCAGGGTCGGTATAAATTCGTGGGGTTACGCGACCGTTTTGTGTGTCGATCAGTTGGTAGATGTCTAAATTTGAGGGTGTGGTCATATTTTTTAATCCTGAAAGCTAAGATGTATTGACCTTCTTTTTTTGTACCTTAAGGATGTTGCTGGTTAGTTATCAATCTGTGAAATAGTAAATTTCTACCAGTTGAGACATTTTTTCGATAACAAGGAGAAGGGCATGGAACTGAGGCACTTACGCTATTTCGTAGCGGTGGCGCAGGCGCTGAATTTCACCCGAGCGGCAGAAAAGCTGCATACCTCTCAGCCGTCGTTAAGCAGCCAGATCCGCGATCTGGAAACGTGCGTGGGCGTTCCGTTGCTGGTGCGGGATAAACGAAAAGTTGCGCTGACGGCGGCGGGAGAGTGCTTTTTACAAGATGCGCTGGCGATCCTCGAACAGGCGGAAAACGCCAAAGTTCGTGCCCGTAAAACGGTGCAGGAAGATAATCATTTCGCCATCGGTTTTGTCCCTTCCGCAGAGGTAAATCTGCTGCCGAAGGTGCTGCCTTTGTTTCGTTTAAAACAGCCTGATACGCACATTGAGCTGGTGAGTCTGATCACCACCGAACAGGAAGAGAAGATCCTGAGTGGAGAGCTGGATGTGGGCTTAATGCGCCACCCGGTGTACAGCCCGGATCTCGATTATCTGGAGCTGATTCATGAGCCGTTAGTAGTGGTTTTACCGGTGAATCATCCGTTAGCTAATGAGCAAGCAATCTCCGCAGAACAACTACACGGCGTGAATTTTGTCAGCACTGATCCGGCCTACTCCGGTGCGTTAGCGATGATTGTCAAAAACTGGTTTCAGCAGCAAAAAAGCCAGCCCAACATTGTGCAGGTGGCAACCAACATTCTGGTGACCATGAACCTGGTCGGCATGGGGCTGGGGGTGACTTTGATACCCGGTTATATGAATAATTTTAATACCGGACAGGTGGTTTTCCGCCCTATTGTTGGCGATGTTCCGACCATTGCGCTGTTGATGGCGTGGAAAAAAGGCGAGCTAAAGCCCGCCCTGCAGCATTTTATCGAACTGGCTCAGCGCCAGCCGATGTTGTGAGCCATTATTTCACGAGAACGGTGATGGTCGCGGTACCGCTAAATTTCCCCGGCGCGGGCGTGCCGCCGAGCATATTAATCGGCCAGGCTTCCAGGTTGATTACTCCCTTGCCGGAAGGATCGATATTGATCAATCCATTTGTGAACGGGACATTGACATGGGTGCCGTCGATACGGGCCATTCTCACACCGATGTCCGGGACATTATTGGCTTCCTGGCGGCGGGCGACTAACGTGTACTGCTCAATCACATCATCAGCATCAATCCTCATTTCCATGCTATTTTTGATGGTTGAGGTATCACCGCAGTCATAGTGAATGTCAAAATTGACCGGTGTATAGCCGTCCGGCATCTGGTCCTTGGTGGTGAAACGGTTGGCGTTGATAAAACCGAGATCGACCTGAATCACGTCGCCCTGGTTGATTTTACAATCCTGGGGCACGGTGATGCTCCCCTGGATGCGCAGTTCGGCGATATTTTCCATGCTGCTCACCGATGGTGGGGTGGACGAACTGGTCCATCCGGCCTGTACTGAGGCGACCAGGGTGTCTGGAATTACCAGTTCCCCCAGGAAGGGTTTGGTGACGTACAGCGTAAAACGGGTGCTCGCGCCAATGTTTACCGGCGCGGCGCGGATCTCCGCTGGGTCAGCCGTGCACACGCTACCTTTGCTGCTGCTGGGGCTGTAAGAGCCACTTTCCTGGATAGGTTTAGTGTTCTGCGGCGTGACCGCCGTCTTCCCGGGAATGTCATCAACTTCAGTTTTAATATCCAGATTATCATTCAACTGGTAAAAGCCGCTGAGTTTACCGTTTTTAGATAGCGCGCTGGTGACCGTATAGTACAACGCCACTTTGCTACCCGCGCTACAGCTGCAATCGATTTGATAAGCATTGCCTGAGAGCGGCGTTGGCAGTTCCAGCGAGGTTCCCGCGACGTTCTGTGCTTGCGTCCAGTCGCTGGCTATATTGACGTTAAAGCTTCCCGTCGCGGAGCAGGCCCCGGTCACCGCGTAGACCGGGGTGATAGGTAGCGCCAGTAGCGCGGCGGTAATCCCATTTTTCATCCACAGACTCTTTATTGACATAGCGCGTTCCCATTTTGTATTGCGGTGTTGCGAGCAGCATCTTCCGGCAGGCTGAAGGTAAACTGGCACTGTTGATCTGGCTGATTACCCCAGCGCACGGACCAGATCTGCGGCTGGCTGTTTACGCCAGTGATATACAGCACGCCACCTTCATCAACGATGCTCTGCTGCGTCTGACTGCTGGCGATGGCGCCGAAGGGCAGTGCTTTTCCGCGCGCATCGGTGAGTTTCAGCAGTACGCGGTAGCCGGTCTGGGCAATAAAGTGTGCCGTTACGGCGGCACCGCGATTAGGCACTACGGTGCGCACCGTTTCGGTGACGTCGACGTTATCCGGCATCATTGTGGTATCGAGAGAGATGGCGTTTTCCTGATACGCGGTCAGATAGGGGATCACGGCATAGCCAAAATAGTCGGTGGCGATGCCGGGGTAATTTTTCACCCGGATCCCTGCCGCGCCGTTGGTGTCAATCAGCGCAAAGGCATTGCCCAGTGACTGCGACAGGGTCACGCCGTGACGATGGGCGACAATACCGCCAGAGAGGCCGTAGCTCAGTTGGCGGTTATCGCTGCTGTAGTCGTAACCGGCATTCACGGTGCCGTAGGCAGAACGGTAGCTGCCGTACAGACTGCTGCTGCCCGGATCGCCGCCTTCGCTTTGCCGTTGTTTCAGGTTATAGGTCAGCCGACGGTCTTCCAGCAGCGAGCCATTGATGCCCACTTCGTGCTGAGTAGCGCGATCGCGCTGGTCGGTGGTGCGCCAGGTTGCCTGCGCATGCGACAGCCAGCGATCCAACGGCACGCTCAGGCTGAGCGACAGCGTACGGTCGTTGTCGCTGTCATGTGAGTCGGTAAACTGGCCGCTGAGGTTATAGCTCACGCCCCACAGATTGCCGTTCAGGCCAATGGACAGATTTTTATCCTGCTGCTCGCGATCCCAGTACTCCTGCTGCGAGCCAGAGGCGTAGAAACTGATACCAGAAAACAACGTCTGGCTGACAGTGAACTGAGCTTCATTGCGCAGGTGATCGCCGCCGTTGATACCCTTCTGGTTGGCGTCGGAGAAGTTGAAATAACCGCTGCTGGTGTAGCGGTAGTAGCTTAGCGACACGCTGGTGCCGCTTTCCGGTAGGTCTTTGATGTACTGGGTGCGCCAGCTGTAGCCATGATAGCTTTCATCGTTATCAAGCTGAGTGTCCGCACGGCTGACGTCCATCGATACTGCCCCCAGAACGCCAAGCGTAGAGCCGAGGCCCAGCGCCAGCGCTGGGTAGTCCTGCGAGGCGTTCAGGCCGCCGTAAAGCGTGAACGCGTTGTTCAGACCATAGCTGGCGGTGCTTTCAAGGAACTCCGGCTCGTGGCTGTCCTGCGAGCTGGCAGCGCGAAAGCGCCCCGCGGTGACGCTGTATTTTAGATAACCCGGTCTTTGCATCTGCGGCAGCGCGGAGAACGGCTGGACGAAATGACGTATGCTGCCGTCGGCTTCTTCGATAGTGACGTCTAAGTCGCCGCTGAACGCCGAAGGGTAGAGATCGTTGATTTCAAAAGCCCCAGCCGGAACGTTGCTTTGATACAGGGTGTAGCCGTTTTGCCGTACCGTCACGATAGCGCTGGAGTTGGCGATGCCGCGAATGGTCGGCGCAAAGCCGCGCTGGCTGTTGGGCAGCATGGTTTCATCAGAGTACAGCCGCACGCCGGTAAACTGATAGCTGGAGAACACCGTGCCTTCGGTGGCGCTCTCGCCTATCACCAACTGCGATTTCAGGCTTTTGATATCCCGTTGTAGCCAGCTATTAATGCTATCCCAACGCGTGTCATTATCGCTGTGCGCCCAGGTCGAGTAATTGCGCAGTCGCCAGGGGCCGATGTTGGCACCATTTTGCATATTCAGATACTGACGCCGATCGCTGTCGTTGTCGTACTGGTTTTGCGAACCGCTAAAGTTGTAGTTGGTGAACAAAACCGGCATCCCGTCGTCCCAGCGTGCAGGATCTACATAGCCGCGGGCGTCACGGTAAAGGGCAATCTGCGGCACGCTGAGATTCAGTCGGCTGTGGTTGATATCAAACTGTGAGATGCTGCCGGGAATCGCCTGCGTCAGGTCGGCTACTATCGTGGCGTTGTCCTGCTCCGCCAACTGTGGATAGTTGTCGATTTTAAAGCCCAGCTCACGCAGTTGCCCGAGGGTGAACTGAGGAATCAACTGGTGGTCTTTACCCGCGACAAACGGCAGCCTACGCTGACCGGTTTTCTTGTTGTTAATATAAATATCAACAATATATTCGCCGGGAAGCTGGGCGTTATTCTGCGAAAATACCGCCAGATCCACCGCCTGCTGGCCGCTTTTCTCCGTTTCCAGAAGGGTTGGGTCAAAGTAGAAGTCACCGGCCCAGGCATGGCCGGAGGCCAGGCATCCGCTGGCGATTGCGCAGTGCAACCAGAAGGCAAGTGGCTTCACGGTTGATAAATTCGGCGTTCTTTGCGTCATATCGCTTGTCATTCCCTGAGAGCTATCATCGTGAGGCGTGGCTTATTGCAGTGTCTGGGTTTCTGTTTTGGTGGTACCGCCATAGTCGTTGATCGCGGCCCACCGCACCGTTTTCCCTGCGGCTGCGGGGACCGCCAGCCGTTTATGCTCGCCGGGAGCGATGTAATCGATTTTATTTGTGAGATCGGTTTTCCCTAACGCAAGACCGGCGAATACGACGTGATAAGCCGATGGGTTATATATATCTAACTCATTATTGCTATATTTATATTCAAGAGATTTATAAGCATCGTACGGCTTGCCGACTAAATTTGTCGGGCGATAAAATAGTTTTATTCGTGTTTTAAATACCAGCGTTAGCGTATTATTATTCGCATCGGTGGTTTGGCTTTTGGCAGGAATAGCGCGCACATTAATAAAGAACAACGATTCTTTATCGTTAGCAATGTTTTCAGATGATTTTATAATTCGTAATGATGAATCGTTATCAGCATCGAGGCGAAAAAGCGGCGGTGTAATAATAAAGGGGCCTCGTGCGGTTCCCTGTGCATTGTCGACCCACGACTGCAATAAATAAGGCAGACCTTCACTGTGGTTAGCCACCGGCAGCGCGGCCTCTTTTTTCCCGGCATCGTAGATGACACGGGTTCTCTGTAGCACAATACCGCCAGCGAGGCTTTGGCTGACCCAACTGCCCAGCACCAATGCCAAAGCGAGCGCGGTGTTTTTTTTCATCGCTGTTATCCTTAACCTGATGTCAAAAAACGTCTCTTTCCATCCCAGCGGGAAGAAGGGATGGAAAGAGACGGTATACGGGATTAGCGGTAGTCGATGGTGACGTCAACGCTGGCGTTGGCTTCGCCTGGGGAGATCTCTTTAGGATCAACAGTGGAGACGTAATAGGCTTGTAGCCCTACAATAGTGGTGCCATCGGCTTCCGGGGCAAAGCTGATTTTTGAATCAGCCGCGGGCAACTTATTCAGCACCATCGTTGCGTTGTCGCTGGCTCTTGCGATACGGATGCCCACGCCGGTTGCGGCGGTATCCATGCTGCTAACGGCGACCAGATCGTCGTGATCGGCTACGGTGCCGCCAGCGCGCGTTTCCAGCCACAGCTGGAACGAGTTGTCCGTTGTGCCATCAACGTGCTCCCACGGGGAGGCTGGGCAGTTTTCCAACGGAATATTAACCGGAATCGCCGGGCTGGTATCACCGACAGTTTTAAACTGTGCGGCGGCGTAATGACCCAGTTCCACGTTGATGACGTCACCATCGGCGAATTCACAGGTGCTGGTTAGAATTTCACCCGTAAATTCAATTTTACCGTCCGTCGCCCATGCGCTTCCCGCAGAAAGCGCCAGCAAGCTAACCGCTATAGATTTTGCAATTTTGTTCATTAAAGTCCCTCTTATTTGATTAACCTGTTAGCAATTAAATTAATGAAAAGACAAAGATCAAAATTAATTGCTGGGCAATGGTATTCGATATGCGCTGGCAGTCATATTAATAAGTGAGATTTTCAGATTATATTTATTAAAAATGAACGGGCTAACTGCTATTACATTTAAATAATTTTAAATTAGTACGGAGTCAAAATATTGCAATCACGAATATTGGCTGCTAAATGATATACTTGTGATGATATTAAGGATTTTGGTATTCAGCTGAGTATTTTTCGCAAAATCCATTCAATTCCTTGCATTACTGTTTATTCATCCCATCATGTTCCCTGCTGTAAAATCATACAGATGTAAACGATTGCGGATGCGGATGACCAATCGTGTTGGTTAAAGGTGATGTTTGTCACAATTATTTCGTAAATGTGAACGGTAGTACTCTTCAGAATGTGGTTTGAGTCATTAGACTAGGGCTTCCAAAACGGGAGGACCCATGGCTTTGCATTCCACGCGCTGGCTGGCGCTCGGTTATTTCACCTACTTCTTTAGCTACGGTATCTTTCTGCCTTTCTGGAGCGTCTGGCTCGAAGGGCTAGGGCTGACGCCGGAAACCATCGGTTTACTGCTGGGCGCGGGGCTGATTGCCCGTTTTCTCGGTAGTTTGCTGATTGCGCCGCGTGTGAGCGATCCCTCTCGGCTGATCTCAGCGTTACGTATTCTGGCCCTGTTGACGCTGGTGTTTGCGCTGGCCTTCTGGGCGGGAACCAACGTGGCGTGGCTGATGGTGGTGATGGTCGGTTTTAACCTGTTTTTCTCACCGTTGGTACCGCTGACCGACGCGCTGGCCAACACCTGGCAGAAACAAATCACCATGGATTACGGTCGGGTGCGACTGTGGGGATCTGTGGCTTTTGTGATCGGCTCCGCGCTAACCGGCAAACTGGTGAGCCTGTTTGACTATCGGGTGATCCTGGTCCTGCTATCGCTTGGCGTCGCCTCGATGCTGCTGGGCATGATGATTCGCCCGAGCGTGCAGCCAGTGGGTGAAAACCGTCAGCAGGAGAGTGCGGGATGGCCCGCCTGGCGCGCGCTGATAACCCAGAGCTGGCGTTTTCTTGCTTGCGTGAGTCTGCTACAGGGTGCGCATGCTGCGTATTATGGTTTCAGCGCCATCTATTGGCAGTCTGCCGGATATTCCGCTTCGGCGGTGGGCTATTTATGGTCACTAGGTGTGGTGGCGGAGGTGATTATTTTCGCACTTAGCCACAAGCTGTTCCGTCGCTTCAGCGCCCGCGATCTGCTGCTGCTTTCCGCCATTTGCGGGGTGGTGCGTTGGGGATTGATGGGCTGGAGCACCGAGCTGCCGTGGCTGATCGTGGTGCAAATCCTCCATTGCGGAACCTTTACCGTCTGCCACCTGGCGGCAATGCGTTATATCGCGGCACGCCAGGGGAGCGAAGTTATTCGTTTGCAGGCGGTGTATTCCGCGATAGCGATGGGCGGCAGTATCGCCATCATGACCGTATTCGCGGGCTATCTGTACCAGAATCTGGGCAGCGGCGTGTTCTGGGTGATGGCGCTGGTGGCGCTCCCGGCAATCGTTCTGCGCCCGAAGGTGGTCGCGCAGCCTGCAACGTTATGATTCGAGGATTTTGCGGATCTGCTGCTGCTGATGCGGCGTAAGCGCCAGATCCGCATGAATCAACGGGGGTGAAAATAGCGGTAACGGCGTGGTATACGGCGTAATAATCAGCGTTACGCCGCGCGGGGCACCCTCTTTTTGAAAGTCCTGCATCGGCATATGTTTTACGTTGAGCGGCAGCAGCGTCAGTTCGCGCAGCTGTTGCTCTATATGTACTTCAAGTTGTTCGTTACTACCGGTCAGCAGGATAATCTGCTTTTCGTGTAAATCCTTCTCCTGCATCAGCCAGGCGCCGAAAATAACGGCCACCAGCCCGATCTCTTCTTCGGAAAATTGCACATCGTATTCGGCCTCGAAGCCGTGAATCGCCTCGCGGGTAGTACGAACCAGCCGGGGATAAAGGCGGCTGAACTCCTCCGGCAGCGTGTTATCAATGCCGATGGCAAACACGCTGCGGTTCAGTGCCTGAGCCAGGTGGATATACAACTGGTCATTCAGCCCTTGCTCATCGCTGAAGCGCACATTGCCATACTCGCGAAAACGCAGCACCAGCCGCGCAATAGCAAGGCGCAGGCGGCGATCCTGCTGGTGATTATCGCGAATCGGGTCGGGGATACGAAGCATTGAGAACAGCAACGCCATAAACAGCGATTCGCCCAGCGGTGCACTCTGCATGACGTGGCGCTGCCAATGACGGCCAATTTCCTCGGCGAGCGGATATTCCGCGCAGGATTGCGCCCAGCGTTGCTGGAGTGGGTTAAACTCCGGGGTGATCCCCGCGTGGTGCTGTAGCAGGCAGTACTGTAAATACAGGCGCAGGAACTGGATGTCACGACACTCAAACGGTTTCTGCAAGCGCCGGGAACACAGATTAATGAGCGCGTGCAGATTGGTGTCGTCATACAGCGTACGTGCGATCCCCCGTTGTTTAAGTTCTGCTTTTAACGCCGGGGTAAACTGCTGGGCGATAAAGGCAGGGCAAATCCGCAGGCCACGGCGCAGCCACTGCAACAGACACAGACGTTGATTTAGCGGGGTTCCTTCGATCGTATAGCCACCATTCTGCGCGGTGGCTATCGCGAGCCGGTGATAGCGCTGGATTTCGAGTCCTGCGCCAATAATATCTTCCTGAACCGTGGCATCATCGACACCGTTGAGGCTGCTGAAGGTTTGTGTAGTAGCGATTTGCCCCGGCAGGAAAAGCGTCAGCAGCACCTGGCAACGGCGCTGGGGAGCGGAAAGTACAGATGGTGGGGCAAGCGTTGACATCATCTGTAGATTCTCCCGTGAGTATGTTTGATAAGAATAGCTAAAGTTTGCTCATAGATTTGAGGAATGGAAAGCTTTCCACCAGGAATGCTGGAGAGCGTCACAGAATTTTTAACGTGCGGAACAGATAGCGGTAGTGGAACGCAGCGCGTTAATCCGCTTTTTCACTGTTTTATCTTTTGTTTAGATATAAATAAACCGGCAGGTTGCGCAATGACGTACTGTTAATGCTCCTGTATCAACATATGTTGGCGGAGCATAATGAATATGTTTTCTCCGAGAAAAGGTTCCGTTCACCTTATGTTCATCGCTTCTCTGTACACTGAACGGCAGTGAACGTGTTAAGGGTGCTATCGCCGCACCCTTAACAATCCCGGCTCCCGGCGGGAAAATTGCCGCTCCGCGGTTCCCTCAGCTTATTCCTCCAGGCTACAGGGCCGGGCGCGATGTAACGTCCCTGTAAAGCGCGCCCTGAGCCAGCATCCATGCTGGCTCTCCCGGCCTTACGGAAACACGTCGGCAATTTTCAGCCGGACCAGCTCACACCCCACCTTCTGCGTTTTTTGTTAAAACAGCAAAACAGATTTAACTGGAAGTCAGAGCGTTGAAGCGATGACCCCGGTCCGGCTGAAAATCGATGAGGCGTTGACGGCTGACCGGGTCTGCCCGCAGGGATGCGGGCAGAGAGGACGGCCTGCATGGATGCAGGCTCGGCCCCGACCCGACAGGCAGACGGAATAAGACGAATAGCTCGCGCAGCGACGATTTTCCCGCCGGGAGCCTGGGATGCAAGGGAGGCGGCGGTGAGCCTCCCTTGCACGTTCACGGGTATAGCGATATCAGAGAAGCGATGCACATAAGGTGAACGGAAACTTATTCAGAGTAAAACGTTCTCCCTACATGTTTAACTGACCGCCATTACACCTGCAAATAGGTGGGTAACAAGAGCGCTGTCTGGCGTTACTTACCACGGCTCAGTGTTAATCCCACATCACCACCTGGATGCACAGACAACAGCGTCTCTTTTGAGTAACCGCTTTCGCTCATCAGGCAGGCGCAGGCGGCGTCAAAGATAGCCAGCACCAGTAAAATTGAGGTGGTGGCCAACATGTTCAGCGGGTCGGCCTCACGCTGGACGCCGGTGGAAATCACCAGTCTCGACGCTTTAGCAATGGCTGAATCGGCGTTTTCAGTCACGCTCAGAATCGGCACATTTCGCGCATTTAGTCCGGGCAGCAGCCGGGTGAGTTCGTCCGAATTCCCCCCACGCGACAGCATAATCACCAGGTCGTTGGCGCGTAAAAAACCGAGATCGCCATGCGCCGCGTCCGTCGCGTTGAGGTAAATCGCCGGACGTTCCACGCACGCAAGCATATGCGCCACTTTACGCGCCGCAATGCCGGAGGTGCCGACGCCAGTGACGACGATTTTCCCCCGACAGCCGCGCAGCTCCGCCATCAGCGACTGCCAGAGCGGTTCAGTCAGATGCTGCCCCAGACCCGCCAGGGCATCGCTATAGAGCTGAAATACGCCGGTGGCCTGAGACCAGGAGTCGCTCATGCGTCCTCCTGCATCAACTGGCGGTATTTCATATGATCCTGATACATCTCGTGGAATACCCGATATTTGCGATCGTAGTACTGCTTAATGCGATTTGTTTGCGGGGTAACCGTTTTACCAATCCGGCTCATCGCCGACATCGCTTCCGGGAAGGTTTCGAAAACGCCCGCGGCGATAGTTCCCATCATGGCGCCACCCAGCAGCATGGCTTCGCTCTCTTCAGGCAGCAGCATCGCGCAGCCGGTGGCGTTGGCATGTTCCTGAACGAAGATTGGGTTTTTCGTCCCGCCGCCGCTGGCCATTATCGTATCGATGGTGTAGCCGCTTTGATTCATCGTTTCAATGATATGGCGGGTTCCCAGCGCAATGGCCTGGATGGTCGCAAGGTACTGTAGCGCCATATCTTCCGGCGTACGTGACAGTTTCAGTCCGGTGATTGCGCCCGTAAGCGTTGGGTTAGCGCGTGGCGAGCGGTTGCCGTGGAAATAGGGCAGGATGTGCATATCGCGGGTTAAAAATGCGATATCTTCCGGCTCACCGGCCATTTTACGCAACAGCGCATTCAGCACTTCGTAAATGGTCTGCCCCTGAGATTTAGCTTGCGCCAGCAGGGTTTCGTAGCAAGGATGCGACTGAATAACGTGATCGATTAACGCCCCTGTTGCCGACTGTCCACCTTCGTTGAGCCAGTATTCTGGCAGCACGGCTGAGTAGTAAGGACCCCAGACGCCGCCGATAAAACGCGGCTCTTTGGAAATCGCCATGTGTCCAGTGGAAGTGCCGCCAATCAGCGCGATACGACGGTCAAAATCCGCCACCTCGCCGGAAACACCGCTTGCCCCGAGCGTGCCGAGGGTACCGGCGTGGGCATCGATGATCGAGACGCTGACAGCGGTCCCCGGAATCAGCCCCATTTCGCTGGCGGCGCGCGCGGATAGCCCGTGACCGAGCGGTTCGCCCATGGTTTTCACGTAGCGACCAATTTTGGCGGCATCATGCTCCAGCAAATCTTCCAGCCCAATCTGGCGGAAATAGCTGGCATCCCATTTGTCTTCATGGCCCATATAGGTCCATTTACACACCGTCGAACACAATGAGCGCGTGTCATCGCCCGTTGCGCGCCAGGTCAGGAAATCGGGCAGGTCAAAGTAGTATCCCGCATTGGCCCAGGTGTTGGGCATATGTTGCTTCAGCCATAGCAGCTTGGGCGTTTGCATTTCTGGGGAGATAATACCACCAACGTAGTCCAGCACCCGATGATGCAGGGCGTTGATGCGCTCGGCCTGAGTAATGGCGCGGTGATCCATCCACACAATGATGTTCTGTTCGCTGCGCCCGGACGGGCTAATGGTCAGCGGTTTACCTTCTTTGTCCAGCACCACCAGTGAACAGGTCGCGTCAAAGCCCAGACCTTTCACCTGGATTGGGTTGATATCCGACTGGTTAATCGCATCGCGAACCGCGTTACACACCGCCTGCCAGATGTTATCGGAAGACTGCTCAACAAAATCGGCCTGCGGGCGGTAAATCTCGATGGCCCGACTGGCCTGACCGACCATTCTGCCGTTGAGATCAAACACGCCAGCACGGGCGCTTCCGGTTCCGACATCCACACCAATAAAGTAACTTGCCATAATTTTTTCTCCTGAAATCAGGCTTTACGATTCTGTAATGCGATAAAGAGGATCAGCACCGCGCCCCACAGCGCCATCGTCAGATAGCTGCTGACCCCCAGCAAGTTAAGGCCGCTTTCCAGCATTTGCAGCACAATCAGTGCCAGCACCAGGCCGATAATGCGCCCGAAGCCGCCATCCGGGTTGATACCGCCGAGGACGGAGGCAAGGATGGTGACCAGCAGGTAGGATTCACCGTATCCGGCTTTAGCTGAGTTGAATTTCGCCATCATCAAAATGGCGGCGACCCAGCCGAGCAGGGCAGAAATCACGTACACCGAAATTTGTACCCGTACGGTATTCACACCGCTGTAGCGGGTAGCCTGCTCATTGGAACCGACGAGATACAGGCTGCGCCCAAGCGTGGTGTGCTCCAGCAGCACCCACAGCAGGATTGCCACCAGGAAAAAGAGCAGTAGCGCCACCGGAATACCGGCAATCGTGGCGTTACCAAGGTACTGAATGGCGGTCGGAAAACCGGAAATCACCGTCCCGTTGGAAAGCAGAATATTCAGCCCGGAGATAAGCGTCATCGTGCCGAGCGTGGCGAGAATAGGCGAAACCCCGACCCAGGCAATCAGCGCACCGTTGAGCGTGCCGATAACCACCGCCACGGCAGCGCCTGCCAGCAGCGCTAGCACCAGAAACAGCGGGTTATCCGGATGGGTGACGATAATCGCCGCCATCACCAGCGAGCAGGCGTTCGCCCCGGCAATAATCGACAGGTTAATGCCGCCGGTCAGCATGGTCATGCCCATCCCGAGGGCCAGCATGCCGAGGATTGGTAGCTGTGAGCCAATCGACTGGAAGTTAGCGACGCTGAAAAAACGGCTGCCAAGCAGGGCCGAGAAGACCAGGGCGACGACCACAATAATCACGCATTGCAGACGAATGATGGCATCACCGGGTAAAAATCTGGCGATTGTTTTCATCTCAAAGCTCCCTTGCCAGTTTGCGTTTTTCGTTCCAGGCCGTGGCGCTAATGCTGACCAGGATAATGGCGCCGCTGAACACGGTGTGCCAGTAAGAGGAGACGCTGAGCAGCGTCAGTCCATTTTGTAAGAAGGCCAGCAGAACCACGCCGAGCAGGGTTCCGGTCAACGTACCGCGCCCGCCGCTCATGCTAGTTCCGCCGAGTACTACCGCCGCCAGCACCGTCAGCTCAAAGCCGAGCAGCGAATTGGGCGCAACTGACTGGGTGATTTGCGCCTGAACCACGGCGGCAACGCCTGCCAGAATGCCCATGTAGCCATAGACGTAAAAATGCAGCTTCAGCAGATTCAGCCCCAGGCGCGAGGCCGCGTCGCGGTTGCCGCCCATGGCGTAAACCTGACGGCCAAGACGGGTATAGTTCATCAGCACGGCGGTAAAAATGATCACCGCCGCCAGGCACAGCAGGGGGAGGGTCAAACCGTAGTCGTAGCCATCCGCCGCGGTGAACGAGAACCAGTTAATGCCGTTCATAAACCAGTCCGGGAAGCCGTACAGCCAGGTGCCTTTGGTGGCGTAAACCAGCAGACCGTAGTAGACGTTCAGCGTGGCGATGGTAATGATGATTGCCGGAACGCGTAGCCAATAGACCAGAAAACCGTTGATCAGCCCAAGCAGCAGGCCCACCGCAATGGCGATGATTAACGCCAGCGCGAAGTTGCCGCCGTGACCGATAACCCAACTGGCCATTGCATACTGGGCTATCGCGGTCATCGCCGGAAATGAGATGTCGATCCCGCCGGAAATCAGCACTACAAACAGCCCACAGGCCAGGATGCCGAGAATCGCGTAGCTGGTGGCCACATCCGTCAGGTTCCCCAAAGACAAGAACTCGTCGGTGCTGATGCTCAGCCCAACGGCAAGGGCTACAACCAGCAGGCCCAGCCAGAACTCATGTTGCCCGATTAAACGGGAGAGATGCATCTTATTCATTGATTACCTCGACCACTTCAGCAATCTCCTCTTCACGGCATTGATGAGGATTAAATTCCGCCACCAGCTTGCCGCGACGCATTACCAGCACACGGTGGCTGTTGTAATACGCTTCCGGGATTTCATCGCAAATCATCAGCACCGCCATACCCTGTTCAGCCAAATCGCGGGCTATCTGGTAAATACCCTCTTTGTTGGCGATATCCACGCCGACGGTAGGCGAGTCGAGGATCAGGATGCGCGGATTGGTCGCCACCCATTTGGCAATGGCGATACGCTGGGCATTACCGCCGGAAAGGGTTTTGACCGGCAGGTGCGGATCGGACACTTTGATATTCAGTTCGCGGATTAAATCGGCGACCAACTTTTGCGCTTTACGATGATCGAGCAGACCGCTACCGGTGTGCAGTTGATCAAACACCGTGACGATGGTGTTGTCGTAGATCGACTGCTCCATGATCAGCCCCTGCGTCAGGCGATCTTCTGAGACATAGCCGATCCCGTGTTGGATGGCGTCATGGTTATTGCGCAGAGTAACCGGCTGACCGTTAATGCGAATCTCGCCGCTTTCCGGGTGGGTCATACCAAACAGGCTCAGACAAAGCTCAGTGCGCCCGGCACCCAGCAGACCAACAATGGAGACGATCTCGCCGCCGTGCAGCGACAGATTAATGTTTTGGTATTTGCCTCTGCGGCTCAGATTGCGCAGCTCAAGCAGCGGCTCTTGCTCAATCGCGGGCCTTTCCGGCAACGGGCTGTAGTGGAAGCGTTGTCCGGTCATCAGGAAGGCCAGCTCGTGGCTGTCGAGTTCGCTGGCAGGGTATGTGCCCACCAGTTTGCCGTCGCGCATTACGCTGATGCGGTCAGCCACTTCCATCACCTCATCCAGACGATGGCTGACAAACACGACGCAAATTCCGGCCGCTTTCAGTTCATTAACTACTCGCAGCAGGCCATTAACCTCCTGGCGGGTTAGCGAAGCGGTGGGCTCGTCCATAATCACCAGACGCGCATCGGCGGCAATCGCCCGGCAAATGGCGACCAGCTGTCGATCAGCAATTGAGAGTTTTTCAACTTTTTTATCGGGATCGATATTCACCCCAATACGTTTCATGGCTGCCAGCGCCTGCTGCTTCATGGCGCCGCGACGCACCCAGATATCGCCACCTGGCAGATAGCGGTTGACCGCGATATTTTCTGCGACGCTAAAGTTGGGGAACAACGACAGGTCCTGATAAATAACCTGAATGCCATAATGGGAAGAGAGCTGCGGCGTCAGATGATGGAACAATTTTCCGTCGAGTAAAATCTGCGCGCCTTTTTCCGGATGATAAACCCCGGAGATCACTTTAATAATGGTACTTTTACCACAGCCGTTTTGACCCGCCAGACAGTGAACTTCGCCTTTTCTCAGCGTCAGATTCACGTTATCCAGCGCCAGCACGCCCGGGAATTGTTTGCTGATATTCTCAAGAGTGATAAATGCGGTGGTGTCTGCCATGGACAATACCCCTGCGCGCGTCCGGGGGGACGCTGAGTGTTAGTTTGGTTGATAGCGCCGACCAGACGGTCGGCGTTAAGGTTCCCTGGTGTTGGCTAAAGCCTTAGAAACCAAGTGATTGTGCGTTGTCTTTGGTGACTTCGAGGATCTTGTTAAAGCGGATCACTTTCTTCTCCGTGTCGATATCGGCTTTCCCTAAACCATCGATACTCAGATCGGCGTTCACTTCTTTGCCCTGCAACAGCTGATCGGCAACAGTGACCAGCGCGTAGCCCGCGTCTTTTGGATCCCACAGCAGCGCTTTTTTGATATCACCGCGCATCAGGTAAGGTGCTGCCTGCGCTGGCATAGCGATCCCGACGACGGCGATCTTATCTTTGGCGCGTTTTTTCTGCACAGCCTGACCCGCACCGATTGGACCCAGTGAGCCGAAGCCGATAATGCCCTTCATCTGCGGGTAGGTTTTCATCAGATCCAGCGTTGTGGCGTAGGATTTATCGATGCTTTCCGCGACCGGCAGACGTGAAGTGACTTCGAACATTTCCGGATATTTTTCTTTCTGGTACTTAATTGCATAATCCGCCCACGCGTTATGCAGTGGGACCGTCAGCGAACCAACATAGATGGCATATCCGCCTTTGCCGCCCATATTTTTCGCTAACTCATCGACGTTAGCCTGTGCGTATTTTTCACTGTCGATGGTTTCGATATCCCACTGGCCAATTTGCTCATCCGGGGATTCGTGCGTCAACACCACGATGCCTTTATCGCGCGCTTTTTTCAGTACAGGCTCAAGGACCTTGGCATCATTCGGCACCACGATGATCGCATTAACGTTTTTGGCGATCAGATCCTCAATCACTTTCACCTGCTGCGCCGGGTCCGGCGTTGAAGGTCCGGTCTGGTAAGCATTCACATCCAGTTTTTTTGCTGCTTCATTTACGCCGGTTTCCATCCGGTTAAACCATGGGATCCCGGTGACTTTAGCAACCACAGCAATTTCATATTTTTCCGCCGCAAAGGACGTGCCGGACAACATGCATGCAGAAACCAGGGTTGCACTGAGTAATGCGAGTTTGAATTTCATAGTTGTACCTTTCGTAGGGGGCAGGACATGTCACGGCGTGAAGTTAACAATGAATGGAAGAGGGAATGAATCATAAGTTTTGTGAATGTGATCTATGCCCATTGTTGTGAATTTATGGAAATAAAATAGTTAATAATTAGTTAAATTTGCATGGTTTTACATTCAGTCGTTCAAATTAAGTGTTAATTAAATATTAAAATGAAACTATCAATTAACATATCATTATCATTTGGCTTAAGTTTTGACGCCGAAAAGGTGTTTGAGGGGAATTTCCCGAAGAAGAAATTATCGAAATTGAGAACTGAATCGATACCGGAAAAGGGTGCTCAATATTTTTTCGTTCAATGGTATCCTCAGCACACTTTCGCCAAACCAGGCATCATTATTTGTGGCGGTGTAGATTTTCATCGTGGAGAACTCATGCAAGGCGTTAAACGTATCATTATCACGTTGTTTCTCGCTGTCCTGTCCTTTGGCGCAGGCGCGCATCCCCACAGCTTTATCCATCTGAAAACTGAGATAGTGAGCGAGAATGACCAGTTCGTCGCGCTGAAAATGCGCTGGACGATGGATGAAATTACCTCGGCGGATCTGCTTTACGATGCGGGGAATGCCAAACCTGGTGATGAGATCTGGAAGAAACTGGCGGCGGAAGTGATGGCCAACGTTCTCGGGCAGCACTATTTCACCGAAGTGTGGCACGACGGGAAAAAGGTAAAGTTTAAAAACAGGCCGACGGAATATGGCATGGCGCAGGAGGAACACCAGGCTGTGCTGACGTTCGTTTTGCCGCTGGCCGAAGCTCAGCCGCTGAGTGGTCAAAAATATACCATTTCAACCTTCGACCCGACCTACTACGTTGATATGAGCTATGACAAAGACAGCGACGCCAGGCTGGGGCAGGCCATAAGCCAGAAATGCCGGATTTCAGTACATACGCCGACGCCCAATGAACAAACGCTGAGCTTTGCGCAGTCGCTGGATAAAGAAGACGCACCGCCGGAGGATATGGAGTTGGGTAAACAGTTTGCACAGACGGTAACGCTGCAATGTCAGTAGTTTATCAACAACGTGCAGCCAGACGTCGCTGGCTGACGCTATGGCCGCTGGCTGTCTTTTTGCTGTTGGCGGCAGGCGGCATACTGTGGCTATGGCAGGCCTGGCCGCAGGTGATGATGAAAAGTGTCGTCTGGCAGCGCGACGTTAACCAACAGATGAGCGGGTTGCTGAAAGCAGTTGCCGCCAATCCGGCCCAGGCCGGGGGATCGCTGCTGCTGTTTAGTTTTCTCTACGGCGTTCTGCATGCGCTGGGGCCGGGACATGGAAAAGTCGTTATTACCACCTGGCTGGCAACGCACCCCTCGAAGCTGAAGTCGAGTATTGGCCTGACGCTAGCCTCATCTTTATTACAGGGGCTGGTCGCTATCGGACTGGTGGTTGTGGTGCTTACCATCTTGCAGTTGCCTGCACGACAGCTACATATGAGTAGTTTCTGGCTGGAGAAAGGGAGTTATGCTCTGGTTGGCGTGTTGGGTGTTTTATTGTGCGTCCGTGCGCTGAAGAAATTGCGCCAGCTGCTGCGCCGCCCAAAATTCACTGCCTTCACGCCGCATCATGTGCATCACGAGGGTTGCGGCTGCGGGCATCAGCATTTGCCCGATCCTGAACAGCTGCAAAATGGTGATGACTGGCGTGCCCGGTTGATGATCGTGCTGTCTATGGGGATGCGCCCGTGCTCGGGGGCCATCATGGTTTTACTGTTCAGCAAAGTGGTTGGCGTGTTTAGCTGGGGTATGGCGTCGGCGCTGGCGATGGCGGCAGGAACATCTTTGACGATTACGTCACTGGCTCTGCTGGTACACAGTTTCCGCTCGCTGGCGGTGAAACTTAGCGGGCATAAAGCGCCGGTATTGTGGCGACAGATTGGCTGGACGACGCTGGCGTTAGCCGGTGGTGCGGTGCTGATCGCTGCTGCGGTAGTGATGTGGATGAGTGCGGTGCCGGTAGGGCGAGGGATAAGACCGTTTTAGCACTGTTGTAGGATGAATGCCTGATGGCGCTTCGCTTATCCGGCCTACGGGGAACTTCCCTGGTAGGCCGGATAAGGCGCTAGCCGCCATCCGGCATCAACGATTAGCGCTTCAGCGCATCGCTCAGTTCGTCACGCATGTTAGCCAGCATGGCTTTCACTACGCGCGGGTTACCTGCAACGATGTTGCCGGTCGCCATGTAGTTATGACCACCGGTAAAGTCGCAAACCAGTGCGCCAGCTTCACGGGCAATCAGCTCACCTGCGGCGAAATCCCACGGGCGCAGGCCAATTTCGAAATAACCGTCAACGCGGGCTGCGGCAACGTAGGCCAGATCCAGCGCAGCAGAACCGGTGCGGCGGAAGTCCGCGCATTCGGTAAACATGTTGCCAAGAATTTTCATGTAAGAAGCGGCGTGCTGTTTGGCTTTGAACGGGAAACCGGTGGCGATGATGGTGCCATCCAGATCGCGGGCGGTGCTGCCACGCAGACGGTAGCCGTTCAGCTGTGCGCCCTGGCCACGGGTTGCGGTGAACAGTTCGTTACGCATTGGATCGTAAACAACGGCGACTTCAGTACGGCCTTTGATGCGTACTGCGATGGATACCGCGAAGTGCGGCAGACGTTTTACGAAGTTGGTGGTGCCATCCAGTGGATCGATAACCCATTGAACATCCAAATCTTCACCAACATGTTCACCGCTTTCTTCGGTGATGATGGTGTGCTGTGGGTAAGATTTGCGAATCGTTTCGATAATAATCGCTTCGGCGGCTTTATCGACGTTAGTCACGAAATCATTGCTGCCTTTCTGGCTGGTTTCTACAGAGTCTGGGGTTTCGTAGTGTTTGGCAATTACATTACCCGCCTTGCGCGCTGCGCGCACGGCGATGGTCAGCATCGGATGCATCGGTCTCTCTCACTGGATGTTAAAGAACGGGAAAACGGCGCAGAGTATAGCAGCGAGTTCGGAATATGTCTTCGTTTTATGATAATATGCCAGAATAATCTTTAGCCGAAGAAATACAATGCTGCAAAATATTCGAATCGTGCTGGTGGAAACCTCTCACACTGGCAACATGGGCTCTGTAGCCCGCGCAATGAAAACCATGGGTTTAACCAATCTGTGGCTGGTAAATCCACTGGTTAAACCGGACTCCCAGGCAATCGCCCTGGCTGCGGGGGCCAGTGATGTGATCGGCAGCGCGCAGATCGTCGATACGCTCGATGAAGCGCTGGCAGGTTGTAGCCTGGTGGTAGGCACCAGTGCGCGTTCCCGCACGCTGCCGTGGCCGATGCTGGATCCGCGTGAATGCGGTTTAAAAAGTGTCTCTGAAGCGACGAACTCGCCGGTGGCGCTGGTCTTTGGTCGTGAACGTGTTGGTCTGACCAACGAAGAACTGCAAAAGTGCCATTATCACGTCGCCATTGCCGCGAACCCGGAATACAGTTCGCTCAACCTGGCGATGGCAGTGCAGGTCATCTCTTATGAGGTGCGCATGGCCTGGCTGGCGACGCAGGAAAGCGACAAGACCATAGATTACGAAGAAGCAGAGTATCCGCTGGTCGATGATTTAGAGCGTTTTTACGGTCATCTGGAGCAAACGCTGCTGTCGACCGGGTTTATCCGCGAAGGGCACCCGGGGCAGGTGATGAATAAACTGCGTCGTTTGTTTACGCGCGCGCGTCCAGAGAGCCAGGAACTGAACATCCTGCGCGGGATTTTAGCTTCAATCGAGCAGCAGAATAAAAGCAAGTAACTGTACTAATGCCGGATGCGCTTCGCTTATCCGGCCTACAGGCCGCACGATTCGTAGGCCGGATAAGCGAAGCGCATCCGGCAAGTGAAAATGGCACTGAAGGTTAAATACCTGACTAAATTAGTCAAGTAAATAGTTGACTGATTTAGTCGGGAATGTCAGACTTGCCCCTGCTATGCAATACCCCCATTTTACAATAAAAAACCCCGGGCAGGGGCGAGTTTGAGGCTAAGTAAGACATGAGACTGACATCAAAAGGGCGTTACGCCGTGACCGCAATGTTGGACGTTGCGCTCAACTCCGAAACGGGCCCGGTACCGTTGGCTGATATTTCTGAACGTCAGGGAATTTCCCTGTCATATCTGGAGCAGCTGTTTTCCCGTTTGCGTAAAAACGGTCTGGTTTCCAGCGTACGTGGACCAGGCGGCGGGTATCTGCTGGGTAAAGATGCCGGCAGCATCGCAGTAGGTGAAGTGATTAGCGCTGTTGACGAGTCTGTAGATGCGACCCGTTGCCAGGGCAAAGGCGGTTGTCAGGGCGGCGATAAATGCCTGACCCACGCGCTGTGGCGCGATCTGAGCGATCGTCTGACCGGTTTCCTCAACAACATTACGTTGGGCGAACTGGTAAATAATCAGGAAGTCCTGGATGTGTCTGGTCGCCAGCATACCCATGACGCTCCACGCACTAATCGTGCTCAAGACGCGATCGACGTTAAGTTACGCGCATAATAAAAGTATTTTAGAATCAGGCCGGGGTGCTACACACCCCGTTAACTCGGTCGTACATCCAGCCGGTTGCCTGATTCCTTGCATTGAAGCGATGTACGGAGTTTATAGAGCAATGAAATTACCGATCTATCTCGACTACTCCGCAACCACGCCGGTGGACCCGCGTGTTGCCGAGAAAATGATGCAGTGTCTGACCCTGGACGGAAACTTTGGTAACCCAGCGTCTCGTTCACACCGTTTCGGCTGGCAGGCTGAAGAGGCGGTAGATATCGCCCGTAACCAGATTGCCGACCTCGTGGGCGCTGACCCGCGTGAAATCGTATTTACTTCCGGTGCGACTGAATCCGATAACCTGGCGATTAAAGGTGCAGCCAACTTTTATCAGAAAAAAGGCAAGCACATCATCACCAGCAAAACCGAACACAAAGCCGTGCTGGATACCTGTCGTCAGCTGGAGCGCGAAGGGTTCGAAGTCACCTACCTCGCCCCGCAGCGTAACGGCATTATCGACCTGAAAGAACTTGAAGCGGCAATGCGTGACGACACCATTCTTGTGTCCATCATGCACGTGAACAACGAAATCGGCGTGGTGCAGGATATCGCGACTATCGGCGAAATGTGCCGTGCTCGCGGCATCATCTATCACGTTGATGCGACCCAGAGCGTGGGCAAACTGCCTATCGATCTGAGCCAACTGAAAGTTGACCTGATGTCCTTCTCCGGCCACAAAATCTATGGTCCGAAAGGTATCGGCGCGCTGTACGTTCGTCGTAAACCGCGTATTCGTATTGAAGCGCAGATGCACGGCGGCGGTCACGAGCGCGGTATGCGTTCCGGTACGCTGCCTGTGCACCAGATCGTCGGCATGGGTGAAGCATACCGTATCGCTAAAGAAGAGATGGAAACCGAGATGGCGCGCCTGCGCAGTCTGCGTAACCGTCTGTGGAACGGCGTGAAAGATATGGAAGAGGTGTACCTCAACGGTGACCTCGAGCAGGGCGCACCGAACATTCTCAACGTCAGCTTCAACTTTGTTGAAGGCGAGTCGCTGATTATGGCGCTGAAAGACCTGGCTGTATCCTCCGGTTCTGCATGTACTTCTGCAAGCCTGGAGCCATCCTACGTGCTGCGCGCGCTGGGGATGACCGACGAGCTGGCACACAGCTCAATTCGTTTCTCTTTAGGTCGTTTCACTACCGAAGAAGAGATTGACTATGCCATCAATCTGGTTCGCAACTCCATTGGCCGTCTGCGCGACCTTTCTCCACTGTGGGAAATGTTCAAACAGGGTGTGGATCTGAACAGCATTGAATGGTCACATCACTAATTCGGCACCGATAAGGAGAATTCAACATGGCTTACAGCGAAAAAGTTATCGATCATTACGAGAATCCACGTAACGTGGGCTCTTTTGACAACAGCGACGAGAACGTGGGTAGCGGCATGGTGGGTGCACCAGCCTGTGGCGACGTGATGAAGTTGCAGATCAAAGTCAACAATGAGGGTATCATTGAAGACGCGCGTTTCAAGACTTACGGCTGCGGTTCCGCTATTGCTTCCAGCTCTCTGGTTACCGAATGGGTAAAAGGGAAATCTCTGGACGAAGCACAGGCGATTAAAAACACCGATATCGCCGACGAGCTTGAACTGCCACCGGTGAAAATTCACTGCTCTATTCTGGCTGAAGACGCGATTAAAGCCGCGATTGCGGATTACAAAAGCAAACGTGAAGCAAAATAATTAAGAGTTGAGGTTTTATTATGTCGATTACCTTAAGCGACAGTGCAGCAGCGCGTGTAAATACCTTCCTGGCAAACCGCGGTAAAGGGTTTGGTCTGCGTCTGGGCGTGAGAACCTCCGGCTGCTCAGGTATGGCCTATGTACTGGAATTTGTTGACGAGCCGGCGGCTGAAGATACCGTGTTTGAAGACAAAGGCGTAAAAGTCGTGATCGACGGTAAGAGCCTGCAATTCCTCGACGGTACGCAGTTAGACTTCGTCAAAGAAGGTCTGAACGAAGGGTTTAAGTTCACTAACCCGAACGTGAAAGACGAATGTGGATGCGGCGAAAGCTTCCACGTGTAACGCGCTTACTGATAACCCCACCGTGGTCGCCTGCGCGTGGGGTTTGTTTTACCTGACTCTCTGGTTTTGCCTCATCGAACAACAGAGAATCGATGCCCTGAGAATGTTATGGACTACTTCACCCTCTTTGGCTTACCGGCCCGTTATCAGCTCGATACTCAGGCGCTGAGCCTACGTTTTCAGGATCTACAACGTCAGTATCATCCTGATAAATTCGCCAGCGGTTCCCAGGCGGAACAACTTGCTGCGGTTTCGCAGTCCGCCACTATCAACCAGGCCTGGCAAACGCTGCGTCATCCTTTGATGCGCGCCGAATACTTATTGTCTTTACACGGTTTTGATATCCGCAGCGAGCAGCACACGGTGCGCGATACCGCGTTCCTGATGGAGCAACTTGAGCTGCGTGAAGAGCTGGACGAGATTGAACAGGCAAAAGACAGTCAACGTTTAGATGCGTTTATGAAACGCGTCAGCGAAATGTATAACGTTCGCCATCAACTGATGGTGGAACAGCTGGATAGCGAGACGTGGGACGCAGCGGCAGATACCGTGCGTAAGCTGCGTTTTCTCGATAAACTGCGAAGCAGTGCAGAACAACTCGAAGAAAAACTGCTCGATTTTTAATTTCCGGAAGCGAAAATGGCCTTATTACAAATTAGTGAGCCTGGTCTGAGCGCCGCGCCGCACCAGCGTCGTCTGGCGGTAGGTATCGATTTAGGCACCACCAACTCCCTGGTTGCTACCGTACGCAGCGGCCAGGCCGAAACGCTGGCAGACCATGAAGGTCGCCACCTGTTGCCGTCAGTGGTTCACTATCAGCAGCAGGGCTACTCTGTCGGTTACGATGCCCGCGCCAATGCAGCGTTGGATACGGCAAACACCGTTAGCTCAGTAAAACGCATGATGGGCCGCTCTCTGGCGGATATCCAGGCGCGTTACCCGCATCTGCCATATACGTTCCAGGCGAGCGAAAACGGTCTGCCGATGATTGAAACCGCTGCCGGTTTGCTTAATCCGGTGCGCGTCTCCGCTGATATTCTGAAAGCGCTGGCCGCGCGGGCTACCGAATCGCTGTCCGGCGAACTGGACGGCGTGGTTATCACCGTTCCGGCTTACTTTGACGATGCACAGCGTCAGGGGACCAAAGACGCCGCGCGTCTGGCGGGCCTGCACGTATTGCGTCTGCTGAACGAACCGACCGCAGCGGCGATCGCGTATGGTCTGGACTCCGGTCAGGAAGGCGTGATCGCAGTCTACGATCTTGGCGGCGGTACGTTTGATATTTCTATTCTGCGCCTGAGCCGTGGCGTGTTTGAAGTGCTGGCGACCGGCGGTGATTCCGCGCTCGGCGGCGACGATTTTGACCATCTGCTGGCCGATTACATTCGCGAGCAGGCGGGCGTGGCCGATCGCAGCGATAACCGCGTACAGCGTGAACTGCTGGATGCCGCGATTGCAGCGAAAATCGCACTTAGCGACGCTGATTCTGTAACGGTTAACGTGGCAGGATGGCAGGGTGAAATCACCCGTGAAACCTTTAATGAACGCATTTCCGCACTGGTCAAGCGTACGCTGCTGGCCTGCCGTCGCGCGCTGAAAGATGCGGGCGTGGAGCCGCAAGATGTTCTGGAAGTGGTGATGGTTGGCGGTTCAACGCGCGTGCCTCTGGTACGTGAACGCGTCGGTGAATTTTTTGGCCGCACGCCGCTGACCTCTATTGACCCGGACAAAGTGGTCGCTATCGGTGCGGCAATCCAGGCGGATATTCTCGTCGGAAATAAACCGGACAGCGAAATGCTGCTGCTGGACGTTATCCCGCTGTCTCTGGGACTGGAAACCATGGGCGGTCTGGTGGAGAAAGTGATCCCGCGTAACACCACTATCCCAGTGGCGCGCGCGCAGGACTTTACCACCTTTAAAGATGGCCAAACCGCGATGTCCATTCACGTGATGCAGGGCGAGCGTGAGCTGGTGCAGGACTGCCGTTCACTGGCGCGTTTTGCGCTGCGCGGCATCCCGGCATTGCCGGCTGGCGGTGCGCACATCCGCGTGACCTTCCAGGTGGATGCCGATGGGCTGCTGAGCGTCACCGCCATGGAGAAATCCACAGGCGTTGAGTCCTCAATCCAGGTTAAACCGTCCTATGGTCTGACCGACAGTGAAATCGCCTCCATGATTCAGGATTCGATGAGTTTTGCCGAGCAGGACGTTAAAGCCCGTATGCTGGCAGAACAGAAAGTCGAAGCGGCACGCGTACTGGAGAGTTTATCCGGTGCGCTGAACGCTGATGCCGCGCTGTTAAGCGCCGCAGAACGTCAGGCTATCGACACCGCCGCCGCGCACTTGAGCGAGGTTGCACAGGGTGACGATGTTGACGCGATAGAACAAGCCATTAAAAACGTAGACAAACAAACCCAGGAATTCGCCGCTCGCCGCATGGACAAATCCGTCCGTAGCGCGCTGAAAGGCCATTCCGTGGACGAGGTTTAATATGCCAAAGATTGTTATTTTGCCTCATCAGGATCTCTGTCCCGATGGCGCAGTTCTGGAAGCTGAGACCGGCGAAACCATTCTCGACGTTGCCCTGCGTAACGGAATCGAGATTGAACACGCCTGTGAAAAATCCTGTGCCTGCACTACCTGCCACTGCATCGTGCGTGAAGGTTTTGATTCTTTGCCGGAAAGCACAGAAGAAGAAGACGACATGCTGGATAAAGCCTGGGGACTGGAGCCGGAGAGCCGTTTAAGCTGTCAGGCGCGGGTAACCGAGGACGATTTAGTGGTCGAAATCCCACGTTACACAATCAATCATGCGCGTGAGCATTAACAGAGGGTAGTATGGGACTGAAGTGGACCGATAGCCGCGAAATCGGCGAGGCGCTGTATGACGCTTTCCCCGATCTCGATCCCAAGACCGTTCGTTTCACCGATCTGCACCAGTGGATCTGTGACCTGGAAGAGTTCGATGATGATCCTCAGGCATCGAACGAAAAAATCCTTGAGGCCATTTTGCTGGTCTGGCTGGACGAAGCCGAATAAGTCAACGGGCTGCCCACGGGTGGCCCGTTTTCCTGTATGCGCGAAAATAAGGATAAATAAAATGACAGAAGCCATGAAAATTACGCTTTCCACGCAACCCGCCGATGCCCGCTGGGGTGAAAAGGCGACATACAGCATTAATAATGACGGCATTACCCTGCACCTGAACGGAAAAGATGACCTCGGCCTTATCCAGCGTGCTGCGCGTAAAATCGACGGCCTGGGTATTAAACACGTTCAACTGGACGGTGAAGGCTGGGATACCGAACGTAGCTGGGCGTTCTGGCAGGGCTACAAGGGACCAAAAGGCACCCGCAAAGTTGAGTGGGCCGCTCTGGACGAAGCGCAGCGCAAAGAGCTGGATAGCCGTCTGAAGATTATTGACTGGGTGCGCGATACCATTAATGCCCCGGCAGAAGAGCTGGGTCCGGAACAGCTGGCGCAGCGCGCTGTTGATCTGCTGTGCTCCGTCGCGTGCGATAACGTCTCTTACCGCATCACCAAAGGTGAAGATCTGCGCGAGCAGAACTACATGGGCCTGCATACCGTGGGTCGCGGATCTGAACGTCCTCCAGTGCTGCTGGCGCTGGACTACAACCCAACAGGCGACAAAGAAGCCCCGGTTTATGCCTGCCTGGTTGGTAAGGGAATTACTTTTGATTCCGGTGGTTACAGCATCAAGCAAAGCGCATTTATGGACTCAATGAAGTCCGACATGGGCGGTGCGGCAACGGTCACCGGCGCGTTGGCATTTGCCATCACCCGTGGTCTGAACAAGCGCGTGAAGCTGTATCTGTGCTGCGCGGATAACCTGATTAGCGGCAACGCCTTTAAGCTCGGCGACATTATTCACTATCGCAACGGTAAAAAAGTTGAAGTGATGAATACCGATGCCGAAGGACGTCTGGTGCTGGCCGATGGCCTGATCGATGCCAGCGCGCAGAAACCGGAACTGATCATTGATGCTGCCACGCTGACCGGCGCGGCGAAAACCGCGCTGGGCAACGATTACCACGCGCTGTTTAGCTTTGATGATCAGCTGGCTGCTCGCCTGCTGGCAAGTGCGGCGCAAGAAAACGAACCGTTCTGGCGTCTGCCGCTGGCAGAGTTTCACCGTAGCCAGTTGCCGTCGAACTTTGCCGAACTGAATAACACCGGTAGCGCGGCTTACCCGGCTGGCGCAAGCACCGCGGCGGGCTTCCTGTCCCATTTCGTGGAAAACTACCAGCAGGGCTGGCTGCATATCGACTGCTCCGCAACCTATCGCAAAGCGCCGGTTGAGCAGTGGTCTGCGGGCGCAACCGGTCTGGGTGTGCGCACGATTGCGAATCTGCTGACCGCATAATTTATTACTGTATTGCCGGATGGCGCTACGCTTATCCGGCCTACATGTATTCATCCAATTTGTGATACTTATGTCCGAAACAAAAAACGAATTAGAAACATTGCTGGAACAAGCGGCGACAGAACCTGCGCATCGTCCGGCATTTTTCCGTACTTTACTGGAATCCACAGTCTGGGTGCCGGGTACTGCCGCAGAAGGCGAGGCGGTGGTTGAAGACAGCGCTCTCGACCTGCAGCACTGGGAAAAAGAAGACGGCACGACCGTGATCCCGTTCTTCACTTCTCTGGAAGCCCTGCAGCAGGCGGCGGAAGATGAGCAAGCATTTGTCGTTATGCCGGTGCGTACGTTGTTTGAAATGACGCTCGGCGAAACGCTCTTTCTCAACGCGAAACTGCCGACCGGCAAAGAATTTATGCCGCGTGAAATCAGCCTGCTGATGGGGGAAGAGGGGAATCCGCTCAGCACCCAGGAAGTACTGGAAGGCGGTGAATCGCTGATCCTCTCTGAAGTCGCTGAACCTCCGGCGCAGATGATTGACTCGCTGACTACGCTGTTTAAAACCATTAAGCCGGTAAAACGCGCGTTTCTCTGCTCAATCAAAGAAAGCGCGGAAGCCCAGCCGAATCTGCTGATTGGTATTGAAGCGGAAGGGGATATTGAAGAGATCATCCACGCTGCTGGCAGCGTCGCGACCGATACGCTGCCGGGCGATGAACCTATTGATATCTGCCAGGTGAAGAAGGGTGAGAAGGGCGTGAGCCACTTTATCACTGAGCATATCGCACCGTTCTACGAACGCCGCTGGGGCGGTTTCCTGCGCGACTTTAAACAGAACCGGATTATCTAAATTGTAGGCCGGATAAGCGAAGCGCTATCCGGCTTTTCCAGCTTTATAATTGCGGTTCTACCGGTAAATCGTTGCGCGCTCCCCATTCGCTCCATGCGCCGTCATACAATGCGACGTCAGAAACGCCCAGCGTGGCAAGTGCCAGCACGACGACGGCAGCCGTTACGCCGGAGCCGCAGCTGGCGATAATAGGGCGGTCAAAGCTCACGCCGTGGCTGAAGAAAATAGCATCCAGCTCATCGGTGGTTTTCAGTTCGCCGTCACGAACCAGTTCTGTCCACGGTACGTTAAGCGCACCCGGCACATGACCACGTTTCAGACCAGGACGCGGCTCGTCAACTTCGCCATTAAAACGCGCAGCCGGACGGGCATCGACGATCTGCGCCGTTTTTTCATGACTGGCCAGCAGTACATCGGTAACGCGCACAACTGCGTCAGGCGTAAAGGCCACGTTAAATTCACCTTCAGGTAAATCCTCATCGCCTTCCTTGAGCATTAACTCATCGCGCTTCCAGCCTGCCAGACCGCCTGCCAGAATGGAGACATTTTCGACGCCAAATGTCCGCAGCATCCACCATGCGCGTGGCGCGGAAAACAGATTACCGTCATCGTAGATAACCAGATGCTTATCCTGATCAACGCCCAGCTCGCGCATCGCAACGGCAAAGGCTTCGGGGCGTGGCATCATATGCGGTAGCGGTGAGGTATGATCGGAAAGTGCTTCAATATCAAAAAAGACTGCGCCAGGAATATGGCCCGCACGATACTCCTCGCCAACATCGCGATCTTCCTGTCCTGGAGGTGCCATCCGGGCATCAAGAATTTGTATTTCCGGGTCGTCAATGTGTTCGGCAAGCCAGTCGGCAGCGACAAAGAAGGCGGTGGTCATAGGCATCTCCATTTTTACCAGGTTTTGGCAAATTGTCGGATGTTTACCGTAAAGCGACAAGTAAAACAGGCTGATTTGTCAGGTGAATCCACATTAATCACTTAAATTAAGACAACGTTGTTCAGTTACTGACTTCCACAGCCGGAAATCTGACGCATAATAGTTGTTCTACGTAGCTAACGGGCCACTACGGCCAGGGATGAAAAATGAAACATTTACGCGTAGCGGCCTGCATGCTGATGCTGGCACTGGTCGGGTGCGATAATAATAACGAAAAATCACCGACGGCTGCGAAACCTGACTCGCCAGCTCCCCAGACTGCGCCAGTAAAAGACAAGGCCCAATTACAAAAGCTGGTGCAACAAAGCCAGGGCAAGTCGCTGACGCTGCTGGATGCCTCAGAGGTCCAGCTCGACGGTGCGGCAACACTCGTTTTGACCTTCTCCATTCCCCTCGCTCCAGAACAAGATTTTTCCCGCGTCGTGCACGTTGTTGATAAAAAAAGCGGCAAAGTGGATGGTGCCTGGGAGCTGGCGCCAAATCTGAAAGAGCTGCGCTTACGCCATCTGGAACCTAACCGGGAACTGGTGGTGACCATTGAGCGTGATTTGCTGGCGTTGAATAAAGCGACGTTCGCTATTGATTATGAAAAAAACATTACCACCCGCGATGTACAGCCAAGCGTTGGGTTTGCCAGTCGCGGCTCGCTGTTGCCGGGAAAAGTAATTGAAGGCCTGCCGGTAATGGCCCTCAATGTTAACAGCGTGGATGTGAACTTCTTTCGTGTGAAGCCTGAATCGCTCGGCGCATTTGTCAGCCAGTGGGAATACCGCAATTCGTTGACGAACTGGGAATCTGACAATCTATTGAAAATGGCGGAACTGGTGTATACCGGACGCTTTGACCTCAATCCTGCGCGTAACACCCGTGAGAAGTTGCTGCTGCCGCTGAGCGATATCAAGCCGTTGCAGCAAGCAGGTGTTTACATCGCGGTGATGAATCAGGCTGGACAATACAACTACAGTAATGCCGCTACGCTGTTCACGCTCAGCGATATTGGTGTGTCTGCGCACCGTTACCATAATCAACTGGATGTCTTTACGCAGAGTCTGGAAAACGGCGCTGCGCAGCAGGGTATAGAGGTCACCTTACTCAACGAAAAAGGACAGACGTTGGCGCAGGCTACCAGCGACGCGCAGGGTCATGTCAAACTGGAGACTGATAAAGACGCGGCTTTATTGCTGGCCCGCAAAGACGGGCAAACCACGCTGCTGGATCTGAAACTCCCGGCGTTGGATCTGGCTGAATTTGATATTGCCGGTGCACCGGGATACAGCAAACAGTTCTTTATGTTTGGTCCCCGTGACCTCTATCGTCCTGGCGAAACGGTGATCCTCAACGGATTACTGCGTGACAGCGACGGCAAAACGTTGCCCGACCAGCCGGTGAAGCTGGAGGTCGTGAAGCCCGACGGGCAAGTGTTACGTTCGGTGGTTAGCCAGCCGGAGAACGGTCTGTACCGTTTTAGCTGGCCGCTGGACACCAACGCGCCAACCGGTATGTGGCATATTCGTGCTAATACGGGCGACAACCAGTCACGGATGTGGGATTTCCACGTCGAAGATTTTATGCCTGAGCGGATGGCGCTCAATCTCTCCGCTAATAAGATTCCCGTGGCTCCGGCTGATGAAGTGAAGTTCTCGGTAGTGGGCTACTACCTGTACGGCGCGCCCGCTAACGGCAATGCTCTGCAAGGGCAGCTTTTCCTGCGCCCGCTGCGCGAAGCGGTGCAGGTATTGCCGGGGTTCCAGTTTGGTAATATTGCCGAAGAAAACCTGTCCCGCAGCCTCGATGAAGTTCAGCTTACGCTGGATGAACACGGTCGCGGCGAAGTGACCACCAACAGCCAATGGCAGGAGACGCATTCCCCGTTACAGGTGATCCTGCAAGCCAGCCTGCTGGAGTCAGGTGGCCGCCCGGTGACGCGTCGGGCTGAACAAGCCATCTGGCCTGCGGACATGCTGCCGGGTATTCGTCCGCAGTTTGCGGCAAAAGCCGTCTATGACTACCGCACTGATACCACTGTGAATCAGCCTATCGTTGATGAAAACAGCAACGCAGCTTTCGACATTGTTTATGCCGATGCGCAGGGCGAGAAAAAAGCGGTGTCCGGTTTGCAGGTGCGTTTGATCCGCGAGCGCCGGGATTATTACTGGAACTGGTCTGAAGGCGAGGGCTGGCAATCACAGTTCGATCAAAAGGATCTGGTTGAAGGTGAGCAGACTCTGGATCTTAAGGCCGATGAAACCGGTAAAGTCAGCTTCCCGGTTGAGTGGGGTGCCTATCGTCTGGAAGTGAAAGCCCCGAATGATGCGGTGAGCAGCGTACGCTTCTGGGCAGGTTATAGCTGGCAGGATAACAGCGACGGCAGTGGGGCTGTGCGTCCCGATCGCGTGACTCTGAAACTGGACAAACCCAGCTACCGTCCTGGCGATACCATGAAGCTGCACGTTGCCGCTCCTGCTGCTGGCAAAGGTTATGCGATGGTGGAATCCAGCGAAGGCCCGCTGTGGTGGCAAGAAATAGACGTACCGGCGGATGGTCTCGATATCTCCATCCCGATTGATAAAACCTGGAATCGCCACGATTTGTATCTCAGTGCGCTGGTGGTTCGTCCTGGCGACAAGTCCCGTTCGGCCACGCCAAAACGGGCGGTTGGTTTACTGCATTTGCCGTTAGGTGATGAAAACCGTCGTCTGGCGCTGGCGCTGGAAAACCCGGCGAAAATACGTCCAAACCAGTCGTTGACCGTCAAGATTAAAGCCAGCGTCAAAAATGGCGACGTACCAAAACAGGTTAACGTGCTGGTCTCTGCCGTTGATAGCGGGGTGTTGAACATTACCGATTACGCCACGCCAGATCCGTGGCAGGCATTTTTCGGACAAAAACGCTATGGCGCGGATATTTATGATATTTACGGCCAGGTGATCGAAGGGCAAGGGCGGCTGGCGGCGCTGCGTTTTGGTGGTGATGGCGATGAATTAAAACGCGGCGGTAAGCCACCGGTCAATCACGTCAATATCGTGGCGCAACAGGCGCTGCCGGTCACGCTCAACGAGCAGGGCGAAGGTACGGTGACGCTACCGATTGGTGATTTCAACGGCGAGCTACGGGTAATGGCACAGGCCTGGACGGCGGATGACTTTGGCAGCAGTGAAAGCAAGGTGATTGTTGCCGCGCCGGTAATTGCTGAACTGAATATGCCGCGTTTTCTGGCGGGAGGCGATACCTCGCGACTGACGCTGGACGTGACTAACCTGACTGACAAACCGCAAACACTGAATATTAAGCTCGCGGCCAATGGCTTACTGGAGCTGATGGGGCAAGATCCTGCTCCATTGAATCTGGCACCAGGCGTACGGACTACGTTGTTTATTCCGGTGCGTGCGCGGGAGGGGTTTGGCGATGGCGAAATTCAGGCAGAAATTAGCGGTCTGACTTTACCGGGTGAAACGCTGCCAGTTCAGCATAAACAGTGGAAGATTGGCATGCGTCCGGCGTTCCCGGCGCAAACCGTTAATAACGGTGTCGCACTTCAACCGGGCGCAACCTGGCAGCTTCCGGGCGAAGAACTGACCAATTTCTCCCCTGCAACGATGCAGGGACAACTGCTGTTCAGCGGTAAGCCGCCGCTAAATCTGGCGCGTTATATCCGCGAACTGAAGGCTTACCCTTACGGCTGCCTGGAGCAAACTGCGAGCGGGTTGTTCCCATCCTTATACACTAACGCTGCGCAATTGAAGGCGTTAGGTATTGTGGGTGACAGCGATGAAAAACGCCGCGCGGCAGTCGATATTGGGATTTCTCGTTTAGTGCAGATGCAGCGTGATAACGGCGGTTTCGCGCTGTGGGATAAAAACGGGTCGGAAGAGTACTGGCTGACCGCGTATGTCATGGATTTCCTCGTTCGGGCAAATGAACAGGGCTACAGCGTCCCGGTAGAGGTCATTAACCGTGGCAACGAACGGCTGCTGCGCTATTTGCAGGATCCAGGAATGTTGTCGATTCGCTATACCGACGACTCTTCAGCAAGCCGGTTTGCCGTACAAGCCTACGCCGCGTTGGTTCTGGCGCGTCAGCAAAAAGCCCCGCTCGGCGCATTGCGTGAGATCTGGGAGCGTCGTGCGCAAGCGGCCTCTGGTTTACCGCTGTTACAACTGGGAATCGCGCTGAAAAATATGGGCGATGCTAACCGCAGTGAACAGGCGTTGACGCTGGCGCTGAATACGCCGCGCCGCGATACGCAACAGTGGATGGCGGATTACGGCAGTGCGTTACGCGACAACGCGCTAATGCTGGCCTTGCTCGAAGAGAACAAGCTCAAACCTGACGTGCAGAATACGCTGCTGAACACGTTGTCAGAACAGGCCTTTGGGCAGCGCTGGCTCTCGACTCAGGAAAATAATGCGTTGTTCCTTGCCGCGCGTACGTTACAGGACTTGCCAGGCACATGGCAGGCGCAAACGTCACTCTCGGAGCAACCGTTAGCCGGGGAGAAATCACAGACGCGTAATCTGGATGCCGATGCGCTGTCTACGCTGAGCGTCACCAATACCGGTAATCAACCGCTGTGGCTGCGTCTGGATGTGAGCGGTTATCCGCAAACCTCACCGACGCCTGCCAGCAACGTTCTGCATATTGAGCGTCAAATTCTGGGGCTCGACGGAAACAGCAAATCGCTGGATTCGCTGCGCAGCGGCGAGCTGGTGCTGGTCTGGCTGGAGGTGAAAGCCAGCCAGAACGTGCCGGATGCGCTGGTGGTTGACTTACTGCCAGCAGGACTGGAACTGGAAAACCAGAATCTGGCCAACGGCAGCGCCAGCCTGCAGGATAGCGGTAGCGAAGTGGCGAATTTGCTTAATCAGATGCAGCAGGCAGATATCCAGCACGTTGAGTTCCGTGACGATCGCTTTGTCGCTGCGGTGGCGGTCAATGAAGGACAACCGGTTACGCTGGTGTATCTGGCGCGAGCGGTAACGCCGGGGACCTACCAGGTTCCCGTCCCACAGGTGGAATCAATGTATGTTCCGCAGTGGCGCGCGACCGGTGCGACAGAGGGACTTTTGATTGTCAGACCGTAAATGATGCGCCGGTTGGGTAAACGCGGCTGCTGGCTCTGGCTGGCAGCCGTTGCGCTATTGATTGTGGCGGCAGTTTGGGCGGCAGATAAAATCTGGCCGCTGCCTTTGCGCGAAGTCGATCCGGCTCGGGTCGTGGTGGCACATGATGGTACGCCACTCTGGCGCTTTGCTGATGCCGAAGGTATCTGGCGGTATCCGGTAACGATTGATGAGGTGTCGCCCCGCTACCTTGAGGCGTTAATTAACTATGAAGACCGCTGGTTCTGGAAGCATCCCGGCGTCAATCCGTTTTCAGTACTGCGCGCAGCATGGCAGGACCTCTCCTCTGGGCGTGTGGTTTCGGGCGGCAGTACGCTCACCATGCAGGTCGCACGATTACTCGATCCCCATCCGCGAACCTTCGGCGGCAAGTTTCGCCAGCTCTGGCGCGCATTGCAGCTGGAATGGCATCTCTCCAAACGCGGCATCCTGACACTGTATCTCAACCGTGCGCCGTTTGGCGGTACGCTGCAGGGCGTCGGGGCGGCAAGCTGGGCCTATCTTGGTAAATCACCCGCGCAATTGAGTTACTCCGATGCCGCGCTGCTGGCTGTTTTGCCACAGGCACCGAGTCGCCTGCGTCCGGATCGCTGGCCGGACCGTGCTGAAGCGGCGCGTAATAAAGTGCTCGAACGTATGGCGAGCCAGGGTATTTGGCCTGCCAGACAGGTACAGGAGTCACGTGAAGAGCCAGTCTGGCTGTCGCCCCGGCAAATGCCGCAGTTAGCACCGTTATTCTCGCGCATGATGCTGGGAAAAAGCCGGAGCGATAAAATCGTGACTACCCTTGATGCCGGATTGCAGCGTCAACTGGAAGAGCTGGCGCAAAACTGGAAGGGGCGCTTACCTGCACGCAGTTCGCTGGCAATGATTGTGGTCGATCACACCGATATGAGCGTGCGTGGTTGGGTGGGGTCGGTAGATATGAATGACGACTCCCGCTTTGGTCATGTGGATATGGTGAATGCGATCCGTTCGCCTGGCTCGGTATTGAAGCCGTTTATCTATGGACTGGCGCTGGATGACGGACTCATTCATCCCGCTTCGTTGTTGCAGGATGTCCCGCGGCGAACCGGAGATTATCGACCGGGGAATTTTGACAGCGGTTTTCATGGCCCGGTGAGTATGAGCGAAGCGCTGGTAAGGTCGTTGAATTTACCCGCCGTGCAGGTGCTCGAAGCCTATGGTCCGAAGCGCTTTGCCGCATCGTTACGTAACGTCGGCTTACCGCTGTATCTGCCCGCAGGGGCTGCGCCGAATCTGTCGCTGATTTTAGGTGGCGCGGGGGCAAGGCTGGAAGATATGGCCGCAGCGTACAGCGCCTTTGCCCGTAAGGGAAAAGCGGGAAAACTGCGTCTGCAGCCGGGTGACCCACTGCTTGAACGTCCGTTGATGTCGGCGGGCGCGGCGTGGATTATTCGCCGTATTATGGCCGACGAAGCGCAACCGCTGCCGGATAACGCACTGAGCAGAGTGGTTCCGCTGGCGTGGAAAACGGGTACCAGCTATGGCTATCGCGATGCCTGGGCGATTGGCGTTAACGCCCGTTATGTGATCGGTATCTGGACTGGCAGACCAGACGGAACGCCGGTGGTGGGCCAGTTTGGATTTGCCAGCGCCGTGCCGCTGCTCAATCAGGTCAACAATCTTTTGCTCTCTCGCGGGACCAATCAGCCGGAAGATCCACGTCCTGATTCCGTGAGTCGCGGCGTGGTGTGCTGGCCGGGCGGGCAATCCCTTGCCCCAGGAGACAGCAACTGCCGTCGCCGTCTGGCAACCTGGTTACTGGATGGCAGTCAGCCGCCAACGTTATTATTGCCCGAGCAGGAAGGGGTTAATGGCATTCGTTTTCCTGTCTGGCTGGATGATGAAGGCAAACGTGTGGCGGCGGATTGCCCGCAGGCGCACGAACAAACGTTAATCGTCTGGCCATTGCCGCTGGAGCCATGGCTACCTGAATCAGAACGCCGTGGGGCGAGATTACCGCCAGTTTCTGCCACGTGTCCGCCGCTGGGACAAGACGCTTCGCAGCCATTGCAGTTGACAGGCATTCGTGATGGCGCGATTGTGAAGCGTTTACCCGGTTCTGCTCAAGCCTCATTGCCGGTGCAAACCAGTGGTGGGAGCGGTGAACGCTGGTGGTTTCTTAACGGTGAAAGGCTGGAAGAACGAGGGCGTCGTCTTACGCTACGGCTGGCGACTAAAGGGGATTATCAACTGCTGGTGATGGATGACGCTGGTCAGGTAGCGACGGTGAGATTTTCGATGCAGTAGACCAGTTGGTGACTGTTTGTTGCTAAAATTCATCTTATTTTAAAGAAATGTTACCTTCATCAATAGTCAATTGCCGGGATGCTCTTTATAATCCGCGCCAGGTCGTACATCTATATAGACAACAACAGAACACATTACAGAGGTTATCATGGCTATTGAACGTACTTTTTCCATCATCAAACCAAACGCGGTGGCAAAAAACGTTATTGGGAGCATCTTTGCGCGCTTTGAAGCAGCAGGGTTCAAAATTGTCGGCACTAAAATGCTGCACCTGACCGTTGAGCAGGCACGTGGCTTCTATGCTGAGCACGATGGCAAACCGTTCTTTGACGGTCTGGTTGAATTCATGACCTCCGGTCCGATCGTTGTTTCTGTTCTGGAAAGCGAAAATGCCGTACAGCGTCATCGCGATCTGCTGGGCGCAACCAACCCGGCGAATGCGCTGGCCGGTACTCTGCGTGCAGACTATGCTGACAGCTTCACCGAGAACGGTACTCACGGTTCCGACTCCGTTGAGTCAGCGGCGCGCGAAATCGCCTATTTCTTTGGTGAAGGTGAGGTTTGCCCGCGCACTCGCTAATAAGCTCGTGGGGTAGGCAGGATAAGCATTTGCGCATCCGGCTCTGCTTTGCCTGATGGCGATGCTGATGCGTCTTATCAGGCCTACGATCTTCCTTTACATATTATTTTCGCTAATGCTTCGTGCAAACGTGGCATCCCTGCGCCAGACTTTGTACAATGCAACGCCCCGGAAGAGCAGATCGCTTGCCGGGGCGTTTCTTTTTAACCCTCCACGGGCCACAACGTGTAACAACGAGGCCGGAAAAAATTATGTCTGAATTAGTTAACACCTCTGAAGTCGTCATTCCTGCGGTTCCAAATAAAAATGGAAAAATTAACCTGCTGGATCTGAACCGTCAGCAAATGCGCGAATTCTTCAAAGAGATGGGCGAAAAACCGTTTCGTGCCGATCAGGTCATGAAGTGGATGTACCACTATTGCAGCGACAACTTTGATGACATGACTGACATCAACAAGGTGCTGCGTAACAAGCTGAAAGAAGTGGCTGAAATTCGCGCCCCGGAAGTGGTGGAAGAGCAGCGTTCTTCTGACGGTACGATCAAATGGGCTATCGCGGTTGGCGATCAGCGCGTTGAAACGGTGTATATCCCGGAAGACGATCGTGCGACCCTGTGTGTTTCTTCACAGGTCGGGTGCGCATTAGAGTGTAAATTCTGCTCTACGGCGCAACAGGGCTTTAACCGTAACCTGCGGGTATCGGAGATCATTGGTCAGGTCTGGCGCGCGGCGAAGATCGTCGGTGCGGTGAAGGCTACGGGCGTGCGTCCTATTACCAACGTGGTGATGATGGGGATGGGCGAGCCGCTGCTCAACCTGACCAACGTGGTTCCGGCGATGGAAATCATGCTCGATGACTTCGGTTTTGGGCTGTCCAAGCGTCGCGTCACGCTCTCCACCTCAGGTGTTGTCCCTGCGCTGGATAAGCTGGGTGATATGATTGACGTCGCGCTGGCGATTTCTCTGCATGCGCCGAACGATGAAATTCGTGACGAAATTGTACCTATCAACAAAAAGTACAATATCGAAACATTCCTTGGCGCGGTTCGTCGTTATCTGGAGAAGTCCAACGCTAACCAAGGTCGTGTAACCATTGAGTATGTGATGTTAGATCACATCAATGATGGCACTGAACACGCGCATCAGCTGGCAGAACTGCTGAAAGATACTCCGTGTAAGATCAACCTGATCCCGTGGAACCCGTTCCCGGGCGCGCCGTATGGCCGTAGTTCTAACAGCCGTATCGATCGTTTCTCCAAAGTGTTGATGAGCTATGGTTTCACTACCATCGTGCGTAAAACACGTGGTGATGACATCGATGCAGCCTGCGGTCAGCTGGCGGGCGACGTTATCGACCGTACCAAGCGTACTCTGCGTAAGCGTATGCAGGGCGACGCTATCGAGATTAAGACCGTTTGATGTTGGCGCACTACGGTATAATTCCTGTACCGTAGTGCAACGTAAGCCATATGAGGTTTTTTGTTGTCGTCGTCAGGTCAATAATAACGGTGCGTTTTTGTCGACTTTAAGGCAGTATGTAACGGCGTAACAAGTGTTTAGCCCTCAGGTTTACGCCGTTTTGTCATTGATAGTCTGACCGTTTTATACTGTCTGACGATGGTTAACTGACCAGATGTTTCGCGGTGTGGGTGAGCATTGTGGCTCGCCGGCATCAGAACCCAAATTTACGCAGCTGTAGCGAATGAATACTGAAGCCACGCACGACAAAAATGAAACACTATCCACCGGCGTTCGTCTGCGCAATGCCCGTGAACAACTCGGATTCAGCCAGCAGGCAGTCGCGGAGCGACTTTGCCTGAAGGTCTCCACGGTACGCGATATTGAAGAGGATAAGGCGCCAGCCGATCTTGCTTCAACATTCCTGCGCGGGTATATCCGTTCTTATGCGCGTCTGGTGCATATTCCTGAAGAAGAACTGTTGCCAGGGCTGGAAAAACAGGCTCCGATTCGACCAGCTAAGGTCGCACCGATGCAGAGCTTCTCGCTCGGTAAGCGTCGTAAGAAACGTGACGGCTGGTTAATGACCTTTACCTGGCTGGTACTGTTTGTCGTTGTCGGACTGACAGGCGCCTGGTGGTGGCAGAACCATAAAGCGCAGCAGGAAGAGATCACCACCATGGCCGATCAATCCTCTGCTGAGCTGAATGCCGGTAAAGAGGGTGCGCAGAACGTACCGTTAGATACCAGCGCAGCAGCAGGGCAGGATACCCCTCCGGCTCCTGACGATGGTGCGGTAGCGGACGCAGCGCCAACGCCAGACGTTGCTGCGACCCCGGCACCCGCCGCTGATGCGCAACAGAACGCCGTTGTTGCCCCATCTCAGGCTAACGTCGATACCGCAACCGCAGCGCCAACAGCGCCAGCTACAGCGGCTCCTCTGCCGACCGATCAGGCAGGTGTGACTACACCTGTAGCCGATCCTAACGCGCTGGTGATGAACTTTACCGCCGATTGCTGGCTGGAAGTAACCGATGCGACCGGTAAAAAACTGTTCAGTGGGATGCAGCGTAAAGACGGCAATCTAAACCTGACCGGTCAAGCGCCGTACAAACTGAAAATTGGCGCCCCGGCGGCAGTGCAGATTCAGTTCCAGGGTAAACCTGTCGATCTGAGTCGTTTTATCAGAACTAACCAGGTTGCGCGTCTGACCGTTAATGCCGAACAATCACCGGCTCAGTAACAGACGGCAATGCGGGAGATTTTTTAATGCATAACCAGGCTCCAATTCAACGTAGAAAATCGACACGCATTTACGTTGGGAACGTGCCGATTGGCGATGGTGCGCCCATCGCCGTACAGTCTATGACTAACACGCGTACCACGGATGTGGAAGCGACGGTTAATCAGATTAAAGCGCTGGAACGCGTAGGCGCAGACATTGTTCGTGTCTCCGTACCGACAATGGATGCCGCAGAAGCGTTCAAGCTTATCAAACAGCAGGTTAACGTCCCGCTGGTTGCCGATATTCACTTCGACTATCGTATCGCGCTGAAGGTGGCGGAATACGGTGTTGATTGCCTGCGTATTAACCCTGGTAATATCGGTAGTGAAGAGCGTATTCGCATGGTGGTGGATTGCGCTCGTGATAAAAATATTCCAATCCGTATCGGCGTCAACGCCGGATCGTTGGAAAAAGATCTGCAGGAAAAATACGGCGAACCGACGCCGCAGGCGCTGCTGGAATCCGCTATGCGCCATGTGGATCACCTCGATCGTCTGAACTTCGATCAATTCAAAGTCAGCGTTAAAGCATCTGACGTTTTCCTCGCCGTAGAATCCTATCGCCTGCTGGCGAAACAGATCGATCAACCGCTGCATCTGGGGATCACCGAAGCCGGTGGCCTGCGTAGTGGTTCGGTGAAGTCCGCGATCGGCCTTGGCCTGCTGTTATCTGAAGGGATCGGCGATACGCTGCGTGTTTCTCTGGCAGCCGATCCGGTGGAAGAGATCAAAGTGGGTTTCGATATCCTGAAATCGCTGCGTATTCGCGCGCGCGGGATCAACTTCATCGCTTGCCCAACCTGTTCGCGTCAGGAGTTTGACGTTATTGGTACGGTTAACGCGCTGGAGCAACGCCTGGAAGATATCATTACGCCAATGGACGTTTCGATCATCGGCTGCGTGGTAAACGGTCCTGGTGAAGCGCTGGTTTCTACGCTGGGCGTGACGGGCGGTAACAAGAAAAGCGGCCTGTATGAAGACGGCGTGCGTAAGGACAGACTCGATAACGACGACATGATTACGCAGCTTGAAGCCCGCATCCGCGCTAAAGCGAGTATTCTGGACGAAGCGCGTCGTATCGACGTGCAGCAGCTTGAAAAATAACAACGTGATGGGAAGCGGCGTGCTTCCCGTGTATGATTGAACCCGCATGGCGCCCGCATTGTTCGGGTTAGCGCTGAGGGTTCATTTTTATATTCATAAAGAGAATAAACGTGGCAAAAAACATTCAAGCCATTCGCGGCATGAACGATTATCTGCCTGGCGAAACCGCCATCTGGCAGCGCATTGAAGGCACTCTCAAAAACGTGCTCGGTAGCTACGGTTACAGTGAAATCCGCTTGCCGATTGTAGAGCAGACCCCGTTATTCAAACGCGCGATCGGTGAAGTCACCGACGTGGTTGAAAAAGAGATGTATACCTTTGAGGACCGTAATGGCGACAGCCTGACGTTGCGTCCTGAAGGGACTGCGGGCTGCGTACGCGCCGGCATCGAACATGGTCTCCTGTACAATCAGGAACAGCGTCTGTGGTATATCGGGCCGATGTTCCGCCACGAACGTCCGCAGAAAGGACGCTATCGTCAATTCCATCAGCTGGGTGTCGAAGTATTTGGCCTGCAAGGCCCGGACATCGATGCGGAGCTGATTATGCTGACCGCTCGCTGGTGGCGCGCGCTGGGTATTTCTCAGCATGTTAGCCTTGAGCTGAACTCAATCGGTTCGCTTGAAGCCCGCGCTAACTACCGTGATGCGCTGGTCGCCTACCTGGAACTGCACAAAGAGAAACTGGACGAAGACTGCAAGCGTCGTATGTACACCAATCCGCTGCGCGTTCTCGACTCTAAAAACCCGGAAGTACAGGCGCTGCTCAACGACGCGCCTGCACTGGGCGACTATCTTGATGACGACTCTCGCGAGCACTTCGCGGGCTTGTGCAAACTGCTGGAATCCGCAGGCATTGCCTACACCGTCAATCAGCGTCTGGTTCGTGGTCTTGATTACTACAACCGCACCGTATTTGAGTGGGTTACCAGCAGCCTGGGCTCTCAGGGCACCGTGTGTGCCGGTGGTCGTTACGACGGTCTGGTAGAGCAACTTGGCGGTCGTGCAACGCCAGCCGTGGGCTTTGCTATGGGGCTGGAACGACTTGTTTTGTTAGTTCAGGCAGTTAATCCGGAATTTAACGCAGATCCTGTTGTCGATATATACCTGGTTGCTTCAGGGGCGGACACGCAGTCGGCGGCAATGACGCTTGCAGAACGTCTGCGCGATGAAGTTCCTGGTGTGAAACTGATGACAAACCACGGTGGCGGCAACTTTAAGAAAC
Organism: Citrobacter sp. Cpo126; assembly: GCF_030332445.1. NCBI lineage: Bacteria > Pseudomonadati > Pseudomonadota > Gammaproteobacteria > Enterobacterales > Enterobacteriaceae > Citrobacter > Citrobacter sp. Cpo126. The sequence goes on from NZ_JAOWHT010000043.1 coordinate 92,128, forward strand.
AGTTTGCCCGTGCCGATAAGTGGGGCGCCCGCGTTGCACTGGTACTGGGCGAGTCCGAAGTGGCTGACGGTACTGTTGTAGTGAAGGATTTGCGCTCTGGTGAGCAAACGGCAGTAGCGCAGGATAGCGTTGCCGCGCATTTGCGCACTTTACTGGGCTAAGGAGAAGGACAGCGTGGAAATTTACGAGAACGAACACGACCAGGTTGATGCGGTAAAACGCTTCTTTGCTGAAAACGGCAAGGCGCTGGCTGTTGGGATCATTTTAGGGGTTGGCGCGCTGGTTGGTTGGCGTTACTGGACCAGCCATCAGACGGAGTCCGCACGCTCTGCTTCTCTGGCATATCAAAATACGGTGACTGCGGTTAGCGCGGGTAAACCGGACAGCATTCCTGCCGCTGAGAAATTTGCTGCAGAGAATAAAAATACCTACGGCGCGCTAGCTTCACTGGAACTTGCGCAGCAGTTTGTTGACCAAAATGAACTTGAGAAAGCCGCAAGCCAACTGCAACAGGGCTTAGCTGCAACCAGCGATGAAAACCTCAAAGCGGTGATCAACCTGCGTCTGGCTCGTGTTCAGGTTCAGCTTAAACAAGCCGATACCGCGCTGAAAACGCTCGACACCATTAAAGGTGAAGGCTGGACGGCCATTGTTGCCGATCTGCGCGGTGAAGCGTTGCTGAGCAAAGGCGACAAACAAGGTGCGCGTAGCGCATGGGAAGCGGGCGTGAAAAGCGATGCCTCTCCTGCTCTGAGCGAAATGATGCAGATGAAAATCAATAATTTGTCCATCTGAGAGGGACCCGATGCAATTGCGTAAATTACTTCTGCCAGGGCTGCTTTCCGTTACCCTATTGAGCGGCTGTTCACTGTTTAGTGGCGAAGAAGATGTCGTTAAGATGTCCCCATTACCGGTGGTTGAGAACCAGTTTACTCCGTCTACGGACTGGAGCACCTCCGTAGGCAACGGTATTGGTGATTTCTATTCCAATCTTCATCCTGCGCTGGCGGATAACGTTGTCTATGCAGCCGATCGCGCTGGTGTAGTGAAAGCATTGAACGCAGGCGACGGTAAAGAAGTCTGGTCTGTGAATCTGGGTGAGAAAGACGGCTGGTTCTCCCGTGCATCTGCACAGCTTTCTGGCGGTGTAACCGTGTCCGGCGGACATGTTTACATTGGCAGCGAAAAAGCACAGGTTTATGCGTTGAATACCAGCGACGGTACCACCGCATGGCAGACGAAAGTCGCCGGTGAAGCGCTGTCTCGTCCTGTTGTGAGCGATGGCGTAGTTTTGATCCACACCAGCAACGGTCAGTTGCAGGCCTTGAACGAAGCTGATGGTGCTATCAAATGGACCGTTAACCTCGACATGCCTTCTCTGTCACTGCGCGGCGAATCTGCCCCAGCGACCGCCTTTGGCGCAGCTATTGTCGGCGGTGATAACGGTCGCGTGAGCGCCGTGCTGATGCAGCAAGGCCAGATGATTTGGCAGCAACGTATTTCTCAGGCGACAGGTCCAACGGAAATCGATCGTCTGAGCGACGTTGATACCACGCCGGTTATCGTCAATGGCGTTGTTTATGCGCTGGCTTATAATGGTAACCTGACGGCGCTGGATCTGCGCAGCGGTCAGATTATGTGGAAACGCGAACTGGGCTCGGTGAATGATTTTATCGTCGACGGCAACCGTATCTACCTGGTTGACCAGAACGACCGCGTACTGGCACTGACCACCGACGGCGGTGTGACGCTGTGGACGCAAAGCGATCTGCTACACCGTCTGCTGACGTCCCCGGTATTGTATAATGGCAATCTGGTCGTCGGTGATAGCGAAGGCTACCTGCACTGGATTAACGTTGACGATGGTCGTTTTGTTGCCCAGCAGAAAGTCGACAGCTCAGGTTTCCTGACCGAGCCGGTCTCTGCTGATGGTAAACTGCTGATCCAGGCGAAAGACGGTACGCTGTACTCTATTACGCGTTAATCGTCCCGGCCGCTCGCTTTGAAAAACGGCTCCTGGTGCAGGGGCCGTTTTACTGTTTTTAACAACGGGGCAAAAAATGTGCCCGTTGTCTGATGATTTTTTAAATGAGGCTTTAAACATGGTACCTGTGGTCGCGCTTGTCGGGCGCCCTAACGTTGGCAAATCCACGTTATTTAACCGTCTAACTCGCACCCGAGATGCGCTGGTTGCGGATTTCCCGGGTCTGACTCGTGACCGTAAGTACGGTCGTGCGGAAATTGAAGGCCGTGAGTTTATCTGCATTGATACCGGCGGTATTGATGGCACCGAAGACGGTGTTGAAACCCGTATGGCGGAACAGTCGCTGTTGGCTATCGAAGAAGCAGACGTTGTGCTGTTCATGGTGGATGCGCGTGCTGGCCTGATGCCAGCGGATGAAGCTATTGCTAAACACCTGCGTTCGCGCCAGAAACCGACGTTCCTGGTCGCCAACAAAACTGACGGACTCGATCCTGACCAGGCGGTTGTTGATTTCTACTCATTGGGTCTGGGTGAAATTTATCCGATTGCGGCGTCCCATGGTCGTGGTGTTCTCAGCCTGCTGGAGCATGTTCTGCTGCCGTGGATGGATGACGTTGCTCCTCAGGAAGAAGTGGATGAAGACGCAGAATACTGGGCGCAGCTTGAAGCCAAAGAAAACGGCGAAGAAGAGCCTGAAGACGATTTCAACCCGCAGGATTTGCCGATTAAACTGGCAATCGTCGGCCGTCCGAACGTAGGTAAGTCCACGCTTACTAACCGTATTCTCGGCGAAGACCGCGTGGTGGTTTACGACATGCCGGGAACCACGCGTGACAGTATTTATATTCCGATGCAGCGCGATGAACGCGAATATGTGCTCATCGATACCGCGGGTGTGCGTAAGCGCGGCAAAATTACCGAAGCGGTAGAAAAATTCTCAGTAATCAAAACGCTGCAGGCAATTGAAGATGCCAACGTGGTGATGCTGGTGATTGACGCGCGTGAAGGGATTTCCGATCAGGACCTGTCGCTGCTGGGCTTTATTCTCAATAGTGGGCGCTCACTTGTTATCGTTGTGAACAAGTGGGATGGTCTGACGCAGGAAGTAAAAGAGCAGGTCAAAGAGACGCTGGACTTCCGTCTGGGCTTTATTGATTTTGCGCGCGTACACTTTATCTCAGCTCTGCACGGTAGCGGCGTGGGTAACCTGTTTGAATCGGTCCGTGAAGCATACGATAGCTCTACACGTCGCGTGAGCACCGCGATGCTGACGCGCATCATGACCATGGCAGTAGAAGATCATCAGCCGCCGCTGGTGCGTGGTCGTCGTGTGAAGCTGAAATATGCCCATGCCGGTGGTTATAACCCGCCAATCGTGGTGATTCACGGCAACCAGGTCAAAGACCTGCCGGATTCCTACAAGCGCTATCTGATGAACTATTTCCGCAAGTCTTTGGACGTAATGGGGACGCCGATCCGTATTCAGTTCAAAGAAGGGGAAAACCCGTTTGCGAACAAACGTAATACATTAACGCCGACTCAGATGCGTAAGCGTAAGCGTCTGATTAAGCACATCAAAAAAAGCAAGTAACTGTTGCTGATGCAGATAAAAACCCGCGCTTGTCGCGGGTTTTTTTTCGTCTGCCCATTGCTGATCTCCCCCTGTGTAAAGTCAATCACTATTCGTTTTTTGCCAAGTTTAAATCTAAGAAAGTAGACATTTGTCGAGTTTTCATCTTAAAGTCCGGGGGCTGGTACTAGACAAAACTAGCCTTAGGTTATCAAATGGTTAAATAACTTTTCGCCGCATGTAAAAAATCGGTCAGATACGTAACTGGCTGGCGTACATCGCGGTGTTTACACGCACGACGACATAACTTTCGGGAGAATTATGCAATCCTCTGTTAATCAAAAAGAAAGCCGAACTTTCTTCGGTCATCCTTACCCGCTCGGCTCGCTGTTCTTCACAGAGATGTGGGAGCGCTTCTCGTTTTACGGCATTCGCCCGTTACTGATCCTGTTTATGGCTGCTACCGTTTATGACGGCGGCATGGGGCTGGCGCGTGAAAATGCCTCGGCGATTGTGGGTATCTTTGCCGGTACGATGTATCTCGCCGCGTTGCCTGGTGGCTGGCTGGCGGATAACTGGCTCGGCCAACAGAAAGCGGTGTGGTACGGTTCCATTTTGATTGCGCTCGGTCACTTGTCGATCGCGCTCTCGGCCATTATGGGGAACAACCTGTTCTTTATCGGCCTGATGTTTATCGTGCTCGGTTCTGGTCTGTTTAAAACCTGTATCTCAGTGATGGTTGGCACGCTGTATAAAAAAGGCGATGCGCGTCGCGACGGCGGCTTCTCGCTGTTCTATATGGGCATCAATATGGGATCGTTTATCGCGCCGCTGATCTCCGGCTGGCTGATTAAATCCCACGGTTGGCACTGGGGCTTTGGCATCGGTGGTATCGGGATGCTGGTGGCATTGATCATCTTCCGCGTGTTTGCCGTTCCATCGATGAAACGTTATGACAGCGAAGTGGGTCTGGACTCAACCTGGAACAGCCCGGTAGTGAAACGTAATGGCGTGGGCGCGTGGCTGCTGGCGCTGGCCGTCGGCGTAGCTGTTATCGTTACGCTGATTGCGCAGGGCGTGATTGTGATAAATCCGGTCGCGGTTGCCAGCATACTGGTATACGTGATTGCAGCCTCCGTTGCCTTGTACTTTATCTACCTGTTCATCTTTGCCGGTTTGAACCGTAAAGAGCGCGCCAGACTGCTGGTCTGCTTTATCCTGCTGGTTTCCGCCGCGTTCTTCTGGTCTGCATTTGAGCAGAAGCCAACCTCATTCAACCTGTTCGCTAATGACTACACTAACCGTATGATCGGCGATTTTGAAATCCCGGCGGTCTGGTTCCAGTCGATAAACGCACTGTTTATCATTCTGCTGGCACCGGTATTCAGCTGGGCGTGGCCGAAACTGGCGAGCATGAATATTCGCCCGAGCAGCATCACCAAGTTCGTTATCGGTATTCTCTGTGCCGCTGCAGGCTTTGGTCTGATGATGCTGGCAGCGCAAAACGTTCTCAGTAACGGTGGCGCAGGCGTCTCCCCATTCTGGCTGGTGGGCAGTATCCTGATGCTGACGCTTGGTGAGTTGTGCCTGAGCCCGATCGGTCTGGCGACCATGACGCTGCTGGCTCCGGAAAGAATGCGCGGGCAGATGATGGGCCTGTGGTTCTGCGCCAGTGCGCTGGGTAACCTGGCCGCAGGTCTGATTGGTGGTCATGTTAAGGCCGACCAACTGGATATGCTGCCGGATCTCTTCGCTCGCTGCTCGATTGCGTTGCTTATCTGCGCCGCGGTACTGATCGTCCTCATTGTGCCGATCCGTCGCATGCTGGAGAATACGCAAACTAAACCGGCTACTAGCGCCTGATAACACCTCGATTGTGCCGGGGCAGACGTGATGTCCCGGCCAATTCATTTACGAGGTGAGAACATGCTGTTAGGGTTTGTTGGGCTTGGCGCAGTCGTTGAAACGGCATACTTGCCCGCATTGCGTAAACTTTACGGTGATTCCCTGTGCTGTGTGGGATTTGACCTGCAACCCGCAAAACAGCCCGCTGGTGTGACACGCTGTGCATCGCTCGCTGAACTTCTTGCAACACCGCTTGATACCCTGTTTATCACCACCGCATCCCTGCATCATCTCGATGTGCTTGAACAGGCGCTGGCCGCTCCCATCGCACGAATCGTGGTTGAAAAACCGATTGTTGCCACGCTTTCCCAAATTAAAAAACTGAAAACGCTGCTGGAGCAACCCGACGCTGCCGACCGTGTGCTGGCGCTCGACCACTGGATGGCGCGCAATGGCGCAATGCAGCTGGCATTGGGAAAACTCGGTGCGCAGTGGCAGGGCGATAACCCACAACAGGCACTTGTCTCTCACTTTTCAGACGTTGTTAAAATCGACGGTTTTTTGCAGGAGCCGAGCGGATATAACGCTACAGGAGAGCCGATCGCGCTCAACTTTGCCACTGGTGAGCCAGATACGCGTGAGCTTCGCCACCCGGACGGTGTGATTCTGGACATTGGCACACACGTACTGGCCATGCTGCGTGAAACAGTGCGTTACCTGGGCGGTAATGACAGCATGACCCTGCAGGTGAAGAGCGCTAAAGACCGTCTGGGACGTAACATCATCCAGGGTGACCTGACCACGGCTGAAGGAGAGGCGCATCTGCAAGGACTGATTAGCGGTGTACCGTTGGATATCTGGCTGAATAAATACGCGGGGCCTGCTGGCGGACAAAAAGGTCTGCGCCTTTATCTGCGTGATGGGCGTATCATCAGCTACGACCGACGGGGTGCCGACGATGTGCTCGAATTGATTGACGGTGATGTTGTGCAACGCTGGTGTCTGCCTGGTACGATTTATGCCCATTGTCTGGCGGAACATATTCTGGGGACGCAAAGTCTGTTTGAACGCAGCCCGCAGGAGGTGAGCCGCACGACGCAGCGCAGGCTGGATGAGGTAGAACGATTACTGATCCTACAGCAACAGTTGCGTGGTTCACACTAAGCGTATCATGGTAAAATTAGCGCAGAATTGAACGCCATTTAAAGGAGTCACCATGTCGATGACCTGCCCGGATTGTCATGCAGAACTGGAACCACAAAACGGTGTGGCACACTGTGAAAACTGTAAAAAAGATATTCCGTTAGAAGCGCGCTGCCCGGAGTGCCATCAGCCACTCCAGGTGTTAAAAGCCTGCGGTGCGGTGGATTACTTCTGTCAGAATGGTCATGGTCTGATTTCGAAGAAACGTGTGGAGTTTGTGCCGGTTTAATCTGGCTTTTTCTTACGCGTTTTCTTTGCCGTCGTTACGCCTTTCACTTCGCTCTCTACCCAGCCGTCTGACAGGCGGGTAGTGAGCACATCACCGGTTTTTACCTGTTTGGTCTGCTTCAGCACTTTGCCGTCGGTCGCGGTAGTGACGCTATAGCCGCGAGCGAGCGTCGAGAGAGGACTCACCGCTTCAAGATGCGTCACCACATTACCGAAGCGTTCTCGCTGTGCACTTAAACGCGCGCGGATATTCTCTGCCAGACGGTACTCCAGTTGCTGAATACGGGTTTGCGCCCGATAAATTCGCGGCTGTGGGTTTTGCTGGCTCAGGCGTTGACTTACGCGCTGTTGGCGCTGATTGGCCTGCTTAATCTTATTCTCAAGAGCGAAATTCATCCGCTGACGCAGCCGCTCCAGCACGGTCTGCTGACGGGCCAGACGCAGTTGCGGATGTTGCTGTTGCAAACGGTGATGAAGCTGGGTAAAGCGACGAGTACGGTTGGCGATGTAGTAGTCCATCGCCATCTCCAGACGCTGCTGGCCATGCTGAATTTGACGCAGCAGTTCCAGTTGATTGCGGCTGACAATTTCCGCCGCTGCTGATGGCGTAGGCGCCCGTAAATCTGCAATAAAATCGGCAATAGTGACATCTGTTTCGTGCCCGACGGCGCTAACCACAGGAATGTGGCTGGCAAAGATTGCCCGTGCTACGCGTTCGTCGTTAAAACTCCACAAATCTTCCAGAGAACCGCCGCCGCGCCCGACGATAAGCACATCGCACTCGCCCCGCGCGTTCGCCAGCTCAATGGCGCGAACGATCTGTCCTGGCGCATCGTCGCCCTGGACCGCGGTCGGGTAGATAATAACGGGCAGGGATGGGTCACGACGCTTCAGCACGTGGAGAATATCGTGCAGCGCAGCCCCGGTTTTCGAGGTAATGACTCCAACGCAGTGAGCCGGAGAGGGTAGTGATTTTTTGAACTGCTGATCGAATAGCCCTTCAGCCTGCAGTTTGGCTTTGAGTTGCTCATATTTTTGCTGCAACAAGCCTTCACCAGCTGGCTGCATGCTCTCAACAATTATCTGGTAGTCGCCACGCGGTTCGTACAACGTAATGTTGGCGCGTACCAGGACCTGCTGACCGTGCTGTGGGCGGAACGTTACCCGTCGATTGCTGTTGCGAAACATCGCGCAGCGTACCTGGGCGGTGTCATCTTTGAGCGTGAAATACCAGTGACCGGAGGACGGCTGAGTGAAATTCGAGATTTCACCGCTGATCCAAACTTGTCCCATTTCCTGCTCAAGCAGCAAACGAACCGTCTGATTTAGGCGGCTTACGGTAAAAATTGAGGTGGTCTGAGAGGATAACATGTGAGCGGGATCAAATTCTAAATCAGCAAGTTATTCAGTCGAAAGTAACATGCTCACAGAGGAGCGCAAGGTTTTTTTGCAAAAAAGTGTGGATGCAATCGGTTACGCTCTGTATAATGCCGCGGCAATATTTAATAACCTCCCAGGTGAGATATTGCCCATGCTACGTATCGCAAAAGAAGCCCTGACGTTTGACGACGTCCTCCTCGTTCCCGCTCATTCTACCGTTCTGCCGAATACTGCTGACCTCAGCACCCAGTTGACGAAAACCATTCGCCTGAACATTCCTATGCTCTCCGCAGCAATGGACACCGTGACGGAAGCGCGCCTGGCAATTGCCCTGGCCCAGGAAGGCGGCATCGGTTTTATCCACAAAAACATGTCCATCGAGCGCCAGGCTGAAGAAGTTCGCCGCGTGAAGAAACACGAATCTGGCGTGGTAACTGACCCACAGACCGTACTGCCAACCACTACTCTGCGCGAAGTGAAAGAACTGACCGAGCGTAACGGCTTTGCTGGCTACCCGGTAGTGACTGAAGATAACGAACTGGTCGGCATCATCACCGGCCGTGACGTGCGTTTTGTGACAGACCTGAACCAGCCGGTTAGCGTATATATGACGCCAAAAGAGCGTCTGGTGACCGTTCGTGAAGGCGAAGCGCGCGATGTCGTTTTTGCCAAAATGCACGAAAAACGCGTTGAGAAAGCGTTGGTTGTTGATGACAGCTTCCACCTGCTCGGCATGATCACCGTAAAAGATTTCCAGAAAGCAGAACGTAAACCTAACGCCTGTAAAGACGAGCATGGTCGTCTGCGCGTTGGTGCAGCGGTAGGTGCTGGCGCAGGTAACGAAGAGCGTGTAGACGCGCTGGTTGCCGCTGGCGTAGACGTTCTGCTGATTGACTCCTCTCACGGCCACTCTGAAGGCGTTCTGCAGCGTATCCGTGAAACTCGCGCTAAATATCCTGACCTGCAGATCATCGGCGGTAACGTTGCTACAGGCGCAGGTGCTCGCGCGCTTGCTGAAGCTGGCTGCAGCGCAGTTAAAGTGGGTATCGGCCCAGGCTCCATCTGTACTACCCGTATCGTGACCGGCGTCGGTGTTCCGCAGATCACTGCCGTTTCTGATGCCGTTGAAGCGCTGGAAGGCACCGGTATTCCGGTTATCGCCGACGGCGGTATTCGTTTCTCCGGCGACATCGCTAAAGCGATTGCTGCTGGTGCTGCCGCAGTGATGGTTGGCTCCATGCTGGCGGGTACTGAAGAATCCCCGGGCGAAATCGAACTGTACCAGGGCCGTTCTTACAAATCTTACCGCGGTATGGGTTCTCTGGGCGCGATGTCCAAAGGGTCTTCTGACCGTTACTTCCAGAGCGATAACGCTGCTGACAAACTGGTCCCGGAAGGTATCGAAGGTCGCGTTGCCTATAAAGGTCGCCTGAAAGAGATCATTCACCAGCAGATGGGCGGCCTGCGCTCCTGTATGGGTCTGACCGGCTGTGGTACTATCGACGCGCTGCGAACGAAAGCAGAGTTTGTACGCATCAGCGGTGCGGGTATTCAGGAAAGTCACGTTCACGATGTGACCATCACCAAAGAGTCCCCTAACTACCGCATGGGCTCCTGATAAGTTTCCGCGCCCGGCTATATGCCGGGCGAATTTGTTTCACTTGCCTCGGAATTAGCGTCAATGACAGACAATATTCATAAACATCGCATTCTCATCCTCGATTTCGGCTCGCAGTACACTCAGCTGGTTGCACGTCGCGTACGTGAACTGGGCGTCTACTGTGAACTGTGGGCATGGGATGTTACGGAAGCACAAATTCGCGAATTCAACCCAAGCGGTATCATTCTTTCCGGTGGTCCGGAAAGTACCACCGAAGAAAACAGCCCGCGTGCGCCGGAATACGTTTTCAACGCGGGCGTGCCGGTGTTCGGCGTGTGCTACGGCATGCAGACCATGGCAATGCAACTCGGTGGTCATGTTGAAGGTTCTAACGAACGTGAATTCGGCTATGCGCAGGTTGAAGTTCAGACCGACAGCGCGCTGATCCGCGGTATTGAAGACTCCCTGACCGCAGACGGCAAACCGCTGCTGGACGTGTGGATGAGCCACGGCGACAAAGTGACCGCCATTCCGGAAGGTTTCGTGACCGTTGCCAGCACCGACAACTGCCCGTTCGCTATCATGGCGCACGAAGAAAAACGCTTCTACGGCGTGCAGTTCCACCCGGAAGTTACCCACACCCGTCAGGGTATGCGCATGCTGGAGCGTTTTGTGCGCGACATCTGCCAGTGTGAAGCGCTGTGGACGCCGGCAAAAATTATCGATGACGCCGTTGCCCGCATTCGTGAGCAGGTTGGCAATGATAAAGTTATCCTCGGTCTGTCCGGCGGCGTTGACTCCTCCGTGACCGCGATGCTGCTGCACCGTGCTATCGGCAAAAACCTGACCTGCGTGTTCGTCGACAACGGTCTGCTGCGTCTCAACGAAGCTCAGCAGGTGATGGATATGTTCGGCGACCACTTTGGCCTGAACATCGTTCACGTGGAAGGCGAGCAGCGTTTCCTGGACGCGCTGAAAGGCGAGAACGACCCAGAAGCTAAACGTAAAATCATTGGCCGCGTCTTCGTGGAAGTATTCGATGAAGAAGCGCTGAAGCTGGAAGACGTGAAGTGGCTGGCGCAGGGCACCATCTACCCGGACGTGATCGAATCCGCGGCATCTGCCACCGGCAAAGCGCACGTTATCAAATCTCACCACAACGTGGGCGGTTTGCCGAAAGAGATGAAGATGGGTCTGGTTGAACCGCTGCGTGAGCTGTTCAAAGACGAAGTGCGTAAGATTGGTCTGGAGCTGGGCCTGCCGTACGACATGCTGTACCGTCACCCGTTCCCAGGCCCGGGTCTGGGCGTGCGTGTGCTTGGCGAAGTGAAGAAAGAGTACTGCGACCTGCTGCGTCGCGCGGATGCTATCTTCATTGAAGAGCTGCACAAAGCTGACCTGTACAACAAGGTAAGCCAGGCGTTCACCGTGTTCCTGCCGGTTCGTTCCGTTGGTGTGATGGGCGATGGCCGCAAGTACGACTGGGTTGTTTCCCTGCGTGCGGTCGAAACCATCGACTTTATGACCGCGCATTGGGCACACCTGCCGTATGACTTCTTAGGCCGCGTCTCTAACCGCATTATCAACGAAGTGAACGGTATTTCCCGCGTGGTGTATGACATCAGCGGTAAGCCGCCAGCTACGATTGAGTGGGAATAATATCCCTTTCCGTTAGCGGTTTTTGAACCGGTAATATGCAAAAAACCCTCTGTTTACAGAGGGTTTTTTATTGCACGCATTTCAGCAAATACTTCAGGCGCATGTTCTGCAGGAAAGTACGCTAATCGACCAGTTGCAGCTGAGACTGTTGCTGAGGTGCGACATTCTGAATACGCACATCCATCTGTGGATAGGGCAGGTCGATGTGGTTGGCGTCCAGCGCCTCTTTAATGTTTTCCAGCAGATCGTAATAGGTATTCCAGTATTCGATATTGGGCACCCATACGCGCACGTAAAAATTCAACGCTGAAGCGCCCAGTTCGCCCAGACGAACGGTTACCCCACGTTGCTTATCGATGCGGCTGTCCTGCTCGATAATGTGATTAATAACTTGCTTAACCTCTGCAATCCGACTCTGATAACCCACACCAATCACCAGATCGATACGACGAAAAGGGTGACGGGAATAGTTAATGATGTTGTCAGCGATGATCTTACCGTTTGGAATCACCACTTCTTTGCTGTCCGCGGTGAGCAGGGTGGTGGAGAAGATGTGCACCTTTTCTACTGTTCCGGTGACTGCACCAATCTGCACTACTTCTCCGGCGCGAAAAGGTCGCAGGGAAACCAACAGCACGCCAGCGGCAAAGTTGGAAAGTGAGCTTTGTAACGCGAGGCCAATGGCCAGTCCGGCGGCACCGATGACGGCAATAATGGAGGATGTTTCAATACCGATGCGACCTAATGCGGCGACGACGGAAAAGGCGAGGGTAATGTAACGTACCAGCGCGGTGAAGAACTGAATGATCGTTCTGTCGACTTTACGTTTAAGCAGTAACTTTTCCAGCCCACGAGAGAGCAGACGAGCGATAAATTTACCGATAAACAATAAGATCACGGCGGCAACGATATTCCAGCCGAATTGAATGACAGCATCGCTGTGCCCGGCGATCCACTCAAGGCCGCTTCTTATTTTCGGGAATAATAAAAAACCACTCATGGTATTACCCTGTAGTATTTAAAAATGATAACAATTCAAATAACTATTTAATTTTCATGCGAAATATAAATACTTGCGTCAGTGATATTTGCTGGTGATATTAATTAGCGTTTATTTGAGCACTGTTTGTCTTTTTATGTCCGTTAAACCGGAACGTAAAAATCAGCGCGAATGGTGCGGTGAAGTGGGATGAAAAGATTGTGCATTTGTGCGAAAAATACGGTCGATTATCTGATAATTAAGCGAGAGAGGAGGGATGTGTGTAAAGTTTCGTCACTCAAATCCCTTACCGGATGGTTAAATATCAGGCGATTAGCCATCCGGTAAGGAATCTTAATGCTGGGGGTATCACAGGCGCGAGCGATCAATGTACGTCGGTTTGTGCAGAAGATGTCTGTTGCGGCTGAGTGGTCTGCTGAGATTCTTTTTTGTCCTGGTGGTGATGCCACGCACCAATGGCGGAGTAGACGAAGCGTCCGAAGAAGAAGAGAAAGCTGATAAGCAGTACGATCCGGATCATGCGACTGTTAAATCGGTGTCGTTTGCGTAGGCTGGTAACCTGGCTCACAAAAGGTTCCTTGTAGTGTACCCAACTGAGGGCGATACTCACATTAAGGCACACTGAGAGGGAATGGTCAATTCTTCCTTATGTAAAATTGCTTCAGTTGTTTTATCTTCTTATGTTATGGAAATTAATATTATTATTTGCATGAATAATGTATTAACGATAAAAAATAATGAAAAGAGTAATAATTGATGAATGAGGGGCATGTTTTTTGATATGTATCAAGCATCACACTTTGCTGACAACTAAAATCGATGAATCATTGTGATGTATTTTACTTTATCGTTTTAAGGTCAGGTGGGATGCCTGTCTGAATACCCCCTACAGGATGTGCGGGATTCTACTGAGCATCTATGAAACTCAATAAAAATTATATTGGTATTAGAGATAGATGGTGGGCATTACCTCTCATCTTACCTTCTTTGTTGTTGCCTATATTGAGCACTGCCACCACCTATGCCCATATTAGTACGGGGACCGTAATTCTTTTCTACCTGCCGTTAGCGCTGATGATTAGCCTGATGCTTTTTTTTGGCTGGGCGGCATTGCCAGGTATTATCATTTCCATTATCTGGTACAAATATCCGCAGGTTGGGTTATTTGAAACACTTTCAATAATTTCGCACTTTATAGTTACAGTCGTGCTTAGCTGGGGAGGATATAAAGTATTTTCTCCCCGACGAAACAACGTTTCCCACGGCGACTCTCATCTGTTGTTTCAGCGTATGTTCTGGCAAGTCTTCTGCCCGGCTACGCTGTTTCTGATACTCTTTCAGTTTGCTGCATTTGTGGGTGTTTATGAAAGCAAATCCGGCATGGTGGGCGTTATGCCCTTCAATACAGGCACATTGATCAACTATCAGTCCATACTCGCGGGGAATCTTGTAGGTGTGCCGCTGTGTTATTTCATCATTCGAACAATTCGCAACCCCTTGCATCTGAGAGGCTATTTTTCTCAGTTAAAGCAGCAGTTTGATACCAAAGTGACTAAAACAGAGTTTGCGGTCTGGTTGATTATATTGACTGTGCTAATGGCAATGTTGTGTATGCCGCTCAATGAACAAAGCTCAATATTTAGCACGAATTATACCTTGTCACTGTTACTTCCCGTCATGCTGTGGGGGGCAATGCGTTACGGTTATAGATTTATTTCGGTGATATGGGCGGTCGTACTTATTACCGCAATTCATTATTATCAGCGCTATATGCCATGGTATTCGGGTTACGATACGCAGCTTGCCATTACCTCATCAAGTTATCTGGTTTTTTCCTTCATCGTGAATTTCATTGCTGTCCTGGCAACGCGTCAACGTTTTGTTACCCGGCGCAACCATCGCCTGGCCTTCTTTGACCCTATGGTGCATATTCCGAATTTGCGCGCTTTGAACCGGGATTTGAAAAACGCGCCATGGTCAGTGCTTTGCTTTTTGGGTGTTCCGGGCATGGAGCTGCTGGTGAAAAATTACGGCATTATGCTGCGTATCCAGTACAAGCAAAAACTGGCTCAGTGGATAACACCGTTGCTTGAACAGGATGAGCATGTCTATCAATTATCAGGTAATGATTTAATCCTGCGTTTTAACACTGAGCTACACCAGGAACGCATTGAAGCACTGGACAGACATATCAAGCAGTTTCGTTTTGTTTGGGACGGAATGCCTTTGCAACCGCAGGTTGGGATCAGCTTTTGCTATGTCCGTTCTCCTGTTAACCATATCTATTTGTTGCTGGGAGAGTTAAGTACCATTGCCGAATTATCGCTGGCAACCAATTCTCCAGAGAATTTGCAGCGGCGTGGTGTGATGCACCTGCAACGCGACCTGAAAGATAAAGTTGCGATGATGAACCGTATTCAGCAGGCGCTGGAGAACAATCGCTTTTTCCTGAAGGCGCAGCCGATTTTTGGCGTGCGTGGCGACGTTTATCACGAAATCCTCCTGCGGCTTGAGGGGGATGACGGTGAAACTATTGCCCCTGATAACTTCTTGCCGGTAGCCCATGAGTTTGGTTTGTCATCCCGTATCGATCTGTGGGTGATTGAAAATACGTTGAAATTTATGGCGCAGAATCGGGAAAAAATGCCCGCCCACCGGTTTGCTATCAACTTATCACCCACCTCAGTATGTCGCGCGCGACTTCCTAATGACATCAATCAGTTACTGAATAAGTACAAGGTTGAAGCATGGCAACTTATCTTTGAAGTGACGGAAAGCAATGCCTTGACCAATGCGGAACAGGCACAGGCAACGTTGCTGCAGCTGCAATCACTGGGCTGTCAGATTGCGATTGATGATTTTGGTACTGGGTATGCCAGCTATGCGCGGCTGAAAAATGTGAATGCCGATATCCTGAAAATTGACGGTAGCTTTATTCGCAATATTGTTTCGAACAGCCTCGACTACCAAATCGTGGCCTCTATTTGCCATCTGGCGCGGATGAAAAGAATGCTGGTGGTTGCGGAGTACGTCGAAAGCGAAGAAATACGCAGTGCGGTGATTTCACTGGGGATTGATTACATGCAGGGGTATCTGATTGGTGAGCCACTGCCGTTGAATGAAACTCTGGAAAAGCAGGTGCCAGATGAACTGACACCTGCTGAGATCTTATGCGGCGATATCGGGTGAGCTCTCTTCTTCAATTTTGAGTCGCCAGCCTGTTACGGCTTCCCAGTATTGCTGCTCTTTTTCCAGATCGAGCAGCACCAGCGCATTTTGGCTAAACCAGTCATGCGGGAAGCGTAAGGTCCAGTGGCTGTCGTCGGTTATCAGGGTCAAAGTCGGCGGTGTGGTGGTCGCCTGACGCTGATTATTCAACAGCACGCCCAGGCGCAGCAGCTGAATTAACGGCAGAAACTGTTTCTTCTTAAACAGCGTAAAGCGGGGCAAGTCGTCGAGCTTAATCGCTTTGCGATGATAACGAACTAATGTTGCCATCATCAGCTGTTGTTCCTGATTGAAACCAGGTAGATCGCTGTTTTGTAAGATATACGCAGAGTGGCGATGCAAACCGCTGTGGTTGATGTTCAGCCCAACCTCATGCAGCATTGCTGCCCAACGCAGTAACGCTTCCAGTTGGGGATTGGCCAGCTTTGGCTGCTGCGTATGCCACTGGTCGTACATTTGCATCGTCGTTTCTAGTACGCGCCGGGCCTGTTCGCTGTCAATGTTGTACTGGTTCGCCAGGCTGCTGGCGGTACGGCTACGAACGTCCTGGTGGCGAAAACGGCCTTCCATCTCGTACAGCACGCCTTCACGTAACGCACCATCAGAAAGGCGAAGTTCGCGAATAGCTAACGCGTCAAAAACGCCGCACAGAATCGCGAGTCCGGGTACAAACACTGCTTTTCTTTCTTCTGACAACCCAGGCAAGCTGAGCGCATCAAATGACGCGTGCTTCAACACTTCAGATGTCAGCTTGTCCAGACGTTCGGGGGTGATAAAACCGTCTTTTTCACCCATCTCCAGCAGCACTTCATGGGCTGCCTTAATGGTGCCCGATGCGCCCAGCGCAACGTTCCAGCCCTGAATGCGAAACTGCCAGGTTAAGGTTTCGAGCTTTTGCGCAGCCGCCATGCGGGCACGCTGGAAGTTTTCGCGGTTAATTACACCGCGCGGGAAATACATCTGGGCAAAGCTGACGCAACCCATACGGCGGCTTTCGACCAGTTTAGGCTCGAAATCTTCTCCGATCACCAGTTCTGTTGAGCCGCCGCCGATATCGATAACCAGCTTGCGACCTTTTTCCGGCTGCGTATGTTCAACGCCCATAAAGATCAATCGGGCTTCTTCGTTGCCGGAAATAATCTCAATTGGGTAGGGGATGACTTTTTCCGCTCGCTTGAGAAAATCAGTCGCATTCAGTGCCTGACGCAAAGTATGGGTTCCCACGATACATACGCTTGATGGAGGAAACCCCTGCAAACGTTCGGCGAACAGTGATAAACAGCTTAGCCCGCGCTCCATGGCCTCTTCGCTCAGCTTGTTATCTTCGCCGAGGCCATCCGCCAGATGTACGCGTTGTTTCAGTCGCCCAATAATTTGCATTGCGCCATCAACCACGCGGGCAATGACCATATGGAAACTGTTTGAACCAAGGTCGACCGCAGCAAATTCCTGCGGTCGTGGAGTCTTGTCGTGTATTGGCATATCTTTAGTCAGGTTGCTCGAGTGATTTGATGTAATCGTAAATCGCCAATTGTGACTGAACCTTACGGCGGTTTCCGCGCGGTACGTAGCGATTACTCAGTTCTTTATCAATAAAGCGGGCTTTCACCGTGTCGCTGAACAGGATATCGATAATATCCAGCACGCGTTGCTTAAGGCGCGGGTCAAGAAGCGGTGTGGCAACTTCGATACGATAGTCGATGTTTCTTGTCATCCAGTCAGCGGAGGAGAGATACACCTGCTTGTCACCCCCGTTCTCGAAGATATAGACCCGGTCATGTTCAAGATAGCGATCAACGATGCTGATAACGCGAATATTGTCGCTGATACCTTCCAGATTCGGAATCAAAGAACACATACCACGAATCAACAAATTGACCGGCACACCAGAGCTTGAGGCCGCATAGAGGCGGTCAACCAGACCTTTATCGACCAGGTTATTCAGTTTTAGCGTAATGCCGGAAGGCAGTCCTTGCTGCGCGTTGGCGATTTCTTTGTCGATCATCGCGTACAGCAGACGGCGTGAGTTCTGCGGGGAAACCAGCAGATAATCGAACGTCACCGGGCGATACGGGTTCTCGATGAAGTTAAACACCCGACGCACTTCGTTGGTAATGCGCGAATCGGCGGTCAGCAACGAGTAGTCGGTATACAGGCGTGCCGTTTTTTCGTTGAAGTTCCCCGTCCCGATATGCGCATAGCGCACGACTTCATCACCTTCTTTACGCGAGATAAGGAACAGTTTGGCGTGAATTTTCAGGCCTGGCGCGGAGAAGATGACGTGAACGCCTGCTTCGGTAAGACGCTTGGCCCAATGGATGTTGGCTTCTTCATCGAAGCGGGCCTGCAATTCCACCACCACGGTGACTTTCTTACCGTTGTGCGCGGCATGGATCATTGAATCTATGATGCGTGAATCTTTTGCCACACGGTAGATGTTGATCTTTATAGCCAGCACGCTCGGGTCGAAAGAGGCCTGGCGCAGCAGTTCAAGAACGTGCTCAAAGGTGTGATAGGGGTAATACAGCAGCACGTCGCGTTCGCGAACGGCGTCAAAGCCGTTACGAAACTTCTCGTTGTCGAACCAGATATGGCGCAGACGCGGCAGCGGTTTGTTCACCAGGTTAGCTTTGCCAACGTTAGGGAAGTTAATAAAGTCTTTGAAGTTATGGTAACGCCCGCCGGGAACAATCGAGTCGTAGCGAGAAATCGTCAGTTTTTCACGCAGTACTTCGACCAGTGCATTGGGCATGTCACGCTGATAGACAAAACGTACAGGTTCTGCGGTCAGACGCTGTTTCAGGCTGGATGACATCAGCTCCATCAGGCTCGATTCCATCTCGTGCACCAAATCGTATTCGGCGTCACGGGTCATTTTCATCGAATAGGCGTTCAGTGCGTCGTAATCAAAGAACCCTTTGAAAATGTCGTCAAGGCAGTAACGTAAGATGTTGTCCAGCAGGATCATCGGTTTGCGACGGCGCGGGGTTTCCGGCGGCAGATTCACAAAACGAGGAACCTTGTCGGAAGGAATTTCCAGCAGCGCGTAGCGGATCGTATCGCCACGGATAATTTCTACCGCCAGATAGGTGTAGTCATCTTTCAAAAACTGGACTAAATCCGTCTCGCGGTTAATCAGGATCGGCGTGATGTGCTGGCGAAGATATTGCTTGAAGTAATGACGCAACCAGCTTTGCTGATTGACCGACAACTGGCGTTCGTTGATTAAGAAAATCTGATTGCGCGCCATTTCCAACAGCAACTCGTTGTACAGGCCGTCAAATTCCTGATCGGCTTTTAATACGCGGGCCTGGATTTTGCCTAACAAATGGCGGGAGTGAGAGTTTGAACCCTGTTCTTCGCTAATAATGATTCGGCGCTTCAGTTCGGCAAAACGAACCTTATAAAACTCGTCGAGATTATTGGAATAGATACCTAAGAAACGCATCCGTTCGATCAACGGGTTTGACTTATCAGCAGCTTCCTGGAGTACACGTTCGTTGAACGCTAACCAGCTGAGTTCTTTCTCGATGTATAGCTTTTCCTGACCCATTACCACTTTTACTCCGTTTCATTCACGGGACACTACCGATTTATTATGGCGAGCATTGCTCTCAGATGTCCAACTGTGCCAGAAAAATATGACAATAAACCGTCTGATAGCAAAGAGAAAGGGGGAGCGTAGATGAATACCGGTGGTATTAACCGGAAAAGGTAGTTATGCCTGTAAGCCGGATGGTGACATTCGGCTTACAGGTTGGTTTTTTTATTATTCGTCGGCGGCGTAGCCTTGTGGAGGCAAACGAACGCCATCCAGCCATGCAGCGTTATCACGCATCTTCAGGCGACCGTCGATAAACCAGCTTACCACCAGCGGGTAAATGGTATGTTCCTGAGCCTGAACCCGTGCCGTGACGTCATCTTCGCTGTCGCCTTCAAATACCGGAACCTTGGCCTGGAGAATGACCGGTCCGCCGTCCAGCTCATCCGTTACGAAATGGACTGAGGTACCATGTTCTTCATCGCCGTTTTCCAGTACCTGGCGGTGCGTATGCAGGCCGGGATACTTCGGCAATAAAGACGGGTGGATATTCAGCAATCGTTCAGCATAGTGAGCGACAAACGCCGGGCTGAGGATACGCATATAACCGGCCAGCACCACGACATCGGGTGCATAGGCGTCAATCTCTTGTATCAGTTGGCGGTCGAATGCTTCGCGACTGGCAAACTGGGCGGCTTCCAGCGAGTGTGCCGGAATATTCGCTTCGCGTGCGCGCTCAAGGCCGAACGCATCGGCCTTGTTACTGAATACTGCACGTATGGTGCCATTGATTTTTTTCTGTTCGCAGGCGTCGATTATCGCCTGCAAATTGCTTCCGTTGCCGGAAATGAGCACCACAATGTTTTTCATTCAATGACCACACGCTGTTCGGAATCAGAAGCTTTGATGATACCGATTTTCCATGCGTTTTCACCTTTCTCATTGAGCAAAGCAAGGGCTTTGTCCACTTCCGGAGCTGGCAGGGCGATAACCATACCTACACCGCAGTTAAAGGTGCGATACATCTCATGCTGGCTGACGTTACCCGCCGTTTGCAGCCAGTTGAAGACGGCTGGCCACTGCCATGAAGATTCGTCGATCACTGCCTGCGTGTTGTCTGGCAGAACGCGTGGAATATTTTCCCAGAAGCCGCCGCCGGTCAGGTGGGCAATGGCGTGCACATCAACCTTCTCGATCAGTTCCAGAATGGATTTCACGTAAATGCGGGTAGGGGCCAGTAAGTGATCGGCCAGCGGCTTGCCTTCAAGCTCGGTGGTTTCTGGGTCACAACCGCTGACTTCTACAATTTTACGCACCAGAGAGTAGCCGTTGGAGTGCGGGCCGCTGGAGCCGAGCGCAATCAGTACGTCACCGTCAGCCACTTTTGAACCGTCGATAATCTCTGATTTTTCGACGACGCCAACGCAGAAACCTGCCACGTCGTAATCTTCGCCGTGGTACATCCCCGGCATTTCAGCTGTTTCCCCACCGACCAGCGCACAGCCAGACTGCAGGCAGCCTTCGGCAATCCCGTTAATGACGCTGGCTGCGGTGTCCACATCCAGTTTGCCGGTTGCATAGTAGTCGAGGAAGAACAGCGGCTCAGCGCCCTGAACCACGAGGTCGTTGACGCACATTGCGACGAGGTCAATGCCGATAGTGTCGTGGCGTTTCAGATCCATCGCCAGACGCAGTTTTGTACCAACGCCATCAGTGCCGGAAACCAGTACCGGTTCACGATATTTTTGCGGCAATGCGCACAGCGCACCGAAGCCACCCAGACCACCCATAACTTCCGGACGACGAGTTTTCTTTACTACGCCTTTGATTCGATCAACCAGAGCATTACCTGCATCAATATCAACACCGGCATCTTTGTAGCTAAGAGAGGTTTTATCGGTCACTGCCTGCTTCCCCACATGTTTACTTGCAGTAAAAGTTAAATTCGGCGCAATTCTAACAGGGAAAGCAAACGTTTGCGAGCCTGCTCTGCATCAAGTTTTATCTGCTGGTTTTTTCAGCATTTTTCAATCATTTATCTATTTGTTTGAGCTGCGCCACGAAAATGAAACCGGGTACAGTCTTGTGCTTGAATCCTGTTAGCCGAATGCACAGTATCGTACTGAAACCGGTTTCTGTTTTCTGTTGCGGACCTCATCAACAGCGTTTTGCGCAGAGTCATCACGATAGGGGAAGGGTATGTCAGGATTTAAAGCAGATTTCATGTGGGGTGGTGCTGTCGCTGCTCATCAACTGGAAGGTGGCTGGCAGGAGGGCGGAAAAGGCGTCAGCGTTGCCGATGTCATGACCGCGGGAGCGCATGGTGTGGCGCGTGAAATTACCGACGGTGTGATTGCCGGTAAAAATTACCCTAACCATGAGGCCATCGATTTTTATCATCGCTATAAAGACGACATAAAGCTGTTTGCCGAAATGGGGTTTAAATGTTTTCGCACCTCTATTGCCTGGACACGTATTTTTCCCTTAGGCGATGAAGAACAACCCAATGAGGCTGGCCTACAGTTCTATGATGACCTGTTTGACGAATGCCTGAAATATGGCATTGAGCCGGTGATTACGCTGTCGCATTTTGAGATGCCTTACCATCTGGTGACGGAGTACGGCGGCTGGCGCAACCGCAAGCTTATCGATTTCTTTGTCCGTTTTGCCAGGGTGGTATTCACTCGTTACCAGCACAAAGTGAAGTACTGGATGACGTTTAATGAGATTAACAACCAGGCAAATTATCACGAAGATTTCGCGCCCTTTACTAACTCAGGTCTGAAATACCAGCCAGGCGAAGACCGCGAGCCGGTTATGTACCAGGCGGCGCACTATGAGCTGGTGGCAAGCGCGCTGGCGGTAAAGGTCGCGCGTGAGATTAACCCGGAATTACAAATAGGGTGCATGATTGCCATGTGTCCAATCTATCCGCTGACCTGCGCGCCAGACGATATGATGATGGCGATGAATGCCATGCACCGGCGTTACTGGTTTACTGACGTCCATGTGCGCGGCAAATACCCGCGGCATCTTCTCAACTACTTTGCCCGTCGTGGCTTTGAACTGGATATCACCGAGGAAGACCGTCAGGCGCTGGCCAAGGGCTGCGTTGATTACATCGGCTTTAGCTATTATATGTCTTTCGCGACCCAGGCAACGGCGGACAACCCACAGCTGGATTACGACGAGTCGAAAAGCCTGGTTTCCAACCCGTACGTGCAGAAATCGGACTGGGGCTGGCAGATTGATCCGGTTGGCCTGCGTTATTCACTGAACTGGTTCTGGGATCATTATCAACTGCCACTATTTATTGTGGAGAATGGATTTGGCGCCATTGATGTGCGCGAGGACGATGGTACAGTTAACGACCAGTACCGTATCGACTACCTTGCCGCCCACATACGTGAGATGAAAAAAGCGGTGGTGGAAGATGGCGTGGATCTGATGGGATATACCCCGTGGGGCTGCATTGATTTAGTCTCTGCCGGGACAGGGGAGATGAAAAAACGCTACGGGTTTATCTATGTCGATAAAAATAATGACGGTAGCGGGACATTAACGCGCTCACCTAAAAAATCTTTTTCGTGGTATCAAAAAGTCATCCAGACCAATGCTGAATATCTTTGAAATTCATAGCATTGACAGCAAGCCCCGCCATCAGTGCGGGGCTTGTTTTATACTCATCATTCAGACGCAAATGACTTTGGTTGATCCATATCAAGCGTATGCAGTGTTGCGCCAGAGAGGAAAAGCGGTATAATCCGGCGATTTTTTTTGTGGTTGCCATTCGTCTGAGGAAAGGAGAAGAGTATGAAGATCGTGGAAGTCAAACACCCACTCGTCAAACACAAGCTGGGACTGATGCGTGAAAACGACATCAGCACTAAACGCTTTCGTGAACTCGCCTCGGAAGTTGGCAGTCTGCTGACTTATGAAGCAACCGCTGGTCTGGAAACCGAAAAGGTGACCATTGAAGGCTGGAACGGTCCAGTTGAAGTTGACCAAATCAAAGGCAAAAAAATCACCGTTGTGCCTATCCTGCGTGCGGGCCTGGGCATGATGGAAGGCGTTCTGGAAAACGTTCCGAGCGCGCGTATCAGCGTTGTTGGTATGTACCGTAACGAAGAGACGCTGGAGCCGGTTCCGTATTTCCAGAAGCTGGTTTCTAACATCGATGAGCGTATGGCGCTGATCGTTGACCCAATGCTGGCAACCGGCGGCTCTGTTATCGCCACTATCGATCTGCTGAAAAATGCAGGCTGCACCAGCATTAAAGTGCTGGTCCTGGTTGCGGCACCGGAAGGTATCGCGGCACTGGAAAAAGCGCACCCGGATGTGGAGCTGTACACCGCCTCCATCGATCAGGGACTGAACGAGCACGGATACATTATTCCGGGGCTCGGCGATGCCGGCGATAAGATTTTTGGTACTAAGTAAACGAATAAGTGAAAAGAAGCCGACTTTAAGAGTCGGCTTTTTTTTGAATAAAACAACCCAATGGCTAATAACAAACAACACTCAGAGGAAAACACTATGACGCGCCGTGCTATCGGGGTGAGTGAAAGACCGCCGCTTTTACAGACAATCCCGCTTAGTTTGCAGCACCTGTTCGCCATGTTTGGCGCAACGGTACTGGTGCCAGTCCTGTTCCACATCAACCCGGCTACCGTTCTGCTGTTTAACGGCATTGGTACGTTGCTGTATCTCTTTATTTGTAAGGGTAAAATTCCCGCATATCTGGGTTCCAGCTTTGCCTTTATTTCCCCGGTACTGCTGCTGCTGCCGTTAGGGTATGAAGTGGCGCTGGGCGGTTTCATTATGTGTGGCGTCCTGTTCTGCCTGGTTTCTTTCATTGTTAAGAAGGCAGGAACCGGCTGGCTGGATGTCATGTTCCCGCCTGCGGCGATGGGCGCAATCGTTGCCGTCATCGGTCTGGAGCTGGCTGGCGTTGCTGCGGGTATGGCGGGGTTACTGCCTGCTGAGGGGCAATTACCGGATTCAAAAACCATCATCATTTCTATGGTGACGCTGGCGGTAACGGTCTTTGGTTCCGTATTGTTCCGCGGTTTTATGGCGATTATCCCGATTCTGATCGGGGTGCTGGCCGGTTATGCGCTTTCCTTCGTGATGGGCGTTGTGGACACTACGCCGATTGCGCAGGCCCACTGGTTCGCGCTGCCGACGTTCTACACGCCGCGTTTTGAATGGGTTGCCATTCTGACCATCCTGCCAGCGGCGCTGGTGGTCATCGCCGAACACGTCGGGCATCTGGTGGTGACGGCGAATATCGTGAAAAAAGATTTGATTCGCGATCCTGGCCTGCATCGTTCTATGTTTGCCAACGGTCTGTCTACGGTAATCTCTGGTTTCTTCGGCTCTACGCCGAACACCACGTACGGCGAAAACATCGGCGTAATGGCGATCACCCGCGTTTACAGTACCTGGGTTATCGGCGGTGCGGCAATTTTCGCCATTCTGCTCTCCTGCGTGGGTAAACTGGCGGCGGCGATCCAAATCATTCCACTGCCGGTGATGGGCGGCGTATCGCTGCTGCTGTACGGTGTGATTGGCGCTTCTGGTATTCGCGTACTGATCGAGTCGAAGGTTGACTATAACAAGGCGCAGAACCTGATCCTGACCTCGGTTATTTTGATCATCGGCGTAAGTGGCGCGAAAGTTCACATCGGTGCCGCAGAGCTGAAAGGCATGGCACTGGCGACCATCGTTGGTGTCTGTCTGAGCCTGATTTTCAAAGTTATCAGCCTGCTGCGTCCGGAAGAAGTCGTGCTTGACGCGAAAGATGCAGACAGTCCGCAACAGTAAATCTCTGACCGGGCGGCAGCGCTGCCCGGTTCTATCGCGACGTATTTCTGTGTTAAACTCAACGCGATTTTATGAAATCCTGGGTTGAGGTATCTCTGAACACACCGGCACAGCTCTCTTTGCCACTTTATCTTCCTGACGACGAAACTTTCGCAAGTTTCTGGCCGGGGGATAACTCCTCTTTACTGGCTGCACTGCAAAACGTGCTGCGTCAGGAACATAGCGGGTATATTTATCTCTGGTCGCGTGAAGGCGCTGGCCGTAGTCATTTGCTGCATGCAGCCTGTGCGGAACTGTCCGCGCGCGGCGATGCGGTAGGCTACGTGCCGCTCGACAAACGCACCTGGTTCGTCCCCGAGGTGCTCGACGGGATGGAGCATTTATCGCTGGTTTGCATTGATAACATCGAATGTGTGGCCGGTGATTCGCTGTGGGAAATGGCGATCTTTGATCTCTACAACCGTATCCTGGAGTCGGGGAAAACGCGTTTGCTGATCACCGGCGATCGTCCGCCAAGACAGCTGAATCTGGGGTTGCCGGATCTCGCCTCACGCCTGGACTGGGGGCAAATCTACAAGCTACAACCGCTTTCCGATGAAGATAAGCTGCAGGCGTTGCAATTACGCGCCAGACTTCGTGGATTTGAACTGCCGGAAGATGTGGGACGTTTTCTGCTGAAGCGTCTGGATCGTGAAATGCGAACGCTGTTTATGACGTTGGATCAGTTAGATCATGCGTCGATCACCGCCCAGCGTAAGCTGACCATTCCGTTCGTAAAAGAAATTCTGAAGCTGTAAGCGCCGCAGCCGAGAAGACTGCGGCAGGTTGCAGGTTAACCGACGATTTCCAGTACCTGCTCAGGCGGGCGTCCAATTCGAGCCTGACCTTTGGCAACCACAATCGGGCGCTCCATCAGTTTCGGGTTTTCCACCATTGCCTGAATCAGCGCATCTTCACTCAGATTTTTGTCCGCCAGGTTAAGCGACTTATAGAGATCCTCTTTCTGGCGCATCAGTTCACGCGCGCTGGCCATACCGAGCATTTGCAGCAGTTCGCGCAGGGTTGCTGCGTCAGCCGGCGTTTCCAGATACAACACCACTTCCGGGTCCACGCCGTTGGACTTCAGTAATTCCAGCGTTTCACGGCTCTTGGAGCAGCGTGGGTTATGGTAGATTTTAATCGCGTCTGACATGACTTCTCCTTGCATAACAATACTGCCGGATGGCGGCCAAAAGACCTTATCCGGCCTACATATTGCGTCTGACGTAGGCCGGATAAGACGCGACAGCGTCGCCATCCGGCAAAGGTTCGATAATTACATCTTCGTGTACGGTTTAAAGCGTTCTTGCAGCTGGCGTAGCTGGTCAATACGGGCATCGTATCTGGCCTGCTGCTGGCTACCCAGTTTCACCTGAGAGCTTGCGCTGCTGAGCATCGAAATAGCCTGATCCAGACGTCCCGCGAGGGCATACCCCTCCGCGCGCGCCGCCAGCTCCTGATCGCGGTTGCTCAGGTTGGCTTCCGTTTGCGCTAACAGATCCCAGCCGTTAGGGTCATCTTTATGGTTAAACGTATAGCGATTCAGGATGGTCGCCGCCTCTTTGGCTTGTCCACCCTGTAAATAGGCATTCGCCAGGTTGAGCTGCAGAACCGGGTTAGTGCGCAGGTCTCGGGCGTTTTTCAGGCGGTTAATGGCATCACTGGTTTTCTTCTGGCCGAGATCGATATCCGTTGCCAGGTCGAGATACCAGGCATTGTTAGGATCTGCCGCCAGCAGCGGTTGCAGCGCTTTACGCGCCTCGTCGTATTTACTGGCTTCCATCGCCTGCAATGCCCGGCCATACTGGGCCGCACGTTGCTCACGTACGTTGCCTTTCGACCAGCTACTCAGCAGGTCATCGGTCAACTGGTTACGACCAGAGTTGTACATGCCTAAGGTTCGTGCCTTAGCCAGATAAAAATCTTCTGACGACTGGACGACCACCGGGCGCATCTGGTTGGCGCGGTTACGGGCATCAGACAGACGGCTTTCCGGCAGGGGGTGAGTCAGCAAAATTTCCGGCGGACGCGAAGAGTAACGAGCCTGGTCGAGCAGTTTTTCCAGGAACGTTGGCATGGCCTGGGGATCGAATCCCGAGCGTTGCAGTACCTGAATACCAATGCGATCTGCTTCCTGTTCGTTTTGCTGCGTAAAGCTGATCATTCCCTGACGTGTACCCGCCAGCGTACCGGTCAGCGCCGCCATACCCGCCTGCGGGCTGGCCATCGCCAATAAAATTGAACCTAACGCACCAACCCACGTTAGCGGTGCGCTACGTTTCTGGTCTTCCATGGCACGCGCCAGGTGGCGTTGCGTGACGTGGGAAATTTCGTGCGCCATAACCGATGCCAGCTGGCTTTCGTTGTCGGAATAGCGGAATAGTGCAGAGTGCAGGACAACGTTGCCGCCAAAGAAAGCAAAGGCGTTGATTTCATCGTTGTTAATCAAAAAGAAGGTGAAGGGCGTTTTTACCGAGTCGGCGTGCGAGACCAGACGCATCCCCAGCGCATTAATGTATTGGGTGAGCAATGGATCGTTAATTAATGGCGCACTGCCGCGCAGTTGGCGTACGTAATAATCGCCCATCTGCATTTCCTGTCCTATGGAAAGCGTACTGCCTGCCGACGTTCCCATATCAGGCAGGGTGTCCGCAGTATCAGCAAATGCGGGCGCAACCTGACCGATAGTCAGTGCGGCAATGAGGGTAGCAACCAGGTTTTTTTTCAACTGCCTGAACATAACCTCTGTCCTGTATTCTTTTTTGAGATAGCCATTTGACCGATGCTGTGAAGTATCGTTCACACTCCGCAAGCTTACGGAGTGTAACTGCGAAACCTGACGATGAACACCCAGGAAAAATGTCTTTTCACTTTGCGTAATCAGCCATAAAAAGCGAAGTCTTTTTTGTGACATTTCGATACAATTCGGGATCGCAATCCCGCTATTGGGTTCATGGAAGGGTTTTATGCTCGAAATGTTGATGCAATGGTATCGTCGCCGCTTTAGCGACCCCGAAGCCATCGCCCTGCTGATTATTCTTGTTGCCGGTTTTGGCATCCTGTTTTTCTTTAGCGGTCTTTTGGCGCCGCTGCTGGTCGCCATTGTGCTGGCGTACCTGCTTGAATGGCCGACAGTGCGGCTGGAACATATTGGGTGTTCACGGCGTTGGGCGACATCGATTGTGCTGGTGGTGTTTGTCGGTATTTTACTGCTGATGGCCTTTGTGGTGATGCCCGTTGCGTGGCAGCAGGGAATTTACCTGATCCGCGACATGCCCGGCATGCTCAATAAATTGTCTGATTTTGCCGCCACCTTGCCACGACGTTACCCGGCGCTGATGGATGCGGGCATCATTGATGCGATGGCGGAAAATATGCGCTCACGAATGCTCACCATGGGCGATTCGGTGGTGAAATATTCGCTGGCCTCACTGGTCGGTTTGCTGACGCTGGCGGTTTACCTGGTTCTCGTCCCATTGATGGTGTTCTTTCTGATCAAAGATAAAGGACAGATGCTGAACGCCGTGCGCCGGGTGCTGCCGCGTAACCGCGGGCTGGCAGGGCAGGTATGGAAAGAGATGAATCAGCAAATCACCAACTATATCCGCGGGAAGGTGCTGGAAATGGTGGTGGTCGGCGTAGCGACCTGGCTCGGCTTCCTGCTGTTTGGTCTCAACTATTCGCTGCTGCTGGCGGTGTTGGTCGGGTTCTCTGTGCTGATCCCGTATATCGGCGCTTTTGTGGTGACGATTCCGGTGGTTGGCGTGGCGCTGTTCCAGTTCGGGCTTGGCACCGAGTTCTGGAGCTGTTTTGCCGTGTACCTGATAATCCAGGCGCTGGACGGCAATTTGCTGGTTCCCGTGCTGTTCTCCGAGGCGGTCAATCTGCATCCACTGGTGATTATTCTCTCCGTAGTGATTTTCGGCGGCCTGTGGGGGTTCTGGGGCGTATTCTTTGCGATTCCTCTGGCGACGTTAATCAAAGCGGTAATGCATGCCTGGCCGGATGGTCAGGTCGTTGACGAACCCTAATCTACAGGTTCCGGCGATGCAATGTCGCCGGAACTGAACTTGTCTGACCTCTATCCACACTTTCTGAATAATCTCTTCTGCTGTCGTTTTTCTCCGCGTTTGTATTTAACTTGACCATCGTGATGTCTTTTAGTCACACAAGGATTAAGGCCAACAGGAGAACAAAATGGGTCACAGCACACACACGCAGCAAAAGGTGGGATGGGGCGGTTATCTCGCTTTTTTTATTACGATTATTCTTTTTTCCGGCATGTTTGCGAAAAGTACCGAATGGTGGCGGGTCTTTGACTTCACCGTCCTCAACGGTGCGTTTGGGCAGATTAATGCTGCGGGCGACACGGCGGTCTCTTTTCGTGGCACTGGGGGGATGGGGGCAAAAGACGGCTTCTTATTCGCGCTTGAGCTGGCGCCTTCCGTCATTCTTTCGCTCGGGATTATTTCCGTCACCGAAGGGTTGGGTGGGTTGCGCGCGGCACAACAGCTGATGACGCCGGTCCTGCGTCCGTTACTGGGCATTCCGGGTATTTGTTCGCTGGCGTTGATTGCGAATTTGCAAAATACCGATGCCGCGGCAGGGATGACCAAAGAAATGGCGGAAGAGGGCATTATCACAGAGCAGGAACGCGCAATTTTTGCCTGCTGGCAAACCAGCGGCAGCGCGTGCATTACCAACTATTTTTCTTCTGGCGCAGCGCTGTTTACGATGGTGACTGTTCCGGTGATTACGCCGCTGGCTGTGATCCTTGTCTTCAAATTTGTGGGCGCGAACCTGTTGCGTGTATGGATCGCGCAGCTGGAAAATCGCCGTATGCAGCAGGAGGCGTGAGATGACAACGCAGGTACGTAAAAACGTCATGGATATGTTTATCGATGGCGCACGGCGCGGGTTTACCATTGCAACAACCAGTCTGTTGCCTAACGTGGTGATGGCGTTTGTGATTATTCAGGCGCTGAAGGTGACAGGGCTGCTCGAGGTTGTAGGGCGGGTATGCGAGCCGGTAATGGCTCTGTGGGGGCTGCCGGGGGAATCTGCCACTGTGCTGCTGGCAGCGGTGATGAGTATGGGAGGCGGCGTCGGCGTGTGCGCCAGCCTGGTTGTCGCCGGTACGCTTTCGGGACATGATGCCACGGTGTTGTTACCGGCTATCTACCTGATGGGAAATCCGGTGCAAAATGTGGGCCGTTGTCTGGGGACCGCGGGGGTTCATCCTCGTTATTACCCGCTAATTATTGCGGTATGCGTCATTAATGCGCTGCTCTCTATTTGGGTTATGCAGGTTATTGCCTGACAAGGAAGGTTATGAACTGTTCAATTCTTGATTTGACGTTGTTCCAGCAGGGACACGTGTATGCGCCGGAAGATTTAGGGCGACAGGATATACTGGTCTCCGGCAGCAAAATTGTTGCCATCGCCCCGTCAATTTCTCCTGAAGACTTTCCCGGTTGCGAGTGTATCAATCTTGACGGCGCGATTGTATGCCCAGGATTTATCGATCAACACGTCCATCTTATTGGCGGCGGTGGGGAAGCGGGGCCGCATGCCCGCACGCCGGAAGTGCGCTTGTCACGGCTGGTTGAAGCTGGTGTCACGTCGGTGGTGGGTTTGCTGGGTACCGATGGCATTACCCGTCACCCTGAATCGCTGCTGGCAAAAACCCGCGCGCTGGAGTTTGAAGGTATCAGCGCCTGGATGCTGACCGGGGCGTACTCTCTGCCTTCCCCGACTATCACCGGCAGCATCGATCGCGACGTGGCGCTGATCGATAAAGTGATTGGCGTGAAGTGTGCGGTTTCGGACCATCGTTCTTCAGCCCCGGATACCTCGGCGCTGGCAAATATGGCGGCGCAGTCGCGTGTCGGCGGATTGTTAGGGCGCAAACCGGGGATCAGCGTTTTCCATATGGGCGACAGCCAGCGCATGCTGGAACCGTTGTACCAGATCCTTGACTGTTGCGATGTGCCGATTACTAAACTGTTGCCGACACACGTTAACCGTGCGGAACCGCTGTTCCAGGCGGCGCTGGAGTATGCCCGTAAAGGCGGTTATATCGACATTACCAGCAGCATTGATGAGCCCGTCGACCCGGCCACGGCTATCGCCACGGCGCTGCGCCAGAACGTGCCGCTGTCGCGCATTACCCTTAGCTCGGATGGCAACGGCAGCCAGCCGGAATTTGATGAGCTTGGCAATCTCACCGGCATCGGTGTCGCGGGGTTTGAATCACTGGCTGAGACGGTGCGCCAGTTGGTGAAGATTCATGCCATACCGCTGGAACAGGCGCTGTGTCCGCTGACGCGTACGGTCGCAGAATTTTTGGCACTGGAGCATAAAGGGCGTCTGGCGGTGGGATGCGATGCGGACATTCTGGTGCTCAACGACGCGCTGGAAGTTCATCACCTGTGGGCGAAGGGAAAAGCCGTAGTCAGGGAGCAAAAAGCGTGCGTGAAAGGGACGTTTGAGTAACCGGGCGATCATCTGCCGGATGGCGACGCTAACGCGTCTTATCCGGCCTACGTGCGTGCATTTGTAGGCCGGATAAGGCGTTCACGCCGCCATCCGGCATTTCACGGTCAGGCGTTCTCTTTCAGCCAATTCATTACCACGTCGTGGTGGTTGCTGGTTTTGAAGTCATCAAACACATGCTCAATTTTCCCTTCGGCATCAATCAGGAAGCTGATGCGGTGGATGCCATCGTAGGTTTTGCCCATAAATGACTTCTCACCCCAGACGCCGAACTGCTCGCAAACCTGATGATCTTCATCGGACAGGAGCGTGAAATTCAGGACTTCTTTCTCCGCGAATCGGGAAAGCTTCTCTGGTTTGTCGGTGCTGATCCCCAGCACTTCAACACCCGCTTTTTTTAACT
Source organism: Citrobacter sp. Cpo126 (assembly GCF_030332445.1). Lineage (NCBI taxonomy): Bacteria > Pseudomonadati > Pseudomonadota > Gammaproteobacteria > Enterobacterales > Enterobacteriaceae > Citrobacter > Citrobacter sp. Cpo126. The sequence continues at coordinate 124,129 of NZ_JAOWHT010000043.1, forward strand.
CATCCATGTTATCGCGCAGGCCGCAGGCCTGTACGGTACAGCCGGGTGTCATGGCTTTCGGGTAAAAATAAACCAGAACACGCTGTCCCTGGAAGTCGGTTAAATTTACTTGTTCTCCGTCTTGATCCGGCAAGCTAAATTTCGGTGCGATATCACCGGCTTTCAGTGGGTTCATTACTTAACTCCATCCTGTTCATCATGCTGTGAGTAATTGACGACGTTAATACTGCCTTGCGCATTGAGTTCTGTACAGAGTGCTTTAAACGCATCTTCAATATTTGCCGAATCATGTGACGCAGGACTATGTGCGGTAATTTGAATAAACAACTGCGCCGCCTTTCCATTCTCAGCCGGTTGCGTGCGTGAAACCAGTTCCGCAATATTCATTTGGTGGCTGTCAAACAGAGCGGTGAAGCGTTCAATCAAATGGGGAGAATCAGGGACATCGACCTGCACCCATACCGTAGCAGGCATCGCCGGACGGGGGCGCGCGGTCGTGCGCTTCATCACAATGAGTAAATCCAGCTCTGCGCCTTTTAATGGCAGGGTTGATTCAATCAGGGTGATGGCATTCCAGGTGCCCGACAGCAACATGATAAACGTGAACTCATCACCCAGCATGGCCAGTCGGCTGTCTTCGATATTACAGCCGCAACTGCTGACATGACGCGTGATGGTGTTCACAATTCCTGGGCGATCGGCACCCAGCGCAGTAATGACCAGATAGTGTTGCGATGACGATGTCAAACCTGTTATTCCTTTGAGCGGTGAGGTAATCATAAGGAAAGCATAAAAAAAACATGCATACAACAATCAGAACGGCTCTGGTCGCTTGCTTTTATTGTCGTACCAAACGTACCATTGAGACACTTGTTTGCACAGAGGATGGCCCATGTTCACGGGAAGTATTGTCGCGCTTGTTACGCCGATGGATGAGAAAGGTAAAGTCTGCCGGTCGAGCCTGAAAAAACTGATTGATTATCATGTCGCCAGCGGCACCTCGGCGATCGTTTCTGTTGGCACCACCGGTGAGTCCGCCACCCTGAGTCATGATGAACATGGCGATGTGGTGATGATGACGCTGGAACTGGCTGACGGGCGTATTCCGGTGATTGCCGGAACCGGCGCCAATGCGACCGCGGAAGCCATTAGTCTGACGCAGCGTTTCAACGACAGCGGTGTTGTCGGCTGCCTGACGGTGACGCCTTACTACAACCGCCCAACCCAGGAAGGTTTGTTCCAGCATTTCAAAGCCATCGCTGAGCATACTGACCTGCCGCAAATTCTGTATAATGTGCCGTCCCGTACTGGCTGCGATATGCTGCCGGAAACCGTTGGTCGTCTGGCGAAAGTTAAAAATATTATCGCAATTAAAGAAGCCACGGGGAACTTAAGTCGCGTTCACCAGATCAAAGAGCTGGTTTCGGACGACTTTATTCTGCTCAGCGGTGATGACGCGACCGGACTGGATTTTATGCAGCTCGGTGGTCATGGCGTGATTTCCGTAACGTCTAACGTTGCGGCACGTGATATGGCTGAAATGTGCAAACTGGCGGCAGCCGGGCAATTTGCCGAGGCGCGGGTGATTAACCAGCGTCTGATGCCGTTACACAACAAACTATTTGTCGAACCCAATCCTATCCCCGTGAAATGGGCGTGTAAGGAGTTGGGACTTGTGGCGACCGATACGCTACGTCTGCCGATGACGCCAATCACGGACAATGCTCGTGAAATCGTCAAAGCGGCGCTTAAGCATGCCGGTTTGCTGTAAAGTTTAGGGAGATTTGATGGCTTACTCAGTACAAAAGTCGCGCCTGGCCAAGGTTGCGGGTGTTTCGCTTGTTATGTTGCTCGCGGCCTGTAGCTCTGACTCGCGCTATAAGCGCCAGGTGAGCGGTGATGAATCCTATCTGGAGGCCGCACCGCTTGCTGAGCTTCATGCTCCAGCTGGGATGATTTTGCCGGTTATGTCGGGCGACTATAATATCCCGGTAACCAACGGCAGTGGTGCCGTGGGTAAAGCGCTGGATATTCGTCCACCGGCTCAGCCGTTAGCATTAGTCACCGGTGCTCGCACACAGATCGCGGGTGATACGTCGACATTACTGGTGGAAAACGGTCGTGGCAACACACTGTGGCCGCAGGTCGTTAGCGTCATTCAGTCTAAAAACTACACGATCACCAAACGTGATGATGCCAGCCAGACGTTGACCACCGACTGGGTTGACTGGAACCGTCTGGATGAAGACGAGCAGTACCGTGGACGTTATCAAATCTCGGTTAAACCGCAGGGCTATCAGCAAGCGGTAACGGTGAAACTGGTTAACCTCGAGCAGGCGGGTAAACCCGTAGCCGATGCGGCATCAATGCAGCGCTACAGCGCTGAGATGATGAACGTTATCTCTGCTGGTCTGGATAAAAACGCCACCGACGCCGCGAATGCCGCGCAGAACCGCTCTGCAGCCACCATGGATGTTCAGAGCGCCGCCGATGACACAGGTTTACCAATGCTGGTGGTACGTGGGCCGTTCAACGTGGTGTGGCAGCGTCTGCCGGCAGCGCTTGAGAAAGTGGGGATGAAGGTAACCGACAGCACCCGTTCTCAGGGCAGCATCGCGGTGACCTACAAACCACTGTCCGATAGCAACTGGCAGGAGTTGGGCGCAAGCGATCCGGGTCTGGTATCCGGCGACTATAAACTGCAGGTCGGTGATTTAGACAACCGCAGCAGCTTGCAGTTTATCGATCCGAAGGGGCATACCCTGACGCAAAGCCAGAACGACGCGCTGGTCGCCGTCTTCCAGGCAGCGTTCAGTAAGTAAAAATAAAGGGCTGGATAACTCCAGCCCTTTTTTTCTGATATGATACGCAAACGTGTGCGTCGGCAGAAAAACGCAATATTTATCGTTAATTCACACCCAGGAGTAATAAAGATGCAAAAGCAAGCTGAGTTGTATCGTGGTAAAGCGAAGACCGTATACAGCACGGAAAACCCGGACCTGTTGGTGCTCGAATTCCGCAATGATACGTCAGCAGGGGATGGCGCGCGCATTGAACAGTTTGACCGTAAAGGCATGGTGAACAACAAATTCAACCATTTCATTATGACTAAACTGCAAGAAGCGGGTATTCCTACCCAGATGGAGCGACTGCTTTCTGATACCGAATGTCTGGTGAAAAAACTGGAGATGGTACCGGTTGAATGTGTGGTACGTAACCGCGCGGCAGGCTCTCTGGTTAAGCGTTTAGGCGTTGAGGAAGGTATTGAACTGAATCCGCCGCTGTTTGATCTGTTCCTGAAAAACGATGCTATGCACGATCCAATGATTAACGATTCCTATTGCGAAACTTTTGGTTGGGTGAGCAAAGAGAATCTGGCACGTATGAAAGAGCTGACCTACAAAGCTAACGACGTGCTGAAAAAGATGTTTGATGATGCTGGTCTGATTCTGGTCGACTTCAAACTTGAGTTTGGTTTGTATAAAGGTGAAGTGGTCCTGGGTGATGAATTCTCACCGGACGGTAGCCGCCTGTGGGACAAAGAAACGCTGGATAAAATGGACAAAGATCGCTTCCGCCAGAGTCTGGGCGGCCTGATCGAAGCCTATGAAGCCGTCGCGCATCGCCTGGGTGTGAAGTTAGACTAATCTTCCCCTGAGCCGGCGATCGCTCTCCGGCTCATTAACCCCACCTGATTTGATTACTATTTCTTATGGTAATCCTGTTCCGAACCGCCTACGATCATCATCATAATGAATAAAAAGTTGAGGTGATTATGCGCTGGCAAGGGCGTCGTGAAAGTGACAACGTGGAAGACAGACGAAACAGCTCTGGCGGCCCCTCTATGGGTGGGCCTGGTTTTCGTCTGCCCAGTGGTAAAGGCGGCATCATCCTGCTGATTGTAGTGCTGGTGGCGGGTTATTATGGCGTGGATCTCACCGGGCTAATGACTGGCCAGCCGGTCTCCCAACAGCAATCATCACGCTCCATCAGCCCAAACGATGATGAAGCGGCAAAATTTACCTCGGTGATTCTGGCTACAACAGAAGATACCTGGGGACAGCAGTTTGAAAAAATGGGCCGCACCTACCAACAGCCGAGGCTGGTGATGTACCGGGGCGCGACGCGTACCGGCTGCGGTGCGGGTCAGTCCGTGATGGGGCCGTTTTATTGCCCGGCAGATGGTACGGTTTACATCGACCTTTCATTCTATGACGACATGAAAAACAAGCTGGGCGCTGATGGTGATTTTGCTCAGGGCTATGTTATCGCCCATGAAGTGGGTCATCACGTGCAGAAACTGCTGGGCATTGAACCTAAAGTTCGTCAGATGCAGCAGAATGCCTCACAGGCAGAAGTGAACCGTCTTTCCGTTCGAATGGAACTGCAGGCAGACTGCTTTGCCGGTGTCTGGGGCCACAGCATGCAGCAGCAGGGCGTACTGGAGTCTGGTGACCTGGAAGAGGCACTGAACGCCGCACAGGCCATTGGTGACGATCGTCTGCAACAGCAGGGACAAGGACGCGTAGTACCGGACAGCTTTACTCACGGAACCTCTGAACAGCGTTTTACCTGGTTCAAACGCGGTTTTGACAGCGGCGATCCGGGGCAATGTAATACTTTTGGTAAAGGTATTTAAGACTCTGTGGCAGGGATGTCCGATAACACGGCGCTGAGCGCGTTAACCGAACAAATGACCCACGAAGGGATCCGTCGTCTGCTGATTATCAGCGGCGAGGGTAACTGGTGTCAGGAACAGGCATTAGCGCTACGTAGCACGTTACCCGGCGACTGGCTGTGGGTAGGGGAGCAAGCCCCTACCGAGCCGTGCTGTACGCCGCAGGCGCTAAAAACATTATTAGGGCGCGAGTTTCGTCATGCGGTTTTTGACGCCAGGCAAGGTTTTGACGCTGCGGCGTTTGCCGCCTTAAGCGGCACACTGCTTGCTGGCAGTTGGCTGGTATTGCTGACCCCACCCTGGCATTCCTGGCACACACATCTGGACGCGGATTCACTACGCTGGAGCGATTGTGCTGAACCGATCCCTACACCGCACTTTATTGAGCACATCAAACGGGTGATTTCCCGCGATAGACAGGCTCTGCACTGGCAACAGCATCAGCCGGTTGCCTGTCCGCATTTTCCTGCTCGCGCAGCCTGGCATGCGGCAACCGGCGAACCCCAGCCAGAACAGGCGATGATATTAAATCATTTGCTGGCTATGCCTCCCGGTGTGGTTGCGGTGACGGCCGCACGGGGTCGGGGCAAGTCCGCTCTGGCAGGGCAACTCATAGCGCGGATTAACGGCACTGCGATTGTGACAGCGCCTGCCAAAGCGGCAACCGATGTGCTGGCGCAATTTGCCGGAGAGCGTTACCGTTTTATGGCCCCGGATGCGCTGTTAAGCAGTTCTGCAATCGCAGACTGGCTAATTGTGGATGAAGCCGCCGCGATCCCCGCGCCGCTGCTGCACCAACTGGTGGCGCGTTTTCCTCGTACGCTGTTAACCACTACAGTACAAGGCTACGAGGGAACGGGGAGAGGCTTCCTGCTGAAATTCTGTGCTCGCTTCCCCAATCTTCAACGCTATGAGTTGCAGCAACCGGTACGCTGGGCGCAGGGATGTCCGCTGGAGCAAATCGTCAGCGATGCGCTGGTGTTTGATGATGAAACGTTCACGCATGCCCCATTGGGGGAGCTTCACTTCTCGGCATTTGAGCAACAGTCCTGGCATGCTAATCCGGCGCTGCCGTTAGCGGTATACCAGCTGCTTTCTGGAGCGCATTATCGCACCTCGCCATTGGACCTGCGGCGGATGATGGACGCGCCTGGTCAGCATTTTCTTCAGGCATCAACCGCTGACTCCGTAGCGGGAGCCGTCTGGTTGGTCGATGAAGGGGGACTATCCGCGGAATTAAGCCAGGCTGTCTGGGCCGGATATCGTCGACCGAGAGGGAATCTGGTTGCGCAGTCGCTGGCGGCGCACGGTGGTGACCCGTTGGCGGCGACGCTCGTCGGGAGACGGGTCAGTCGAATTGCGGTTCATCCTGCGCGCCAAAGAGAAGGTATTGGGCAACAGCTGATTATGCTGGCCTACCGCTATTCCACATCGTGTGACTATCTGTCGGTCAGTTTTGGGTATACGGCTGAACTATGGCGTTTCTGGCAACGTTGCGGTTTTGTGCTGGTGCGAATGGGAAATCATCGGGAAGCCAGCAGCGGCTGTTATACCGCCATGGCGTTACTTCCCATTAGCGAAGCGGGGAAACGCCTTGCCGAGCGGGAGCACCAGCATTTGCGCCGTGATGCGGAAATCCTTGCGCGATGGAACGGTGAGAGCATTCCGCTGGTCCCGCTGAAAGAGACTACGCTTAATGAGGATGACTGGGCTGAGCTGGCCGGGTTTGCCTTCGCGCATCGGCCATTATTGACGTCGCTAGGCTGTCTGAGTCGTCTGCTTGAGCACAGTGAGTTACCTCTTCCGGCCTTGCGCGGACGCATCCAGGCTAAACGTAGTGACGCCGAATTGTGCCAACAGCTCAAGATTTCTGGTCGTAAAGCGTTGCTGGTCATTCAGCGCGCCGAAGCGGCGCAGGCATTAAATCAGCTGGATGCAGAGCGTGAACAGCGGCTACATAATCGCATTATGCAATGGCAATTTTTTCACTAACTTCTTCAATTTCCTGGCATGGTCATTGCGGTTAAGCGGCGTAGAATGATTCTCATCAGCTAAGGAGAACGCCATGAAACATGACCATTTTGTTGTTCAAAGTCCCGATAAACCCGCTCAACAGCTACTGCTGCTGTTTCATGGCGTCGGCGATAACCCGGTTGCTATGGGCGAAATTGGCACCTGGTTTGCGCCGCTGTTTCCGGATGCGCTAATCGTTAGCATTGGTGGAGCAGAGCCTTACGGTACGACTTCCGGACGTCAGTGGTTTTCGGTGCAGGGCGTAACAGAAGAGAATCGTCAGGCTCGTGTTGACGCCATTATGCCGGTGTTTATCGAAACCGTGCGCTACTGGCAGAAGCACAGCGGCGTTTCGCCGCAGGCAACCGCGCTGATTGGCTTTTCTCAGGGGTCGATTATGTCACTTGAGAGCATCAAAGCTGAGCCGGGGCTGGCGTCGCGGGTTATCGCCTTCAATGGCCGCTATGCCACCTTGCCAGAGGCTGCAACCACCGCGACGACGGTGCATTTGATTCACGGTGGCGAAGACCGGGTAATTGAGTTATCTCATGCCGTTGCCGCGCAGGAAGCGTTAATTCGCGCCGGTGGGGATGTGACGCTGGATATCGTCGAAAATCTGGGGCACGCCATTGATGAACGCAGCATGCAGTTTGCGCTCGATCATCTGCGTTTTACCGTACCGAAGCACTACTTTGATGAAGCGCTGAGCGGCGGTAAGCCTCACGATGATGATGTGATTGCCATGATCTGATTGATCACCGTAGGCCGGATAAAACGCGAAGCGTTGCCATCCGGCACGTAATGCCCGGTGGCGCTAACGCTTACCGGGCATTACGGGACTTATCGGCCTACTAATTATTTCTTCGGTTGGTCCTTATTCGGCCAATCGTCGTCGTCATCCCATTTATCGTTAAAGTCACGATGTGGGGGAAGCTCCGGCTTGTTGGCAAGAAATTTCTTGTGATCGACGCGCTTGAGATCTTTAATCACGTTCAGCAGCACGCCTACCAGAAACACCAACACCAGAATCCACCAATATTTTGCCAGCCAGTCCATGCTCATTTCCTCTTACAGGAACACTCATCAGGCGACGAGTTGCTCCATGATACGTTGATACATACGGGCAAGCAGCTGCAGGTCGGCGGCATTAACACATTCATTAATTTTATGAATAGTGGCGTTGACCGGCCCAAGTTCTACTACCTGCGCCCCCATGCGGGCAATAAAACGCCCGTCGGACGTCCCGCCTGTAGTCAGTAACTGCGGTTTAATCTCATTATAGTGCTCAATGGCGTTCACCACTGCATCCACCAGTTTACCGCGTTCGGTCAGGAACGGCTGACCGGAAAGCCACCAGTCGACGGTATAACGCAGCTGATGTTTCTCCAGCAGCGCGTGAACCCGTGCTTTAATCATCTCATCGGTCAGCTCAGTGCTGAAACGGAAGTTGAACTGGATAAACAGTTCTCCAGGGATAACGTTGTTGCTTCCGGTTCCAGCCTGGATATTGGCAATCTGCATGCTGGTCGCCGGGAAGAATTCGTTACCCTGATCCCACTCGATCGCCACCAGTTCGTTGAGCATGGGGGCCGCGCGGTGTACCGGGTTATCGGCCAGATGCGGATAGGCTACGTGGCCCTGCACGCCGTGAATGGTCAGGTTGCAGGTCAGTGAACCACGACGTCCATTTTTCACCACGTCGCCAACGATTTCCGTGCTGGATGGCTCACCCACCAGGCAATAATCCAGTCGTTCATTACGCGCCATCAGCGCTTCAACCACCTTCACGGTGCCGTTTTTGGCGCTGGCTTCTTCGTCAGACGTTATCAAAAAGGCCAGACGACCCTGATGGTTTGGATGCTGGGCGACAAAACGTTCTGCGGCCACGACCATCGCCGCCAGTGAACCCTTCATATCGGCAGCGCCACGCCCGAACAACATGCCATCGCGAATGGTCGGTTCGAACGGTGGATTGATCCAGCGATCGACATCGCCGGCAGGCACTACGTCGGTGTGACCGGCAAATGCCAGGGTCTCACCTTTACCGCGCCATGCCCAAAAATTCTGTGTGTCACCAAAATCCATACGCTCAACGGTAAAACCTACCGCGCGCAGGCGTTCAATCATTAACGCCTGGCACCCGGCATCATCCGGGCTCAGGGAAGGACGGCGAATAAGCTGCTGTGTCAGCTCAATGACCGGGCACGACATAGACTACACCTCATTAAAAAACAGAGTATAACTGGATTCACTGAAACCAAGCAGCATAGGCTTACCCGGCGCGCAGAGCAATGGGCGTTTGATAATTGCTGGCATTTCAATCATCAACGCGGCGGCGGAAGCCGCATCGGTGATTTGACTGCGCGTGGATTCATCGAGTTTACGCCAGGTGGTTCCACGCATATTGAGCAGCGCCTCCCAACCTAATTCGCTGATAAAGGACTGTAATAGCGTGTTGTCCAGACCGTCGACGCGATAATCATGAAAGCGGTAGTCAATACCTTGAGCCTCCAACCAGCGTCTGGCTTTTTTAATCGTGTCGCAATTCTTAATGCCGTAAAGGGTGATCATTTGAATCCTTATTGACGTAATTTGAATATTTATTCTTATATTCTGTGGCAATGAATAATACATATTGTCATTCAATCGTTATAGAAAAATATAACATTGTTGAACAACAGTGAATAATGATTCCTGAAAGCTCCAAAAAATACCGTATAACTAAAAATCAGAATCTGCCTGTTTGCATCAGCCTGTTTTTCCATCAGAATTGCAAAAGTAGTAGATGATGTATGAATATTTCAAAATATTGCAGTAAGTCACATAAAATTTATGGGTATAGCGCATAGTGATCACATAAACCCCAAACACTGGAGGAATCAATCGCAACCATCGGTTAAATTGCCTTCTTTTAATGATGATGATTTCGTAAAATGCCCATAATAATAAGAGAGGTTGTTATGATTGAACGTGAACTGGGGAACTGGAAAGACTTTATCGAAGTGATGCTTCGTAAATAATTTTCTGGAAGAAATTCATATCCTGTAAAGGATAAAAAAAGGCGACTCAACGTAAGTCGCCTTTTTTGTGTCCGATTATTCTGGGCGTGGCTTCAATGGGAAGCGTCTGCGCACCAGCACAAAGAACAGGGGAACGAAGTAAATCGCCAGGATAGTGGCTGAAATCATCCCGCCCATTACGCCTGTCCCCACCGCATGTTGACCGCCAGAACCAGCGCCACTGCTGATGGTCATCGGCAGCACCCCGAAGATAAACGCCAGTGACGTCATCAGAATTGGGCGTAAACGTTGGCGACAAGCATGGAGCGTGGCGTCGAGCAGATCGTGTCCTTTCTCGTTCATCTCATTGGCGAATTCAACAATCAATATTGCGTTCTTCGCCGATAGCCCGATAACGGTAAGTAACCCGACCTGGAAATACACATCGTTTTCCAGGCCGCGCATCCAGGTCGCCAGTAGCGCGCCAATAACCCCCAGCGGCACGACCAGCATGACGGAGAAGGGTACCGACCAGCTTTCGTACAGTGCCGCCAGACACAGGAACACGACCAGCAAAGAAATGGCGTACAGGGCAGGGGCCTGAGAGCCCGACAGCCGTTCCTGATAAGACATCGCAGTCCATTCGAGGCCAAACCCTGTCGGCAACTGGCGCACCAGCGATTCCATCACGTCCATTGCCGTACCGGTACTGACGCCGGGCGCAGCTTCGCCGACAATCTCGACTGCGGAGTAGCCGTTATAGCGTTCCAGACGTGGAGAACCCGTTTCCCAGCGTGAAGTCGCAAAGGCCGAGAAAGGCACCATGCCACCGTTGTTATTGCGGACGTACCACAAGTTAATGTCGTCCGGGAGCATGCGATATTTTGCTGCCGCCTGCACGTAAACCTTCTTCACGCGGCCCCGGTCCATAAAGTCATTGACGTAGCTGGAACCCCAGGCCGTTTGCAATGTGTCATTGATGTCGTCGATGGAAACGCCCAGCGCCTGGGCTTTGCGCTGATCGATATCAATTTGCAACTGCGGGCTGTCGTCCAGACCGTTATGACGAACGCGGGTAAGGGACGTGTCTTTCCCTGCCAGCTCAATGAGTTTGTCGCGCGCGGCCATTAACGCATCATGGCCCGCACCGGCGTGATCCTGCAGCTCCATATCGAAACCGGCAGAGCTTCCGAGGCCGCTGATAGCCGGAGGGCTGCTGGCGAAGACGCGGGCTTCTTTAATCTTATTAAAGGCTTTGGTCGCACGTTCGATGATGGCGAAAGAGGTTCCGGTAGTGGTGTCGCGCTCATCCCAGTCTTTTAAGCGGACAAACATACGCGCCACGTTTTGACCGTTCCCGCCAGGGCCAGAACCGACCGTGGAAAAGACTGACATAATGTTGTCTTTCTCATGGGTGAAGTAATACTTCTCCACTTCCTCAACCACTTTCAATGTTTGCTGCTGTGTGGAGCCGCTGGGCAGCTGTACCGAGGTGGTAAACATGCCGCGGTCTTCCAGCGGTAGGAAGGAGGTTGGCAGGCGCAGGAACAGGAAAACCATTCCACCGAGCAGCAGGCCGTAGATCAGTATCCAGCGCAGGCTGCGGTGCAGAATTCTGGCAACGCCTTTTTCGTAGCGCTCGGCGTTGCGATTAAACATCCGGTTAAACCAGCCGAAGAAACCGGTTTGTCCGTGATGCTCGCCCTTATGCAGCGGTTTGAGCAGGGTGGCGCAAAGTGCGGGGGTCAGGATCATCGCCACCAGAACAGACAGCACCATGGCGGAGACGATAGTAATCGAGAACTGGCGGTAAATAGCCCCGGTAGTGCCGCCGAAGAAGGCCATCGGGATAAACACCGCTGACAGCACCATGGCGATACCGACCAGCGCACCCTGGATTTGTCCCATCGATTTCCGTGTCGCTTCCCGCGGTGAGAGTCCTTCCTCACTCATAATACGCTCGACGTTTTCCACAACCACAATGGCGTCATCGACCAGCAGACCGATCGCCAGCACCATCGCAAACATCGTCAAGGTGTTAACGCTATAGCCAAAGGCGTAAAGCACGGAGAAGGTACCCATCAGTACGACGGGAACGGCGATGGTGGGAATCAGCGTGGCGCGGAAGTTTTGCAGGAACAGGTACATCACGAGGAATACCAGTGCAATAGCTTCCAGAAGGGTTTTTACCACGTCGATGATTGAGGCTTTAACAAAGGAGGTGGTTTCATACGCCACCTTATATTCCAGCCCGTGCGGAAAATATTGTGACAGCCCGTTCAAACGGTTAATGACCAGCGTTGCTGTCGCCATTTCATTGGCGCCGGAGGCCAGCTTCACGCCCAGACCGGAGGCGGGATTACCATTAAAGCGGCTGAGATAATCATACTTTTCAGCACCCATTTCGACCGTCGCCACGTCGCCCAGTTTAACTTCCGAACCATCCTGGTTAACGCGCAGAGTAATATCGCGGAATTGATCCGGAGTCTGCAGTAGCGACTGGGCGTTGATCGTCGCGTTCAGCGCCTGCTTGTCCACCGAAGGCGTACCGCCAAGTTGTCCGACGGCAATCTGCGCATTCTGTGATTCGATAGCATCGGTCACATCTTTAGCGGTCATCTGGAAACTGTTCAGTTTGGCCGGGTCAAGCCAGATACGCATGGAGTACTGTGAGCCGTAAGCGTCAATATCTCCCACGCCGTTAATACGGCTGAGTGGATCCTGAATGTTACTGGCGACGTAGTCGGCGATGTCCTGCTTATCCATTGAGCCATCGGTGGAGACAAAGGCGATAGTCAGAATATTGGTGTCCCCGGTCTTACGCACCGTGACCCCCTGATCCTGTACCGCCTGCGGCAGTTTACGCATTGCCGATTGCAGCTGGTTTTGCACCTGCTGGACGGCCTCGTCAGGATCGGTTCCGGCAACGAAGCTCAACGTAACCGTAGCCTGACCTGTCCCGCTGCTCTGCGATGACATGTACATCAGGTTATCGAGACCGGTCATGTTCTGCTCGATAACCTGGGTGACGGTGTTTTCCAGAGTCTGAGCCGAAGCGCCAGGATAGTTGGCGGTGACCCGCACGTTTGGCGGTGCCAGATCGGGATATTGCTCAACGGGCAGTGAAAAAATAGCCAGGGCTCCTGTCAGGCACAACAGGATAGCTAACACCCAGGCAAAAATGGGGCGATCGATGAAAAAATTCGCCATTAAAAGAGGACCTCGTGTTTCTGCGTATCGTTATGGGTATGGCTTGCTTCACTTTAGCGGCAAGGTACGGGTCAAACGTGGAGAAAAAAAGAAGATAATGTAAATTATCATGCCCGTTTACAGCATACCTTTCGTGCCAACGCCGTCAGGCCTGGATCCAGACCCGACGGCGCTTTGCGGTTCTTTACGTTAGCTCACTGTCTGATTCAGCCGAACGGAAACTGATGCTCACCAACGTTCCCCCTCCGGAAGGTTGAGAGAAGGTCAACGTGCCGCTCAGTCTTTCCGCCCGCTCACGCATAATATTGAGTCCATAGTGCCCTGCAGGCTCATGCGGCTCGCCAATGCCGATGCCGTTATCGCGGATATAAACCGTGTGGTTGCCGTCCGGAGCCGTTACGCAGCTGACGGCAATTTCGCTCGCACTGGCATGCTTAATGGCGTTCAGCACCGCTTCGCGGATGATCTGCAACAGGTGCACCTGCATTTGCGCATCCAACGCCAGCGTGGGTAACCGACAGTCGAGTGTGAGTTTAGCTGAGGTTTGATTTTGCAGCGTTTCCAGCATTTCATGCAGGGCGGAGGGTAAGTCTGCCTGCTGTAAGGTCAGACGGAAGGTGGTGAGCAGTTCGCGTAGCTGACGGTAGGCATCGTTCAGCGCCTGGGAGAAATCCGCCATAATGCTTTGCGCCGGGGCGTTATCCTCCGGGATTGAACGTTTAAGCAACGTGAGCTGAATGCGCAAATAAGAGAGCACCTGCGCCAGCGAGTCGTGCAGCTCGCGTGCAATCGTCGCTCGCTCCTCCATTAACAACAGCTGCTGAAAATGTTTTTGCGCCTGGTTGAAGTACAACCCGCGTCCCAGCATCGAGGAGACGCTGTTGAGCAGCGGAGTAGAAGCATTGACGTTTGGACTTTGCCAGTGCAGTTCGCCGTAGACGGTTTCCTGCATGGTGACAGGCAGGATCTGCATCGGTAGCTCGAGGCTTTTAGTCCCTTCGCTAATCCGCCAGTTATCACCGACGGTGAGTTCAAGGAAATACGCGGCGTCATGTTCGCGGACGATCTGTAAAATATGGCGGAAGCAGTGCACGTCAATCTGGCTGGTATTTAACGCCTGGGAGCACTGATACAACACCTCCAGACGGCGATTGGCTTCGTGCAGATCGTGAGTTTTCTCGGCCACAGACGCTTCCAGCGAACGATACAGCTTGTGTAATTCACTCGACATCTGGCTAAACGTTTTGCCCAGCAACCCCAGTTCATTAGGCAAACCGGTATCCAGCTGTGGGATATCAAATTGACCGTGTTCAATTTGCTGACTGGCCATCACCAGTTTATTCAGCGGACGCACCACCTGCTGGCGAATGCGCCGCAGGGTAAAGAAGACGAGGGTGAATATGCCGATCCCGCCCGCCAGCGAGATGCCAAATACCAGCATTACTTTACGCTCGGCATAATGCTGCAACGCCAGCACGAAGAGATCGATCTGATCGACGTAGTTGTTGATGTTGGCCTGGTACCATTTTAAATCGCCGTCGATCAGGCGGGCGTTCATTTCCAGCCAGTTAGCATGCAGACGTCCATAGCGGCTTTTTACCGCTTGTGGCACATACCACGCGTTCAGATTCTGTAATGCTGGCGAGTTTAGCGCCTGCTGGAAAAGCTGGCGGTGGGCGTTAAGCTGCGGGCTCTGGCTTTGTAGATCGTAACCCAGACGGTAGCTTTGCATGCGCAATGAGCCAGCAACGTTGATGGCTTCGGCATCTCGCAAGCTGCTGGTCAGCGTGAGCAGCGCAATACCCGTTGAGAGAATCGACAGCATCACTATGTAGAAAAAAGCTTTAGCCAGACTGGCCGAGACCGGACGCTTTACCGTCACTTGTGCATCCTCACACAATACACGTCGCGCCTGAAAACAGCGTGAACGATGCGGTGTATTTGATAAATGTTAATAAAACGCCATGAAACTGGATGGTAACTGAAACACAATTTCATATGCGATGAAATAAATTGATCTGCCACAGGTTCTGGATAAATAGTTGTGCTTCCTGGGCAAATGAACATTGCCGCTTCCTTCCGTGTCGGTTAATAACACTCTTATAAAGAATAAGGTTTTTGCAACCAAAAAAGAAGGAAGCCATGAATCGTTTTATTATGGTCAATAGCCAGCAGTGCCTGGGATGCCATGCCTGTGAGGTCGCCTGCGTCATGGCTCACAATGGCGAACAGCATGTCCTGAGCCAACGGCATTTTCAGCCCCGAATTACCGTCATTAAGCATCAGCAGCAGCGCAGCGCGGTGACCTGCCACCACTGCGAAGATGCACCCTGCGCCAGAAGTTGCCCAAACGGGGCAATTAGCCATGATAACGACAGCGTTCAGGTGAACCCGCAAAAGTGTATTGGCTGTAAATCGTGCGTTGTAGCCTGTCCTTTCGGCACGATGCAGATCGTACTCACTCCCGTCGCCAAAGGGAAGGTGAAAGCTACCGCGCACAAATGCGATCTGTGCCAGGGGCGTGAACAGGGACCCGCCTGCGTAGAGAACTGTCCGGCGCAGGCGTTACAGCTGGTGACGGAAAATTCGCTTACCGGTCTGTCAAAAGCGCGCAGGCTGCGTACCGCAAGTTTGGAAAGCCAGCCATGGCATGCCAGCACTACCGATTTTGTTCCACATGTCATCACTAAACGTGAGCAAATGCAGGCGACGCCTGCGCGCGGGGAGCCGGATAAACTGGCGATTGAGGCCCGGAAAACCAGCTTTGAAGAGATCTATCTGCCGTTTCGTACGGCGCAGGCGGAGCGCGAAGCCTCTCGCTGCCTGAAATGCGGCGGCCACAGTATTTGCGAATGGACCTGTCCACTGCATAACCACATTCCGCAGTGGATTGAACTGGTCAAAGCCGGGAATATCGACGCGGCGGTTGAGCTTTCTCACCAGACCAACTGCCTGCCGGAGGTGACCGGACGCGTATGCCCGCAGGATCGACTCTGCGAAGGGGCATGTACGGTGCGTAGCGAGCATGGCGCAGTTACCATCGGTAATATTGAGCGTTACATCTCCGATCGGGCGCTGAGTAAAGGATGGCGACCGGACTTAAGCCATGTGCAGAAAGTGGACAAGCGTGTTGCCATCATCGGTGCGGGTCCGGCGGGTCTGGCCTGTGCGGATGTGCTTGCGCGCAGCGGCGTCAGCGCCACCGTTTACGATCGCCATCCTGAAATTGGCGGTTTGCTGACGTTCGGTATTCCGGCCTTCAAGCTGGACAAATCGCTGCTGGCGCGTCGCCGTGAAATCTTCAGCGCCATGGGCATTCATTTTGAACTTAACTGTGAAGTGGGTAAGGATGTCGCGCTTGAAAAGCTGCTGGAGGATTACGATGCCGTGTTCGTGGGCGTAGGAACCTATCGTTCCATGAAGGCGGACCTGCCAAATGAAGACGCGCCAGGCGTGTATGATGCGCTGCCGTTCCTGATTGCCAACACCAAGCAGGTGATGGGGCTGGAGGAACTGCCTGAAGAACCGTTTATCGATACCGCCGGACTAAACGTGGTTGTGCTGGGCGGAGGCGATACGGCAATGGACTGTGTGCGAACCGCCCTGCGTCATGGCGCAAGCCTGGTGACCTGCGCCTATCGTCGTGATGAAGCCAACATGCCCGGCTCGAAAAAAGAGGTGAAGAACGCCCGGGAAGAGGGGGCAAATTTCGAGTTTAACGTTCAGCCGGTTGAGCTGGTGTTGCATGCCGATGGGCGAGTCAGCGGTGTGCGTTTCTTACGTACTCAACTTGGCGAACCTGATGCGCAGGGCCGTCGCCGCCCGGTTCCCATTGCCGGGAGTGAGTTTGTGATGCCCGCAGATGCGGTGATTATGGCGTTTGGTTTTCACCCACACGGCATGCCGTGGCTGGAGTCGCATGGCGTTAAGGTCGATAACTGGGGGCGCATTGCCGCCGATGTTGAAAGTGCATACCGTTATCAAACCAGTAACCCGAAAATCTTTGCCGGTGGTGACGCGGTACGCGGTGCAGACCTGGTGGTGACGGCTATGGCGGAAGGGCGGCATGCCGCCCAGGGGATCGTCGACTGGCTGGGCGTAAAATCAGTCAAATCTCATTAATCGGCGAGTAGGCCGGATAAAACGCGTTAGCGTTGCCATCCGGCAATGTGCCGCATGAATGCCTGATGGCGCTTTGCTTATCAGGCCTACATTGTTCCAAGACAAACCCGGTTTCACGGCGTAGTATTATTTCTCACTTCTTGCTGTGGAGCCGGTATGTCGCAAAAAATTACCCTCATCAAAGATAAAGTCCTTTCCGATAACTACTTCGTCCTGCGCAATATCACTTATGACCTGACCCGTAAGAATGGAGAGGTGATCCGTCACAAACGTGAGGTTTACGATCGTGGCAACGGCGCCACAATCCTGCTGTATAACCCGGAGAAGAAAACGGTGGTGCTCATCCGCCAGTTTCGCGTTGCGACATGGGTCAACGGTAACGAAGACGGTCAACTGATTGAAACCTGCGCCGGGCTGCTGGATAACGACGAACCGGAAGCATGTATTCGAAAAGAGGCGATTGAAGAGACCGGCTTTGAAGTGGGTGAAGTACGTAAACTGTTTGAGCTATACATGTCGCCGGGCGGTGTGACGGAAATAATCCACTTCTTCATCGCGCAATACCGTGACAGTCAGCGGACAAACGCGGGTGGCGGCGTGGAAGATGAAGATATTGAAGTTCTGGAACTGCCGTTCACACAGGCGCTGGAAATGATCAAAACGGGTGAGATCCGTGACGGTAAAACGGTGCTATTGCTGAACTATTTGCAGTCATCGCATCTCATGGACTAATGCGCGGGATTTATATTTCTTTACAAATTTACGGCCAATCCGACGATTCTTATTGAGCCACATAAGTCGCGCAAGGAAGATACCGCTTAGGCTGTGTGTTTTGACTTCGGGGTTGTACCGTCCATGCGCTATCGCGTTATTCTCCTTTTCCTGCTCGGGTTGCTACCCGCCCGATTGCTGTGGGCTGCGCCCGCGCAACAGGCGTTTTCTGACTGGCAGGTGACGTGTAATAACCAAAATTTTTGCGTGGCGCGCAATACCGGAGAGCACCACGGCCTGGTCATGACCTTGAGCCGCAGCGCCGGGGCACATACCGACGCCGTGTTGCGTATTGAGCTGGGCGGGCTGGAATCGTCCAGCGTCAAAGAGAGCGATATTGCGCCGCGTCTGCTGTTGGATGGTGCGCCACTCTCGCTGAGCGGCGAGCACTGGCGCATAACTCCCTGGCAGCTGACGACCGATGATCCCGCCACCATCAGCGCATTTTTACAAACCGTACAGGACGCGAAGGCGATTACCCTGCAAAAAGGTGCGCAAAACCTTTCGCTGGTCGGGCTAAAAGCCGCATTGTTGTTTATCGACGCCCAGCAAAAACGGGTGGGGAGCGAAACCGCATGGATTGAAAAAGGTGACGAGCCTCCGCTCAGCGTACCTCCGGCCCCCGCGCTGAAAGGTGTAGCGGTCATTAATCCAACGCCAACGCCTCTCACACAGCAGGAGCGCAGTGAACTGCTGGACTATGGTAACTGGCGGATCAACGGTATTCGTTGCTCTATCGATCCGCTGCGTCGCGAGATGCGCGTCACGGCCCTAACGGATGATAAAGCGCTGCTGATGATTGGCTGTGAGGCCGGGGCGTATAACACCATCGATCTGGCGTGGGTGGTTTCACGTACGACTCCGTTGTCTTCACGCGCGGTACGGTTAAGCCTGCCGTTTAAAACGGATGCAGAAAGTCGCGATATGGAGCTGACCAACGCTACGTTTGACGAGAAGTCGCGGGAGCTGGTCACCCTCGCTAAAGGACGAGGGTTGGCAGATTGCGGTATCCAGACCCGCTGGCGCTACGACGGTCAACGTTTTCGCCTGGTGCGCTATGCCCAGGAGCCAAGCTGCGATAACTGGCATGGGCCAGATGCCTGGCCCACGCTGTGGATCACGCGTTAAGCACCTTGTGCGCTTTGTCGACGATGTTATCTACCGTAAAGCCGAAGAACGGGAACAGTTTGTCCGCTGGAGCCGACTCTCCATAACCCGTCATCCCAACAATTGCCCCTTTCAGCCCGACATATTTGTACCAGTAGTCAGCAATTCCTGCTTCTACCGCCACGCGAGCGCTGACGTTTGCTGGTAGGACCGATTCCCGGTACGCCTCATCCTGGGCGTCGAAGATATCGGTTGAGGGCAGAGAAACCACTCGCACGTTACGACCTTCGCCGGTCAGTTTTTCCGCTGCCAGCAGCGTGATTTCCATTTCTGAACCGGTAGCAATCAAAATAACATCCGGCTTACCGCCGCCATCCTTCAGCACATAGCCGCCGCGGGCAATTTGCTGCACCTGCTCTGGCGTGCGCTCAACCTGTGCCAGATTCTGCCGCGAGAGGATCAGCGCCGTTGGCCCGTCATGACGTTCGACTGCCAGCTTCCAGCCTACTGCCGCTTCAACCTGATCGCACGGTCGCCAGGTACTGAAATTAGGCGTCAGGCGCAGGCTAGCGAGCTGTTCAACGGCCTGGTGCGTAGGACCATCTTCCCCCAGACCAATTGAGTCGTGGGTATAAACCATGATTTGTCGGGCTTTCATCAGCGCCGCCATACGCGCGGCATTTCGGGCATATTCGACAAACATCAGGAACGTAGCGGTGTACGGTACGAAGCCCCCGTGATGGGCGATACCGTTGGCAATCGCCGTCATACCAAATTCACGCACGCCGTAGTGGATGTAGTTTCCTGCATGATCCTCTTTAAGAGAGGAGGAGCCTTTCCAGATGGTCAGGTTGCTGGGGGCCAAATCCGCCGATCCACCAAGCAGCTCTGGCAGTATAGGCCCGTAGGCGTTAAGGGTATTTTGCGAGGCCTTACGGGTGGCGATTTTGGCCGGATTGGCCTGCAGCTCGGTAATATATTTCTGGGTTGTTGCCTCCCACTCTTTCGGCAGCCCACCGCTCATCCGGCGAGAAAACTCTGCCGCCAGTTCCGGGTAGGCTTGTTGATAAGCTGCGAATTTCTCCTTCCAGCCCTGTTGCGCTTTTTCGCCTCTCTCGCGTGCGTCCCACGCCCGGTAAATCTCTTTGGGGATCTCAAAAGCAGGATGATGCCACCCCAGCTTCTGCCGGGTCAGTGCCACCTCTTCTTCGCCCAGCGCAGCGCCGTGCGCTTCCTCTTTCCCTGCTTTATTTGGTGAGCCAAAACCAATCACCGTGCGGCAGATAATCAGCGATGGCTTATCGGTAACAGCCTGCGCTTCCTGAATGGCTTTTTTCACCGCCTCTGGGTCATGACCGTCAATGTCGTGCACCACATGCCAGTGATAAGCCTCAAAGCGTTTTGCAGTATCGTCGGTAAACCAGCCGTCGGTTTCACCATCAATCGAGATGCCGTTGTGATCGTAGAAGCCAATGAGTTTGCCAAGCCCCAGCGTGCCCGCCAGCGAACAAGCCTCGTGTGAAATACCCTCCATCAGACAGCCGTCGCCCATAAAGACCCAGGTAAAGTGGTTAACAATCTCATGGTCCGGCTGGTTAAACTGCGCTGCCAGCGTACGCTCGGCAATGGCCATGCCGACGGCGTTGGCTAAACCCTGACCCAGCGGTCCTGTCGTGGTTTCCACGCCCGGCGTGTAGCCAATTTCCGGGTGCCCTGGCGTCTTCGAATGGAGCTGACGGAAGTTCTTTAATTCTTCGATCGGCAGGTCGTAACCGGAAAGATGCAACAGGCTGTAAAGCAGCATTGAGGTGTGGCCGTTGGACAGAATAAACCGGTCACGATCGTACCAGGTGGGGTCGGTCGGGTTATGGCGTAGAAAATCGTTCCACAGAACTTCGGCGATATCGGCCATCCCCATTGGTGCTCCAGGGTGGCCGGAGTTAGCTTTTTGGACGGCATCCATACTTAGCGCACGAATGGCATTGGCAAGCTCTTTACGGGGCATAGGAAATACTCCTTGAAAAGTAAAGTGTTAGATGCGTGTTGTGATTCACACTTTTGGGAAAATTGCGGGCGTTGTCAGCAAAAAGCATAGCAGACAGGCATGGTATTGCTGGATTAAGCAGGTAACATGGTTGTTATAAATTGATAACAAATTCTTTCTTTGAATGGTGAGAGTTTGGGGACCTTCAAAGTTTGTACCGTTGACTGAGGTGATAATGTGCGGCTCAGTAGAATGGTTACCCGCGCCACTTTTTTGATAGATACGTGAAAGGAACAACAAGATGGATGACCAGTTAAAACAAAGCGCCCTCGATTTCCACGAATTTCCGGTACCCGGTAAAATCCAGGTTTCTCCGACCAAGCCTCTGGCAACGCAGCGCGACCTGGCGCTGGCCTACTCGCCGGGCGTGGCTGCACCGTGTCTTGAAATTGAAAAGGATCCGCTGGCAGCCTACAAATACACCGCGCGCGGCAACCTGGTTGCGGTTATTTCCAACGGCACAGCGGTGCTGGGTCTCGGCAACATTGGCGCGTTGGCCGGCAAACCGGTGATGGAAGGTAAAGGCGTTCTGTTTAAGAAATTCGCCGGGATCGACGTGTTCGACATTGAAGTCGATGAACTCGATCCGGATAAGTTTATCAATGTGGTTGCGGCTCTGGAGCCAACATTTGGCGGCATCAACCTCGAAGATATTAAAGCGCCGGAGTGCTTCTACATTGAGCAAAAACTGCGCGAGCGCATGAATATTCCGGTCTTCCACGATGATCAGCACGGTACGGCAATCATTAGTACAGCCGCTATTCTGAACGGTCTGCGGGTGGTTGAGAAAAATATCTCTGACGTGCGCATGGTGGTGTCTGGTGCAGGTGCGGCGGCGATTGCCTGTATGAACCTGCTGGTAGCGCTGGGTATGCAGAAACACAATATTGTGGTCTGTGACTCCAAAGGTGTGATTTACAAAGACCGCGAACCGAACATGGCGGAAACCAAAGCGGCTTACGCGGTGGTGGATGACGGTAAACGTACGCTGGATGATGTCATTGACGGCGCAGATATTTTCCTCGGCTGCTCGGGCCCGAAAGTGCTGACGCAGGAAATGGTTAAGAAGATGGCGCGTGCGCCAATGATTCTGGCACTCGCCAACCCGGAGCCGGAAATCCTGCCGCCGCTGGCAAAAGAGGTGCGTTCCGACGCCATCATCTGTACCGGTCGTTCAGACTACCCGAACCAGGTTAACAACGTCCTGTGCTTCCCGTTCATCTTCCGCGGTGCGCTGGACGTTGGTGCGACGGCCATCAACGAAGAGATGAAACTGGCGGCGGTGCACGCGATTGCTGAGCTGGCGCATGCCGAGCAGAGTGAAGTGGTGGCCTCTGCTTATGGCGATCAGGACCTGAGCTTCGGCCCGGAATACATCATTCCGAAACCGTTCGACCCGCGTCTGATCGTCAAAATCGCCCCTGCTGTGGCGAAAGCGGCGATGGACTCCGGCGTGGCAACGCGTCCGATTGCCGACTTTGACGCTTACATCGATAAGCTGACTGAATTCGTCTACAAAACCAACCTGTTCATGAAGCCGATTTTCTCCCTGGCACGCAAAGCGCCGAAGCGCGTGGTGCTGACGGAAGGGGAAGAAGCGCGCGTACTGCATGCTACCCAGGAGCTGATCACGTTAGGGCTGGCGAAGCCGATCCTGATCGGTCGTCCAAGCGTTATTGAAATGCGTATCCAGAAACTGGGTCTGCAGATCAAAGCGGGCGTCGATTTTGAAATCGTCAACAATGAGTCCGATCCGCGCTTTAAAGAGTACTGGAGCGAGTACTACCAGATTATGAAGCGTCGTGGGATTACCCAGGAGCAGGCGCAGCGTGCGGTGATCGCCAACACTACGGTGATCGGCGCAATCATGGTACAGCGCGGCGAAGCGGATGCGATGATCTGCGGTACGATTGGCGACTACCATGAGCACTTCAGCGTGGTGAAAGAGGTATTTGGTCATCGCGACGGCGTGCATACTGCCGGGGCGATGAACGCCTTGCTGCTGCCAAGCGGTAACACCTTTATCGCCGATACCTACGTCAACGACGATCCTACGCCTGAGCAACTGGCGGAAATCGCCGTGATGGCGGCAGAGACCGTGCGTCGCTTTGGTATCGAACCGAAGGTGGCGTTGCTGTCGCACTCCAACTTTGGTTCCTCTAACTGTCCGTCGGCCAGCAAAATGCGCGACGCGCTGGAGCTGATTAAGGCGCGCGCGCCAGAGTTGATGATTGACGGCGAAATGCACGGCGACGCCGCGCTGGTGGAAAGCATCCGTAATGACCGCATGCCGGACAGTCCGTTGAAAGGCTCAGCGAATATTCTGGTGATGCCGAATATGGAAGCTGCCCGTATTAGTTACAACTTACTACGCGTTTCCAGTTCTGAAGGCGTAACGGTTGGCCCGGTGCTGATGGGGGTTGCGAAACCGGTTCACGTATTAACGCCGATCGCCTCTGTTCGTCGTATCGTTAATATGGTGGCGCTGGCGGTTGTAGAAGCCCAAACGCAGCCGCTGTAATTTCACTTTAATTTATTTCCGGCGCGGGTTTCTCCCGCGCCTTTTTATTTTCCCTTTCTTAGTGATCTACTTCACCTTTTAAACCTGGTTGCCGAATTTTGTTATTTACTCTGACAAAAAATTGCCACGATGAGGGCAGTTTTAGCGGAGGTGGTGAGCAATGGAAAAAGAACGCATTATTCAGGAATTTGTGCCGGGGAAACAGGTCACGCTGGCGCATCTCATTGCGCACCCCGGCGAGGAATTAGCGAAAAAGATCGGCGTACCCGAAGCGGGCGCTATCGGCATCATGACGCTGACGCCAGGCGAAACCGCGATGATTGCCGGTGACTTAGCCATGAAGGCGGCGGATGTACATATCGGTTTTCTCGATAGATTCAGCGGCGCACTGGTGATCTACGGTTCGGTAGGCGCAGTAGAAGAAGCGTTATTACAGACGGTAAGTGGTCTGGGTCGATTATTAAATTTCACTTTGTGCAACCTGACAAAAAGTTAATCAGAGGCGGCGATGAAACGTATTGCATTTGTCGGTACGGTGGGGGCGGGGAAAACAACGCTCTTTAATGCGCTACAGGGGAATTATTCCCTCGCCAGAAAAACACAGGCCGTGGAGTTTAATGAAAATGGCGATATCGATACGCCAGGGGAATATTTTAGCCATCCGCGCTGGTATCACGCCTTAATTACCACGCTGCAGGATGTCGATACGTTGATTTATATACACGCGGCAAATGATAAAGAAAGTCGCTTACCTGCCGGGCTGTTGGATATCGGCGCCAGTAAACGACAAATCGCCGTTATCAGTAAAACGGACATGCCGGATGCCGACGTCGCCGCAACGCGACAACTACTTCGCGGGATGGGGTTTCAGGAGCCGATTTTTGAGCTCAATAGCCATGACCCGCGCAGCGTGCAGCACCTGGTGGATTATCTGACTGAGCTCAGCCAAAAGGAGGAAAGGGCAGGTGAAAAAACTCATCACAGCTAACGATATTCGTGCGGCCCACGCACGCGGCGAACAGGAAATGTCGGTTGTTCTGCGCGCCAGCATCATCACCCCGGAGGCGCGCGAAGTTGCGGAGCTGCTGGGCGTTACCATCAGTGAATGCGATGAATCCGCGCCAACTGCTGCTGTACCGGCGGCGGTTGATGATGGCAAAACGGAAAGCCAGCGCATTCGCGAAACCATCATTGCGCAGTTACCGGAAGGGCAGTTTACCGAAAGCCTGGTCGCCCAGCTGATGGACAAAGTTATGAAGGAGAAGCAGTCGCTGGAGCAGGGCGGAATGCAGCCGAGTTTTAGCTCGGTAACCGGCAAAGGCGGCGTCAAAGTCATCGACGGCAGCAGCGTGAAGTTTGGTCGTTTTGACGGCGCGCAGCCGCACTGCGTGGGCTTAACCGATCTGGTGACCGACCAGGACGGTAGCAGCATGGCCGCCGGGTTCATGCAGTGGGATAACGCTTTTTTCCCATGGACGCTGAACTACGACGAAATCGACATGATTCTGGAAGGCGAGCTGCACGTTCGCCACGAAGGCGAAACCATGATTGCAAAAGCCGGGGACGTCATGTTTATCCCGAAAGGTTCCAGCATCGAATTTGGTACGCCATCGACGGTGAAGTTTCTGTATGTGGCCTGGCCTGCGAACTGGCAGTCCTGCTAAGGCGGATGTATGAAGGATTTCATTACCGAAGCATGGCTCAGAGCGAATCATACGCTCAGCGAAGGGGCTGAAATTCATCTCCCCGCTGACGCTCGCCTGACGCCGTCTGCCCGGGAATTACTGGAAAGCCGACATCTGCGTATTAAGTTTATCGACGAGCAGGGCAGCCTGTTTATTGATGACGAAGAACAGCAGCCGCAGCCGGTGCATGGATTAACCAGCAGCGATACGCATCCACAGGCCAGCTGCGAACTGTGCCATCAACCGGTGGCGAAGAAACCGGACACCCTGACGCATCTGACGGCGGACAAGATGGTCGCCAAAAGTGACCCTCGGCTGGGATTTCGCGCCGCGCTGGACAGCACCATCGCCCTGGCTGTGTGGTTGCAGATTGAGATGGCAGAACCGTGGCAGCCGTGGCTGGCGGATATCCGCTCGCGCCTGGGCAATATTATGCGCGCTGACGCCATGGATGAGCCGCTGGCAGCACAAGCTGTCGTGGGTTTAAGTGACGAAGATTTACACCGTCTTTCGCATCAACCGCTGCGCTATCTGGACCACGACCATCTGGTGCCTGAAGCCAGCCACGGACGTGATTGCGCGCTGCTTAATCTGCTGCGTACCAAAGTCCGTGAAACGGAGACGGTGGCGGCCCAGGTGTTCATCACTCGCAGTTTTGAGGTTATGCGACCGGACATTATGCAGGCGCTCAACCGCCTTTCCAGTACGGTCTACGTGATGATGATTCTGAGCGTTGCGAAGCATCCGCTGACGGTTAACCAAATTCAACAGCGACTGGGGGAGAAGCAATGATCATTGAACGTGCTCGTCAACTCGCCCAACGCTCACCGGCACGGGTGGTGTTCCCGGATGCGCTGGATGTCCGGGTGCTGAAGGCGGCGAATTACCTGCATCAGCACGGTCTGGCACATCCAATTCTCGTCGCCAGTCCGTTTGCGCTGCGCCAGTTTGCCCTCAGCCACCGGGTGGCAATGGATGGCATTCAGGTTATCGATCCGCAAAGCAATCAGCCAATGCGCGAAGAGTTTGCGCTGCGCTGGCTGGCTCGCGCGGGAGATAAAACGCCTGCGGATGCGCTGGAAAAACTCAACGATCCGCTGATGTTCGCCGCTGCAATGGTCAGCGCGGGTAAAGCTGACGTCTGTATTGCGGGCAATCTCTCATCAACAGCAAACGTGCTGCGTGCCGGATTACGCATTATCGGGCTACAGCCTGGCTGTAAAACGCTGTCGTCAATTTTCCTGATGCTGCCGCAGTACCTTGGTCCGTCATTAGGTTTTGCCGATTGCAGCGTCGTGCCGCAGCCCACCGCTGCACAGTTGGCGGATATTGCGATTGCCAGCGCGCAGACATGGCAGGCGATCACAGGTGAAGAGCCGCGCGTGGCCATGCTGTCGTTTTCAAGTAATGGCAGTGCTCGCCATCCTAACGTCGCTAACGTGCAGCAGGCGACCGAGATCGTTCGTGAGCGTGCCCCGCAGCTTACCGTGGACGGAGAACTGCAATTTGATGCCGCCTTTGTTCCGGATGTCGCAGCGCAAAAAGCGCCCGCCAGTCCGTTAAAGGGCAATGCCAATGTGATGGTCTTCCCATCGCTCGAGGCAGGCAATATTGGCTACAAAATCGCTCAGCGTCTGGGAGGGTATCGCGCAGTAGGTCCGTTGATTCAAGGGCTGGCCGCACCGCTTCATGACCTTTCTCGCGGCTGTAGCGTACAGGAAATTATCGAACTGGCGTTGGTGGCAGCAGTGCCGCGCCAGACTGACGTGAGTCGTGAAAACGCCTCACAAACACTGGTTGTTTAGGTCCCGTTCTGGACCCCTTAATGAGAGGAAAACACAATGGAAGCATTAGGAATGATTGAAACCCGGGGCCTGGTTGCACTGATTGAGGCTTCTGACGCAATGGTTAAAGCGGCACGGGTGAAACTGGTTGGCGTGAAGCAGATCGGTGGCGGTCTGGTCACTGCCATGGTCCGTGGCGACGTAGCGGCATGTAAAGCTGCAACGGACGCAGGTGCTGCGGCAGCACAGCGTATTGGCGAGCTGGTTTCAGTACACGTGATCCCACGTCCGCACGGCGATCTGGAAGAAGTGTTCCCGATCAGCTTTAAAGGCGACAGCAACGACATGTAAGTCGTCCATGTGACGCCACAGACTTCATTGCTGGCGTCACCCTCTCTCCTTTTCACATTACCTTCTGCGGAGGGTAGGGGGAGGTTTTACCTGAAATATGCCACGGAGGCGCGTATGAAACTGGCAATCGTTACAGGACAAATTGTTTGTACCGTACGCCATCAGGGGCTCGCGCACGACAAGTTGCTGATGGTGGAAATGATTGACGCCCAGGGAAATCCCGACGGGCAATGTGCTGTTGCTATCGACAGCATCGGGGCGGGAACCGGAGAGTGGGTGCTGCTGGTCAGCGGAAGCTCCGCCCGTCAGGCGCACCGGAATGAATCATCGCCTGTCGATCTGTGCGTGATTGGCATTGTCGATGAAGTGGTGGCAGGTGGTCAGGTGATCTTCCATAAATAAGGCAGAAAATCATGAATCAACAGGATATTGAACAGGTCGTGAAAGCGGTACTGCTGAAAATGAAAGACAGCAGCCAACCCGTCAGTGCCGTTCAAGAAATGGGCGTTTTTGCCTCCCTGGATGACGCAGTGGCGGCAGCAAAACTTGCCCAGCAGGGGTTGAAAAGCGTCGCCATGCGCCAACTGGCTATCACGGCCCTACGTGAGGCGGGCGAAAAGCACGCCAGAGAATTAGCGGAACTTGCCGTCACTGAAACCGGCATGGGACGCGTCGAAGATAAATTTGCCAAAAACGTGGCGCAGGCGCGCGGCACGCCGGGTGTGGAATGCCTGTCTCCACAGGTTCTGACCGGCGATAACGGTCTGACGCTGATTGAAAACGCACCGTGGGGCGTGGTGGCCTCGGTAACTCCATCCACCAACCCGGCCGCGACCGTCATTAACAACGCCATCAGCCTGATTGCCGCTGGTAACAGCGTGGTCTTCGCACCGCATCCGGCGGCGAAAAAAGTCTCTCAGCGCGCTATCACTCTGCTTAACCAGGCGGTAGTTGCCGCAGGCGGTCCGGCAAACCTGTTGGTGACGGTTGCCAACCCGGATATCGAGACTGCCCAGCGTCTGTTCAAGTACCCAGGTATCGGCCTGCTGGTGGTGACCGGTGGTGAAGCCGTGGTGGACGCCGCGCGTAAGCACACCAACAAACGTCTGATTGCCGCTGGTGCGGGTAATCCGCCAGTGGTGGTTGATGAAACGGCTGACCTGGCACGCGCGGCGCAGTCGATAGTCAAAGGTGCATCGTTTGACAACAACATCATCTGCGCCGACGAAAAAGTGCTGATCGTGGTCGATAGCGTCGCTGATGAACTGATGCGTCTGATGGAAAGCCAGCATGCGGTAAAACTGACCGCGGCTCAGGCCGAACAGCTGCAGCCGGTGCTGCTGAAAAATATCGATGAGCGCGGTAAAGGCACAGTCAGTCGTGACTGGGTCGGGCGCGATGCCGGAAAAATCGCTGCGGCGATTGGTCTGAACGTACCGGAGCAAACCCGTCTGTTATTCGTCGAAACCTCCGCGACGCATCCGTTTGCCGTTACCGAACTGATGATGCCGGTGCTGCCGGTCGTGCGAGTTGCCAACGTCGATGAAGCCATTGAACTGGCGGTCAAGCTGGAAGGCGGCTGCCACCATACGGCGGCGATGCACTCACGCAATATCGAAAATATGAACCGTATGGCAAACGCCATTGATACCAGCATCTTCGTTAAGAACGGACCGTGCATTGCCGGTCTTGGACTGGGTGGTGAAGGCTGGACCACGATGACCATTACCACACCAACCGGGGAAGGGGTGACCAGTGCGCGTACGTTTGTGCGTCTGCGTCGCTGTGTGTTGGTAGACGCCTTCAGAATTGTATAAGGAGTAAATGAGATGGCGCACGACGAACAACGTTGGTTGACACCCAGACTGCTAAAAGCGGCAACGCTATGTAACCAGACGCCCGCAAAGAGCGATTCACCGCTGTGGTTGGGCATTGATTTGGGAACGTGTGATGTGGTGTCGATGGTTGTGGACAGTGATGGACAGCCGGTCGCGGTTTGCCTGGACTGGGCCGATGTCGTGCGCGATGGCATCGTCTGGGATTTCTTTGGTGCGGTGACCATCGTTCGTCGCCATCTCGATACGCTCGAACAACAACTGGGTTGCCGTTTTACCCATGCGGCAACCTCGTTTCCACCGGGAACTGACCCACGCATCTCTATTAACGTGCTGGAGTCTGCCGGGCTTGAAGTGAGCCATGTCCTCGACGAACCAACCGCGGTGGCGGATCTGTTGCAGCTTGATAACGCCGGCGTGGTGGATATTGGTGGTGGCACTACCGGGATTGCGATTGTTAAACAGGGCAAAGTGACATACTCCGCTGATGAAGCGACCGGCGGGCACCATATCTCTCTGACGCTGGCCGGGAACCGTCGTATCCAGTTGGAAGAAGCCGAGCAGTACAAGCGCAGCAATGGCAAAGAAATCTGGCCGGTGGTGAAGCCTGTCTACGAAAAGATGGCGGAAATCGTGGCGCACCATATTGCCGGACAGGGTGTCGCTGATTTGTGGCTGGCGGGTGGCTCCTGTATGCAGCCAGGCGTTGATGAACTGTTCCGTAAGCGTTTCCCGGAACTGCAGGTGCATTTACCCCAGCACAGCCTGTTTATGACTCCGCTGGCGATTGCAAACAGCGGAAAAGAAAAAGCGGAAGGAATCTATGCAAGCTGAATTGCAGACCGCGCTCTTTCAGGCATTCGATACCCTGAATCTGCAACGCGTAAAAACGTTTAGCGTTCCCCCGGTTACGTTATGTGGACTGGGAGCGCTTAGTACCTGCGGACAGGAAGCACAAACGCGCGGACTGACGCATATGTTCGTCATGGTTGACAGCTTTCTGCATCAGGCGGGGATGACCGCCGCACTGGAGCGCAGCCTGGCGATGAAAGGTGTGGCAATGACGCTGTGGCCATGTCCGGTAGGTGAACCGTGCATTACGGACGTCTGCGCGGCAGTCGCGCAACTGCGTGAATCAAAGTGCGACGGTGTCGTGGCTTTCGGCGGCGGTTCCGTGCTGGATGCCGCCAAGGCAGTGGCGTTGCTGGTGACCAATCCTACCCAGACGCTGGCTGACATGGACGAGCGTAGCGTGTTACGCCCGCGTCTGCCGCTGATTGCCGTACCGACTACCGCCGGAACGGGCTCAGAAACCACGAACGTCACGGTGATTATCGACGCCGCGACCGGACTCAAAAAAGTACTGGCCCACGCAACCCTGATGCCGGATGTGGCGATCCTTGACGCCGCATTGACGGAAGGTGTGCCTGCGCACGTAACGGCGATGACCGGGATTGATGCACTGACGCACGCCGTTGAAGCGTATAGCGCACTGAACGCGGCGCCGTTTACCGACAGCCTGGCGATTGGCGCGATAGCGATGATCGGTAAATCGCTGCCGAAGGCCGTCGGCTACGGTCAGGATCTGGCTGCGCGCGAAAGCATGCTGCTGGCTTCCTGTATGGCCGGGATGGCGTTTTCCAGCGCTGGGCTTGGCCTGTGCCATGCGATGGCGCACCAGCCGGGGGCGACGTTGCACATTCCACACGGACAGGCTAACGCCATGCTGCTGCCGACGGTAATGGGGTTCAACCGCATGGTGTGTCGTGAGCGCTTTAGCCATATCGGACGCGCGTTAACCAACAAGAAATCGGACGATCGTGATGCTATCAACGCGGTCAGCGAGTTGATTAGCGAAGTGGGCCAGACCAAACGACTCTCTGACGTTGGGGCAAAGCCCGAGCAGTACAGCGCATGGGCTCACGCCGCGCTGGAGGATATTTGTATTCGCAGTAACCCACGCACCGCCACGCAGGCACAGATCATCGACCTGTACGCGGCTGCCGGGTAATGCCTGTAGGCCGGATAAGGTGCTCGCACCGCCATCCGGCAATAACACGGCGTTAATGCCGGAGGCGACGTAAACGTCTTATCCGGCCTACAAATCACAAATGACAGGGAGTAGGGGCTATGGGAATTAACGAAATCATCATGTACATCATGATGTTCTTTATGCTGATTGCCGCCGTGGACAGGATCCTGTCGCAGTTCGGCGGTTCGGCACGCTTCCTCGGTAAGTTCGGTAAGAGTATTGAGGGATCGGGCGGCCAGTTTGAAGAAGGTTTTATGGCGATGGGCGCGCTGGGTCTGGCGATGGTCGGTATGACCGCGCTGGCACCGGTTCTGGCGCATGTGCTCGGGCCAGTGATTATTCCGCTGTATGAAATGCTGGGCGCGAACCCGTCGATGTTTGCCGGAACGCTGCTGGCGTGCGATATGGGCGGCTTCTTCCTGGCGAAAGAACTGGCGGGCGGCGACGTTGCGGCGTGGCTGTACTCTGGCCTGATCCTCGGGGCGATGATGGGGCCGACGCTGGTCTTCTCCATTCCGGTTGCGCTGGGGATTATTGAACCGTCTGACCGTCGTTATCTGGCGCTGGGCGTGCTGGCGGGTATTGTCACCATTCCGATTGGTTGTATTGCGGGCGGTTTGATTGCGATGTACTCCGGCGTCGAAATCAACGGACAGCCGGTGGAGTTCACCTTCGCGCTGATCCTGATGAATATGATCCCGGTGCTGATCGTGGCTGTGCTGGTGGCGCTGGGACTGAAATTCATCCCGGAAAAAATGATCAACGGCTTCCAGATCTTCGCGAAATTCCTGGTGGCGCTGATCACCATCGGCCTGGCAGCAGCGGTGGTCAAATTCCTGCTCGGCTGGGAGCTGATCCCAGGTCTTGATCCTATCTTCATGGCTCCGGGCGACAAGCCGGGTGAAGTGATGCGCGCCATCGAAGTTATCGGTTCTATTTCCTGCGTACTGCTCGGTGCGTACCCAATGGTACTGCTGTTAACCCGCTGGTTTGAAAAACCGCTGATGAGCGTCGGTAACCTGTTAAAAATCAATAATATTGCGGCTGCCGGTATGGTTGCGACGCTGGCGAACAACATCCCAATGTTCGGCATGATGAAGAATATGGATACCCGCGGCAAAGTGATCAACTGCGCCTTTGCGGTCTCCGCGGCCTTTGCACTGGGTGACCACTTAGGCTTCGCCGCTGCCAACATGAACGCGATGATCTTCCCGATGATTGTCGGCAAGTTGATTGGCGGCGTGACGGCGATTGGTGTGGCTATGCTGTTGGTACCGAAAGATGAAGATGTGCCAGCAGAAGTAGAAACCAACCCGGAGGCGCAATCGTGAATACTCGCCAGCTATTGAGCGTCGGTATCGATATCGGCACCACTACCACTCAGGTGATTTTCTCGCGCCTTGAGTTAGTCAACCGTGCGGCAGTGTCGCAGGTGCCGCGCTACGAATTCATCAAACGCGAAATTAGCTGGCAAAGCCCGGTGTTCTTTACCCCCGTTGATAAGCAGGGCGGGTTGAAAGAGGCCGAACTTAAGGCGCTGATCCTCGCCCAGTACCAGGCGGCGGGTATTGCACCTGAGACTGTCGATTCCGGCGCGATCATCATCACCGGAGAAAGTGCCAAAACCCGTAATGCGCGTCCGGCGGTGATGGCGCTCTCTCAGTCGCTGGGGGATTTTGTGGTGGCCAGCGCCGGTCCGCATCTGGAATCGGTGATTGCCGGTCACGGTGCGGGGGCACAAACCCTGTCCGAGCAGAAGTTGTGCCGCGTACTGAATATCGACATTGGTGGCGGTACGTCGAACTACGTTCTGTTTGATGCCGGAAAGGTCAGCGGTTCGGCTTGCCTGAACGTCGGCGGACGACTGCTGGAAACGGACGGCCAGGGGCGAGTAGTACATGCGCATCAGCCGGGGCAGATGATTGTTGATGACGTATTTGGTCCGGGCACCGACGCCCGAACCCTCAATGCGGCGCAGCTTGTTCAGGTAGCCCGACGGATGGCGGCGCTGATTGTGGAGGTGATTGACGGCACGTTATCACCGCTGGCGCAGGCGCTGATGCAAACCGGCCTGTTACCGGCGGGCGTGAAACCGGAAGTGATTACGTTGTCCGGCGGGGTGGGCGAGTGCTACCGCAACCAACCAGCCGATCCGTTCTGTTTTTCCGACATTGGCCCGCTGTTAGCAACGGCACTGCATGAACATCCGCGCCTGCGTGAGATGAACGTGCAGTTCCCGGCGCAAACCGTGCGCGCCACGGTGATTGGCGCCGGTGCGCATACGCTGTCGCTTTCGGGCAGCACCATCTGGCTGGAAGGCGTGGCGCTTCCGCTGCGCAATCTGCCGGTGGCGATTCCGGTTGATGAGGCTGATTTGGTGGCCGCCTGGCAACAGGCGCTAATGCAGCTCGATCTGGACCCGCAAACGGACGCCTACGTGCTGGCGCTGCCCGGTTCGCTGCCGGTGCGCTATGCCGCGCTGTTAACGGTGATTGATGCGCTGCTGGCCTTTGTCGCGCGCTATCCGAATCCGCATCCCCTGCTGGTGGTAGCCGAGCAGGATTTTGGTAAGGCCCTGGGCATGCTGTTACGCCCACAGTTACAGCAACACCCGCTGGCAGTCATCGATGAGGTGGTTGTCCGGGCGGGGGACTATATCGACATTGGTACGCCTCTTTTTGGCGGATCGGTTGTGCCGGTGACGGTGAAATCACTCGCATTTCCTTCCTGAGGGAACGACTTATGAAACTAAAGACCACATTGTTCGGCAATGTTTATCAGTTTAAGGATGTTAAAGAGGTGCTGGCAAAAGCCAACGAACTGCGTTCGGGGGATGTGCTGGCAGGAGTGGCCGCAACCAGTTCGCAGGAGCGCGTGGCAGCCAAGCAGGTACTGTCGGAAATGACGGTGGCGGATATCCGCAATAACCCGGTGATTTCCTATGAAGAGGACTGTGTTACTCGTCTGATTCAGGATGACGTCAACGAAACGGCCTATAACCGTATCAAAAACTGGAGTATCAGCGAGCTGCGCGAGTACGTGCTGAGCGATGAAACCTCCGTTGATGACATTGCGTTTACGCGCAAAGGGTTAACGTCGGAAGTGGTCGCTGCGGTAGCAAAAATCTGCTCTAACGCGGACCTGATCTACGGCGGTAAGAAAATGCCGGTGATCAAAAAGGCCAATACCACCATCGGTCTACCGGGCACCTTCAGCTGCCGTTTACAGCCGAACGACACCCGTGATGACGTGCAGAGTATTGCCGCACAAATCTACGAAGGGCTGTCCTTCGGGGCGGGTGATGCGGTGATTGGCGTAAACCCGGTAACGGATGACGTGGAAAACTTAAGCCGCGTACTGGATACCGTGTACGGCGTTATCGACAAATTCAACATCCCGACCCAGGGCTGCGTACTGGCACACGTAACTACCCAGATCGAAGCGATTCGTCGCGGCGCGCCGGGCGGGCTGATTTTCCAGAGTATCTGCGGTAGCGAAAAAGGCTTAAAAGAGTTTGGCGTTGAGCTGGCCATGCTGGATGAAGCGCGCGCAGTGGGCGCTGAGTTCAACCGTATCGCCGGGGAAAACTGCCTGTACTTCGAAACCGGGCAAGGGTCTGCACTTTCCGCGGGCGCGAACTTCGGCGCCGATCAGGTGACGATGGAAGCGCGTAACTACGGGCTGGCACGCCACTATGATCCGTTCCTGGTGAACACCGTGGTGGGCTTTATCGGGCCGGAGTATCTCTACAACGACCGTCAGATTATTCGCGCGGGTCTGGAAGATCACTTTATGGGCAAGCTGAGCGGCATCTCAATGGGCTGTGACTGCTGCTACACCAACCATGCTGATGCTGACCAGAACCTTAACGAAAACCTGATGATTCTGCTCGCCACCGCTGGCTGCAACTACATCATGGGCATGCCGCTCGGTGACGACATCATGCTCAACTATCAGACCACCGCCTTCCATGACACCGCGACCGTGCGTCAGCTGCTGAACCTGCGTCCGTCGCCGGAGTTTGAACGCTGGCTGGAAACCATGGGCATTATGGCAAACGGTCGCCTGACCAAACGGGCGGGCGATCCGTCACTGTTCTTCTGATGACGCGGGGATGACACACGATGGATCAAAAACAGATTGAAGAAATTGTACGCAGCGTAATGGCGTCAATGGGTGAGTCTCAACCGCAGGCTCAAGAACCGTCAGCACCAGCAAAATGCAGCACCACGCAGTGCGCCGCGCCGACCGGTGAAAGCTGCGCGATGGACTTAGGCTCAGCCGAAGCCAAAGCGTGGATTGGCGTTGAGAATCCGCACCGTGCAGAGGTGTTGACTGAACTTCGCCGTAGCACCGCTGCGCGTGTATGTACCGGTCGTGCCGGTCCTCGTCCGCGTACCCAGGCGCTGCTGCGTTTCCTGGCTGACCACTCGCGTTCGAAAGATACGGTATTGAAAGAAGTGCCGGAAGAGTGGGTAAAAGCCCAGGGGCTGCTGGAAGTGCGCTCGGAAATCAGCGACAAAAACCTGTATCTGACGCGTCCGGATATGGGGCGTCGTCTGAGTGCGGAAGCCATTGAAGCACTGAAATCACAGTGTGTAATGAATCCGGATGTGCAGGTGATTATTTCTGATGGCCTGTCTACCGACGCGATTACCGCTAACTATGAAGAGATCCTGCCGCCGCTGTTGTCGGGCTTAAAACAGGCCGGATTGAAGGTCGGGACGCCGTTCTTTGTTCGCTATGGGCGCGTGAAAATCGAAGATCAGATCGGCGAACTGCTGGGTGCAAAAGCGGTGATCCTGCTGGTTGGTGAACGTCCGGGCCTCGGCCAGTCGGAAAGTCTTTCTTGCTATGCCGTCTATTCGCCGCGTGTGGCGACCACCGTTGAGGCTGATCGTACCTGTATCTCGAACATTCACCAGGGCGGTACGCCACCGGTTGAAGCGGCGGCGGTGATTGTGGATTTGGCCAAGCGCATGCTGGAGCAAAAAGCATCCGGTATCAATATGACCCGTTAAGGAGGCATCATGCCA
Organism: Citrobacter sp. Cpo126; assembly: GCF_030332445.1. NCBI lineage: Bacteria > Pseudomonadati > Pseudomonadota > Gammaproteobacteria > Enterobacterales > Enterobacteriaceae > Citrobacter > Citrobacter sp. Cpo126. Next base: position 160,317 of record NZ_JAOWHT010000043.1, read on the forward strand.
GCATTAGATTTAATTAGACCTTCAGTCACCGCAATGCGTGTGATTGCCTCGGTAAATGACGGTTTTGCCCGCGAACTTAAATTACCGCCACATATACGTAGCCTCGGACTCATCACAGCAGATTCTGATGACGTGGCGTATATTGCCGCAGACGAAGCGACAAAACAGGCAATGGTCGAAGTGGTTTATGGCCGCTCGCTGTATGCCGGTGCGGCGCACAGTCCCTCTCCAACCTCGGGCGAAGTGCTGATTATGCTCGGTGGACCAAACCCGGCCGAAGTTCGCGCGGGTCTGGACGCGATGGTGGCCAATATTGAAAGCGGGGCGGCATTCCAGTGGGCGAATGACGCAGAAGATACCGCCTTCCTGGCGCATGTGGTTTCGCGTACCGGTTCGTATCTCTCCGCAACCGCGGGATGCCGACTGGGCGATCCGATGGCGTATCTGGTAGCACCGCCGCTGGAAGCGACATTTGGTATTGATGCCGCGCTGAAATCTGCCGATGTACAACTGGTGACCTATGTACCACCGCCGTCAGAAACTAACTATTCAGCCGCGTTTTTGACCGGTAGCCAGGCCGCTTGTAAAGCCGCATGTAACGCCTTTGCCGATGCCGTTCTGGATATTGCCCGTAATCCAATCCAGCGCGCGTAAGAGAGGTAGTGATGATCAATGCACTGGGATTACTGGAAGTGGATGGCATGGTGGCTGCCGTGGACGCGGCCGATGCCATGCTGAAAGCTGCGAACGTGCGTCTGCTTAGCCACGAAGTGCTCGATCCTGGTCGGCTGACGCTGGTGGTGGAAGGCGATCTGGCGGCATGCCGCGCAGCGCTGGATGCTGGCAGTGCAGCCGCAGCGCGTACGGGCCGTGTTATCAGCCGTAAGGAAATAGGCCGGCCGGACGATGACACCCAGTGGCTGATCGGCGGTTTTAAACGCCAGCCGAAGAAACCTGAACAGAAGCCAGAAGCGAAAACAGAAGTGAAACCAGAGAAGACACAGGACGCCCCAGTGACGTCTGAATCCTCTGCCCAACTTCTGACGCTGTTAGCATCGGTCCGTCAAGGAATGACGGCAGGGGAAGTGGCGGCCCACTTTGGCTGGTCACTTGATGAAGCCAGAAATGCGCTGGAACAGCTCTTTTCTGATGGAGCGTTGCGTAAACGCAGTAGTCGCTACCGCTTAAAAAATTAACCTGTCGGAGGGCCGGGGGCTTCGTTGAAGCTTCCGGCTTAAAAGATCATGAAAAAGAACCGTACTGCAAACTTGCACCATCTTTATCATGAAGTATTACCCGAAGACGTTAAACTGACGCCGAAAGTGGAAGTGGACAACGTTCACCAACGGCGAACAACGGATGTGTATGAGCACGCGCTGACGATTACCGCCTGGCAGCAGATCTACGACCAGCTGCATCCGGGAAAATTTCATGGCGAGTTCACGGAAATCCTGCTCGATGATATTCAGGTGTTCCGTGAATACACCGGACTGGCGCTGCGTCAGTCGTGCCTTGTCTGGCCAAACTCATTTTGGTTTGGCATTCCGGCCACGCGCGGCGAGCAGGGATTTATTGGTACCCAGTGTTTGGGTAGCGCTGAAATTGCCACCCGCCCAGGCGGGACGGAGTTTGAACTGAGTACGCCGGATGATTACACCATTTTGGGTGTCGTCATTTCGGAAGAGGCCATTGCTCGTCAGGCCAACTTCCTGCATAACCCGGAAAGGGTGCTACATATGCTGCGCAATCAGTCGGCGCTGGAAGTTAAAGAACAACACAAAGCCGCGCTATGGGGCTTTGTGCAGCAGGCGCTGGCGACGTTTAGTGAGAATCCTGAAAACCTTCACCAACCCGCGGTGCGTAAAGTGTTGGGGGATAACCTGCTGCTGGCGATGGGCACCATGCTGGAAGAAGCGCAGCCGATTATGACTGCGGAGAGCATCAGCCATCAGAGCTATCGTCGCTTGCTGTCACGTGCGCGCGAATATGTGCTGGAAAATATGTCAGAGCCGCTGACCGTGCTCGACTTATGCAATCAGCTGCACGTTAGCCGCCGGACGTTGCAAAACGCCTTTCACGCGATCCTCGGTATTGGCCCGAATGCCTGGTTGAAACGTATTCGCCTGAACGCCGTGCGCCGTGAGTTGATAAGCCCATGGTCGCAGAGTGCGACGGTGAAAGACGCAGCCATGCAGTGGGGATTCTGGCATTTAGGGCAGTTTGCCACCGACTACCAGCAGCTGTTTGCGGAGAAACCGTCGTTGACGCTGCATCAGCGTATGCGCCAGTGGGCATGATGAGATTATTGTGCCGGATGCGACGCTAACGCGTCTTATCCGGCCTACGGGTTTGCCGTTGTTGCAGGCCTGATAAGCGTAGCGCCATCAGGCAATTACACCCAGTCGCGGACCTGAATAAACTCGCTAAGGGCAGCTTCCGGGCTGTTCGCTTCTGGCTGCCAGTCATACTCCCAGCGTACCAGCGGCGGCATCGACATCAGAATCGATTCCGTGCGCCCGCCGGTTTGCAAACCGAACAACGTGCCGCGATCCCACACCAGATTAAATTCCACATAGCGCCCACGACGATAAAGCTGGAAATTACGTTCGCGCTCGCCCCAGCTCATCATTTTGCGGCGTTCGACGATGGGCAGATACGCCTCGGTGTATCCTTGACCTACCGCCTGCATAAAAGCGAAGCAGTGGTCGAAATCAGGGGTATTCAAATCATCGAAAAACAGCCCGCCAATGCCGCGCTGCTCGTTGCGGTGCTTGAGGAAGAAGTAGTCATCGCACCACTTTTTGTAACGTGGATAAACGTCATCGCCAAACGGCTGGCACAGGTCCCGCGCCGTGCGATGCCAGTGAACCGCATCCTCATCAAAGCCGTAGTAGGGCGTTAAGTCAAAGCCACCGCCAAACCACCACACGGGATCGGCCCCCGGTTTTTCCGCGATAAAAAACCGTACGTTGGCATGACTGGTTGGAATGTAGGGATTCTGCGGGTGCACCACCAACGAGACGCCCATGGCTTCAAAACTGCGCCCGGCAAGCTCCGGGCGATGCGCGGTAGCCGAGGCCGGCATTGCATCGCCGTGGACGTGGGAGAAGTTGACGCCTGCTTGCTCGAAAATACCGCCGTTACGCAACACCCGACTGCGCCCGCCGCCGCCCGCTTCGCGTTGCCAGTTATCCTCAACAAATTCGCTGCCGTCTACGGTGGATAACTGCTGACAAATCTCATCCTGCAGGCTGAGCAGGAACTGTTTTACGCGCTGTGCATCGGGCTTCATGGTTAACGTTTCTTCGAGTGTGCTTTCTGGTTATCAAACCAGTGGAAATAGCTGATGATGCCATTGGCGATAGCGGTGGCGATTTTCTGACGAAACGCCGCCGTACCCAGCAATCGTTCTTCTTCCGGGTTGGTGATGAACGAGGTTTCGACCAGGACCGACGGAATCGAAGGTGATTTTAGCACCACGAAGGCGGCCTGTTCCGTGCTGCGACTGTGCAGACGGTGTACCGGCTTGATCTTCTTAAGAATATGCGAGCCTAACGTCAGGCTGTTTTTTATGGTGTCAGTTTGCACCAGATCGAACAGCACCTGCTGCAACAAATGATCTTTATCAGTGGCCTTCTTTCCGGCGACTTCATCGGCCCGGTTTTCACGATCGGACAGATATTTCGCCATGGCGCTACTGGCACCGCGATTGGATAAGGCAAAGACCGAAGCACCCGCAGCGCTCGGATTGGTAAAACCGTCGGCGTGGATCGACATGAACAGATCGGCACCATGTTTGTGGGCGATCTCGACGCGATCGTAGAGCGGAATAAACGTATCGCCGGAGCGGGTCAGGCGTGCATCAATCCCCTGGTTACGTAGGATCGAGCGCACGTTTTTGGCAATAGCCAACACAACGTGCTTTTCTTTCGAGCCGTTGCGACCAATTGCGCCGGTATCAATTCCTCCGTGCCCCGGATCAAGGACAACAACGCGCTTAGCACCGGATTTTTTCGCTTTCGGTTTGCTGTGTCCATTGCTGGTCTTTAGCGCTTCTTCTTTAGCGATGGCTTGTGACATGCCTGACAGCGTCAGGGCGGCCAGCCCGGCTTTCAGCACCTGGCGGCGCGATGTGAGTGTTTTTAGTGGTTTAAAAGTGCTCATACGGCCTGAGTTGTAAAAAAAAGGTTCTAAACGTTATATCGTATCGCGTAGTCCGTTGCGACGGATCGAGATAAGAATTGTTTTACTTTTCATTTCAATACGTGACAATTCCGTATTATGCCATTTTTTCCGCCGCTTCGCGTCAGATATTGGCTAAATCAGCCGTTCGCGCCATAATCGCTTTTTAACGTCCTGAAAAGGTACCCAATACCATGGAAATACGCGTTTTTCGCCAGGAAGATTTCGAAGAGGTGATCACCCTCTGGGAGCGTTGTGATTTGCTGCGTCCATGGAACGACCCTGAAATGGACATCGAACGTAAAGTCAATCATGACGTCAGCTTGTTCCTCGTCGCTGAAGTGAACGGTGAGGTGGTCGGTACAGTGATGGGCGGATACGACGGGCATCGCGGTTCCGCCTATTACTTGGGCGTGCATCCTGAGTTTCGCGGTCGCGGCATCGCCAATGCGCTGCTCAACCGGCTGGAGAAAAAGCTCATTGCCCGCGGTTGTCCGAAGATTCAAATCATGGTGCGTGACGATAACGACGTCGTACAGGGCATGTATGAACGTTTGGGCTATGAACATGCGGATGTACTCAATCTGGGCAAGCGTTTGATCGAAGATGAAGAGTACTGAGTTTCATCCGGCCGACTATGACGGTCATGGGCGTCTGCGCCTGCCTTTTCTTTTCTGGTGCGTACTGCTGTTGCAGGCACGCACCTGGGTTTTGTTTGTGATTGCCGGTTCTTCCCGTGAGCAGGGCAACACCTTGCTGAATCTGTTTTATCCCGATCATGACGCATTCTGGCTGGGGTTGCTTCCCGGCGTTCCCGCCGTGTTGGCGTTTTTACTCAGCGGGCGACGCTTTGCGTTTCCGGTGATCTGGCGCTGGCTGCGAGGATTATTGATTCTCGCTCAACTGGTGCTGCTGTGCTGGCAGCCGGTGATGTGGCTGGCAGGCGATCCGCTCAACGGCGTCGGGCTGGCGCTGCTGGTGGCGGATATCGTCGCGCTGATCTGGCTGTTAACCAATCAACGTCTGCGTGCCTGTTTTTCCCTTGAGAAAGAATAACGGCACTTTTTGGGGAAACCGGACTCCAAGCACCGTTGATAAATAAGGAAGGAAGTGAAATGAAATCACTGCGTTTGACTTTATGCGCGATGCCGCTGCTACTGGCCGGGTGTTCAACGTTGTCCTCGGTGAACTGGTCTGCCGCCAATCCGTGGAACTGGTTTGGTTCTTCAACGCAGGTCACAGAGCAGGGCGTAGGAGCGTTAACGGGCGCTACGCCGCTGGATGAAAAAGCCATTGCTGATGCGCTGGACGGCGATTACCGCCTGCGTAGCGGAATGAAGACCGATAACGGTAATGTGGTGCGCTTCTATGAAGCGATGAAAGACGACAAGCTGGCGATAGTCATCAACGGCAGCCAGGGAACCATCAGTCGTATTGATGTATTAGATCACGATATTTCGTCAGCCGCGGGTGTCGAAATCGGTACACCGTTTAGCGACCTTTACACTAAAGCTTTCGGTAATTGCCAAAAAGCAACCGGCGATGACAGCGCGGGCGTTGAGTGTAAAGCTGAGGGAAGTCAACATATTAGCTATATTTTTTCCGGCGAATGGAGTGGGCCTGAGGATATAATGCCGTCTGACGACACGCTGAAAGCGTGGAAAGTAAGCAAAATTATCTGGCGGCGTTAATTTGCGTCTGAACAAATCGGCTTGTTAAAAAAACAGGTAGAATAGCGCCCATCAATGCCACGATGTCGTGGCATCTTTTTTTCAGGAGGAACAATGTCTCAGGTTCAGAGTGGCATTTTGCCAGAACATTGCCGTGCGGCGATTTGGATTGAAGCCAATGTTAAAGGCGACGTTGATGCCCTGCGTGCGGCCAGCAAAAACTTCGCCGATAAGCTGGCGACCTTTGAAGCTAAGTTCCCGGATGCTCACCTGGGCGCGGTTGTCGCTTTCGGCAACAACACCTGGCGTGCATTGAGCGGCGGCGTCGGTGCTGAAGAGTTAAAAGACTTTATCCCTTACGGTAAAGGTCTGGCACCAGCAACCCAATATGACGTGTTGATCCACATTCTCTCTTTGCGTCATGACGTGAATTTCTCCGTTGCGCAGGCGGCAATGGAAGCATTTGGCGACTGTATTGAAGTTAAAGAAGAAATCCATGGTTTCCGTTGGGTCGAAGAGCGCGATCTCAGCGGCTTTGTTGACGGTACGGAAAACCCGGCAGGCGAAGAAACGCGCCGTGAAGTTGCCGTTATCAAAGATGGCGTGGATGCCGGTGGCAGCTATGTGTTTGTGCAGCGTTGGGAACATAACCTGAAGCAGCTTAATCGCATGAGCATCCATGACCAGGAAATGATGATTGGTCGCACCAAGGAAGCCAACGAAGAGATCGACGGTGATGACCGTCCGGTCACCTCTCACCTGAGCCGTGTTGACCTAAAAGAAGACGGTAAAGGGCTGAAAATTGTGCGCCAGAGCCTGCCATACGGTACTGCCAGCGGCACGCATGGTCTCTATTTCTGCGCCTACTGCGCTCGTCTGCACAACATTGAACAACAATTGCTGAGCATGTTTGGTGACACCGACGGTAAGCGTGATGCGATGCTGCGCTTCACCAAACCGGTAACCGGCGGTTATTACTTTGCACCGTCGCTGGACCGTTTAATGGCGCTGTAATGGTGAGCTGAGCCTGTTATCGGCCACGAAATAGACATCCCCGCATCGTCGGGGATTTTTTTTACCTGAGATTAACCTGATTTAGTGAGCTATTCCTCAGCACTAATTTGTTATTGCTGTATCTTCTGCGTGAATGAAGCGAAGGCTTCATATTCAAAAGGAGAATATTGAAATGGGAAAACTCACGGGCAAAACAGCATTGATTACTGGCGCATCTCAGGGTATTGGCGAGGGTATCGCCAGAACGTTTGCCCGCCATGGTGCGAACTTAATCCTGCTGGATATCTCCGATGAGATTGAAAAACTGGCGGATGAGTTGGCTGGGCGAGGGCACCGTTGCACAGCTGTTCACGCTGACGTCAGAGATTTTGCGTCGGTCAAGGAAGCGGTGACGCGCGCGAAGCAGATTGAAGGCAAAATCGATATTCTGGTGAACAATGCCGGCGTATGCCGCCTCGGCAATTTCCTTGATATGAGCGATGAAGATCGCGATTTCCACATTGATATCAACATTAAAGGCGTCTGGAACGTGACGAAAGCCGTTCTGCCGGAGATGATTGCGCGCAAAGATGGGCGCATCGTGATGATGTCATCGGTGACCGGCGATATGGTTGCTGACCCGGGCGAAACGGCCTACGCGCTGTCGAAAGCCGCGATCATCGGTTTGACCAAATCCCTGGCGGTAGAATATGCGCAGTCCGGCATTCGCGTGAACGCCATTTGCCCTGGCTACGTTCGTACGCCGATGGCGGAAAGCATTGCGCGTCAGTCTAACCCGGAAGATCCTGAATCCGTTTTAGTCGAAATGGCGAAAGCGATCCCGATGCGTCGTCTGGCCTGCCCGCTTGAGGTCGGTGAACTGGCGGCGTTCCTGGCATCGGATGAGTCCAGTTATTTAACTGGCACGCAAAACGTGATTGATGGCGGCAGCACTTTGCCTGAAAGCGTAAGCGTCGGCGTCTGATTGATGCCGGTCTCCTCCCCATGTGCTGGGGAGGAGGTACCCCTTATTCTCTTTTCAACTTTCAAATCATCAAACGGTATATAAAACCGTTACTCCTTTAGCACTGGTTATAAATATGATGACCATAAGAAAGTCATTTAATTTATAAGGGTGCGCAATGGCCGTTAACTTACTGAAAAAAAGAACACTGACGCTGGCAGCCATGCTGTTGCTGGTGGGGCAGGCGCAGGCAACGGAACTGCTGAACAGTTCATACGATGTTTCCCGCGAGCTGTTTGCCGCCCTTAATCCGCCGTTTGAACAGCAATGGGCGAAGGATAACGGCGGCGACAAACTGACGATTAAACAATCTCATGCCGGGTCATCAAAACAGGCGTTGGCGATTTTGCAGGGGCTGAAAGCTGACGTCGTGACCTATAACCAGGTGACCGACGTGCAGATCCTGCATGACAAAGGCAAGCTGATCCCTGCCGACTGGCAAAGCCGCCTGCCGAATAACAGTTCGCCATTCTATTCCACCATGGCGTTTTTGGTGCGTAAGGGCAACCCGAAGAATATCCACGAATGGAACGATCTGGTTCGCCCGGACGTGAAGCTGATTTTCCCGAACCCGAAAACCTCCGGTAACGCACGCTATACCTATCTGGCTGCGTGGGGCGCGGCAGATAAAGCGGACGGTGGGGATAAAGCTAAAACCGAACAGTTCATGACCCAGTTTCTGAAAAACGTGGAAGTATTTGATACCGGCGGTCGTGGTGCAACTACCACCTTCGTGGAGCGCGGTCTGGGCGACGTACTGATTACCTTTGAATCGGAAGTGAACAATATCCGTAAACAGTACGAAGACCAGGGCTTCGAAGTGGTGGTGCCGAAGGTCAACATTCTGGCGGAGTTCCCGGTGGCTTGGGTAGATAAAAATGTGCAGGCCAACGGTACTGAAAAAGCGGCGAAAGCTTACCTGAACTGGCTGTACAGCCCGCAGGCGCAAACCATCATTACCGATTTCTATTACCGCGTGAATAACCCGCAGGTAATGGACAAGCTGAAAGATAAATTCCCGCAGACCGAATTGTTCCGTGTGGAAGATAAGTTTGGCTCGTGGCCTGAAGTGATGAAAACGCACTTTGTCAGCGGCGGTGAGCTGGACAAACTGCTGGCGGCGGGGCGTAAGTAAATGTTTGCTGTTTCTTCCCGACGTGTGCTGCCCGGCTTCACTTTGAGCCTGGGCACCAGCTTACTGTTTGTCTGCCTGATATTGCTGCTGCCGCTGAGCGCGCTGGTGATGCAACTGGCGCAAATGAGCTGGGCGCAATACTGGGATGTGATTACCAATCCGCAGGTGGTGGCGGCTTATAAAGTGACGCTGCTGTCAGCGTTTGTGGCGTCGATTTTTAACGGCGTGTTCGGTTTGCTGATGGCGTGGATCTTAACACGCTATCGCTTTCCGGGCCGTACGCTGCTGGATGCGCTGATGGACCTGCCGTTCGCACTGCCTACGGCGGTGGCAGGTCTGACGCTGGCGTCACTGTTTTCGGTTAATGGCTTCTACGGCGAGTGGCTGGCGAAGCTGGATATCAAGGTGACCTACACCTGGCTCGGTATCGCGGTAGCGATGGCCTTTACCAGCATTCCGTTTGTGGTGCGTACCGTGCAACCGGTACTGGAAGAGTTAGGCCCGGAATATGAAGAAGCAGCTGAAACGCTCGGTGCTACGCGCTGGCAAAGTTTCCGTAAAGTAGTGCTGCCGGAGCTGTCTCCTGCGCTGGTGGCGGGCGTTGCGCTGTCGTTTACCCGCAGCCTCGGTGAGTTTGGCGCGGTTATTTTTATCGCCGGAAACATCGCATGGAAAACGGAAGTGACCTCGCTGATGATTTTTGTTCGCTTGCAGGAGTTTGACTACCCGGCCGCCAGCGCGATTGCTTCTGTGATCCTCGGGGCTTCGTTGTTGCTGCTGTTTTCAATTAACACTCTGCAAAGTCGCTTTGGTCGACGTGTGGTAGGTCACTGATGGCAGACATTACCCAATTGAAACGCTATGGCGCACCCCGCATCAACTGGGGGAAATGGTTTCTGATCGGCACGGGCATGCTGGTCTCCGCGTTTATTTTGCTGGTGCCGATGATTTACATCTTCGTGCAGGCGTTCAGCAAGGGATTAATGCCGGTATTACAGAACCTGGCGGATCCGGACATGCTGCATGCCATCTGGCTGACAGTGCTGATTGCGCTGATTGCGGTCCCGGTGAACCTGGTGTTTGGTGTGTTGCTGGCCTGGCTGGTGACCCGTTTTAACTTCCCAGGACGCCAACTACTACTAACGTTACTGGATATTCCATTTGCTGTCTCGCCGGTGGTCGCCGGTCTGGTCTATCTGCTGTTTTACGGCTCTAACGGCCCGCTTGGTGGGTGGCTGGATGAGCATAACCTGCAAATTATGTTTGCCTGGCCGGGGATGGTGCTGGTGACAGTGTTCGTGACCTGTCCGTTTGTGGTGCGTGAGCTGGTGCCGGTGATGTTAAGCCAGGGCAGCAATGAAGATGAAGCCGCGGTTCTGTTGGGCGCGTCCGGCTGGCAGATGTTCCGCCGCGTTACGCTGCCGAATATCCGTTGGGCATTGCTGTACGGTGTGGTGTTGACCAACGCCCGTGCGATTGGTGAGTTTGGCGCGGTGTCAGTGGTTTCCGGCTCGATTCGCGGCGAAACCTTATCGCTGCCGCTACAGATTGAATTACTGGAGCAGGACTACAACACGGTCGGCTCCTTTACCGCCGCGGCGCTATTAACGCTGATGGCGATTATTACCCTGTTTTTGAAGAGCATGTTGCAATGGCGTCTGGAGAACCAGGAAAAACGCGCGCAGCAGGAGGAAAATCATGAGCATTGAGATTGCCAATATTAAGAAGTCTTTTGGTCGCACCCAGGTGCTGAACGATATCTCGCTGGATATTCCTTCAGGTCAGATGGTCGCGCTGTTGGGGCCATCCGGCTCGGGCAAAACCACGCTGCTGCGCATTATTGCCGGGCTGGAGCATCAGTCCAGCGGGCATATCCGTTTTCACGGTACCGACGTCAGCCGATTGCACGCCCGCGACCGTAAGGTGGGGTTCGTGTTCCAGCACTATGCGCTGTTTCGTCATATGACCGTTTTCGACAATATCGCGTTTGGTCTGACGGTCCTGCCACGGCGTGAGCGCCCGAGTGCGGCGGCCATCAAAGCAAAAGTGACCAAACTGCTGGAAATGGTTCAACTGGCTCATCTGGCGGACCGTTTCCCGGCACAGCTCTCCGGCGGGCAAAAACAGCGCGTGGCGTTGGCGCGTGCGCTGGCGGTAGAGCCGCAGATCCTGCTGCTCGACGAACCGTTTGGCGCGCTTGATGCGCAGGTGCGCAAAGAGCTGCGTCGATGGCTGCGCCAGCTGCATGAAGAGCTGAAATTTACCAGCGTGTTTGTTACCCACGATCAGGAAGAAGCAACGGAAGTCGCAGACCGCGTGGTGGTGATGAGTCAGGGTCATATCGAACAGGCTGATGCGCCGGATCAGGTATGGCGCGAACCGGCTACTCGTTTCGTCCTGGAATTTATGGGTGAGGTTAACCGCCTGCAGGGGACGATTCGTGGCGGCCAATTCCATGTGGGCGCACACCGCTGGCCGCTGGGTTATACGCCTGGCTATCAGGGACCGGTGGATCTGTTCCTGCGCCCGTGGGAAGTGGACGTGAGCCGTCGTACCAGCCTGGATTCGCCGTTGCCGGTACAAGTGCTGGAAGCCAGCCCGAAAGGACACTACACCCAATTAGTTGTGCAACCCCTGGGGTGGTATAACGAACCGTTGACGGTAGTCATGCAGGGCGATGATTCCCCTGGCCGCGGCGAACGTCTGTTTGTCGGGCTGCAAAATGCACGCTTGTATAGCGGCGACCAGCGTATTGAAACGCGTGAAGAGGAACTTGCCCTGGCGCAATCAGCCTGATAGGTTAATTTGCATAGTTATCGCCCGGTGGCGCTACGCTTACCGGGCTTTTTTACGAGCTGAAAACGTGAACACATTAGAACAAACAATTGGCAATACGCCTCTGGTGAAATTACAACGTCTGGCGCCGGATAACGGTAGTGAAATTTGGGTCAAGCTGGAAGGCAATAATCCCGCAGGTTCGGTGAAAGATCGCGCCGCGTTGTCGATGATCGTCGAAGCGGAAAAGCGCGGAGAAATTAAGCCAGGCGACGTGCTGATTGAGGCGACCAGCGGTAATACTGGTATTGCGCTGGCAATGATCGCCGCGCTGAAGGGCTACCGCATGAAGCTGCTGATGCCAGACAACATGAGCCAGGAGCGCCGTGCGGCGATGCGCGCCTATGGTGCCGAGCTGATTCTGGTCACCAAAGAGCAGGGGATGGAAGGCGCGCGCGATTTAGCCCTTGAGATGGCGCAGCGTGGAGAAGGCAAGCTGCTGGATCAGTTTAATAATCCGGATAACCCGTACGCGCATTACACTACCACCGGACCGGAAATCTGGCAGCAGACGTCAGGTCGTATTACCCACTTTGTCTCCAGTATGGGAACGACAGGCACAATTACCGGTGTGTCGCGTTTTCTGCGTGAGCAAGAAAAAGCGGTCACCATCGTTGGCCTGCAGCCGGAAGAGGGCAGTAGTATTCCGGGAATTCGCCGCTGGCCTGCGGAATATATGCCGGGCATTTTTAACGCCTCGCTGGTGGATGAGGTGCTGGATATTCATCAGAACGATGCGGAAAACACCATGCGTGAACTGGCCGTTCGCGAAGGGATTTTCTGTGGTGTCAGTTCTGGTGGCGCGGTAGCGGGGGCGTTACGTGTGGCGCGCGCGACACCGGGAGCGGTGGTGGTGGCGATTATCTGCGATCGCGGCGATCGCTACCTTTCAACCGGCGTGTTTGGCGAAGAGCACTTTAACCAGGGATTAGGGATTTAGTTTTCAGGCCTGATAATCATAGCACTATCAGGCAAACGTACGGCACGAGCGCCGGATGACGACGTAAAGCGTCTTATCCGGCCTGCCATAATCAATCGTTACGTTTTTCCACAAGCTTATCAAGGAATTGCCACAGTTTCTCATTCATCTGCTGATAATCCCATGCTCGCATCTCTTCAATGGAACGGATGAAACGCTTGCCTTTAGCTTCCGCCAGTTCTTGTTCGGAGTGTTGAATAAGCCCTTCTATAGCATCAGCCGTAAACTCCATATGGCACTGAAAACCATAAACAAAATTACCGTATTGCACGATTTGTCGTGGGCAGCCCTCGCTGGCAGCAAGAATGGTCGCCTGGTCGGTTAATCCTGGCATGTCGTTGTGCCAGTGACCGACGGTAAGCGGTGAGCCGAAATGGCTGAACAGCGGGTGCTGTTGACCGGCTTCGGTCAGAACGATGGGGTAGTGACCAATCTCTTTTTCCGGACTCTGGCACACCTTCGCACCCAGCGCTTCGCCGATTAACTGTGAACCCAGGCAGATCCCCACCACAATTTTACGTGCCGCAATCGCCTGGTTGATCAGATGCTGCTCGGCCTGAGAATCAAAGTACGGGCACTCTGCCAGCGTGGTTCGTGGTGACTGCGGACCGCCAAACACCACCAACATATCGAAATCATCGGCGTTCGCAGGGACCGCTTCTCCGGCATAAACGCGCGACCAACTGACGCTATAGCCGCGTGATTCGGCCCACGGCAGATACGCGCCAGCAGATTCGAAAGACTCATGAATAACAAAATGAACTCGCACTTTTTCTCTCCTGTTAGCGTTTTAGCGCCTGATGAATATCAGCCGCCAGCTTATCAATGTCGCTGTCAGTTAAGGTTGACAGCGTAATACGCAGGCCGTGGGCAGGCGTATTGACGCCAAAAACTTCGCCTTCCCGCACCAGCCAGCCGGACTTTGCCAGCGCAAAAGCGATCGCCTGGCTGTTATCATCCAGCGGTAGCCACATATTCAGACCGTCACCAACGGGCAACTCAATGCCATGTCGCCGTAGCGCTGCTGTCAACTTTTGCTGCTGGGTGGCGTAAAACTGCTGAGTTTGCGCCAGCGTGTGTTGATAAGTCTCGTCACTCAGGCAGGCGCAGGCCAAATCCTGCAGCAGGTGGCTGACCCACTGACTGCCGGAGTTGAGCCGTAAACGTAGCTTCCCTGAAGTGAGCGGATCGCTGGCCACAATGGCCAGGCGTAAATCCGGACCTAACGTTTTTGACATCGAACGGACAATCGCCCAGTGCGTGGTTTCCTTCGCAATCACCGGATACCAGTGGCAAGCAGATAGCAGCGCAAAGTGGTCGTCGACGATCACCAGCGTCTGCGGATAGCGGGCCAGGATTTCCTGCAATTGCGCCGCGCGTGAAGCGCTCAGGCTGCATCCTGTCGGGTTATGCGCGCGCGGTGTCAGAATCACTGCCCGCGCACCTTTCTGTAGCGCGAGTTCCAGTTGGTCCGGCAGCATGCCTTCGTGGTCAACATTGGCCGGACTGGCGGAGAAACCAGCATAACGCAGCATGTTGATGCTGCTCAAAAAGCATGGATCTTCTACGACAACGCTATCTCCAGGCAGTAAATGGGCGCACAGTAGCCGTTCGATAGCATCAATGGCGCCGCTGGTGATATCAATTTCCCCTTTGCCGGGCATTGCATTTTGCATCCATTGTGATGCCCATACCTTAAGCCCTGGTGATACAGCGGCATCGCCGTACAACCGCGGATTCTTATTTATCTTCGCGAAATAACTACTCAGGTCAGGAAGACGCGAGGGCGCTGGATTACCGCCGGAAAGATCGATAAGCGGGGTATCCGGATTACCACCTTCCAGCGCAACGGGGGCAGTAATCCCCTTAATCACCGTGCCGTTGCGTCCCAGGCTCTGCGCCAACCCGGAGGTGACCAGGCGTTTGTAAGCCGCCGCGACAGTATTGCGGTTCACGTTTAATTCCGTTGCCAGTTCCCGCACTGGCGGCAACGTTTCGCCTGCTGCCAGCGTGCCTGTAGTGACATGTTGACGGATACTGTCAAAAATTTCGTTAGCGGTTTTTCCGTCGATCATTATTGACCTATGACAAAATGAATTTTAGCATATGACGATAATAGTGAGGCGTAGGCCCGCTGTCCAGCGAGAGGAGAAATTTATGGAGCAGGAGAGTGATATCCAGTCAGTGCTCTTTGACGACACGAATCGGGCGTTACAGACCGATATCGTCGCCGTCCAGTCACAGGTGGTGTATGGCAGCGTAGGTAACAGCATCGCCGTCCCGGCCATTAAAGCGCAGGGGTTACGCGTGACGGCAGTACCCACGGTGCTGTTCAGTAATACCCCGCATTATGAAACCTTTTACGGCGGCGTTATTCCGTCTGACTGGTTTAGCGGCTATCTCCGCGCCTTAAGCGAGCGTGATGCCTTGCGTGAGCTAAAGGCGGTGACAACAGGATACATGGGCAGCGCGGAGCAAATCGCCTTGCTGGCACAGTGGCTGGAAACCGTTCGGGCCACGCATCCGGACCTATGCATTTTGGTCGACCCCGTGATTGGCGATACGGATAGCGGCATGTATGTGAAAGCCGAAATCCCGGAAGCTTATCGTCAGCACCTGCTGCCGTTGGCACAGGGGCTGACGCCGAACGTGTTCGAGCTGCAAATGCTAAGCGGAAAGCCGTGTCGTACGCTTGATGAAGCCATTACGGCGGCACAATCACTGCTCAATGACACCCTGAAATGGGTGGTAATAACCAGCGCGCCGGGGGATACCGAAGAGATTATTAACGTTGCGGTGGTGACGGCTGAAACGGTTGAGGTGTTAGCCCATCCGCGAGTGAAAACGGATCTGAAGGGGACTGGCGATCTGTTTTGTGCAGAGCTGGTGAGCGGCCTTGTACTGGGGAAAGCGCTGACGACCGCGACGCACGACGCCGCGCAGCGGGTGCTGGACGTGATGACGTGGACGCACCTGTGCGGTTGTGATGAATTAATTCTGCCACCGGCAGGGGAGGCGCGATGAAGAGTTACCGGCTGGTAGTTCGCCAGAATGGGCGTATGGTTGGACATTTTGACACCAACGGGGCAGCAGCGCTGGAAGATATCTGTGTAGCGCGGGCCATGTTTGGTATTGCGGGTGGCTACGACTGTGAATTGTTAGTGGCAGACTCGGAGCGACGGATGCTGGAAAGCGGGCCGGAAGGGATGAAGATTCTGATGCGCGAGGCGTGTTACCGACCGGTCACCTCACAGATTTAATGCCGGATGGCGACGAGAACGTCTTATCCGGCCTACGTTACGGAGTTTGCTGTAGGCCGGATAAGCGTAGCGCCATCCGGCAGGGTTTTGATATCCATCAGATAAAAAAAATGGCGCCTGATGGCGCCATTTTTCTCTGCAAAAAGAATTACTTCTTGATGCGGATAACCGGAGTCTCACCCACTGTCACGCTACCGGACAGTTTGATCAGCTCTTTGATTTCGTCCATGTTGGAGATAACAACCGGAGTCAGGGTAGACTTGGCTTTTTCTTCCAGCAGCGGCAGATCGAATTCAATAACCGGGTCGCCCACTTTCACGCGCTGACCTTCTTCAGCGATGCGTTTGAAGCCTTCGCCTTTCAGTTCAACGGTATCAATACCGAAGTGAACAAACAGCTCAATGCCGCTGTCGGATTCGATAGAGAAAGCGTGGTTGGTTTCAAAGATTTTGCCGATGGTGCCATCAACAGGAGCAACCATTTTGTTACCGGTTGGTTTGATAGCAATGCCATCACCAACGATTTTTTCAGCAAAAACTACATCCGGCACGTCTTCGATGTTGACGATCTCGCCAGAGAGCGGAGCAACGATCTCAATAGTTCCGGTGTCTTTCTTATCATCAGAAACCAGAGATTTCAGTTTATCGAACAAACCCATGATCTTCTCCTAAGCAGTAAATTGGGCCGCATCTCGTGGATTAGCAGATTGTTTTTTCTTCAATGAACTTGTTAACCAGCGTCATTAACTCGTCCGTTGTCGGTTGAGCAAGAGCCTGCTCTGCTAACACCTTCGCATCTTCGAAGTTCGTGTTACGGATAATCTTCTTAATGCGCGGGATAGAAATGGCGCTCATAGAGAATTCGTCCAGACCCATCCCCAGCAACAGAAGTGTAGCACGTTCGTCGCCTGCAAGCTCACCACACATGCCAGTCCATTTGCCTTCAGCATGAGAAGCATCAATAACTTGCTTGATCAGCGTCAGCACAGATGGCGACATCGGTTGGTAAAGGTGTGAAATCATATCATTACCACGGTCAACTGCCAGGGTGTACTGCGTTAAATCATTGGTGCCGATACTAAAGAAATCAACTTCTTTGGCTAAATGACGCGCAATTGTTGCCGCAGCTGGTGTTTCCACCATCACGCCAATCTCAATGCTCTCGTCAAATGCTTTACCTTCGTCGCGTAGTTCCTGTTTGTAGATTTCGATCTCTTTGCGCAGTGCACGCACTTCTTCAACAGAGATGATCATTGGGAACATGATACGCAGTTTGCCGAAAGCAGAGGCGCGCAGGATAGCGCGAACCTGGTCACGCAGGATCTCTTTACGATCCATGGCGATACGCACGGCACGCCAGCCCAGGAACGGGTTCTCTTCTTTCGGGAAGTTCATGTACGGCAGTTCTTTATCGCCGCCGATGTCCATGGTACGGACGATGACCGCCTGAGAGCCACAGGCTTCAGCAACGGCTTTATACGCAGCAAACTGTTCTTCTTCAGTTGGCAGCGATTCACGGTCCATGAACAGGAATTCGGTGCGGTACAGACCCACACCTTCAGCGCCGTTACGCTCGGCGCCTTCAACGTCACGAACGGTACCGATGTTGGCGCAAACTTCAACCTGATGTCCGTCCAGCGTGATAGCCGGCAGATCTTTCAGCTTAGCGAGTTCCGCTTTCTCGGTTGCAACCTGCTCCTGAACGGCACGCAGTTGCTCAATAACGTCGTTGGTCGGATTGACGTAAACCTGATTGTTTACGGCATCCAGAATCAGATAGTCGTCGTTTTTCACCTGAGAGGTGACGCTACCCGTACCTACGATGGCAGGCAGTTCCAGAGAACGCGCCATGATAGAGGTATGAGAGGTACGTCCGCCCGCGTCAGTGATGAAACCCAGCACCTTGTTCAGGTTCAGCTGTGCGGTTTCTGACGGGGTCAGGTCTGCGGCAACCAGGATAACTTCGTCCTGGATAGCGCTCAGATCAATAATTGCCAGACCCAGAATGTTACGCAGCAGGCGTTTACCGATGTCACGTACGTCAGCCGCACGTTCTTTCAGGTATTCATCATCCAGCTCTTCCAGGGCTGTGGCCTGACCTTCGATAACTTCATGCGCAGCTGCATCAGCCGTCATGTGCTTATCTTTAATCAGGGCTATGATTTCCTGCTCCAGCTCCTCATCTTCGAGCAGCATGATATGCCCTTCAAAGATGGCTTCTTTTTCTTCACCGAACGTTTCACCAGCTTTGGTTTTGATCGCTTCCAGTTGCGCAGATGCCTTGGCACGACCGCTCAGAAAACGTTCAACTTCCTGATCAACCTTGTCGGCAGAAATTTTTTTCCGGTCAATGACGATCTCGTCTTCTTTCAGCAGCAATGCTTTACCGAAAGCGATACCCGGGGATGCTAAAATGCCTGAAATCATAACCCTACCTTACTTGTGACTGATATTTAAAAGAACTCGTTGAACTTACTCGAGTTCAGCCATCAGTTTAACCAGATGCTCAACTGCTTTCTGCTCGTCTTCACCTTCTGCGGACAGGGTGACAACGGTACCCTGAGTCAGGCCCAGAGTCTGCAGTTTAAACAGGCTTTTGGCGCTAGCGCTTTTGCCGTTGGAAGTCACAGTAATTTCAGAAGTAAAGCCTTTTGCTTCTTTAACAAACTGAGCAGCAGGGCGAGTATGCAGACCGTTCGGAGCGGTAATGGTAACTTCTTGCTGGAACATTATATTTCCCCAACTTATAGGTTTAGTGTTGTGGAACTAAAGTCTAGCCTGGCGGCTCAACTTTAGCCTGTATTGTTAGCATCGGCGTAAACTGGACGCGACACAAAAGGAGTTCGGTGCAATCCGTTGCTGGCAACTTCTTGCCGCTGACGTTTCGTTCGTCATTAAACATTATGCCGCGAAAGGAAGAGTTGAACCAAATCATAAAATCGATTCAGCTAGCGCTTTTCCTGTAACGATTAATTTCGCGCATCAAAATAATTAGTTTGGTTAAATACCAGTTCCGGCGGGCTGAATCAATGCCAGGCGAGTTGAAACTTTGAAGCAGGCCACAAAAAAGCACCCAAAAGGGTGCTTTTTTACGCGTTTTTAACATGCTGGCACTACTGTTGCAGTTCTTTCTCTGTAAAGAGATCGGCAAACAGTGCAGTGCTCAGATAACGCTCACCCGATGACGGTAGAATAACCACTATATTCTTATTGGTAAAGGTTTCATCTTCCTGGAGCTTAAGCGCGGCAGCAACCGCAGCACCGGAAGAGATCCCAGCCAGAATACCTTCTTCTTCCATCAGACGACGCGCAGTAGAAATAGCTTCATCATTAGTGATGGCAACGACTTTATCGATAAGCTTCAGATCAAGGTTACCCGGAATGAAGCCTGCTCCAATGCCCTGAATTTTATGCGGGCCTGGTTTGAGTTCTTCACCTGCCAGCGCCTGGGCGATAACCGGGGAGTCGGTAGGTTCAACCGCGACGGTGATCAGATCGGTTTTGCCTTTAGTGCCTTTAATGTAACGGGTCACACCAGTCAACGTACCGCCAGTACCGACGCCGGAAATAAAGACATCAACCTGGCCATCGGTATCTTCCCAGATTTCCGGGCCGGTGGTTTTTTCGTGGATTTCCGGGTTTGCCGGGTTGCTGAACTGCTGCAGCAGCAGGAATTTTTCCGGATCGCTGGCCACAATTTCTTCCGCTTTCTGAATCGCGCCCTTCATACCTTTTGCGCCTTCGGTCAGCACCAGGTTTGCGCCCAGCGCTTTTAAGAGCTTGCGGCGCTCAATGCTCATGGTTTCAGGCATGGTCAGAGTCAGTTTGTAACCGCGAGCTGCGGCAACGTAGGCCAGCGCAATCCCTGTGTTGCCGCTGGTTGGTTCGACCAGCTCTACACCCGGTTTCAGTACACCACGTTTTTCGGCATCCCAAATCATGTTGGCACCGATACGGCATTTGACGCTAAAGCTTGGGTTGCGTGATTCCACCTTCGCCAGAATGCGTCCGTTACCGATACGGTTCAGTCGAACCAGCGGCGTATGACCGATAGTCAGCGAGTTGTCTTCAAAAATCTTACTCATGGCCTGTCCTTAACTGTATGAAATTGGGATACCGCTTCAGCATACCTGTTGAGAAAGTATGGGGAAGTAAGGAATTCGTATATCTATATGCCACCAGGAAATAATGCGTTGCAGTATGGAATAAGAGCGGGCATAAGCCAGCCCGCTTTTACACATTTTTGCATTACTTCCATAACGCGTGCTTAGCACGATAGCAGTCTACCCACATCGCCGTGGCACCACAAACCGCGACCGGCATGATGAACAGATTGAGCACCGGAATCATGGTGAACAGGCTGGTCAATGCGCCAAATTGCATATTGGTGACCTTGCGTGTGCGCAGCGCGACGCGCATCTCCTTAAAAGGCACCTTATGGTTATCAAACGGATAATCGCAGTACTGAATGGCCAGCATCCACGCGCTGAACAGGAACCACAGCACCGGGGCTACGGTCTGACCAATACCCGGAATGAAATAGAGGATCAGCAACACGACGGCGCGCGGGAGATACCACGCCAGCTTTTGCCATTCACGTTTCATAATACGGGGAACATCTTTCATGATGCCGAGAACGCCGGTGTCAGGCGGTGTTGCGCCCGTTAAGCGTGCTTCCAGCTGTTCTGCCAGCAGACCGTTAAACGGCGCGGCAATCCAGTTGGCTATGGTGGAAAACAGGTAGCCGAACACCAGTAGTACGGAGATAGTGACAATCGGCCACAGCAAGTAGCTGAGCCACTGAAGCCAGTCAGGGACGTGACTCATCAGCGCGGGGATCCAGCTATCGAGTTGTGTGAATAGCCACCAGAATGCGCCGCCCATCAGCAGGATATTCACCAGCAAAGGCAGGATGACAAAGCGACGAATGCCCGGTTGGGTGATGAGCTTCCATCCCTGTGAAAAGTAATAAAGGCCGCTGCGAGGTACGACTGCAGATGATGAAACCATGGTCAGGACATACTCCTTGTTATATAAGCTCTGGTAAACTTTGCGTATCTTACCGGGTTGTTGAGCGTTAAGCTGTTCAGAAATGTTCGAAAAAACAGCAAAAAGCACAATTTTGTTCATCTTTATGCCGTGAAAGCCAAGAGTGCACTTGCACTTGGCGTAATCGACAAATACTCTTAGTGAGTAAATGTTTGCCGTGGTGGCAAGGTGTTAGAACAACAGAGAATATAATGATGCAGGATTTGCGTCTGATATTAATCATTGTTGGCGCGATCGCCATAATCGCTTTACTGGTACATGGTTTTTGGACTAGCCGTAAAGAGCGGTCTTCTATATTCCGCGATCGCCCACTGAAACGCATGAAGTCTAAACGTGAAGACGAGGATTCGTTCGACGACAACGTCGAGGAAGACGAAGGCGTGGGCGAAGTTCGCGTTCATCGTGTGAATCATGCTCCCGGTAACGCGCAGGAACATGGTGTTCCTCCTCAGTCGCCGCAACACCAGTACCAGCCGCCTTATGCGTCTGCTCAGCCGCGTCAACCCGCGCCGCAGCCTGCACAAGCGCCGGTACCGCCGCCGCATGCTCAGCAGCAGCCGCAGCCTGTACAACCGCAGCAGCCGGTGCAGCATCAGCCTGTTCAGCAACAACCTGTGCAGCAGCCGATGCAGCATCAGCCCGTTGCTCCGCAGGTTCAGCAGCCCGTGCAGCAAGCACCGCAACCTGCGCCGCAGGCTTTCCAGCCCGCAGAGCCTGCCGTTGAACATCAACCGCAGCCTGAGCCGGTAGTTGAAGAAGCGCCTGTTGCTGAAAAACCGCAGCGTAAAGAAGCGGTCATTATTATGAACGTTGCGGCGCATCACGGTAGTGAGCTCAACGGTGAAGTGCTGCTCAACAGCATTCAGCAAGCCGGTTTTAAATTTGGCGATATGAATATTTTCCATCGTCATTTGAGCCCGGATGGCAGCGGTCCTTCGCTGTTCAGCCTTGCCAATATGGTTAACCCAGGAACGTTTGACCCCGAAATGACGGGTGATTTCAGCACCCCTGGCGTGACTATTTTTATGCAGGTTCCGTCTTACGGTGACGAGCTGCAAAACTTTAAGCTGATGCTGCAGTCCGCACAGCACATTGCCGATGAAGTGGGTGGTGTGGTGCTCGACGATCAACGTCGCATGATGACGCCGCAGAAACTGCGCGAGTATCAGGACCGCATCCGCGAAGTTAAAGAATCTCGCGCCTGATTTTCCTCTGGCGTGACATCTCCTTGCTAAACCCCCGCCTGTCGGGGGTTTTTTATCATTGATGGTGCGATATGGAATCAATCGAACAACAACTGACAGAACTGCGAACCACGCTTCGCCATCATGAGTATCTCTACCATGTGATGGATGCGCCGGAAATTCCCGATGCGGAATACGATCGCCTGATGCGTGAACTGCGCGAGCTGGAAGCGCAGCATCCGGAACTTATCACCCCCGACTCGCCAACCCAACGTGTTGGCGCCGCCCCGTTAGCAGCGTTCAGCCAGATTCGCCATGAAGTGCCAATGCTGTCGCTGGATAACGTGTTTGATGAAGAGAGTTTTCTCGCCTTCAACAAGCGCGTGCAGGACAGACTAAAGAGTACGGATAAACTAACCTGGTGCTGCGAACTGAAGCTGGACGGGCTGGCGGTCAGTATCCTGTATGAAAACGGTGTGCTGGTCAGTGCCGCAACGCGTGGTGATGGTACTACGGGTGAGGATATTACCTCGAACGTGCGCACCATTCGTGCGATCCCGTTAAAACTGCGAGGCGATAACATTCCGACGCGTCTGGAAGTGCGCGGTGAAGTGTTCCTGCCGCAGGCCGGATTTGAAAAAATTAACGAAGAGGCCCGCCGCACTGGCAACAAAGTGTTTGCTAACCCGCGTAACGCAGCGGCCGGGTCATTGCGCCAGCTCGATCCGCGTATCACAGCGAAGCGACCGCTTACTTTCTTCTGCTATGGCGTTGGTGTGCTGGAAGGTGGTGTGCTGCCTGATACCCACCTGGGCCGTCTGCTGCAATTTAAAGAGTGGGGATTGCCGGTGAGCGACAGAGTTACGCTTTGCGACTCTCCGGAGGAAGTACTTGCTTACTATCACAAGGTTGAAGAAGACCGACCGACGCTGGGATTCGATATCGACGGTGTGGTGATCAAAGTCAACTCTATGGTGTTGCAGGAACAACTGGGTTTTGTTGCCCGCGCGCCGCGCTGGGCTGTGGCCTTTAAGTTCCCGGCGCAAGAGCAGATGACCTTCGTACGTGATGTTGAGTTTCAGGTTGGACGCACCGGGGCGATTACGCCTGTCGCCCGCCTTGAGCCAGTTCAGGTTGCCGGGGTGTTGGTCAGTAACGCCACCTTGCACAATGCGGATGAAATTGAGCGTCTTGGTTTGCGTATTGGCGATAAAGTCGTCATTCGCCGTGCGGGCGATGTCATCCCGCAGGTAGTGAATGTCGTGCTTTCCGAGCGCCCGGACGATACGCGTGAAATTGAGTTTCCCACCCACTGTCCGGTATGCAACTCTGACGTTGAGCGTGTGGAAGGCGAAGCGGTCACTCGCTGTACCGGTGGTTTAATCTGCGGGGCGCAGCGTAAGGAATCGCTGAAACACTTCGTTTCTCGCCGCGCGCTCGATGTTGACGGTATGGGCGACAAAATTATCGATCAACTGGTCGAGAAAGAGTATGTCCATACGCCAGCAGATCTCTTCACTCTGACGGCAGGCAAGCTGACCGGACTCGATCGTATGGGGCCGAAATCGGCGCAAAACGTGGTGAATGCGCTGGAAAAAGCGAAAGAAACGACGTTTGCCCGTTTCCTCTACGCGCTGGGTATTCGCGAAGTCGGTGAAGCCACGGCGGCTGGTCTGGCGGCGCATTTTGGCACCCTTGAGGCGCTGGAAGCGGCTTCCATTGAAGAGCTGCAAAAAGTGCCGGATGTCGGCATTGTGGTAGCGACCCACGTGTTTAATTTCTTTGCTGAAGAGAGTAACCGCGAGGTGATCGTCCAACTGCTGGCGCAGGGGATTCACTGGCCAGCGCCGGTGGTCATCAACGCTGAAGAAATCGACAGCCCCTTCGCGGGGAAAACGGTGGTGCTGACCGGGAGCCTGAGCCTGATGTCACGCGATGACGCCAAAGCGCGACTGACTGAGTTGGGTGCAAAAGTGGCCGGCAGCGTATCGAAGAAAACCGACCTGGTGATTGCCGGTGAAGCGGCGGGTTCGAAGCTGGCAAAAGCGCAGGAACTGGGTATTGCCGTGATCGATGAAGCTGAAATGATCCGCTTACTGGGTGCCTGAGATGGAAAAAGAGCAGCTGGTTGAAATCGCCAATACCGTGATGCCCTTTGGCAAATATAAAGGGCGTCGGCTGATTGATGTACCGGAAGAGTATCTGCTGTGGTTTGCCCGTAAAGATGAATTCCCGCCGGGCAAGCTCGGCGAGCTGATGCAAATCACGCTGCTGATTAAAACTGAAGGGCTGACGCAACTGGTGCAGCCCCTGAAGCGCCCGCTCTAAGCCTTTGCGGCGCGGCTTTTCTGCTGCGCCTGCAATGCGTCCGTTTGTTGCTTGTAGCGACGTGCCAGCACGGCACACACCATCAGCTGAATTTGATGGAAGATCATCAACGGCAGCACCATCATTCCTATCACTGACGTCGGGAACAGAATATTTGCCATTGGGATCCCATTCGCCAGGCTCTTTTTCGATCCGCAAAAGACAATGGTGATCTCATCGGCTTTGTTGAAGCCGCATTTCCGCGCAACAAAGACGTTGATGCCAATCACAATTGCCAGCAATACGATGCTGACCACCACGATAAACAACAGCGAACCAATCCCCACTTTGTGCCAGATCCCGTTAACCACGGCTTCACTGAAGGCGGAGTACACCACCAGCAAGATGGAGGATTGGTCCGTTTTGGCGATCCATTTTTTATGTCGGGACACCCAGTTACCAATCCACGGACGTGAAAGATGTCCCAGTACGAACGGCAGCAACAGTTGCAGCATGATTTTCCCCACCTGCTCCAGACTGCCTTCTGCGCCGTGTATATTCATTACCAGGCCAACCAGCAATGGCGAGAGAAAAATACCCAGCAGGCTGGAGGCCGAAGCGGAACACACGGCGGCAGCAACGTTACCCCCCGCCAGCGACGTAAAAGCGATTGCCGACTGCACCGTGGCTGGCAAAATACACAGGTACAGGAAACCGGTGTACAGCATCGGGTCAACACTTACCGGTGCCCACCAGGCGAACAGAACGCCCAGCACCGGGAAAACAACAAACGTGCTGCACATCACCCACAGATGTAAACGCCAGTGACTACCGCCGGCAATAATGGCTTCACGCGAAAGCTTCGCCCCGTGCATAAAAAACAGTAGGGCAATGGCGGCGGTGGTTAAGCCTTCAAAGAAAGGTACAAAGCCACCCTCGGCCGGGAAAAAGGACGCCAGTAAAACGACCGTAATCAACGTTATCGTGAACGGATCAAGGATACGAAAAAGTTTCATAAAAGCTCCTGAAATTCGGTAGGAACATTTTGCGTTTTTCTGTTTGAGAAATAAAATTGATTTATTGCATCCATATATGAATCGAATAGATGAATTACTCTCTGCGTCAGCTCCGTATCTTTGTTACCGTCGCTCAGGCCAAAAGCTTTAGCCGGGCGGGGGATATCATTGGCTTAAGCCAGTCTGCGGTCAGCCACAGCGTTAAAGAGCTGGAAGGGCAGACGGGTGTGCGGTTGTTAGATAGAACAACGCGGGAAGTGGTGCTGACGGAAGCAGGGCACCAGTTGGCGGCGCGGCTGGAACGTATTCTGGATGAACTGCACAGCACGCTGCGCGAAGCAGGCCAGGTGGGAACGCAGTTAACCGGAACGGTGCGCGTTGCCGCCAGCCAGACAATATCTGCTCACCTTATTCCACAGTGTATTGCCCAGAGTAATCAGCTTTATCCAGCAATCGATTTTGTGCTGCACGATCGTCCGCAACAGTGGGTGCTGGAGAGTATTCGTCAGGGCGAGGTAGATTTTGGCATTGTGATAGATCCAGGTGCTGTGACCGATCTACAGTGTGAAGCGGTGTTATCCGAACCGTTCCTGCTGTTGTGTCGAGAGGATCATCCGCTAGCCCAACGCGAATGGGTAAATTGGCAGGATTTATATCATGAGCGCCTGGTATTACAGGATTACGCTTCCGGCAGTCGACCGTTGATCGATGCGGCACTGGCTCACTTTTCCATTGAGGCCAATATCGTTCAGGAGATAGGTCACCCTGCCACGCTTTTCCCGATGGTTGAGGCGGGGATTGGTATCAGCGTGCTGCCTGCGCTGGCGCTTCCTCTGCCACAGGGCAGCCATTTGCAGGTTAAACGCCTGACGCCGGTTGTGGAACGACAATTGATGCTGGCACGACGTAAAAATCGTTCTTTATCGACTGCGGCCCAGGCGCTGTGGGACGTAGTACGGATGCAGGCCAGTGAATTAACCGCCGGTCGGGCACGGGATCCTTTGTACCAGCTTTAACGATATGGCTGGTGTTTGTCATGTCGTTAAGTTTGGCTTTCAGTATCGATGAACTGATCGTTAACTTTTATATTTTTACCCGGCACCGGACTACCTCTTTATATTTATAAATTCTCCTGCGATATTCTTAGGCAATTGCTTAGCTTGCGGATTTGTAAGGCTATTTTAAATTATTACTTTTTTTCTTGACCTTCCACTTGCTGGAAGGTTGATACTCTTTATACGCAAGTACGGATAGCAGTATCTAATACAATGATGTATAGCGATTGATTAATGAAATGACTAAGCAATTTATACAGTAACTCGTTATAGGTAGAATTAACACGATCCCGATGGAGTAATATTAGTGACATGTTAAATAATCCTACAATAGCTGGTTGCTGAAACTAATCCGGTAAATATATTTAACTAATGGGGTATTGGCGGCGATGATAAGAAAAAATAAAATTTTAATTGCAATGCAAATTAGTATGCTGGCATGGTCTGGTTATACGTTTGCAGCAGACAGAGTGTATGTGGCAAATGAAGGTGCAGATTCAGTTAATGTACTTGATGCTGCGTCTTTAAAGACTGTAGATAAAGTACATGTTGGTAAAATGCCGCATAACGTTCAGGTGTCACCAGACAATAAAACAGTTTGGGTAACCAACCTTGGTGCTAACGGGACACATTCAACAGGCTCTGAACATATGAATATGAGTAAAGATGCCCATTCTGAGAAAATGGATATGGGCAAAGATTCTCATGCAGGCAAAAAGGAACATGGCGAAGTTTGGGTTATTAATGCCGAAAATGATACGGTTATTGCAAAACTTCCGGTTGGCGCACACCCTGCGCATGTTGTCGTCACCCCTGATGGGAAAATGGCGTATATCTCAAATAGTGCAGATAACACTATCAGCGTGATTGATGCAGAACATTTGAAAAATTTAACGACAATTAATGTAGGTAAATTCCCTCATGGCCTCAGAGTGAGTCCTGACGGTAAAGAAGTTTATATCGCGAATATGAAAGGGGGCTCGGTATCCGTTGTCGATACAGCCAGTAATAAAGAAGTCGCGCAGATCCCATTAGGTAAAATGCCAGCCCAGGTAGGTTTCTCACCGGACGGAAAACGGGTGTTTGTTTCCCTGTCTGGTGAAGACGCTGTAGCGGTGATTGATACAGCAACGCGTAAAGTTGTGAAGAAAATTAATGTTGGTACCGTACCAATCCAGCTGTTTGGTACTCCGGATGGTAAAAGCATGCTGGTAACCAATCAGGGCTCGAAGAGCAAGCCGGGTAACACAATAAACATGATTGATATCGCAAGCCTTACGGTAGCGAAAACTATCACCACTGGCAATGGGGCCCATGGCGTGGTTGTCGATAAAAATGGCAAATATGCTTACGTAACTAACTCATTTGCAAACTCTGTCTCGATGATTGACATTAATGAGCGTAAGGTAGTGAACACGCTCCCGGTAGACAACAACCCAAATGGTATCAGCTGGGGCTCTGTCGAAGTGACGCCTAAATAACTGTGCTAGCATTTATCAATACCCGTCATTCGCTGGCGGGTATTTTCATGAATATTCTATAAATAAAGGAACGACAGATGAGAAAGCCGGAGCGGACAAAAACGCTACCTAGTAAGTTCAATTTTGATGATACTGTAAACAGACTCGTCAGCGTATTGAATGCTAAAAATATTCGTATTTTTGTGCAGGTTGATCAACAGCAAGCGGCAACGGAAGTAGGTCTTGCTCTGCGACCGACGATGTTAATTCTGTTTGGTAACCCAAAGGGTGGTACTCCTGCCATGCAAGCAAATCCTCATGCGGCAATAGAGTTACCCCTACGGGTGGTTATTTGGCAGGATGACAATGGTGATACCCATATAGATTATCAGGATGCAAGTACTGTTCTGGAGTTTGACTATGATGTTGCACATAATATTGTTGCTCCAGTTAGCATCCTGACAACCCTTCTTAACGAAGTGGCCGGTAATTAATTGCAAAAAACACTAAATGCCTCGTGGATATTTAGTGTTATTTTTCTGCGTTTATTATGCAAATATTTAACCCGCTATAATAAACCTATTGAATAATACATATGATGTTCATTACTCTTCAATGTTTGTCGATTCGTCTATTTTATAAATAGAAGGGTTTTTGTTTGCAATATTATGTGAAGAGTATATCTTGACGCTCAAATATTAATATGTAAGTTATGAGGATAGTTATGAAAAAGACATTAGTCACATCATTGGCCGCTTCTTTGTGTTTTCTCAGTCTGTCTGCCTTTGCTGCTACAGAAATCTCGCAACAAGAAGCCAATAGTTTAAAGCATGTCAAGTCAATCACCGTAACGGAAAATACGGTGAATCAATGTATGCACAAAATTTCGAAAATGGCAGATAAAGAAGGTGCTGATTTCTTTGTTATTAAGAACTTCTCTTCTATAGGCAATGGTTCTCAGGCTGTAGTGACCAGCGAACTCTATAAGAAGTAAACAGCTGTTTCCCCCGTTTTAATTATTGATTAGCGAAAGTGCGTTGTTGTACCTGCTTTCGCTTATTAATAATCAACAAATGTTTGTCAGTCATTTGCAAGGCGGGCTTTGTCAGCCCATTCGTCTGACGAATTCCTGATGTGTTGGTACTCCTTGCCATTTCTGGCAGAAAAAAAATGTGAGTTCAGGCCGATTTAGCACATGCCATCTATACCGATTTACTATTGGTTATCGGGATAAACGGTATTGGTAATCGATTGCGTAGTCTCGCTATAACAATGCGGTACGCTACGTTATTTCGATTACTCAGTATTAAGGACATCTCATGAGCCACTCTCTTTTCTCGCAAAATCCCTGGTATAGCGCTGATATCATTCGTGGTTACAAACCGGATTTTACGCCGCGCGTAGCCTTTATCCTCGGCTCAGGCCTGGGGGCGCTGGCGGATCAAATTGAGGATGCGGTTGCCATCTCTTACGAGAAACTACCAGGGTTCCCGGTGAGTTCCGTACACGGTCATGCTGGTGAACTGGTGTTGGGAAATCTGGCGGGAATTCCGGTGGCCTGTATGAAAGGACGTGGACATTTCTATGAAGGTCGCGGTATGACGGTGATGACGGATGCCATTCGTACGCTGAAGCTGCTGGGCTGTGAGCTGCTGTTTTGCACCAATGCTGCAGGCTCTTTGCGTCCCGAAGTCGGACCGGGTAGCCTCGTTGCGCTTAGCGATCACATCAATACGATGCCGGGTACGCCGATGGTAGGGCCAAACGATGAGCGTTTTGGCGAGCGATTCTTTTCACTGGCGAATGCCTATGATGCTGACTATCGTGCGATCCTGCAAACTGTTGCCGCTGAGGAAGGGTTCCCGCTGAGTGAAGGGGTTTTTGTCTCTTATCCGGGGCCGAACTTTGAAACCGCGGCAGAAATCCGCATGATGCAAATTATCGGTGGCGACGTGGTGGGGATGTCGGTGGTGCCTGAAGTTATCTCTGCGCGCCACTGCGGCTTGAAAGTGGTTGCGGTGGCGGCCATCACCAACCTGGCGGAAGGTCTGGGTGATGTTAAATTATCTCACGCGCAGACGCTGGCTGCGGCGGAACTCTCCCGGCAGAATTTCATCAATTTGATCTGCGGATTCTTGCGCAAACTGGCCTGAATAACTAAAAAATGACCCCGCTTGCGGGGTCTTACTTTATGGCAAGGTAACGGAAAAATGGGTATCGCATCTCGCTTAAAGCTCATGTCGTTTTTGCAATATTTCATCTGGGGAAGCTGGTTGGTAACCCTGGGATCCTACATGATTAATACCCTGGATTTTACCGGCGCGAATGTCGGTATGATTTACAGTTCGAAAGGGCTGGCGGCGATTATCATGCCGGGCATTATGGGCATCATTGCCGATAAATGGCTACGCGCCGATCGAGCCTATATGCTTTGTCATCTGGTGTGTGCGGGCGTGTTGCTATATGCCACAACCGTTACCGATCCGCAGACTATGTTTTGGGTGATGCTGGTTAACGCAATGGCGTATATGCCGACGATTGCGTTATCGAATAGCGTCTCATACTCGTGCCTGGCACAATCGGGTCAGGATCCGGTCACCGCGTTCCCGCCAATTCGTGTGTTTGGCACCATTGGGTTTATTGTGGCGATGTGGACTGTCAGCTTGATGGGACTGGAACTGAGCAGCGCGCAGTTGTATATCGCTTCAGGCGCATCGCTGCTGCTGGCTCTGTATGCGCTTACGTTGCCGAAAATCCCGGTTGCTGAGAAGAAAGCAAACACCACGCTTGCCAGCAAGCTCGGTCTGGACGCCTTTGTTCTGTTTAAAAAACCGCAGATGGCAATCTTCTTTTTGTTTGCGATGATGCTGGGGGCGGTGTTGCAAATCACCAACGTCTTTGGCAATCCGTTCCTGCATGATTTTGCCCGTAACCCGGAATTTGCCGACAGCTTTGTGGTGAAGTACCCCTCCATATTGCTTTCCGTTTCACAGATGGCGGAGGTGGGCTTTATTCTCACTATTCCGTACTTCCTTAAACGCTTTGGCATTAAAACGGTGATGCTGATGAGCATGCTGGCATGGACGCTGCGCTTTGGC
The DNA here is from genome assembly GCF_030332445.1 of Citrobacter sp. Cpo126. Taxonomy (NCBI): domain Bacteria; kingdom Pseudomonadati; phylum Pseudomonadota; class Gammaproteobacteria; order Enterobacterales; family Enterobacteriaceae; genus Citrobacter; species Citrobacter sp. Cpo126. Next base: position 191,563 of record NZ_JAOWHT010000043.1, read on the forward strand.
TTCTTTGCCTTTGGCGATCCGTCGCCGTTTGGTTTTGTGCTGCTGCTGATGTCGATGATCGTCTACGGCTGTGCGTTTGATTTCTTCAATATCTCGGGATCGGTATTTGTCGAGCAGGAGGTTAGCTCTAACATTCGCGCCAGCGCGCAGGGGCTGTTTATGACGATGGTAAACGGCGTTGGCGCGTGGGTGGGATCAATTCTGAGTGGTATGGCGGTGGACTATTTTTCTGTCGATGGCGTCAAGGATTGGCAAACTATCTGGCTGGTGTTTGCCGCGTATGCGCTGGCTCTGGCGGTTATCTTTGCATTGTTCTTTAAGTACAAGCATGAGCCTGAACGACTGGCACAGAAATCACCGGCACATTAACACTCCATTGGAGGCGGGTTCTGATACCCGCCGTTTCATTTTCTGCGAGGCAATGTGGTAACTTTGCGCATTATCCTTATTTCAGGAGCGCATTATCCATGGAACGCACGCACCGCATCGATCTGAAGTTACTGCGTTATTTTCTTGCTGTCGCAGAAGAACTGCATTTTGGACGTGCTGCTGCTCGCCTGAATATGTCGCAACCGCCGCTCAGTACCCATATTAAAGAGCTGGAGCAACAGCTCGGCACTTTGCTATTTATCCGTCATTCCCGCAGCGTGGCGTTAACTCACGCGGGAAAGATATTGATGGAAGAGTCGCGCCGACTGTTATCCAGTGCTAATCAGGCGCTGGCGAGAGTGGAGCAAATTGGTCGTGGTGAGGCAGGGCGAATTGAGCTTGGCGTTATCGGTACAGCGATGTGGGGAAAAATGCGTCCGGTGATGCGGCGTTTTATGAAGGATAATCCCAATGTTGAGGTGCTGTTTCGCGAGAACATGCCCGCGATGCAGATGACGATGCTGGAACGGCGTGAACTGGATGCGGGAATTTGGCGGATGGCTACGGAGCTTTCTCCCGGGTTTACCAGTTTGCGTTTGCATGAGTCCTCTTTTCTGGTTGCCATGCCGGAAGAACATCCTCTTACTGCCTGTGAGTCCATACCGCTGGAGGCGTTGAGAAATGAATATTTTGTCACAATGCCTTCCATTCATACTGACTGGGCATTTTTGCAGCGAGTTTGCCTGAGTGCTGGATTTTCCCCGATGATTATTCGTGAGGTGAGGGAGCCGCAAACGGTGCTGGCGATGATCAGCATGGGGATTGGTATTACGTTAATTGCTGACAGCTATGCGCAGATGAATTGGCCTGGCGTGGTATTTCGACCGTTAGAGGAACGTATTCCGGCGGATTTGTATATTGTGTATGACCAACTGCAGGCGACACCCGCGCTGGAGAAACTGGTAGCGGCATTGACGATGTGATGTCTGTGCCGGATGGCGACTGACGTCTTATCCGGCCTACGCGTGTTGTGTTGTCTGTGCCGGGTGGCGACTGACGTCTTATCCGGCCTACGCGTGCGGTATTGTCTGTGCCGGATGGCGACTGACGTCTTATCCGGCCTACGCGTG
>NZ_JAOWHT010000043.1:193117-542874 GCF_030332445.1 Citrobacter sp. Cpo126
TTGTCTGTGCCGGATGGCGACTGACGTCTTATCCGGCCTACGCGTGTTGTGTTGTCTGTGCCGGATGGCGACTGACGTCTTATCCGGCCTACGCGTGTTGTGTTGTCTGTGTCGGATGGCGGCTGACGTCTTATCCAGCCTACGTGTGCGGTATTGTCTGTAGGCCTGATAAGCGTAGCGCATCAGGCGATGCAGGTTCGAATCTTATAAATCGCAGATAGCAAAAAGGCGCCTTTAGGGCGCCTTTTTACATTGGTGGGTCGTGCAGGATTCGAACCTGCGACCAATTGATTAAAAGTCAACTGCTCTACCAACTGAGCTAACGACCCGAAGTGGTGGGTGATGACGGGATCGAACCGCCGACCCCCTCCTTGTAAGGGAGGTGCTCTCCCAGCTGAGCTAATCACCCACTTCGGTACTTCAATTTTATTGTAAGAAATCCAGCTGGCGAGAAAGTGGTGGGTGATGACGGGATCGAACCGCCGACCCCCTCCTTGTAAGGGAGGTGCTCTCCCAGCTGAGCTAATCACCCACTTCTCAATTTCTTACTCTACACGGCGGAGACTACATAAAGTAGTTGGTGGGTGATGACGGGTTCGAACCGCCGACCCCCTCCTTGTAAGGGAGGTGCTCTCCCAGCTGAGCTAATCACCCCCGCTGTGTGGAGTCGCATTATAGGGAGAGTTGAAAATGAGTCAACGCATTTTCTAAAGAATTTGTTCGTTCGTCGTAAATTTAAACAAAACGATCGCAAATCAATCCATGCAGCATGATTTGTATACGAAAATGGCAAAGCGTGATGTTCCAACCTGAACAACATTGAGGAATCAGGCCACAGTGATAGAATACGAGCCTGATAATCTTCCCAGGATTTGCCGGTTGTCGGCATCTTTATAAACGTAAGGCCATTTCATGAAAATCAAAACTCGCTTCGCGCCAAGCCCGACAGGTTACCTGCATGTCGGTGGTGCGCGTACTGCTCTATATTCCTGGCTTTTTGCACGTAACCATGACGGTGAGTTTGTGCTGCGTATTGAAGACACCGATCTTGAACGCTCCACTCCGGAAGCTATTGAAGCCATTATGGATGGCATGAACTGGCTGAATCTGGAATGGGATGAAGGCCCGTACTTCCAGACCAAACGTTTTGATCGCTACAACGCCGTGATTGATGAGATGCTGGAAGCCGGTACCGCGTATAAATGCTACTGCTCCAAAGAGCGTCTGGACGCACTGCGCGAAGAGCAGATGGCAAACGGTGAGAAGCCACGTTACGACGGTCGCTGCCGCCACGGGCATGAACATCATGCTGCTGATGAACCATGCGTGGTGCGTTTTGCCAACCCGCAGGATGGATCCGTTATTTTTGACGACCAGATCCGTGGGCCGATCGAATTCAGCAACCAGGAGCTGGACGATCTGATCATCCGCCGTACTGACGGTTCCCCGACCTACAACTTCTGTGTTGTTGTCGACGACTGGGATATGGAAATCACTCACGTTATTCGTGGTGAAGACCATATCAACAACACTCCGCGTCAGATCAACATCCTGAAAGCGCTGAATGCGCCGGTGCCGGTTTATGCACACGTGTCGATGATCAACGGCGACGACGGTAAAAAACTCTCTAAACGTCACGGTGCGGTCAGCGTTATGCAGTATCGCGACGACGGTTACCTGCCGGAAGCGCTGCTGAACTATCTGGTGCGTCTGGGCTGGTCCAGCGGCGATCAGGAAATCTTCACCCGTGAAGAGATGATCAAACTGTTCTCCCTTGGTGCGGTAAGCAAGTCTGCCAGTGCGTTCAACACCGAAAAACTGCAGTGGCTGAACCATCACTACATTAATTCGCTGGCACCTGAATATGTGGCAACGCATCTGCAATGGCACATTGAGCAGGAAAATATCGATACTCGCGTCGGCCCGCAGCTGTCTGAGCTGGTTAAACTGCTGGGTGAGCGCTGCAAAACGCTGAAAGAGATGGCGCAGAGCTGCCGCTACTTCTACGAAGACTTTGCTGAGTTCGACGCGGATGCAGCTAAGAAACACCTGCGTCCGGTAGCGCGTCAGCCGCTGGAAGTGGTTCGCGATAAGCTGGCTGCTATCAGCGAGTGGACGGCAGAAAACGTGCACCACGCGATTCAGGCAACCGCTGATGAGCTGGAAGTGGGTATGGGTAAAGTTGGGATGCCGCTGCGCGTAGCCGTAACCGGCGCGGGTCAGTCTCCGGCGTTAGACGTAACGGTGCATGCGATTGGTAAATCCCGCAGCATTGAGCGTATTAATAAAGCGCTGGCGTTTATTGCTGAGCGTGAAAGCCAGCAGTAAGAGTGGTTGAGCGATGAAACAACGGCAGGAGCGCATCCTGCCGTTTTTTTTGCCTGTTATTCAGACTCATCAATACCCAGACGGGTAAGGAAAGTGCGAATACCTTCGCGCGAAATATACATTGCCAGCTTTTCTTGTTCCGTTGGGGACATGTTGTCCAGTGCGCTAATTATCTGGCGACAGGCGTGGCTACGCACCACGTGGGTGTATTCTGCCAGCGGTTCCTCAGCCTGATAAATTTCAGGGACTTTGCGAAAAGCCGGAATATTGAGCAGAAACGTACGGACACTGGAGTCGATATGGATCAGTCTTGCACGACCCCCTTTAACGCCGGGAAACTTTTCAGTGGTCCAGTTTTGTTCTCTGATCCAACGATTGACGGTTTGTTTGGCAACCCCGAGACATTCCGCCAGTTCTTCGGTCGTCATTTTGCTGCGTAATTTTTTCATATTATTTGTTGTCGCGGATCCCTAAGCGTTGTAACAAACCCGTAATGCCTTCACGCAGGATCAGTGACGTAAACATTTTTTGTTCTGACGGAGTCATCTCTTTGGCGAGCCTAATCAGTAGAGCTTCGATAGAGGTATCGCCGGATAACGATAAATTATCTGATAAACCTTCGGCTGAACGCTCAGCACTGCGAATGTATTCACGAACTTGTTCGGTGACGTGAACCAGACGCGCTTTACCGCCCTGTACGCCTGGTTTTGGTGATGTAGCCCAACCCTCCTTGCGCACCCATTTATTGATGGTCTGTCGGCTGTATCCGGTCAGATTAGCAAGTTCTTCTGGCGTCATCCGTTCCTTGAACATAACGATTCCCTGAATAGTCGTGGGGTTAATTAGTGGCTCATTTTATAGCACCATTTTAGTAGAAACCGTGACGCGTTTAACTACTGAATGCGAGTTGTTACGCAATGTTCTTCATTTGACTGCTTTTTCAGCGATTGAATTCTATGAGTTAATTTTGCCGTTGACACACGCGAAGGGAATTCATATGATGCCGCCCGTCAACTCGACAAGCTTTACGTAATGGGGCTATAGCTCAGCTGGGAGAGCGCTTGCATGGCATGCAAGAGGTCAGCGGTTCGATCCCGCTTAGCTCCACCAAATTTAATCCCAATGAATTTGGTATGTACGTAATAGCATCGTGGGGCTATAGCTCAGCTGGGAGAGCGCTTGCATGGCATGCAAGAGGTCAGCGGTTCGATCCCGCTTAGCTCCACCAAAATTTAAACCCTCGCTGAAAAGCGGGGGTTTTTTGTTTCTGTTTCCACCCTGTATCTCTTCGGTTTGCTGAATAGCAGGCATAAAAAAACCGGGGAGAAGAATCTCCCCGGTCTTATCAATACGATGTTGTCTTACGCTTACAGCACCAGTGCTGCGATAGATGCAGACAGTACGCTCACCAGCGTAGAGCCGTACACCAGCTTCAGACCGAAGCGGGAAACCACGTTACCTTGCTCTTCGTTCAGACCTTTAATCGCACCGGCGATAATACCGATGGAAGAGAAGTTAGCGAAGGAGACCAGGAACACGGACAGGATACCTTCTGCACGCGGAGAGAGCGTGGCGGCAATTTTCTGCAGATCCATCATCGCAACGAATTCGTTGGAAACCAGTTTGGTTGCCATGATACTGCCCACCTGCAGCGCTTCACTGGACGGCACACCCATTACCCATGCAACCGGGTAGAAGATGTAGCCCAGGATGCCCTGGAAGGAGATGCTGTAACCAAACCAGCCGGTCACGGTGGCGAACAGGGCGTTCAGGGCTGCGATCAGCGCGATGAAACCAATCAGCATTGCCGCAACGATAATTGCCACTTTGAAACCTGCCAGGATGTATTCACCCAGCATTTCGAAGAAGCTCTGGCCTTCGTGCAGGTTAGACATCTGAATGTTTTCTTCGCTGGCATCAACGGTGTACGGGTTGATCAGCGACAGCACGATAAAGGTGCTGAACATGTTCAGAACCAGCGCCGCAACCACGTACTTCGGTTCCAGCATGGTCATGTACGCGCCGACGATAGACATGGAAACGGTCGACATCGCCGTTGCAGCCATGGTGTACATACGGTTGCGAGACATTTTGCCGAGAATATCTTTATAGGCGATAAAGTTCTCGGACTGACCCAGGATCAGGGAGCTGACGGCGTTGAAGGATTCCAGCTTGCCCATACCGTTCACTTTGGATAACAGGAAACCAATCGCGCGGATGATAACCGGCAGAACGCGGATATGCTGCAAAATACCGATCAGGGCGGAAATGAAGACGATTGGGCACAGCACTTTCAGGAAGAAGAATGCCAGGCCTTTGTCGTTCATGCTGCCGAAGACAAAGTTTGTCCCTTCATTAGCGAATCCGAGGAGTTTTTCAAACATCTCGGAGAAGCCTCTCACGAAGCCCAGACCGACATCAGAGTTCAGGAAGAACCATGCCAGTAACACTTCAATAACAAGCAATTGAATAACATAACGAATGCGGATTTTTTTACGGTCACTGCTTACCAGCAGTGCGAGTACCGCAACCACGGCAAGGGCCAGGACGAAATGAAGAACGCGGTCCATATTTGCTCCAAATATGAGGCAGGTTTAGTTTTCGTGCACATTCTATGTAACAACCATAAAGAAAACGAGATCAAACACACACTATAATAAGGACCTGTGACGAGATTCAAAATTAGTGATCGGTGATACACTTCTGTTATGTTTAGTATGGAAGTGAAAAGTTATGTCATTGTGCTAATCTCATAACAATAATTAAACATCTCACCGGTATTTCCAGAATCCTTATCGATCCATAGACAAACTCTATCAGAGAAATCAACTTCACCCATTAAAATGAATTTGATAATCATTCTCAATAGGCGTAGCTTGAAACATAGCAAAGGCTATGTTTCTGAGGCACTAAAATGACTAACGATCGCGTTGAGAGTAGCAGTGGACGGGCAGCGCGCAAGTTGAAGCTCGCATTAATGGGACCTGCGTTCATCGCGGCGATCGGCTACATCGATCCGGGCAACTTCGCCACCAACATCCAGGCAGGGGCCAGCTTTGGCTATAAACTGTTGTGGGTGGTGGTCTGGGCAAATCTGATGGCGATGCTGATTCAGGTGCTGTCGGCAAAGCTGGGTATTGCCACGGGTAAAAACCTGGCGGAGCAAATTCGCGATCACTATCCTCGTCCGGTGGTGTGGTTCTACTGGGTGCAGGCCGAAATTATCGCCATGGCGACAGACCTTGCTGAATTCATTGGTGCCGCGATTGGTTTCAAATTGATCCTCGGCGTGTCGTTATTGCAGGGGGCCGTGCTCACCGGTATCGCGACTTTTTTGATTCTGATGTTGCAGCGCCGTGGGCAAAAACCGCTGGAAAAAGTGATTGGCGGCTTGCTGCTGTTTGTGGCTGCGGCTTACATTGTGGAACTGATCTTTTCCCAGCCGAACTTCGCGCAACTTAGCAAGGGAATGGTTATCCCGAGCCTGCCTAATTCCGAAGCGGTGTTCCTGGCGGCTGGCGTGCTCGGTGCGACTATCATGCCACACGTCATTTATCTGCACTCTTCCTTAACTCAGCATCTGCACGGCGGAACACGTCAACAGCGCTATGCGGCCACGAAATGGGATGTGGCAATCGCCATGACGATTGCTGGATTTGTCAATCTGGCGATGATGGCGACGGCTGCCGCTGCATTTCACTTTAGCGGGCATACCGGTATTGCCGATCTCGATCAAGCGTATCTGACACTTGAACCGCTGTTGAGTCACGCTGCGGCGACGGTATTCGGTTTAAGCCTGGTGGCTGCGGGACTTTCTTCTACCGTGGTCGGTACGTTGGCCGGGCAGGTGGTGATGCAAGGGTTTATCCGCTTTCACATTCCGCTTTGGGTACGCCGTACCGTTACTATGATGCCATCATTTATTGTGATTTTGATGGGACTGGATCCGACGCGCATTCTGGTGATGAGCCAGGTATTGCTCAGTTTTGGTATTGCACTGGCGCTTGTGCCGCTACTGATCTTTACCAGTGACGGTAAGCTGATGGGCGATTTGGTGAATACCCGTTGGGTAAAACAGGTAGGTTGGGTGATTGTTGTACTGGTGGTGGCGCTTAATATCTGGCTGTTGGTAGGAACCGCACTCGGTTTGTAAAAACAAAAGGGCCCGTTGGCCCTTTTGTTACATTAATGATGATGTTTGTGGCCACGCCCGCGACCGCGGTGGTCGTCACGATCGTTCCAGCCTTCACGATAACCACGCTCATAAGCTTTGCGTTTGTCCCAGCCACGATGGTAGCCGTTGTCATGACGCCACCAGCGATTTTTGCGCCACTCATAGTTATGGTGCCAGTAATCCCGGTCGCGCCAGCGGCCGCCATCCCAGTAGTTACCGTAGTTATCGCGATCGCCAATTTGTAATTTTATTGATGGCAGCAGGGTGATTTCGCCAGCGTTCGCGGCCAGCGGTGTAAAAGCCAATAAGACTGCCGCCAGAATCAGTGACCTGAACATGTTTTCTCTCCTTCACGATCGAGCCGTAGCCGGCCTGTTAACGTAATATTACGGGGCAGTAAAGCCCCGTTTCATCGCCTTAACTCTTAAATCGCAAGTGAGAGCACTTTTTGTTAATAAATGTGTCTTTATTTCAATCAACTCAGGATAGCATCAATCTCCGCGCACTCTTCAGACGTAAAGTGACGGTTTGCCAGCATGCCGACAGCATCTTCAATTTGTGCTGGTTTACTGGCGCCAATCAGCACTGACGTGACTTTGTCATCCCGTAACACCCATGCCAGCGCCATCTGGGAAAGCTTTTGCCCGCGTTGTTCTGCCAGCACATTCAGCGCCCGCACTTTTTCCAGCTTTTGTGGAGTGATCTGGTCCGGATTCAGAAAGCGACTGGTGCTTGCCGCACGAGAATCCGCAGGAATGCCGTTCAGATAGCGGTCGGTTAACTGTCCGCCAGCCAGCGGTGAGAAGGCGATACTGCCGACACCTTTTTCCTGTAATAGTGACAGCAAGCCATCTTCGACCCAACGTTCAAACATGGAATATTTGGGCTGGTGAATAAGGCATGGCGTACCTAAATCGTCGAGTATTTCAATCGCCTGCCTGGCAAGATCTGCCGGATAGTTAGACAACCCGACGTACAGCGCTTTGCCCTGACGGACGATGTGATCCAGCGCGCGCATGGTTTCTCTGAGCGGTGTTTCAGGGTCGGGGCGATGGTGGTAGAAGATATCGACATACTCCAGCCCCAGACGCTTCAGGCTTTGATCGAGACTGGCAATCAGATATTTGCGTGAACCCCAGTCACCGTAGGGGCCTTCCCACATGGTGTAGCCCGCTTTTGTGGAGATAATAAGCTCATCTCGCCACGGTAAAAAATCTTCCTGCAGGATCCGACCAAAATTCCGTTCTGCCGAACCCGGCGGTGGACCATAGTTATTTGCCAGATCAAAATGGTTAATCCCCAGATCGAATGCGCGCTGTAACAATGCGCGACTGTTCTCGACCTGCGTGGTATCGCCAAAATTGTGCCACAAACCCAGAGAGACAATCGGGAGCTTAAGGCCGCTTTGACCGCAGCGGCGGTACTCCATTGTCTGATAACGATTTTCATCTGCGTGATAAACCATGTCACCTCCCTTCCACAATGCGTGTGTCTTTCAGTGTATACGGTTACACCGTCGATTCTTCAATGAATTTTAACCGCCAAAACTGTAAATCCTGCTTTCCACCCTTTCACAGCGACTTTCCTGGACAGTCATCACAGTTCTTCGATACTCAACATGAGGTTACCGTCAGAAGGATAGCTGTCATGCAAACCCCGTATTCCGTTGCTGATTATCTGCTGGACAGGCTGGCAGGCTGTGGCGTCGGCCATCTCTTTGGTGTGCCGGGCGATTATAATTTGCAGTTTCTTGACCGCGTGATTGAACATCCCGACGTATGTTGGGTCGGGTGTGCGAATGAATTGAATGCGGCTTATGCGGCAGATGGCTATGCCCGGGTATCCGGGGTAGGGGCGTTGCTTACCACGTTTGGTGTGGGCGAGTTAAGCGCAATTAACGGTATTGCGGGTAGCTTCGCGGAATATGTTCCTGTTTTGCATATTGTCGGCGCACCCTGTCGCGGCGCGCAGCGTCGCGGAGAGTTGATGCATCACACTTTGGGTGACGGTGACTTTCAGCATTTTTACCGCATGCAGCAGGCAGTAACAACGGCCAGCGCGATACTGGATGAACAAAATGCCTGCTATGAAATTGACCGTGTGTTGCGAATGATGCTCAGCGAGCGCAGGCCGGGCTATCTGATGCTGCCTGCTGATGTGGCTAAACAGCCTGCTACGCCACCGAATGATATTATGATTGTTCCTCTGAGCGAGCCGGAAAGCAGCGTGATAGAGGCGTTTCGCTACCATGCCCGTGAACGATTGCTGGACAGCCCACGCGTAGCGTTGCTGGCAGACTTCCTCGCGCTGCGTTTTGGTCTGCAGCCGGTTTTACAGCGCTGGATGGCAGAAACGCCGATGGCTCATGCCACGTTGTTGATGGGCAAAGGACTGTTTGATGAGCGTCACCCGGCGTTTGTTGGCACGTACAGCGCTGGAGCCAGCAGCGATTATGTACGTCAGGCGATAGAAGATGCCGATACGATAATGTGTGTCGGCACACAATTTGTCGATACCCTGACAGCTGGGTTTACACAACAGCTACCGCTGGATCGCACCATTGACGTTCAGCCCCATGCGTCACGAATTGGATCCCACTGGTTTAACATCCCGATGGAGCAGGCGGTCACCACATTACGTGAGCTGTGCCTGGAAATGTCGTTTTCTCTACCGCCAGAACGTCCGCCAATTAGGCGTGTTCAGGTTGAGAAGGGCCCACTGACGCAGGAAAACTTCTGGCACACGGTACAGCAGTTTCTGAAGCCTGATGACATTATCCTCGTCGATCAGGGAACCGCCGCCTTTGGCGCGGCTGCGCTCTCACTACCTTGCGGGGCGGAAGTACTGGTTCAACCGTTGTGGGGATCTATCGGCTACGCGCTCCCGGCGGCATTCGGCGCGCAAACGGCCTGTCCGGACCGTCGGGTGATCCTGATTATTGGCGATGGCGCGGCGCAGCTCACCATTCAGGAGCTGGGCTCCATGCTCAGAGACGGGCAATCGCCGGTTATTTTACTGCTCAACAATGACGGTTATACCGTGGAGCGGGCCATACACGGGGCAAATCAGCGCTATAACGACATCGCCGCCTGGAGCTGGACGTCGGTGCCGCAGGCGTTTAGCCGTGAATGTCAGGCAGAATGTTGGCGGGTGAAGCAGGCGGTACAGCTGGAAGAGGTGCTGGCCCGGTTGTCCCATCCGCAACGACTGTCGTTAATTGAGGTGGTGCTACCGAAAGCCGATCTTCCTGAATTATTGCGCACGGTGACCCGTGCGCTGGAATCTCGCAACGGCGGATAGCTATTTATCAGGGCGCTCAGCGACCATCATCGGTTTGCCTGCCAGCAGCAGCCAGGCGGGCAGCATGACGATACACAGCAGTGGCAGCAGGGTGGAATCTGGCACCACCACTGCTGCCATAAACAGGCTCAGCCAGGCGTCACGGGTGACGACCAGCACCAGCCCGAGAATAGAGCAAGAAACCGTGATGGCAGCCGGCACCGCTTCAACATGGGCGTGCAGCATCAGGCCAAGCGCGACGCCAACGAATACCGCCGGGAAGATTCGTCCGCCGCGAAAACCACTCGCCGCTGCTACCACTAATGCCGTTAGTTTGATCACGGCGAGCATGAAATAATCTGATGTCCCCAGCGTTTGGCTAAACGCCATTTGCTGCATTTCGTCCAGTCCCTTAAACAAGGTAAGCGGCCCGCCGATAACACCCAAAATGCCAAGGATAAAACCGCCTGCCCCGAGGATCAGCACCGGGTGTTTTAATCGATGCATTAAATGGTGCAAACGCGGCAGACACCAGACGGCAACCATCCCAGCGGCAATGGCGATGGCAGCAACAACCGCGCCGCTGAGGATATCGATCAAGTGCATCTGCGTGTAGTGCGCGATAGGCAGTGAAAAATGGGGGTGAAAAAACAGGCTGGTGGTTAGCGAACCCGCGGCGGCGGCCATTAACGGTGCAAACAGGCGATCCCACAAGGGCACATCGTTTGAGCTATTCAGCGTTTGCGAAAATATCAGCGCGGCGGCAACGGGGGTACCAAATAGCGCGCCGATGGTACCGGCAGAGGCGAGAATGGTCCAGTCCAGCTTTGCAATGCGCGGAAACATGCGGCTACCAAGTGCCACTGCCAGAGCGATATTTACGGTCATGATGGGGTGTTCCGGACCCAGACTGACGCCACCCGCGAGGCCGAGGATTAGTGCTGCCAGCAGACCCGGTATTGCTGACGTTGGCACCGGCATACCAATTAACGGTTCACAGGCCGGATCCGGGCCTGCGTGGCCATGGCTGTAACGGATTACTAACCCGACCATGATCCCCGTGAGTGTCAGCATACCGATAATCCAGACCGGAGAGTCCTGGGCTATACCGATGCTAACAGGCAGACGTTCCCACAAAAACTGCTGTAAAACGGAAGCCACTTTCATCACAACGATCAACACCAGGCTGGACGCTATGCCAATGATTAGCGCTGGGGTTGATAGCAAGAGCATCGTTCTGGCTCGCGGATGGAGCATTTTCTATTCCTTAAAACAGAGTCATAGACATAGTTTGCACAGCCTGCCTGACGACATCGCTGCAAATGGTGCTGAAACGATAAAGTAATTGTGTGATCTGGATCGATTTTCCACGGGCATCAGCCTTCAGACCGTTGTTGTTATGTCCCCATGAATTTACAGTGTGGCAAAGATTTATTCTGACTTTAGCGGAGCAGTGGAAGAATGACAAAATATGCTTTAGTAGGGGATGTTGGCGGCACCAACGCGCGTCTTGCTCTGTGCGATATTGCCAGCGGCGAGATTTCGCAGGCAAAAACCTATTCCGGGTTGGATTATCCAAGTCTGGAGGCGGTGGTGCGCGTGTACCTGGATGAGCATAGCGTTAGCGTTGAAGATGGTTGTATTGCCATTGCCTGTCCGATCACCGGCGACTGGGTGGCAATGACCAACCATACCTGGGCGTTCTCTATTGCTGAGATGAAAAAAAACCTGGGCTTCAGCCATCTGGAAATCATCAATGATTTCACCGCTGTGTCGATGGCGATCCCGATGCTGAAAAAAGAGCATTTAATCCAGTTTGGTGGTGCGGAACCTGTTGAAGGTAAACCTATTGCTGTTTATGGCGCAGGAACCGGGCTCGGCGTGGCGCATCTGGTCCACGTGGATAAACGCTGGGTAAGCCTCCCAGGTGAAGGCGGCCACGTGGATTTTGCGCCTAACAGCGAGGAAGAGGGAATTATCCTTGAGGTTCTGCGCGCGGAAATAGGTCACGTGTCCGCAGAACGCGTGCTGTCTGGTCCGGGACTGGTGAATCTGTATCGCGCGATCGTCAAATCTGACGGACGCCTGCCGGAAAATCTGCAGCCGAAGGATATCACCGCACGGGCGCTGGAAGATTCCTGCATTGACTGTCGTCGTGCGCTGTCGCTGTTCTGCGTCATCATGGGACGTTTTGGTGGCGATCTGGCGTTAACGCTGGGCACATTTGGCGGTGTGTACATCGCCGGCGGTATTGTGCCGCGCTTCCTCGACTTCTTTAAAGCGTCGGGCTTCCGCGGTGGTTTTGAAGATAAAGGCCGTTTTAAAGCCTACGTGCAGGATATTCCGGTGTATCTGATCGTGCACGATAATCCTGGACTACTTGGCGCTGGTGCGCATTTACGTCAGACGCTGGGCCATATTTTGTAAGGTCAGGGCCGGATGGCGCTCAGCGCTTATCCGGCCTTGTCGTTCTGGCTGTTCATATTTTCTAAAATTATCTTGATCATCTGTTGTTCAAATAAATCGGCATGCAGGTATCTTGTGTTTTTATATTTTTTATCGGTATCCAGATAGGGTTGATGCAAACAACATTCTGGCGGCGTGCATGAGATCAGGGTGTTAATAAGGTCAATTGGTTTAGGGTATTCAACAAATAGCGGGCCATGGCGATAGTTATGTTTATTTTGCCATTCCGCCAGATCGTCCATAAAACACTCTGCGGTTGGTTTCGGCATCGCGCTGGCTTTATCTTTGCCCAACACAATATAAGCCAGGTTGTATAATCCGTGCGCGTATGGCCAGAACATTTTATGGAGCTTAGTGAGCCCTGGTTCTCTCAATGCAGACACGCTTTTACAATATAAATCGAGTTGCGTGCCTGCTTCTGTCACATCCTCATCCAGGAGCGCCATCAGATAGCTGAGGATGAACATATCGCTTACTGTTTGCTTCGTGGTCAGTACCTTTTGCGCTCTTTTTCTGGCATCCACTGCAAAGTCTGCACGTTTGTACCACAACGCCATCATTAAATTCGTCATGGCTAGGTTAACAGGGTGACCGTTATCACTCATACCCAATTTTTCAGGCAATAAGAGTGGTACTCGGTCAAATAAACCCGCGGCAAGAATCTCCAGTGTTGTCCATACATTAATACTGTGATCGCAGCCTGAGTCCACACCCTGCGTCACATGTTTAATCATCGCAGACTGTCGCAGGGATAAGTGCAGAGATTCCATATCATTTGACTGTATCGCGGTTTTATATCCTAATAACTCCGGGCTGCGCTTCATGCGCAGCATAAAAAGCCATGAACTCAGCTGTTGTTGCAGTGAATAATCCAGATGGCATTGTTCATGAATATCCAGGCACTCAGCTAAATAATCGTCCGTACTTATCCAAATCAGGGCATTTTTTTCCGCTTCTTTTGCGTATTCGCGTAGATATGTACGTTGATATTTTTCGCTCAGCTTCGCCATGACATCACCTGTAAAAAATAGAGTGACGACCAATATACTACAAACTTAGTTCCGCTATCCCGTTCGTCGCGGAAACAACTGAAAGCGTGCGCTGTGCTCTCCATTCGTCACGCTTTTTCAGCACTATAAATGCATTAATTGTCTGAATTCTTTTACTTTGCTCCGACTAACCGGGATTTCAAATTCCAGATCCTTTAAACGCAGAATATAAGTGTTGTTAAACCAGGGTTCGATCTCGCGGATTTTATTCAGATTTACGCAAAACGAGCGGTGGCAGCGGAAGAAATGCGAAGCCGGCAGTTTGCTGCAAAATTCGCTGATGTTCATCGGCATGACGTATGATTCTCGTCGCGTATAGACGAACGTCATCTTTTCATGCGCTTCAGCGTAGTAGATGTCGTTGATTGGGGTCACGATGATCCGCTCATCTTTGATCAGGTTGATCGTATCGTTTTCGCGGGCCACCGGACTTACAGGTGACGTTCCCGTTTGCTGTTGCTGCCAGGCGGCTTCCAGCTTTTGCAGCATGCTGACAATGCGTGATTCCTGGTACGGCTTCAGAATGTAGTCAAAAGCTTCCAGTTCGAAGGCTTCAACGGCATGCTCTTTCCACGCGGTAATAAACACAATAAAGGGTTTATGTGCGAACTGGCTGATATTTTGTGCCAGCAATACGCCGTCCAGCGAGGGAATATTAATATCCAGAAAAATGGCGTCAACGCGGTTGTGCTGGAGATATTTCAGCACGTCCAGACCATCGTCAAACGTGCCGACAATCTCCATCTGGCTGTGCTCTTTTATCAGCCAGCTCAGTTCCTGTTGGGCCAGGAATTCATCTTCAACAATGATGACTTTCACGACTTCACTCCTGGTTAAAGCAATAATGTAGTTGGCGCGGCTGCGGGCGAGTGCACATTAGGTACATAAAAGGCAATCTCTGTGCCTGGCTCCAGACGGCGGATATGTAATCCCTCACCGTAGAGCAGCTTAACGCGATGGTGCACATTCAACAGACCAATTTTATTGCCCGGCATTTCATTGGACTCGACCCGTTCAATCACTTTTGGGTCGATACCATGACCCGTATCTCGTACGGCAATCCGTACCCGGTTGCCGCACTCCGCAACGCTGATGGTGACCACACCTTTCCCTTTGCAGGGCTGGATCCCATGGACGATAGCGTTCTCGACCAACGGCTGAATCAGCAGGCTGGGAATAAAACAGCTTACCTCTTCATCGATATCATAAATAACGGTCAGCTTGTCGCCAAAGCGGGCCTGTTCGATGGTGATGTAATCCTTGATTTGATACAGCTCTTTCTTAATGTCGATCTGCTCATCGTCTTTTAATTCAATATTATAGCGAAGATAGCGCGACAAATTAAAAATGAGCTGACGTGCGGTGTCCGGGTTAAGCCGCACCGACGATGAAATCGCGTTCAGGGCATTAAACAGAAAATGGGGATTTATTTTGCTTTGCAGTGCGCGTAGCTCTGCCTTATTTGCCATTTCTCGTAGTTGCTCTGCGCGGGAGACTTCAAGCTGGGTGGAGATGATTTGCGACAGACCGATCGCCATTTCCTGTAACGAGGAAGTGATTTGATGAGCGTGACAGTAGTAGATCTTCAGCGTGCCGGTCACGACGCCTTTCTCCCAAAGCGGGATCACCAGCATAGAGTGAATTTCCGGGGTGCGATGCGCTTCATCATTGTTTTTTATGATTATTTTACCGTGATTTATGGCCTCCTGCGTGGTGGGGCTGACGAAGTCATCGTTATCGCGGTAGTTGATCTCTCCAACGCCAACATAGGCCAGAACGTGCTGAGTATTGGTGATGGCAACCGCGTCAGCGTGGATATCGTGACGAATAATTTCGCACACCTGACGTAACGACTCGCTGTTGACCTGACGAAAGAGCGGCAGCGTTTTGTTGGCGATATCCAGCGCCAGCTTGGCCTGTTTTGCAGCGCTGGCTTCTTTCTCACCTTCAACGCTTTGTACCAGCATCACGATAAAACCAATACAGACGCTGCCGAGGATCATTGGGATACCGATTTTTGAGACAATATCCAGCCCCAGCTCGGTGGTGGGTGCCCAGGCGACGACCAGTATCATGGTCAGTGATTCGCACAGCATTCCGCCTAAAATACCCGCGCGCCAGTGCTGCGCTTTGGGGATCTTACGGTTGATCCACCCGGCAATGCAGCCAGCCAGAATGCTGGTAATAAAGCAGGGTAGGGCAGTTACGCCGCCAATATCGATCAGGTAACGGTGGGTGCCTGCGATCAGCCCCGTAATAATGCCAACCCATGGACCGAACAGGATCCCTCCTGACATGACCGCGATAATACGCACATTGACCAGAGAACCTTCTACCGGTACGCCTGACCAGGTACTGAATAGGGCAAACATGGAGAAAATCGCGGTAACTGCGAGCAGCTCTTTTGGGGAGTGGGCTGACTTGTGCAACAGTTCGCGAAACAGGCGGATACGAATCAGGAAAAACAGACAGAACAGCATCAGTGCTGCCCGGTCAAATACCGCCAGCAGCATATTGAATATTTCGTGCACGGGTGACTCTTGCGCAAGGGTTAAACCACTATGATAGGTAACCTGAGGCAGGATGACCAGCACCACCGCAGTTCAGAGCTAATGGGGAAAAACCATAATATTAAAAGGGGATTGTTGCATGATTGTTGTATTTACAGTACCTGTCCTGTGAGTACTGCGTTCAAGGTAATGTATTTAACAACAAAATGTTAAATGATGGTAATTTTTGGCGGGTTGTGAAAATGGTTATTTCCTCATTTTACTCAGCTGTTCCTCTTTTTCGTCAGGAAAAAATATTTTGTTTTGCCTCTCGACAGAAGGAAATTATTCAGGCTATTTTCTAAACGTGCCACCATCGTGGCAGCGTCGCTCGGACGGTCCGGGCGCTAACGTTAATCTGAGGATATTATGGCTGACTCCCGCCCTGAACGTCGCTTTACGCGTATTGATCGCCTTCCCCCGTACGTTTTTAACATCACCGCTGAACTGAAGATGGCTGCGCGTCGGCGCGGCGAAGATATTATCGATTTCAGTATGGGGAACCCGGATGGGGCCACGCCTCCTCACATTGTCGAAAAACTGTGTACCGTGGCGCAGCGCCCGGATACTCACGGTTATTCCACCTCACGCGGCATTCCGCGTTTGCGTCGGGCGATTTCCCGCTGGTACCAGGAACGCTATGACGTTGAGATCGATCCTGAATCCGAAGCCATTGTGACCATCGGTTCCAAAGAGGGGCTGGCGCACCTGATGCTGGCAACGCTCGATCACGGTGATACGGTCCTCGTGCCCAACCCAAGTTATCCCATCCATATCTATGGCGCGGTGATTGCCGGCGCGCAGGTGCGTTCAGTGCCGCTGGTTGAGGGTGTCGACTTCTTTAATGAGCTGGAACGTGCAATACGCGAAAGTTACCCGAAGCCGAAGATGATGATCTTAGGTTTCCCATCCAACCCGACCGCGCAGTGCGTCGAGCTGGAATTCTTTGAGAAAGTGGTGGCCCTGGCTAAACGCTATGACGTGCTGGTGGTTCACGACCTGGCCTACGCTGATATTGTTTATGACGGCTGGAAGGCACCATCGATTATGCAGGTACCCGGCGCTCGCGACGTCGCTGTTGAATTTTTTACCCTGTCGAAAAGCTACAACATGGCGGGATGGCGTATCGGGTTTATGGTGGGCAACAAAACGCTGGTGAACGCGCTGGCGCGAATCAAGAGCTATCACGATTACGGGACCTTTACGCCACTGCAGGTTGCGGCAATTGCCGCGCTGGAAGGCGATCAGCAATGTGTGCGGGATATCGCTGAGCAATATAAACGTCGTCGCGATGTGCTGGTCAAAGGACTGCATGAAGCAGGCTGGATGGTCGAGATGCCAAAGGCCTCAATGTACGTTTGGGCGAAAATTCCAGAGCAATACGCCGGGATGGGGTCACTTGAGTTTGCCAAGAAGCTGCTGAACGAAGCGAAGGTATGCGTTTCGCCAGGGATTGGGTTTGGTGATTATGGTGATACGCATGTGCGATTTGCGTTGATTGAAAACCGTGACCGTACCCGCCAGGCTATTCGCGGCATCAAGGCGATGTTTCGCGCAGATGGCCTGTTACCGACCAGTGCAAAATCGACTTCTGAAAGTACCGACTGACAGAATGTTCCCCCAAAATGCAAAACAGGAGCCTGATGGCTCCTGTTTTTTTGCTGCGTCTTTTAATTTAGATCATCAGGGCGAAAGTACCGGCCCAAACGATGACCATAAAAGAAATGCCCATAAAGAAATATTTCACTTTTCATCTCTCCGCGTACCTGGGGTACGTCTAAATGAACATATGCTTACCTGACAGAGAGCTGATGCACTCGCGAACGAAAGGGAGAATACCCCTCATTTGCTTGGCTGCATCACCTCAGAATTCTGAGCTTTAATGCTCCAGACGGCGCTAATGTACGCCTAAAAATGAGGAGAGACAAGAGGCATTTTTTTATTTAATTTTAATAACTTACAACTGTCGTGATTCGGCGACAGTTTAATTTCTGCCGGTAATAAATTGCTATTGAGCGACGGAATGGTTACTCGGAGAATTCTCATATTGCCATGATGTTAATGCGGTTAATTTTTCGCGGAATGAGATAATGAAAAGGTTAAAAATGACCAGATTAATGATGTTAGCACTCGTTTTTACGCCACTGACGTCGATGGCGGCCTCACCGTTGGCGTTTAATTTCAGCTGCGCAAGTATTGGTGGTGTGAATAGTGATGGCAAAGGCAATGTTTGGATTGATGGCTCGAAGGCGACGGTGAAGGCCTTCAATGAAAATTACTGGGAAGCCAAAAGCGGGAACAATACGGTTTCTATTTCTCGTAAAGATGACGGAAATCCGGACGTTTCCTGGAGTGGGCCGAATCGAAAGCACGGGGTATGCCTGCCTGAAGATAATATTGACTTTTCTGGGGCCAAAAAATCGACCAGCACTGGACCCTCTTTTTCCTGCGCTGCGGTTGCAAAGGGCAGTATCGAAGAGATTATCTGCCAGAGTCCTTCGCTCTCAGAAATGGATTTAGCGTTAAACGGGGCCTACAAGCAGGCGCTGGTTAAATCGAGCAATAACCCGACGCTGAAAGCAGAGCAGCGCGGTTGGGTGAAAGGGCGTAACGAGTGCTGGAAGGAACAGGATAAATCAGCCTGCATCGCCCGCAACTACAACGAGCGAATGGCTGAACTGCACAGCAAATGGGGCGTTAAGTAATTCAACCGTAGAAAAAAAGAAAGGCCTTACGGCCTTTCTTTTTAGATATACAACGAAGCTTCACCCATCGGGCGAGTTTTGAAGCGACGGTGGATCCAGAGATACTGCTCGGGTGCACGCATGATCTCTTTTTCGATAATTTTGTTCATATACGCCGCAGCCTGGCTTTCATCTGCCGGGTAACCTTCCATTTCTGGGGTGATGAACAGGCGGTAACCGGTGTTATCTGCTTTTCTCACCATGGTTACGGTCAGCATTGCTGCGCCCGATAATCGTGACAGCACGTAGGTACCGTTGGTGGTCGCCACGTCTTTGACTGCGAAGAAGGGGGCGAATGAACTCCCTTTACGACCATAGTCCTGATCGGGGGCAAACCACACTGCCTCGCCTTTTTTCAGGGCGCCGACAATACCACGCAGATTATTTCTGCCGATCATCGCCTTGTTGGAGCGCATACGACCGCGGGTTTGGATCCACTCCATCAACTTATTATTGTGCGGACGATAGGTTGCCATCATAGGCTGGCAAAGCCCCATTACGCGACCACCCAACTCGAGCGACATAAAGTGTACGCCAACGACCATCACGCCACGATTTTGCATCTGAGCGCGCTTCAGGTTGTCCAGCCCTTCTACATCAAACCATTTACGCACCCGACGGTCCGGCCAGAACCAGGCCATACCTGTTTCAAGCAGCCCCATGCCGAGCGAACGGAAATTCTCATCGACCAGTTTGTCTCTTTCTTCCTGTGACAGATTTGGGAAACAGAGTTCGAGATTTTTACGTGCAATAGATTCACGGCGTTTTAAAAATGGACGAGCCAGCGTTCCTGTACGGGTACCAAGAAAACACAATACGGGATAGGGAAGCTGTACCAGTAACCAGAGCACACCAACACCAAACCATGTGAGCCAGTAGCGCGGATGCAAAAACGCGCGTGAAAATTTACATTGGGGGAACATAAGCACCTGTTGTTGATACGAAATAGATGTATCGCGAAGATTCTTTGCCTGTCGCTTTATACTCTGCACTGATCGTTAGGCCGCCATGAACGACATTGGTTCCTGTAAAGAGTGTAAAACTGAGTCAGGACAAAACCACGAGGGGGCATGAATGATCGGACGCACAATGTACACCCGAAAATTAATGTCAGCCAGAAATAATTACTCAAGATTCGTAAATGTTTTTAGGGCGATTAAGGGCAAAATTTCGCCTATATATAATTCGTTGTTTTTATGATGATTAAATAAACGACGGAGAAACAGTGTAATAGTAAGCGGTCGAATGATTTTTGTGAATAAAATGTTGCTCAAATTGCATGCGGATAGGAATTGTCTTAGAATATAAAGTTAAGGGAGTGTAAGGACTTACGTTAAGTTTACGGCAGACAGGAGGTATCGCTATGCTCTATTTCTGGACCTTTCTCATACTGAGCATTCTGTGCGTCAGTTGCTATATCTGGCAGGTTATAGGCGCTGCGGCGTCAATTAGCGCTTTTCTCGGCATGGCCATCCTTACGGCATTAATTTACGTTTTTACTATGCGGCTGACCAATGGTAACGAAATGGTAACTGGATTATTCCTGTTTCTTGCTCCGACATGTGGTTTGATCATTCGCTTTATGGTCGCGGATGGTAAGCAATAATTTGCAATGTTACGTTTAGCAATAAATTATCACTTTGAGTTATTTATTATTTATCTGAGTTTATTGAAGTGCCAGCATCGCTGGCACTTTTTTGTGAGACCGAAATGAATTACCGGGCATCCGCCAACTGGAGTGATGCTTCCTCTTGCTGAGCATTTTTTCGCTGTTGCTCAAGTTCCAGCGCACCGCGATGAGAGAGGTAGCAGAACAGGATGCAGCAAACAATACCCCCCATCAGCAGATAGAAGCCGCCGTGCCACCCCATTTTGTCGACCATTACGCCAAACAGACTGGTGCCCAGCGATGCGCCAAAAATGTAGCTCATAAATCCGCGCAGTCCTACTGCAGAACCTACTGCGAAGCTGGGAACGATTTCCATCGTCTGAACAGAAGCGAGGAACTGTGGAACATAGATCAGGCAACCCACAATGGCGGCAAAAATAGTGACCATCAGCAGGGATTCACTTTTCCAGTAGCCGATCAAACAGACGAAAATCAGCGCCATACAAATCATGGCCAGCGGCATGCGACGGCCTTTAAACAGTTTATCGGTAAGCCAGCCCGCCAGTAATGTGGAAGGGATTGCCGCCCATTCAAAAAACAGAAAAGCGATGCTCATTTGCTCTTTCGAGAAATGTTTTTCGGTTAACAGATAAATAGGCAACCAGCTAATCATGCCAAAACGCACCATATAGACGAAGACATCTACCAGTGAAACATACCAGGCATTCTTATTACGCAGCACATAGGTGCAGAAAATCTGGAAGGCACTCATATTTTCTGGTGCCTGGACAGCGTGTCGGGAATTTAATACTACTTTTTCTTCCGGCATCATTTGTTCCAGAGCCGGTAAGCCTTCCTGGCGCGGTGAACCTTTTCCCAGCATCAGCACAATAAAAGCAAACAGTACGGCAACACCGGCCGGGACAATATAGCTGGCGCTTTGCCAGTGCTCGCTCCCTAAAATGGCAAAGGCGGCACCAACAATCGGAGCGACAATACCACCGCCAACGTTGTGAGAAATATTCCAGAATGCGCCGACGCGTCCACGTTCTTTACGCGGAAACCAGTTGGCGATGGTAATAAATGAAGGACCAACGCCCATTCCCTGAAACAAACCGTTGAAAACGACCAGAGCGGCAAAAATCCAGAATCCGGTACTGAATCCTAAACCGACGTTTACGATGGCGCACAGAACCAGGCCGCATGCCATAAAGACCTTAGGGCTGGCCTTGTCTGCCAGACTACTCATAATGCCTTTACTGATCCCATAGGCAATAAGCATGCAGCTGCTGAGTAGACCAATTTGCGTGGCACTGAGATCCAGATGTTCTTTTAGGTACGGTGTTGATAGCGTGAAGTTATTACGCACAATATAGTACGCAAGATAGCCAAGAAATACGCTGAGTAATGCCTGAATGCGGTATCGGCCATAAGTTTCCTGGACTTTCTCCGCCGGGACTTTATTTGCCGCTGGCCCTGCCTTAAATATGGATAACATATCATCACCTAAATTTATATTGATGTGAATATCAGGATTTTTCGCAGTGAAGAGTGAAATAGACGGCAGAGAAACACAAGTTGATGAAATGAGTCACTATTGACACAATTTGTGGATTGCGTGGCTGATTTTGACTCTTTTTAAATAATGGCTTTTCAATTCTATTCTTTTACGAACGCTTTTATCATCGGCGTGTGCGGATATTAACAAATTCAGACTGCGTTTTCGGGTATTCTTTACCGATGTCGTCACTTTTCGTTTGGTTATTCTACGAATAACCTTATTCTTCCCCCAGTCGGTGATAAACGGGTAAGTTTTGTCTCAATATTATTTTTTGCATATGTTGGTATTTATGAACGGGATCACAAACAGACTTTTGGGCCGGGGGCGTTGTTGGGCGTTCTCGCTCTGTTTTATGTCGTTGTCGGTGAGTTGCCTGGCGCAGGGTAAAGAGCTGGTAATGGCGACAACCTTTTCCCCTGGGGCAACGGCCTGGATTATTCAGCGTTGGCAGACTGAACCGGGGTCGGTGATGATTCGCACGTTAAACCGGACCAGCAGTTCGTTGGAGCAACTGCTGGATACCGCGAATGCGGAAAATGTTGATCTGATTTTGACCTCATCCCCTATGCTGTTGCAGCATCTGCAGGAGCATCAGAAGTTGGCGCCTTTCGAAAATGCGTTGCCGGAAAGCCAGCGGCTGGTGCCAGACTCTATCCGTTCGACCTCCGTGGCAGTGGCGATATCTGGTTTTGGTCTGTTGATTAATCGTTCTGCTCTGGTGGCACGGCATCTGTCGCCTCCTGCCGACTGGGGGGATTTAACGCTGCCCAAATATCAGAACGCGCTGTTGATGAGTAGCCCATCGCGTTCGGATACCAACCATCTGATGGTTGAGTCATTGCTACAGCAAAAAGGGTGGGAAGAGGGGTGGGCGACGCTGCTGGCGAGTGCTGGAAATCTGGTGACGATTTCATCACGCAGTTTTGGCGTAGCCGACAAAATTAAGAGTGGCCTGGGCGTGGCGGGGCCGGTCATTGATAATTATGCCAACCTGTTGCTTAACGATCCTCACCTGGCTTTTACCTATTTTCCACGCTCGGCGGTATCGCCAACCTATGTTGCTGTTCTCAAGAACAGCCAGCACCCCAATGAAGCGCGTCGTTTTATCCGCTATTTGTTAAGCCCGGAGGGACAGCGGATCCTTGCTGATGCGAATACGGGGAAATATCCGGTAACGCAGCTCGCATCTGATAATCCCCGCGCTGCTCAGCAGGCTATTTTACTGAACCAGCCTCCGCTTAATTATCGGCTGATCCTTAAGCGACAACAGTTAGTCCAGCGGATGTTTGATACCGCCATCAGTTTCCGTCTTGCGCAACTGAAGGATGCATGGCGGGCACTATACAGTGCGGAAGCACGCCTGAAACGCCCGCTACCCGAAATCAGAGCCTTACTGACCAGCGTTCCGATAGATGCCAAAAGTAGTGAAGATGAAGCCTGGCTTGCGCAGTTTGATAATAAAAGCGTTGCCGAACAGCAGATGATGGAGTGGCAGCTCTGGTTTCTTAAAAACCAGCGTCAGGCGATATCAAAACTGGAAGAATTAAAATGAAAGGTGGATCGATACTGCAACGCCTTCGCCAACTCAGCATCAGCAGCAGCCTGCGGGGAGCCTTTCTAACGGGCGCATTACTGACGTTGAGCGTAAGCTGCGTCAGTTTGTACTCCTGGCATGAGCAGAGCTCGCAGATACGCTATTCGCTTGATGATTACTTCCCGCGCGTGCATTCCGCTTTCTTGATTGAAGGAAATCTTAACCTGGTTGTGGACCAGCTAAATGAATTCCTGCTGGCTCCCAATACAACAGTAAGGCTGCAACTGCGCAATCAGATAATCTCGCATCTGGATAAAATCGAAGTGCTGAGCAGGGGGTTGCAACCAGCAGAACAGCAGCAGCTGGCGGTGATTTTGCAGGATAGCCGGGCGCTGATGGCGGAACTGGACCGGGTGCTCTACAACATGTTCCTTGTACGCGAAAAAGTGAGCGAGCTTTCCGCGCGCATTGATTGGCTACATGATGATTTTACTACTGAGCTGAATTCACTGGTGCAGGATTTTACCTGGCAGCAGGGGACGTTGCTGGATCAAATCGAGGCCAAAAATGGTGATGCGGCGCTGTATCTCAAACGTGCCCGAGAGGTGCAAAACGAGCAGCAGCAGGTCTACACCCTGGCAAGAATTGAAAACCAGATCGTTGATGATTTACGCGACAGGCTCAATGAACTGAAATCGGGTAGCGACGATGGCATGCTGGTGGAGAATCACATCCGCTACCTGGAAAATCTGAAGAAAACGGCGGATGAAAATATCCGCACCCTCGATGACTGGCCCAGTACTATCACACTGCGACAAACTATCGATGAGCTGCTGGAAATCGGGATGATGAAAAATAAAATGCCCGATACGATGCGCGATTATGTCGCAGCGCAAAAAGCGCTGGTTGATGCCAGCCATGCCAGAGAGGCCACGCTTGGGCGCTTTCGAACACTGCTGGAAGCGCAACTGGGGAGTAGCCATCAGCAAATGCAGACGTTTAACCAGCGGCTGGAACAAATTGTTCGCGTCAGCGGTGGACTTATCCTGCTGGCGACGCTGCTGGCGCTACTTCTCGCCTGGGGGCTTAACCACTACTTCATTCGCTCGCGTCTGGTGAAGCGTTTTACTGCGCTCAACCAGGCCGTGGTGCAAATTGGTCTTGGCAGAACGGATGCCTCTATCCCGGTATATGGACGCGATGAACTGGGGCGTATCGCAGGCTTACTGCGTCATACCCTGGGCCAGTTGAGCGCGCAAAAAAATCAGCTGGAGCAGGAAGTGACCGAGCGCAAGGAGATTGAATCCGATCTTCGTGCAACGCAAGATGAGCTGATCCAGACGGCAAAACTGGCGGTGGTCGGCCAGACTATGACCACGCTGGCGCACGAGATTAATCAACCGCTGAATGCACTGTCGATGTACCTGTTTACGGCAGGGAGGGCAATCGAACAGGGGCAACCCGCTCAGGCCAGAAGCACATTAACCAAAGCGGAAGGGCTGATTACTCGCATCGATGCCATTATCCGTTCACTGCGTCAGTTTGCTCGCCGGGCCGAACCTGGCACGCCTCTGCATCCGGTCGATCTCCGACAAACGTTCAACGCTGCCTGGGAACTGTTGGGCATGCGACACAAGCCACAGCAGGGTACGCTGACGCTCCCAGACCGGGGCGTGTGGGTGGCTGGTGATGAAGTGCGTATCCAGCAGGTGCTGGTAAACGTCCTGGCAAATGCGCTGGATGCCTGTCCGGTTGCGGCGAAAATAGAGGTTCACTGGCAGACCGAAGGCAGCCGGTTGTGCGTATTTATCAGTGATAACGGCCCCGGTTGGCCTGGAGCATTATTACCATCACTGTTAAAACCGTTTACCACCAGTAAGGATGTTGGCCTCGGTATTGGCTTATCGATTTGTGTATCGTTAATGATGCAAATGAACGGCGAACTGCGCCTGGCGTCGACCCCGGGGCGCAATGCCTGCGTCGTTCTGCAATTTAATCTGACGGATGTAAACGATGTTGAGTGATGAATATTCTGTTCTGCTTATTGATGATGATGCCGATGTTCTTGACGCTTACACCTTGTTGCTTGAACAGGAGGGATATCATGTATTCGCATGCAGTAACCCTTTTGATGCCCGAAATTGGCTGCAGGCCGACTGGCCAGGGATTGTCCTGAGCGACGTGTGTATGCCTGGCTGTAATGGAATTGACCTGATGACGTTGTTTCATCAGGATGACAATCAGCTTCCGATCCTGTTGATCACCGGACATGGCGATGTCCCGATGGCGGTGGACGCGGTGAAGAAAGGTGCGTGGGATTTTCTGCAAAAACCGGTTGATCCAGGCAAACTGCTGGTGTTGGTAGAGGATGCGTTGCGTCAGAGAAAATCTGTGATTGCACGTCGTCACTATTGCCAGCAAAAGCTCCAGGTTGAACTGGTCGGCTACAGTGACTGGGTTAATCAGTACCGCCAGCGCTTACGGCAACTGGCTGAAACGGATATTGCCGTCTGGTTTTATGGCGAGCCGGGAACGGGGCGTATGACCGGAGCCCGTTATTTGCATCAGCTTGGGCGCAGCGCTGAAGGACCGTTTATCCGCGGGGAATTGACGTTAGAGAATGCGGGGCAACTCAATGACCTTATTGCCCAGGCGCAAGGGGGAACGCTGGTCCTGAGCCATATTGAGTGCCTGACGCGCGAACAGCAGCACCAACTGGTGCATTTGCAAAGCCAGGAGCGGCGTCCGTTTCGCTTAATTGGCATTGGCGCCACTTCGTTGGTGGAACTGGCGGCAACTAATCAGATTGTGGCCGAACTTTATTACTGTTTTGCGATGACGCAAATTGGTTGCCAGCCGTTGTCTCAGCGCCCGGATGATATTGAGCCGCTGTTTCGCCATTATCTGCAGAAAGCCTGTCTGCGCCTGAATCATCCCGTGCCCGAGGTTGACGGGGAATTACTAAAAGGAATGCGGCGTCGCGTGTGGTTAAGCAATGTTCGAGAGCTGGCCAATGCCGCCGAGCTTTTTGCAGTTGGGTTATTGCCACTGGCTGAAACCGCGAATCCACAGCTACATTTGCCCGAACCGACACCGCTCGATCGTCGGGTCGACGAGTACGAGCGACAGATCATTACCGAAGCGCTTAATATTCATCAGGGACGTATTAATGAAGTGGCGGAGTATTTACAAATTCCGCGTAAGAAACTGTATTTGCGCATGAGAAAATACGGACTGAGCAAGGAACACTATAAGTTATAGCAGATGGCGTGTGGGGAAGAAGAGCGGTTGACGGTATTTCGGTGGCGGCGCTAGCGTTCACCGAAATACGCGACGGAACTCCGGGTGATTATCGGGGTGTTTTTCTTACCACATCAAATCGTCAGGAATGACAAAATCAGCATACGGATCGTCTTCGTCCTTCGCTTCCTGGCTCAGTTCGCAATTGAGAACAATATAGCTTGCATCGCGCTGGGCAATCTTGTCGGCGACAACAGCCGGGATAATAGCGTATTCGCTCTCGCTGCTGCTTTCAGCCGTCAGGCGGGCAATGGCCAGACGGCCCTTGATCAACTGAGACTGGGTTACTTTATCAACATAAACTTTTTTGATCAGGTTATTGTCAGTAAAGTTGTAACCAATATCGCCACGAGAAATGGTGATTTTGTTCATCTCGATCAGCTGCTTGATCTGCGCTTTGTATTCTTTAGACAATGCGGCCTGCTTCTGCTGTTCGCTGAGCTGCTTATCACGCTCGACCTGTGCTTTTTTATTTTCTTCAACCGCTTCTCTGGCTTCACGAGCCTGAACGCGCGATTTTTTCGCCGTTCTCTGCACTTTCGCCATTTTTTTGCTGCTGACCAGACCTGCTTTAAGCATCTGTTCTTGTAGGGTAAGTTTTGTCATTGTCGCTTCTAATCCAAAAAATCGTTGCAAGGATTATAACCTTAACGTTCGGCGGGACGCCAGAATGATGGCCGCGCCATGGCTGTTATCTCGGGCTGCTGTCACTGTCCTGTGCTTCTCTCTCTTTTGAATCAGTTAATGATTACCTGATTTTTTAATAAAAAATAATATGCCAAATAAGTTAATAAAATGGACTATAGGTTTACAAATCCGTATTAGTCAGGGTTTTATTCTGATTGAAGTAATTAAATAGAGTTATTCTGGCAAAAATTTAATCTAAAAAACAAACGGTTGCCCATTGTTCAAATTTAAAGAGCCGCTTCTTTACGCCGATAACCATAATGAAGATATGGATAATGGAGGGAAGTGGCATGTGGTGGGTTTATCGAATGCCGATGAAAATGAAGTTAATAATTGCGCTACAACCATTATTACTGGCGTTATGTTGGTTTGCTGGTTCAGGAATATTAACGCGCATTGAGACAGAACGGCAGATGGAGAATATTGCCCAACTGACAGCGCTCGCACGCAGTGCCGGAAATGTAGTGCATGAATTGCAAAAAGAACGCGGCATGAGTGTCGGGTTTCTGGGGGCTGAAGGGAAGACGTTCAAAGATGAGTTAAACGCACAGCGGGCTTTGACCGATCGCGAGATCGAGGTATTTGTGCGGTCACTGTCCGATACTGCCTTACCGGAAGGGGATGTCGCCACTTCTGTCGCTGCGTTTAAGAAAAATATTCTTTCGCTCGCTACCATCCGCGAAAACGTCACGCAGTTGGGGCTTCCAGCATCAGATGTGGTTAAGTTTTATACCAATGTCATTGCTGATGTGCTGAATTTTGTGGGTAGATTGGGGCAGTTGACGGATTCTGGTGAGATGGCAAACGCATTCGCCGCCTACTACAACCTGCTGAATTTGAAAGAACAGGCGGGTATTGAACGGGCGCTGTTATCAAATATCTTTTCCTCCGGCCATTTCGCCGACGGACAGTTACATCAGCTCAGTGATGTCGTCAGTAAACAGAACGTTTGGTTGGCAGAATCGTTACGCCTGAGTTCACCGGAACAGGCGACCATGTTGAAAAGCCGCTTACAGTCAGCAGAAGCGTCTAAAGCCCTCGCATTTCGCGAGATCGCGTTTAACCATGTCGAGAACGGTGGATTTGGTGTCGATCCTACTACCTGGTTTAAAGTACAAACCCAGCGTATTGAAGTGATGCGGCAGATAGAAAATGTGACGGCGAATCGTCTGTTGGCGAATGCAGAAAAACTCGCGCAGGATGCACGAAAAAACTGGCAAATATATATGGCTGTTAGCCTGTTAGCGCTCCTGGCATCATTGACGTTCGCTGGGGCCATCGCAATCAATATGCACCGTCAGTTTAGTGACACGCTACGCAAGATTGCGGGTATGAATGGCGATCTGACTCAACGTCTGGCGACCCCGGGCAAAGATGAGCTTTCCTCACTTAATCGTGCATATAACACGATGCTGGAAAGTATTCAGCATATTGTACAGGAGATTAAGCAAGGCTCCGTGGTTTTGTCCGATGCCAGTAGCAGTATTACGGCGGGAAATCAGGATCTGGCTCAACGTACAGATGAACAGGCTGCATCAATAGTAGAAGCTGTGGCCAGTATGGAGCAGTTATCAACTGCGATTACGCAAACGGCGGATAATGCCCGCGAAGCGGAGCATCTGACAATCAGACTGGAAAAAGAGGTCCGACAGGCCAGTAACGTTGCCAGTGCGGCGAACCAGAGCATGGGGGATATTCGCGCTTCCAGTGAGAAAATCTCGAATATTGTGACCTCGATTGATGATATTTCGTTTCAGACTAACTTACTGGCGCTGAATGCGGCAGTGGAAGCTGCACGGGCTGGAGAGATGGGCAGGGGGTTTGCTGTCGTAGCCAGTGAAGTGAGAAATCTTTCGCAGCGTTGCGCCAAAGAGGCTAACCAAATCCGTGAGCTGGTCGCGCAGAATATGGTCAAAATTAGTGAGGGCGTTGAACGGGTTACTGCATCTGCTACCGCGCTGGAAGCCGCGGCGGATAATACCACCAGTATGAAGCAATATATTGCGGATATCGCTCGTGTGGCGACGGAGCAGTCACAAGGGGTAACCCAGATAAACCTGGCATTGCGACCGATGGAACAGGTCACACAGCAAAATGCGGCGTTGGTATCTCAGGCTGCGAGCGACAGCCAGCGGCTGGACAATCTGTCGGCAACCATGAAGGATCTGGTTAACCGTTTTGTTGTCTGACGTGATGCAGTTTAACCGACCCGGACAATATACCGGGTCGGTTAGTTGTCGTATCCTCATGGTGAGGATACGAGGGAAGATTGGTCAGGCACTTTCAGTGGGTTAGAAAAAGATTTCTGACACAGGGATGTCGTCGCTGGTAAAGTGAGCAACCAATACCGAGATCTGGCCAGAAGGGAATTCAGTGTGACCGAGCGTATTGATTATCAGGCTGAAAAATATAGTTTTACTGAGGCGACAGAGTGTTCCCGTCTTACCGGCCAGTGGGCTGATGTTATTGCTGAATGCCGGGAAATGAAGGCGGGGCCCCAAGAACGTCTGCGTATTGCTTTATTGAATGTGGACTACGTGACCAGCTTTGAGCTGCCTTTCCGCCTGTTATTACTCCGTACCCCGCAACTGATTGCCAGCGTGCGTGAAGAGCTGCAGCTTAGTCAGAAAAACGTCATCTTTAACGGCAAACGCTTTGGTTGTGTTTACAGCCTGAAAGCGAGTCTCGGTGGGATACCGGATGAATTTCAGTACCGCCTGTCACATCGTATCCGGCGCATTAGTCCTGCAGGTTCAAGCGAAGCGCCATATCAGCAGATTGCTAAAACAGTAAAAGCGCCGCGTGAACGTCTGAAGCTGGCACTGGAATCGGGCCTTGATGTCACTGCGCTGGATGGGCTTTTCTGGTTTGGCAGCCAGCGTATTGCCGCTGATGTGTTGAGGCTGAGAAAAGCAGGGATGCGGATAGCGACAAAGCAGAAAATGGTGTCCGACAATCTTACTGCAACAGTGAGGAATATGCCGTATTACCGCCTGGCCCAGGGATGAACTGACTGGTAAATGAAAGAATTTTGACTGGATGCCTAAGAATTCATGGTCCCTGCAGGAATGTGATTAGTGAATTAATAGATTGAGTTCTTATCAACATGCGCAAGCTGCATTTCAATCCAGGCGCTCTCAAATCCATACTCGTGCAAGATGGTGCTCATCGTATGCCTGAAACCATGACCCGTTAACCGACCATGATAGCCCAGTAGCTTTATTACTTTGTTGATACTGGCTTCGCTCATTGGTTTCCTGACGTCGTTTCGTCTTGGGAAAACGAGGTTGTAATTCCCTGTTATTTCTTGCAGCTTTTTCAGGATGCTGATTGCCTGAGTAGATAACGGAACCAGATGAGGGCGGCGTTTCTTCATCCGTTCTTTGGGGATCTCCCATAAGGCATTATCTAAATCAAACTCAGCCCATTCCGCTTCACGTAGTTCAAATGTTCGCACGCCTGTTAGCATCAATAGCTGGGTGGCGTATTTGGTGACTAAACTGCCCTGATAGTTATCCAGAGCATTGACGAACTCGGGCAACTCGCTTTCAGTCAGGAACGGGAAGTGTTGAGTTTTAGGTTTGTTGAGTGCGATAGCTAAATCGGGTGCAAAATTATACTTTGCTCTACCTGTGGCAACAGCATAACGAAGCACTTCACCGCAGCGGCGGCGGATCTTGCTGGTTTGCTCTAGCGCACCTCTTTTCTCAATTTTTTGCAGGACGGTGAGCAGCTCTAGTGGTTCAATCTGCTCAATTGGGCGTTGGCCGATGAAAGGGAAAATATCCTTTTCCATGCAGTTGAGTACCTCTTTTGCATACCCCTCTGACCAGGTGGTTTTTTTCGATGAGTGCCATTCTCTGGCCACAGACTCAAAGCTGTTCTC
Source organism: Citrobacter sp. Cpo126 (assembly GCF_030332445.1). Lineage (NCBI taxonomy): Bacteria > Pseudomonadati > Pseudomonadota > Gammaproteobacteria > Enterobacterales > Enterobacteriaceae > Citrobacter > Citrobacter sp. Cpo126. The sequence goes on from NZ_JAOWHT010000043.1 coordinate 224,284, forward strand.
ATGCGCAAATTGCAAGGCAATCTTATCTGCTTTTCTGGCTTCATTTGGGTTGATCCCTTTGGCTAACATCGAACGCGCTTCATCTCGTTTAGCACGTGCCTGTGCTAACGACACATCACCATATACGCCGAAGGAAATCATCTTAGGCTTACCTGCAAAGCGATAGCGGAAACGCCAGCCTTTACTGCCCGTTGTGTCGATGGGGAGTGATAGTCCCATACCATAGTTAAGCGTATAGGGTTTGTCCTTCGGTTTTGCTCTTTTTATTTGGATGTCAGATAGCAGCATGTGTATAGAAAAAAGATCGAACTCAGTTATACACAATGTTATACGCAAAGATGTATAGATTCCATTAGAGAAAATGGTACTTTGCTGGACGAGTATAAGGATATGAGAACAGTTAAAACAATGAGTTATGGAACTGATTGGACTTAGTGAGAAGTGTTCATGGTGTCCCCTGCAGGAATCGAACCTGCAACTAGCCCTTAGGAGGGGCTCGTTATATCCATTTAACTAAGAGGACGTATATCTAACTGATTTTCAAGCGCTCAGCTTGGGTCGCATGTTATCCTATCATTCCCCGTATCATCAAGCATTTCATTCCTTTTTATTTCCTATCCTTTCTTATCTTTCCGCTTAGAAAATCACTTCGTTCACTTGCCATTGCGTACAGATTGAGTACAGAATGCTGAAATTCAGTGTGTACAGGATACAGAGCCGTGGCCCTTAGTGATACCAAACTTCGCAGCATCAATGCTAAGCCCTACAGTGGCGCACCCGAAGTCACAGATGGTGACGGTCTGAGTGTACGCATAACCCCGATAGGAACGATTACGTTTCAACATCGCTACCGTTGGAACGGTAAGCCAGTGCGCCTTACTATAGGACGCTATCCGGCAATGTCTCTGAAAGATGCTCGTGTCATCGTGGGTGAGATGCGCGAATTGTACCTCAAGGGACTAAACCCTAAAAATTATTTTGCTAAAGAAGATGGTGAGCTAACACTAAAAGAGTGTCTGGATCAGTGGTGGAGCAAGTATGTTGAAACTCTGAAACCAAATACACAAACGTTATACAGGTCTGTTGTGTACAACACCATGTACACAGAATTTCCAGATGCGCCGGTAGTAAATATTCCTGTTTCAGCCTGGGTAAGGTTCTTCGACAAGCAGGAAAAGAAAAACGGGAAAAAGGCCAGAGTGCTGCTTCTCCAGCTCCGTTCCGTAATGAACTGGTGTATAAGCCGACAGTTGATCTCTTCATGCGAAGTATTGAAGCTCAGCGTTAAGAACATAGGAAAGAAACCTGATGTTGGTAGCCGGGTTCTCACCTATACCGAGTTGGCAAAAATATGGTTAGCGTTGGAAAACAACAAGATCGTTACCTCTAACAAGGTACTTCATCAGCTTCTGTTGCTTTGGGGGGCAAGGTTGTCGGAACTTCGCCTCGCTACCGCCAGCGAGTTCAATATGGATGATCTGATTTGGACAACGCCAGCAGAACATTCCAAGATGGGTAACGTCATTCGTCGGCCTGTGTTTGATCAGGTGAAGCCTTATGTTGAGCGGCTACTAAATGCTGGAAATGATGTATTGTTCCCAGGCCAAGAATTGGACAAACCTATAGATCGTTCGTCAGCAAATCTCTACATGAAAAAATTGAGGGATAAAATTGATATACAGGAGTGGCGAACGCATGACTTCAGGCGTTCACTGGTTACGAACTTGTCAGGGGAAGGTGTTATGACCCACGTCACTGAAAAGATGCTAGGGCACGAGCTTGGGGGAGTGATGGCTGTGTATAACAAACACGATTGGCTGGTGGAGCAGAAAGAAGCATATGAACTTTATGCTGATAAGATTTTTTGGTATGTTAAAGAACTAAATAGATAGATATCTATCGTATGAATTTTCTAAATAGATTAGGTGTGAGGTGTGATGATGAGAACCGATGACATTGGTATTATTAGTGATGTCAAAATAGGCGGTAAGGTTGTCGTTAATTCGAACACTTATTTACTTCCTGCAAATGCTACGAAGATGGAGGTAGGGTTAGGTGACAATAAGAAGTATGTGATTTCGTTTTCGTATGATTCAGATGATCAATCTGTACGATATAATGGTTCTCCCAATGATGCTGGAGGGGAATACATACTTAATTTGATCAACTTCGGCAATATGTTTGGAGAGGGAATTATGGAGCCATTCCCTTTTTTCATAAAAAATAATATCCAACATTATCTTTCATTATGGGTTCAAACTAACGGTGATAAAAGTAGAGTTGTCACTATAACAATAATGAAGGATTAACTATGTCGTCAGAATTTAATGACGCTGTGAGTAAGGATATTGGTGGTAAAAAAACGTCCTTTAACTCAGCGAATAGAGGTGCTGCACTTTCAAATTCAATAGCTCAAGTTATTGGAGAGGGAGACAACGCTAAAAATAGTGTTGTATGGAAAATTATAACATACACCCTTTATATGTATTCATGTGTTATCACTGTGATGATGGGGAATGATATTTTTAGGTATGGTGGAGTTAATTGCATCGACATTATTAAAGATACTTGGGCGACGTACTCTCCAATTCTAACTTTATCTTTGGGGTATATGTTTGGGAAAAGAGAGAAAAAAGAATAAGTTAATATTGTTTTGATATTTAAAGTCAATCCATGAATTGACTTTGAATGTGCTTATTTGTCTTTATATGTGCGTTTTGCTTTTTCTATTAACACCGCCATCCTCAAACCATTTCATTACTGCTTTTCTGCTATAACGCGAAGGGTAGGTAAGTACAGGGTTGGGAAAATTGTGCTCTTTTCATAAACGCCAAACCGCTGTTTTTTCCTTGCCGAGCAGTTCGAAAACTTCCTGCTCTTCCATAAAGTCGGTAGTAGTCATGAGCACCTCATCAAAAATTACCGTTAAAAACACATGTTCCACATCCGCCACGAGCACCTTCATAACAGGTATCGCAACGATCTACTTTTTTCGCTCTAACACATACTGGTGAGATGTTTTGATGTGCTGACGAGGTTCTCCGTTTTTTGGTTCAGGCCATTCACGTTGTTTATTAACTGCCAACTTTTCTAACATCGCCAGGGTAAGCTGCTCGTCACTGATATCCGGAAGGGGAGCTGGAGCTATCCCGCATCAACGAGGCCATCTCGATTGCGACCGGGGAATACAGCTATCAGCTTATTGAGCCTGCCGCCAGTATTCCGATCGCGAAAAATGCACTGGCGGTGATGTGAAAGCATAACTACAACCGGATTTAGCGCCACGACTTGTGCTGTTTCTGCTGTTGCTCCAACAACTACCTCTTCCGCTGTTTTCGTTGCCTTTGGATATTAATCATGAAAACCTATAGTGTTAATTACATCTGGGACGCAACAAACGTCCGCCTTCTCGCTTACGTGTTGAAAGAAAAGTATGAGGATGCCGATATGTGGCCTGAGAATGGTATTGATGTTTCTGACGAAGTATCAGCCGAATTTACCGGACAGCCACCCGCAGGAAAAATGATTAGTCTAGGAGGCGACGGAATGCCTGCCTGGGTTGATCTACCACCTCCATCACATCAGGAATTGGTGGAGCAGGCTGAGAAAGAAAAGCAGGCCAGAATTGACCATGCTAACGAGTATATGAACAGTAAGCAGTGGCCAGGCAAAGCTGCAATTGGCTGCCTGAAAGATACAGAAAAAGTTCAGTACGTCACCTGGTTGGATTATTTGGATGCGCTTGAGGCGGTTGATACCTCAAGCGCACTATATATCTCGTGGCCTGACAATCTCAAATATTAGGCACTTGTCTAAGGGCATAATTATATTGAGCCAACATGTATCTAACCAGTTTGTCGGCTATTGATAGGATGACCGACTCTATTTAAACAATGTCAAAGAATAAACCCAAGGTGGTGTTATTGATATCATTTGATGGTAGTCATATGGAGACGACTGCATGCACCCGTGCTGCAAATTATAATTGAAAGAAAACAGACCGGACTTTAATAAATATTTATCTACAATTGCAGAAATGCAGAAAAATGGTTTTCCATTAGCATCGGAAATTAACTTATTTAATACTTCTTCATCCCCTCCTTTTATGAAAACAGGTACGTCACCAATGTCTTTAGGTGTTGTGCTTCCTTTAAAAATAAAATCAGAATCTTCCTCTCCTGTCTGAGCGAATAAATTTAAAGGGAGCGTTTTATGCTCATAAAAATACCTATTGAGAGCAGGTTTGTGGTCACCGTATACTATAATAATAGCATTTTGGTCAATCTTTGCGAGATTCTGGGTGAATTCTGTGAGTCGATAAATGGCCTCCTTCAGTTGAAGTGAATAAGCTTTTTGGCCGTAATCGTTCTCTCTCTGGTAGGGTCCATGCGTCGACATGGTTATGGCATGGAAAAATATTTTTTTATTTTTGTTTTTTTTAATCTCATCCAGTATGGAATTATATAGGATGAAATCATCTGGCTGCCATTGTGATTGCTCTCTATTTATTTTATGCTCTTGAGGTACACCCCCCATTTCTGTCAAGCTTATAAATTTATCGAATCCAAATTTTTTATAAATAATATTTCTACGCCAAAAGGAACTTATATTGTTATGCACTGCAATAGTTGAGTAGCCTAAGTCATGTAGGTTTCTTGGTAATGTGGAAGCATTATTTTTTATGAATTGAGAATACTCTTGATATATTATTCCCGAAAGAACGCCGGAGTTGCTAGGTAAACCAGTGAGGAACTCGAATTCAGCATTGGCGGTACCACCGCCGTAAACGGGGGAAGTTGCCCGGAATGTTTTATATCCTGATTTAAGTAAAGGAGTAAAGTATTCTTTGAAATTATCATTGTCATACCAACAAGATTCGCACAGGATGTATATTATTTTGTTGGGGCTCGACTGATTTAGCGAAGGGATGATGTTATAGTTTTTTTCGAATTCAGTGCGTTCTTTTAAATCCGCTGAAGGAATGGATTTTCTTACGCTTGTTTGAATGAGGTGCATCGGAAGTCCATGAGCACTAACATTGCGAGGCCAATCCCAAGAGTAATAAGTTACGTCATATCCCTGACTTAAGATATTTATTTGCTGAGTTAGGTTGCTACTTTCTCCGAAAATAGATTTAAAGTATGGGGTAAATGTGAGGGGGATTGTGATTAATGAGGCTATTATTAAGAATGCGAAACTACCGCTGTTTTTTAAATATCTATTTTCAGTGAAAATTATAAGGGTGACGAGTGCGAATAATGCGAGTGTAGATACTACAGTTTTAAAGGATATATATTTAATGGCAATGCTTAAGTTAACGCCTGAAAAAATATCATTAAATGATATTGGCTCGCCAGTTAATGCGGTTTTGGTTGAGTTTATATAGTAAAAAATATATATAACAACTAGCGTTATGCAAGTTGATGAAATAGCCGGAGCCCGAAGCAGGCGAAGGGCTAAATAAAATGTAATTACTGGCGAGGAAAGCCAGATAAAACGTATAAATTCATGCGCACCGTTTAAGTGTGAATGGTTTTTGGGTGGGGTTATTATTGTGTTATTTAAAGAAAATAACAGTAAGGATAATAAAAAAAGCTCAAATATAAGAATGTTTGTTTTTTTTAACGATTTTATAGGTGATAACTTATGGGAAGACTTTCCTCCTTTAGGAATGATTTTTTCGTGTATTTTAATATTAGTCTTCTTGGTTTCAGATAGAGCGAACATTCCGTGACCTATTAGTTTAAGATATTTATGACTTTTAATCCAAGCAAGTGTATCAGTTACGTGTTCCATGATCACTCACAACACTTATAAGATGTTAAATCTGACGTGCTGTTATAACTAAATCCTTCATCCTCTCAATCCCTTACCAGACACACAACCAAAGCCCCTTGATCGCCATCTTAGAATGGTAACGCTGTGTTTATATCCAGTATTTATCGGAGCCACATCATACCGCGTTATTATGAGATCGAACCAGCCTTCTTTGCTGCTGTGCAAGTCGCCGCAAACGGTAAGAGAACGGTTACTACAGCTGACTTCGTTAAGGCGCTGGCGAATGTCAACTGGCACTGGTCAATGAAGCAGGCGAATGAGTGGATCGAGATGTCGGTCTCAACATTCAAAGATGTTTCAACACAGGAGGGGGAAAACAGGACGTTTTTGCTCTTCAATCCGAACGGAGGACTATAGCCATGGGCTTTCCTTCACCTGCGGCAGATTACGTTGAAACACTAATCTCCCTCGATCAGCAGTTAATCAGCCAGCCAGCAGCGACTTATTTCATGCGGGCATCGCTTTCACATTTCAGGGAGGGGATAATTCAGGGGGCGCTACTGGTTGTTGATGCGTCACTTTCTCCCTGTGATGGCTCGCTGCTGATATGTGCAATAGACGGAGAATTCAGGATCAAGCGATATCGGACTCATTCCCAACCCCACCTCTTTAATCTGGAGAACGGGAGAAGGGAAGCGCTGCCAGCAGATGATGACGGTTACAGTTTTGCACTCGCTATATTTGGGGTGATCACGTACATCATTAATGATGCCAGGAATGTGGAGTTTGATGACAGCCCGGTGATGTAACGATTTTCACGAGCCAAGGAACGGCTTCAAAACATGTGTACATATATGAGTACATAAAAATAAAATTAACTGAAAATAAATTCTTATTATATAGCTGGCTACGGTTTTATTTAACTATATCTATTTAACTAAGGGGGCGAAGCGGCACGAGTATAGCGTTTTTTACTCACAACGGTAAGTCTCAGGCCGCCCGACTGCTCAAACAGTCACCATTCAGGCCTGTTTTTTCTGCTTTTGCTCATCACGCTTTGCTTGCAACCTGGCTTCTTCCTTGCGTTTGTTGCTCATATCATTGCGGATCTGCGCATGGCTCATTAGCGCGAAAATAAACGTTCCGCCACAGATATTCCCGGCGAGCGTTGGTAGCGCAAAGGGCCAGAAAAAATCACTCCAGTGCAGCGTGCCATTAAAGACCAAATAGAGAATTTCCACCGAGCCGACGACGATATGCGTGGTATCACCTAACGCAATCAGCCAGGTCATCAGAATAATGACCACAATTTTTGCCGCTCCAGCGGCGGGAAACATCCACACCATGGTGGCAATTAACCAGCCGGAAATGATGGCGTTGGAAAACATCTCTGTTGGCGTATTTTTCATCACATCCATGCCGATTTTGACAAAAGCATCGCGGGTCTCTTCATCAAAAATCGGCATATGTTCAAACGCCCATGCTGCAACCCCGGTGCCAATAATATTACCAAGTAGAACCACGCTCCACAGGCGCATCAACAGGCCAAAATTGCCAAGGGTAGGGTTTTGCATCACCGGCAGTACAGCGGTGACGGTATTTTCGGTAAAGAGTTGCTGGCGGGCCATAATGACAATAATAAAGCCGAAGGTATAACCGAGGTTCTCGAGTAAAAATCCCCCTGGCACGCCTTCCAGCTGTACGTGGAAAATCCCTTTTGCCAGTAGCGAGGCTCCCATCGATAGTCCTGCTGCGATGGCTGACCACAGTAGCGCCATCGCGTCACGCTCCATCTCTTTCTCCCCATCCTGGCGAATATGTTCATGGATTGCCATGGCGCGGGAGGGGAGTCTGTCCTCATCAAGCTCTATCTTTTTCCCTGTTAGCTTTTCATCGCTTTCCACCTCGAGTTCGTCGCTGTGTCGATCAATCTTATCTTTCTTGATGTCATTCATAGCCGAATCCTGAATAAGCACGTATTGCTAAAGCGTAGCGGCTTTTGTCTGAAAATCAGCGGGAGAAAGTCTGAGATAGCAAAAATAGTAACGTTTGTTTTTATCGGGTTAGTTAGAATAGAACCGCCGCGGAGTGCGCATTACCAGGCTATGATCAAATCAGTAAGACAGGGTATATAGACATCATTTGACGTGCTGTTACAATCGCTCACATCTAAACAGGCGGATACGTCATCGTTCCGTCATGGATGGCAATCAGCGATAGCCATAAAACACAGGGAGACACTTATGAAGCTTCGCCTGTCGGCGCTTGCGCTGGGAACCACACTTTTGGTGGGGTGTGCGAGCTCCGGTACTGAACAGCAGGGGCGTTCGGATCCATTTGAAGGGTTCAACCGCACCATGTACAACTTCAACTTTAATGTTTTAGATCCATACGTTGTTAGACCCGTAGCTGTTGCCTGGCGTGACTATGTTCCGCAGCCGGCGCGTAATGGTTTAAGCAACTTTACGGGGAACCTTGAAGAGCCGGCCGTCATGGTCAACTATTTCCTGCAAGGCGATCCTTATCAGGGGATGGTGCACTTTACCCGTTTCTTCCTGAATACCCTGTTAGGTATGGGCGGCTTTATCGATGTGGCAGGTATGGCTAATCCGAAGTTGCAGCGCGTTGAACCACACCGCTTTGGCAGCACGTTAGGCCACTATGATGTTGGTTACGGGCCGTATATGCAGCTTCCGTTCTACGGTAGTTTCACGCTGCGTGATGACGGTGGTGATATGGTCGATACGCTGTATCCGGTACTGTCCTGGCTGACCTGGCCGTTGTCGATAGGCAAATGGACGGTTGAAGGGATTGAAACTCGCGCGCAATTGCTCGACTCTGACGGTCTGCTGCGTCAGTCTTCCGATCCTTACATCATGGTGCGTGAAGCTTACTTCCAGCGTCATGACTTTATTGCGAACGGCGGGAAACTCAAACCAGAAGAAAACCCGAACGCGAAAGATATTCAGGATGATTTAAAAGAGATCGATTCTGAGTAAGGAATTGGGCAAATAAAAAGGTGAGCTAAAAAGCTCACCTTTTTTACGTCTGAAGAAAATCAGAATGCGTAGTTGAAGTTTGTACCAAACAGCCAAGCTTTACCTTCAGAGTCGAAAGTATAGTTGCCTTCTTGCACTGTTACTTTTTGTCCGTGCATGTAAGACACACCGACGTCGATAGAAGCATCGTCATTGAACGCATAAGTTGTACCTGCACTCAACCACAGGCGATCCTGATCCGGAATCGAGATGGAACGCTTACTTGCTGGAACCGGGCTATCGTCATAAGCAATACCGGTACGGAACGTCCAGCTTTTATCCATATAGTAAGTCGTACCCAATGCAATGCGGTAAGAATCTTTGAAGCCTTCTTCTTTATAGAACAGTGTCTGTCCATTGGAACCTGTGGCTTTCAGCTCCTGGAACTGACTCCAGCTGGTATAGGCCATGCTGTAGTGGATAGCCCACTGTGGTGCGATACGGTTATAACCTGACAATTCCCACATTTCAGGAAGGTTTAGTGTCAGAGAACCCGGGACGGTGGCATTGGTCGTTCCCCATGGGAATGTAGTGCCAGCGCCAGGTATAGCGTTGGCCTGGGTACGGATGCCACTCTTATAATCGCCATCAAAATCAATTTTAACTTCAGAACGGTACGTTAAACCATAACGGTTATTTTTATCCAGTTCGTACAGAATCCCGGCGTTCCAACCGTAGCCCCATTCGTCCCCTTTCAGACTGGCAATTTTGTTGCTGACCTTCGGTAATGCAGCCGTCTGCTCGCCAGAATAACGTTCAATTTTTGCATCAGCATAAACGGCGTTAAAACCGAGACCGAAGCTCCAGCTATCATTCAGACGGTAGGCGCCGCTCAGGTTAAGGTTGACCGTTTTAAGGTCGGTCTTACCGCCGTATTCACCGACGATGTAGCTGTCGTTAAATTCGGTAGCCAGGCCATAGTTTGAGGTAACGGAAGCACCCCAACCAAACTGTTCGTTGATAGGCATCACGAAGTGAGCATTAGGAACCCACGCCGTAGGCGCGATGTTGTCCGCATCAGTGCTGCGTCCGGTGTATGGCGATTTACCGGAAATATTAACGTCTGGATCGATATACACCGCACCTGCTGAGAAAGTAGGGCGATCAAACATCATAATCAATGCCGGGTTACGACTGGCGTTACCTGCATCATCTGCAATTGCGCCTTCACCCGAATATGCCCGGCCAAGGCCAGAGGAAGAAAATTCGTTTAACTGAAAGCCTGCAGACCAGGCCTGTGTGGAGATAATTGCCACTGCGACTGCGAGAGCAGACTTTGTAAACAGGGTTTTCTGGCTCATGACCATAACCTCATAGATTTATTTTTATACAAACAATGTTACATGCCGTAACAGGAGCGCGAAGTGTAGGGTCTGAGGTACGACTTAGAAATCAGACCAGTGGCGTGAGTATAGGTCGGACCAGCTGGAATGTTGCAAGTATGTTTATAAATATTTTCAAATTTGATCAGAGAAACGCGATCCAGCTGGCAAAATTGCGGGGGTGCGCACTCACCTGTTTGGGCGATTTTTGTTTTAGATCATTTTTAAGTGTGATTTCGGTCACTTATCGCATTTCATACAATTAACGACTGGAGAGGCGAATAATGGGAGCGTAAAATATCCCTATCGTTTATCTGGCACCTCAGGTGCGAATACAGAGGAAATCTACAATGAGTAAATGCAGTGCTGATGAAACCCCGGTTTGCTGCTGTATGGATGTTGGCACCATCATGGACAACTCCGATTGCACCGCGTCCTACAGCCGTGTGTTCGCGAACCGCGCAGAGGCAGAAGAAACGCTGGCTGCTCTGACCGAAAAGGCGCGTGGCGTGGAATCTGAGCCTTGCCAAATCACCTCGACCTTTACTGAAGAGTCAGAAGGTGTGCGTCTGGATATCGACTTTGTTTTTGCCTGTGAAGCTGAAACGCTGATCTTCCAGCTGGGCCTGCGTTAATCCCCCTCTGCAAAAGCCCTTGCTATCAGATAGCAAGGGCTTTTTCGTAACTGTCAGTGATTATTCACTGTGTCTTAGCTCCCACTTTCTTTTCTCTCCGCTTGGCTAAATGTAAAAAATTGGTTAAGACTATGATCAGGTCAGACCACTTATTTTATTTTTTTACAGGGGAGTGTTATGAGTCAGGCTTTACCGCTGGTTACCCGCCAGGGCGACCGTATTGCCATTGTAAGTGGGTTGCGTACGCCATTTGCTCGTCAGGCTACCGCGTTTCATGGCATTCCCGCCGTTGATTTAGGAAAAATGGTCGTCGGTGAGCTGCTGGCGCGCAGCGAAATACCTGCTGATGTGATTGAGCAACTGGTTTTTGGTCAGGTGGTGCAAATGCCTGAAGCGCCAAATATTGCTCGTGAAATCGTGCTGGGAACCGGCATGAATGTGCATACGGATGCCTATAGCGTAAGCCGAGCCTGCGCGACCAGTTTTCAGGCAGTGGCGAATGTCGCGGAAAGCCTGATGGCGGGGTCTATTCGTGCGGGAATTGCGGGTGGTGCGGACTCCTCGTCAGTCTTGCCTATTGGCGTTAGTAAAAAGCTGGCGCGGGTGCTGGTGGATGTCAATAAGGCCCGGACTACCGGTCAACGCCTTAAACTCTTTTCCCGACTGCGTTTACGTGACCTGATGCCTGTGCCGCCAGCCGTCGCTGAGTATTCCACCGGTTTGCGTATGGGGGATACGGCTGAGCAAATGGCCAAAACCTATGGTATTACCCGAGAACAGCAGGACGCTCTGGCGCACCGCTCTCATCAGCGTGCCGCTCAGGCGTGGGCTGAAGGAAAGCTGGCAGATGAGGTAATGACTACCTACGCGCCGCCGTTTAAAGATCCTTTTTCAGAAGATAACAATATTCGCGGTAACTCTACGCTGGCCGATTACGCCAAACTACGTCCGGCGTTTGACCGCAAGCACGGCACTGTCACCGCAGCAAACAGTACCCCGCTAACGGACGGCGCAGCCGCCGTGATCATGATGACGGAGTCGCGTGCGAAAGAGTTGGGGCTGGTGCCGCTGGGGTACCTGCGTAGTTTTGCTTTTACCGCCATCGATGTCTGGCAGGACATGCTGCTGGGACCTGCGTGGTCAACGCCGCTTGCCCTGGAGAGAGCGGGTCTGACCATGGCAGATTTAACCCTAATCGATATGCATGAAGCCTTTGCCGCTCAAACGCTGGCGAATATTCAGTTGCTGGGTAGCGAACGTTTTGCCCGCGACGTGCTGGGCAGAGCACATGCCACTGGCGAAGTTGATGACAGTAAATTTAACGTGCTGGGTGGATCGATTGCCTATGGACACCCCTTCGCCGCCACTGGTGCGCGCATGATTACCCAAACCCTCCATGAGTTACGACGTCGTGGCGGTGGTTTTGGTTTAGTGACCGCCTGTGCAGCTGGTGGTTTGGGTGCAGCCATGGTTCTGGAGGCGGAATAATGGAAATGGCATCGGCTTTTACACTAAACGTACGTCTGGATAACGTTGCTGTTGTCACCATTGATGTGCCCGGAGAGAAAATGAACACCCTGAAAGCGGAGTTTGCTTCTCAGGTACGGGCCATTCTGAAACAAATCCGCGATAACAAAGCATTGCGTGGTGTGGTGTTTATTTCGGCTAAACCCGATAACTTCATTGCCGGGGCAGATATCAACATGATTGGTAGCTGTCGCAGCGCGCAGGAAGCCGAAACGCTGGCCCGTCAGGGGCAGCAGATGATGGCGGAAATTAATGCCTTGCCGATCCCGGTTATCGCCGCGATTCATGGCGCATGCCTCGGCGGTGGCCTGGAGATGGCGCTGGCGTGTCACAACCGTATTTGTACCGATGATGTTAAAACCGTACTGGGTTTACCGGAAGTACAGCTTGGCTTGTTGCCCGGCTCCGGTGGTACGCAGCGGCTGCCGCGCCTGATTGGCGTCAGTACCGCACTGGATATGATCCTCACCGGAAAACAATTACGCGCAAAACAGGCGCTGAAAGTTGGTTTAGTGGATGAAGTTGTACCGCATTCCATTTTGCTGGAAGCAGCAGTTGAACTGGCTAAAAAGGACAGTTCTGCGCATCGAACACTGCCCGTGAGAGAGCGAGTGTTGGCGGGGCCGCTGGGGCGGGCGCTGTTGTTCCGCATGGCCAGTAAAAAGACGGCGCAAAAAACGCAAGGTAACTACCCTGCAACAGAACGTATCCTTGAGGTCATCGAAACCGGGCTAGCGCAAGGCAGCAGTAGCGGTTACGACGCTGAGGCACGTGCGTTTGGTGAACTGGTGATGACATCCCAGTCTCAGGCGCTACGGCACATCTTTTTTGCCAACACCGATGTGAAAAAAGATCCCGGAAGTGATGCGAAACCTGGCCCGCTAAACAGCGTAGGTATTTTGGGCGGCGGTCTGATGGGCGGTGGTATTGCCTACGTGACGGCCTGTAAAGGCGGCTTGCCTGTGCGCATCAAAGATATAAACGCTAAGGGAATCAACCACGCGCTGAAGTACAGCTGGGATCAGCTTGAAACGAAGGTTCGCCGCCGTCATATCAAAGCCAGCGAACGCGATAAACAACTGGCGCTGATTTCGGGATCAATCGACTACCGTGGCTTTGCGCATCGCGATCTAATTATTGAAGCCGTGTTTGAAGATCTGTCGCTAAAACAACGGATGGTGGCAGAAGTTGAGCAAAATTGCGCACCTCATACCATTTTTGCTTCTAACACCTCATCTTTGCCCATTGGCGATATTGCTGCGAACGCTGCAAGGCCCGAACAAGTGATTGGTTTACACTTTTTTAGTCCGGTGGAAAAAATGCCGTTGGTCGAAGTGATCCCGCATGCCACGACCTCTGAGCAGACGATTGCAACTACCGTTAAGTTAGCGAAAAAACAGGGCAAAACGCCGATAGTGGTCAGAGATAAGGCCGGCTTTTACGTTAACCGCATTTTAGCGCCTTATATTAACGAAGCGATTCGTATGTTGACCGAAGGCGAGCGGGTCGAAACCATAGACGCCGCGCTGGTTAAGTTTGGTTTTCCAGTTGGGCCAATCCAACTTTTGGATGAGGTCGGAATTGATACGGGCACTAAAATTATACCAGTGCTTGAGGCTGCATATGGAGAACGTTTTAGCGCGCCTGCAAATGTTGTTGCTTCAATTTTGAATGACGATCGCAAAGGTAGAAAAAATGGTCGGGGTTTCTATCTTTATGGTGCGAAAGGGCGTAAAAGCAAAAAACAGGTCGACCCTGCAATTTATACGCTTATTGGCGTCCAGGGTCAGGGCCGACTTACCGCTGCGCAGATAGCAGAGCGGTGCGTTATGTTAATGCTCAATGAAGCAGCCCGTTGTTTCGACGAGAAGATAGTCCGCAGCGCACGTGATGGCGACATAGGCGCTGTCTTTGGTATTGGTTTTCCGCCATTCCTCGGCGGCCCGTTCAGGTATATGGACTCTCTCGGCGCGGGTGAAGTGGTTGCGGTTCTGCAACGGCTGACCACGCAGTACGGCTCGCGGTTTACACCGTGTGAGCAGTTATTGCAGATGGCGGAACGCAGTGAAAGATTCTGGAATATTGGGGAAACTGACCTGAATTCATGAGGTCAAAGGTAGGATGAATCCGCACTGAATGTATGGGTCGCGCTCAAAATGTAAACAGAGATTGACTATACTTACGCCGTTGAGGTAAAAAACAGCGTTTCATTCGGTGAATGGATAAGGCACAATGCCGGCCACCATATCGTTACCACAGCCAATAGGGGCTGTGAATAAAGGTAGTGGTGATTCTGGTTAACAAAAGCGGTGCAATATGCAAGTTTTTATCATGCGTCACGGCGACGCGGCCCTCGATGCCGCCAGTGATTCGGTTCGTCCCTTAACCTCCTGTGGTTGTGACGAATCTCGCCTGATGGCGAACTGGCTGAAAGGTCAAAAAGTGGATATCGAACGTGTTCTGGTGAGCCCGTTCCTACGAGCCGAACAAACGCTGGATGTGGTGGGGGAGTGTATGAACCTGCCAACCGGTGTTGATGTTTTGCCGGAGCTGACTCCCTGCGGCGATGTCGGTCTGGTCAGCGCCTATTTACAGGCTCTGGCCAATGAAGGTATCGCCACGGCACTGGTTATCTCTCACTTGCCTTTAGTGGGATATCTGGTGTCTGAGCTTTGCCCAGGTGAAACACCGCCGATGTTTACCACATCAGCGATTGCCAGCGTTACGCTTGATGAGAGCGGGAAGGGTACTTTTAACTGGCAGATGAGCCCGTGTAACCTGAAAATGGCAAAAGCGATTTAAAAAGTCTGGAATCGGATAAGGTGCAGCCGTCATCCGAAAAATCAAAGAGCCGCAAATGCGGCTCTTTCTGTTTTTCTGCATCACGGAAGTTCAGGCGGTAGCCACTCTTCCACTTCGATCAGCACCAGCAGCGCGGCGTCACCACCGTACTCTTTCGGCGCCTGATGAAACGCCATCACGTGCGGATGCTGCGCCAGCCAGAGCGGCGTTTGCTGCTTAAGAATATGCTTTCCGTGGCCATGCATCACGCAGGCGCAAAACACATGCTCACGGCGACAGGCGGCAATCAGCGCGCCTAACTCTTGTTTGGCCTGTTGCTGGGTCAGCCCATGCAGATCGAGAAACAGCTCCGGAGAGTAATCGCCACGGCGCATTTTCTTCAGTTCGAAATGGCTGACGTCGGCACGCAGGTATCTTACCGGACCGTCCGTATTCAGCAGCGGCTGAAACTCATCCGAGAAATAGTGGCTGGCATCAGCCTGCTCCTGTAGCAGTCTTTTAACCGGAACCTCGGCAATTTTTTTACGTGGAGGTCGGTGAACGATGGTGTCCTGTTTAATTTTACGCGTGCCGGTCATCAGCTGGCGAAACAGCGTCTGATCCTCCTCGCTGAGCGATGTTTTCTTTTTCATTCGAGAGTCTCAACTTTTATTTTCCGTTAGTTTAACCCGACTCGGCGGGCATCCGATCGCTTAAAACGCAATTTTCGCGTTCAGGCCCCGTGTGAATGCTGATTTATCGCCGTCTTCGTGGCAAACTAGCCGCCGAAATTAATACGAGCATGCCCTGGAGGAATACGTGGATAAAATTTTCGTCGATGAAGCAGTGAGTGAACTGCATACCATTCAGGACATGTTGCGTTGGGCGGTCAGCCGTTTTAGCGCGGCGAACATCTGGTATGGCCATGGCACGGATAACCCATGGGACGAGGCCGTACAACTGGTGCTGCCGTCACTTTATTTGCCGTTGGATATTCCAGAAGATATGCGTACCGCGCGTCTGACCTCCAGCGAGCGTCATCGTATTGTTGAACGCGTGATTCGCCGCGTCAACGAGCGCATTCCGGTTGCTTATCTGACCAACAAAGCCTGGTTCTGCGGGCATGAATTTTATGTTGATGAACGCGTGCTGGTTCCACGTTCACCGATTGGCGAGCTTATCAATAACCGCTTTGCGGGCCTTATTAATGAGCAACCGCAGCATATCCTCGATATGTGTACTGGCAGCGGCTGTATTGCCATTGCCTGCGCGTATGCTTTCCCGGAAGCCGAAGTCGATGCGGTGGATATTTCCACTGACGCGCTGGCGGTGACCGAACACAACATTGAAGAGCACGGCCTGATCCATCACGTCACGCCGATCCGTTCCGATCTGTTCCGCGATCTGCTGAAAGTCCAGTATGACCTGATTGTGACCAACCCGCCGTATGTCGATGCAGAAGATATGTCCGATCTGCCAAACGAATATCGTCACGAACCTGAGCTGGGTCTGGCGTCCGGCAGCGATGGGCTGAAACTTACCCGCCGCATTCTGGGGAACGCCCCGGACTACCTGTCAGATAACGGTATTCTGATTTGTGAAGTCGGAAACAGCATGGTACATCTGATAGAGCAATATCCGGATGTACCGTTCACCTGGCTTGAGTTCGACAACGGCGGTGACGGCGTATTCATGCTGACCAAAGAGCAGTTAGTTGCTGCTCGCGAGCACTTCAGCATTTATAAAGACTAATTACACGCGCACATACACAACACGCATAACGGAGCCGTGATGGCAGGAAACACAATTGGGCAACTCTTTCGCGTAACCACTTTCGGCGAATCACACGGGCTGGCGCTCGGTTGTATTGTCGATGGTGTTCCGCCGGGCATTTCTCTGACAGAAGCTGACCTGCAGCACGATCTCGACAGACGCCGTCCGGGCACATCGCGCTACACTACGCAGCGTCGTGAGCCGGATCAGGTGAAAATCCTCTCCGGGGTGTTCGAGGGCGTTACCACAGGCACCAGCATTGGCCTGCTGATCGAAAATACCGATCAGCGTTCACAGGATTATGGCGCGATTAAGGACGTTTTTCGTCCGGGACACGCCGACTATACCTATGAGCAAAAATATGGCCTGCGCGACTACCGTGGCGGCGGACGTTCATCCGCGCGTGAAACGGCGATGCGCGTGGCGGCCGGAGCGATAGCCAAAAAATATCTGGCGGAAAAATTCGGCGTTGAGATCCGCGGCTGCCTGACGCAGATGGGTGATATTCCGCTGGAGATCAAAGACTGGTCCCAGGTGGAACTTAACCCGTTCTTTTGCCCGGACCCGGATAAACTCGAAGCGCTGGACGAACTGATGCGCGGGCTGAAGAAAGAAGGTGACTCAATCGGAGCGAAGGTGACCGTTGTTGCACGCGGTGTACCTGCGGGTCTCGGCGAACCTGTATTCGACCGCCTGGATGCCGACATCGCCCATGCGCTGATGAGTATTAACGCCGTTAAGGGCGTTGAGATTGGTGATGGATTTGACGTTGTTGCGCTGCGCGGCAGCCAGAACCGTGACGAAATCACCAAAGAAGGTTTCCAGAGTAACCATGCGGGCGGCATTCTGGGCGGGATCAGCAGCGGGCAACAAATCATTGCTCATATGGCGCTGAAACCGACGTCCAGTATTACCGTTCCTGGGCGCACTATTAACCGCTTTGGTGAAGAAGTCGAAATGATCACTAAAGGTCGCCACGATCCGTGCGTTGGGATCCGCGCCGTACCGATCGCCGAGGCGATGCTGGCGATCGTATTGATGGATCACCTGCTGCGTCAGCGGGCGCAAAATGCGGACGTGAAGACCGATATTCCACGCTGGTAAGAGATGAAAAAAACGGCACTTGCGGCGCTGGCTCTGTTTGCCAGTACCGCCTGTCTGGCGGCGACGCCCTGGCAGAAAATTACCCATCCGGTTGCGGGCAGCGCGCAGTCTATCGGCGCGTTTTCCAATGGCTGTATTGTTGGCGCAGATACGCTGCCTGTACAGTCAGAACATTATCAGGTGATGCGCACCGATCAGCGTCGTTACTTTGGCCATCCGGATCTGGTGAGGTTTATCCAGCGTCTGAGTTATCAGGCCAATAGTCAGGGACTGGGCACGGTGTTAATCGGCGATATGGGGATGCCGGCCGGTGGGCGTTTCAATGGCGGTCACGCCAGCCACCAGACGGGACTGGATGTGGATATTTTCCTGCAACTGCCGAAAACGCGCTGGACCCAGTCGCAACTGCTGCGGCCGCAGGCGTTAGATCTGGTCTCACAGGATGGCAAACGTGTTGTGCCGTCACTGTGGAAACCGGAGATTTTCAGCCTGATCAGGCTGGCTGCAAAAGATAATGAAGTAACGCGTATTTTCGTGAATCCGGCGATTAAGCAACAACTTTGTCTGGATGCAGGGACCGACAGGGACTGGTTGCGTAAAGTGCGGCCGTGGTTCCAGCATCGTGCGCATATGCACGTGCGGTTACGTTGCCCTGCCGACAGCCTTGAGTGCGAAGATCAACCGTTACCGCCACCGGGTGACGGCTGTGGCGCAGAGCTGCAAAGCTGGTTCGAACCTCCAAAACCTGGAACCACCAAGCCTGAGAAGAAGACACCGCCGCCGTTGCCGCCTTCCTGCCAGGCGCTACTGGACGAGCATGTACTCTAATGGATCATTTTGCCTCTCTGTTTATGGTGTCGCCACTGCTGTTAGGTGTGCTTTTTTTTGTGGCGATGCTGGCAGGTTTTATTGATTCTCTGGCCGGAGGTGGTGGTCTACTCACCATCCCGGCATTGATGGCGGCCGGGATGCCACCTGCGCAAGCGCTGGCGACCAATAAGCTGCAAGCCTGCGGGGGATCTATCTCTTCCTCCCTCTATTTTATTCGTCGGGGTGTGGTTAATCTGGCGGATCAGAAGCTCAATATCTTCATGACCTTTATCGGCTCAATGAGTGGCGCGCTGTTGGTTCAGCACGTGCAGTCAGATGTTCTGCGCCAGATCCTGCCAGTATTGGTTATCTGTATTGGCCTTTACTTTCTGTTGATGCCAAAAATCGGGGAAGAGGATCGACAGCGCCGACTGCACGGTTTGCCTTTCGCGTTGGTGGCCGGGGGCTGCGTCGGCTTTTACGATGGCTTTTTTGGTCCGGCGGCAGGGTCATTCTACGCGCTGGCCTTTGTCATGCTGTGCGGATACAACCTGGCGAAATCGACGGCCCACGCCAAAGTATTAAATGCCACATCGAATATCGGTGGGTTGTTGCTGTTTGCCCTCGGCGGCAAAGTGATTTGGGCGACAGGTTTTGTGATGCTCATTGGCCAGTTTATTGGCGCACGGATGGGCTCTCGACTGGTACTCAGCAAAGGACAAAAACTCATTCGGCCAATGATCGTTATTGTCTCCGCCGTGATGAGCGCCAAGCTACTTTATGATAATCATGGACAGGAGATTCTCCACTGGCTGGGGATGAACTAATGAATAATACGCATCACTACGAACAGTTAATTGAGATTTTTAACGGCTGCTTTGCCGATGAATTTAATACCCGTCTGATTAAAGGCGACGACGAACCGATCTATCTTCCAGCGGATGCGGAATTACCGTATCACCGTATCGTTTTTGCGCATGGTTATTACGCCAGTGCGTTACACGAAATTTCACACTGGTGCATCGCCGGTAAAGCCCGTCGTGAACTGGTCGATTTCGGTTACTGGTACTGCCCGGACGGACGCGACGCGAAGACACAATGCCAGTTTGAAGATGTGGAAGTGAAGCCGCAGGCGTTTGACTGGTTGTTTTGCATGGCGGCGGGCTACCCGTTTAACGTCAGTTGCGACAATCTGGAAGGGGACTTTGAACCGGATCGCGTGGTATTCCAGCGCCGTGTTCATGCTCAGGTGATGGAGTACCTGGAAAAGGGGATCCCTGAACGTCCGGCGCGTTTCATTAACGCGTTACAGAATTATTATCACACGCCTGAACTTACGGTGGAACAATTCCCGTGGCCCGAAGCGCTCAACTGAAGCCGCTGCCACGTTTACAATGAGGAAATAAGATGATCGCGGAGTTTGAATCACGCATTCTGGCATTAATCGACGATATGGTAGAGCACGCCAGCGATGATGAGTTGTTTGCCAGTGGCTATTTGCGTGGGCACCTGACGCTGGCTGTGGCTGAGCTGGATGCTGGCGAGGACCATTCCGCTGAGGCATTGTACGCCAATGTGACCAGCAGCCTGGAAAAAGCCATCAGCGCAGGCGAACTCTCGCCGCGTGACCAGGCGTTAGTGAAAGAGATGTGGGACACACTGTTCCAGAAGGCAACACAATAATAATAGCAGTGGATTGTGCCGGATGGCGACGCGAAGGCGTCTTATCCGGCCTACGCGGACGGGGGTTGTAGGCCTGATAAGCGTAGCGCCATCAGGCAATGGCGAGATGGTATCTTATTTCACCGCTTTACCCTTCAATAACTTCCTCACCCACAGACGATTCGGATTCAGCGCTGCCAGCGTGCTGGCATCCATGGGTATAGGTTCATCGCTCATTTGCGAGGCCAGAATTTCTGCACACAGCGGGGCAGTACACAGCCCGCGCGAGCCCAGTGCACCTAACATAAATAAATCGGAATACACCGGGGCGTTTACGGCGTGCTCTTTGTCTTCGGCAAGAGTGGCATACTGGCTGAGAGTGGCGTCATAATCCGCGACGTTGCCGACCATTGGCATGTGATCGCGCGTGGCACAGCGCACTCCACAACGGGCGGCATTGCCACTAACGTCTACTTCTTTTGCCCACGAGGCATTCGGGAAACAATCTATTAAGCGCTGACGGTTTTGCTGCTGATCGTCCGCGCGATACACCGTTTCTTCACTTCCGCGATGATAGCTGGCGCCAATGCAGTGCTGCTGGTTTTGCGGGTTGTGCGGCGTGAGGTAGCCGTCATAGCACAGCACCTGACGCAGCGCTGAAAGCGAAGGCGTGGTAGGAATGTGACTCACCTGACCGCCTACGGAGTAGACCGGTAGCGACTGCGTCTGCTCAACGCCGTTAATGCGATGCCCGTTAGCCAGAACCACCGCAGCGTGAGCGGCGGTTTCGCCACTGGCAAACGTCAATTGCCAGTGTTCTGTTTGCCGAGACAGCGAGGCCAGCGTATGTTGATACCGGGTGCGTAATCCCAGCGTTGCGGCGTAGTCGAATACGGCGGCGGTTAATTGTGCCGGACACAGCCATCCTCCGGCAGGGTACTGAATCCCGCCGCATCCGGTTTCTACGCCGGTCGTTTGTAAAACCTGCTCTGCGTTAACGCTGACGGCGAGCGCATCAGGCAATTCAAGGGACAGCATTTGGTCGATTTTTTGCTGGCTTTTTTCATCCCACGCCAGTTGCGTCACACCGCACCAGTCATGCGCGAACTCAACGGGGAGGGCGTCATACAGTCGACGAGCGAAGGTAAACGCGGTGGGGAAAAAGAGATTAATGGCCGCGTCATGCTTGCTGAGTAGCGGATAAAGCGCGCCCTGGCGATTGCCGGATGCCCCCCCGGCTGGATTATCGTCGGCGCAATAGAGTGTGACCTGCCAGCCGCGACGCAGTAACGCCAACGACAGCAATGCGCTGGCAATCCCCCCACCAATAATGGCGGCTTCGCGTTTATCTGTTCCGGAACGTGCAAACCAGGGAGCCGAGGAGGGGCGCGCCAGCGTCTGTTCCATTACACCACAGAGCATTTCGCGTTTGCGACCAAAGCCTTTGCATTTTTGCATCGTAAACCCGGCTTCCTGCAACCCCCGACGCACAAAGCCCGCTGAGGTGAAGGTCGCCAGCGTACCGCCCGGACGAGCCAGACGGGCCATTGCGTTAAACAGCGTTGGCGTCCACATATCCGGATTTTTTGCCGGTGCGAAACCGTCCAGAAACCAGGCGTCCACTTTTTGATTCAGGGAGTCATCGAGCTTACTGGTCAGTTCGTTAATATCGCCAAACCACAGATCCAGCGTGACGCGTCCTTCATCAAGGAGCAGGCGATGGCATCCCGCCAGTGGCAGCGGCCATTGCTCTTGCAGCGCCGTGGCCCATGGGGCAAGTTCTGGCCAGTGCTGATGAGCTAAGGTGAGATCTTCACGCGTTAGCGGATATTTTTCAAAACTGATGAAATGTAATCTTTCCAGGGTAGCTTCAGGATGGGTATCGCGAAAATCGGTAAATGCCTGCCAGAGCGTCAGGAAGTTAAGTCCGGTGCCAAACCCGCTTTCTGCCACCACGAAGAGGGGACGTGAATGCGCAGGGAATCGCTGGGCGAGATGATTCCCGCCGAGAAAGACGTAACGTGTCTCTTCCAGCCCGTTATCATTAGAAAAATAGACATCGTCAAAATCTCGGGAAACAGGTGTACCCTCAGCGTTGAATTCAAGGTTTGCAGGTTGTATAGCGTATTGTTTCACGTAAGTTACTCGTCTGGCAGGCTGTGCCCCGATCTTAGCGATGAGTGCCTGGCTGCGCAAATTTCCACATTAAATGGCTGATCGGACTTGTTCGGCGTACAAGTGTACGCTATTGTGCCACTCGAAACTTTAAAATAGTGCGACTTACAGAGGTATTGAATGAAACGTGCAGTGATTACTGGCTTGGGCATCGTTTCCAGCATCGGTAATAACCAGCAGGAAGTCCTGGCATCTCTGCGTGAAGGACGTTCAGGGATCACTTTCTCTCAGGAGCTGAAGGACTCCGGCATGCGTAGCCACGTTTGGGGCAACGTAAAACTGGATACCACTGGCCTCATTGACCGCAAAGTAGTGCGCTTTATGAGCGACGCATCCATCTATGCATTCCTTTCTATGGAACAGGCAGTGGCTGATGCCGGCCTTGCAGCAGAAGATTACCAGAACAACCCGCGCGTTGGCCTGATTGCAGGTTCCGGCGGCGGCTCCCCGCGTTTTCAGGTGTTCGGTGCTGACGCAATGCGTAGCCCGCGTGGTCTGAAAGCGGTTGGCCCGTATGTGGTCACCAAAGCGATGGCGTCCGGCGTTTCTGCCTGCCTCGCAACGCCGTTCAAAATCCACGGCGTAAACTACTCTATCAGCTCTGCCTGTGCGACATCTGCGCACTGTATCGGTAACGCGGTAGAACAAATTCAACTGGGCAAACAGGACATCGTTTTTGCTGGCGGCGGCGAAGAGCTGTGCTGGGAAATGGCGTGTGAATTCGACGCCATGGGCGCGCTGTCTACTAAATACAACGATGCACCGGAAAAAGCTTCCCGTACCTATGACGCAAACCGTGACGGTTTCGTTATTGCCGGCGGCGGCGGTATGGTCGTGGTTGAAGAGCTGGAACACGCGCTGGCACGTGGCGCGCATATCTACGCGGAAATCGTCGGTTACGGCGCAACGTCCGATGGCGCAGACATGGTTGCTCCGTCTGGTGAAGGCGCAGTACGTTGCATGCAAATGGCGATGCACGGTGTAGACACCCCGATCGACTACCTGAACTCTCACGGTACCTCTACCCCGGTAGGCGACGTGAAAGAGCTGGGTGCAATTCGTGAAGTGTTTGGCGACAACAGCCCGGCAATCTCTGCGACTAAAGCCATGACCGGCCACTCCCTGGGCGCAGCTGGCGTACAGGAAGCTATCTACTCTCTGCTGATGCTGGAACACGGCTTTATCGCGCCGAGCATCAACATTGAAGAGCTGGATGAGCAGGCGGCAGGTCTGAACATCGTGACTAAACCGACCGAGCAGGCGCTGACTACTGTGATGTCCAACAGCTTCGGCTTTGGCGGCACTAACGCAACTCTGGTTATGCGTAAGCTGAAAGCATAAGACAGTGTGCCGGATCTTATATCCGGCTCATGCTGTACAGTAAAGGGAGCCGTCAGGCTCCCTTTTTTATATCGTTGACAATCGATCGGGTTTACAGGCAGACTCCAGCTTCAACATTATCCTCTTGATAATGCGTAAGCGTTTAACGTTATCCAACGCACCTTAATCCTGATAGTCAGGTAGAGGGGGCGTGGACATTCCTCGCCTTACTCTGCATTTTGGAGTAACGCATGACAGCTGTAACCCAACAAGAAAAAACACCTTCGGCGAACTTTTCGCTGTTTCGTATCGCTTTTGCAGTTTTCCTGACCTATATGACGGTCGGTCTCCCTTTGCCCGTGATTCCTCTGTTTGTGCATCAGGAACTGGGCTATGGCAACACCATGGTCGGTATCGCCGTAGGTGTACAGTTTCTGGCGACGGTATTAACGCGCGGCTACGCCGGGCGCTTAGCCGATCAATATGGTGCTAAACGCTCGGCGCTACAGGGGATGTTTGCCTGTGGGCTGGCGGGCGCGGCGTGGCTTTTAGCCGCGCTATTGCCTGTTTCTGTCCCTGTAAAATTTGCGTTGTTAATCGTCGGGCGTTTGATCCTCGGCTTTGGCGAAAGCCAACTGCTCACCGGTACGCTGACCTGGGGGTTGGGGCTGGTCGGCCCAACACGCTCCGGTAAGGTGATGTCGTGGAACGGAATGGCGATTTACGGTGCGCTGGCCGCTGGTGCACCGCTGGGCCTGTTGATCCACAGCCACTTTGGCTTCGCGGCGCTGGCGGGAACGACGATGGTATTACCGCTGCTGGCATGGGCATTCAACGGCACCGTGCGTAAAGTGCCTGCGCATGCAGGAGAACGTCCTTCTTTATGGAGCGTAGTCGGGCTTATATGGAAACCGGGCCTGGGCCTGGCGCTGCAGGGCGTTGGCTTTGCGGTGATCGGTACCTTTATTTCACTCTATTTTGTCAGCAACGGCTGGACGATGGCGGGGTTCACCCTGACTGCGTTTGGTGGGGCGTTTGTGCTGATGCGCATTCTGTTTGGCTGGATGCCGGACCGTTTCGGCGGCGTGAAGGTTGCCGTTGTCTCTTTGCTGGTGGAAACTGCGGGGCTGATTTTGCTGTGGCAGGCCCCATCGGCCTGGATTGCGCTGCTCGGGGCGGCATTAACCGGGGCCGGGTGTTCGCTTATCTTCCCGGCATTGGGCGTCGAAGTGGTGAAGCGAGTGCCCGCGCAGGTTCGCGGTACGGCGCTGGGCGGTTACGCCGCGTTTCAGGATATCTCCTACGGCATAAGCGGTCCGGTAGCCGGGGTGCTGGCCACCGCGTACGGTTATCCCTCAGTGTTCCTTGCCGGGGCGATATCCGCCGTGGTGGGGATTATTGTAACGTTGCTTACGCTGCGTAAAGGTTAAGCGACCAGCCAGAAAATGGCTAACGCAATTATCAACGCAACAAACAGCAGTCCCGGTCGTGCCGACAGAGATTTAACCGTTTCAATCATCGGCGCGAACGGGCTGTAAATGGGCTGCAGATGACGCGGCTCGCTGAGCTCACGTTCTCGTTCCACGCGACGCAGGAAAATTTGATTGAGCAAGTCCTGCACCTGCACCGTGGTCAGAATCGATTGTGGTTGGATCTGATACGTCTGCTGCGCGTATTCTTTTATCGCTGTCAGCTCATTCGGCTCTAATGGCAGCTTCAGCGCCGCCTGGAGCGTTTGTAGCGTTGGTGCGCTTTGCAGGCTGAGCGTCTGGCGCGCCTGCAGCCAGGTGACCAGGTGCGTAAACTGTTTGGCAGGGATCAGCTCACCGCTTTTTACGCCAGACAACTCCAGCATCGACTGCCAGATCATCTTCCCGGATTCTCCCGTGGCCGCCGCCAGTTTGGTAACCAACTGGTTCAGCGTATTGTGCTCTGCGGGGAGCAACGGGCGATCGGTAGCCGGGCGCTGCTGCGGCTGCGGTATCGACAGCTGTCCTTGTTGCAGCAGCGTGAGCACGTTCTTTAACTGCTCAGGCGTGAGCTGGCTGAGCGCTGTTTGCCCATACTGCTGACGGATAAAATCACTCACCGCCTGGCGATTATTTCCCTGGCTCAGTAATTCAGTGAGCTGCGAAAGCACCTGACGATTAACATGATTTTGCTGAGCAACCCCCAGTCGTTGGTTAAGGTTTTGCTCAGCGGCAGGAAAGTGACGTGACTGCAGTGGCGTATCACTTTTGACGCCCAGATCGTGCTTCATTCCGGCCCACACTTCAGCACTTTGCTGCTGGGTGAGTGAAATCAAACGGGTAATTAGCCGTTCCAGCACAGTACGTTGTTGCGTGGATAACGGTTGTTCACCCGCAGCGGAAGGGGCATTTTGGCCTTCGCCGGGAGGGCGTGCGGGCGTACCTGAAATGGGCTGCATCATCTCTGTTCCTTAAATCTGTGCTGACCAGGTCTCGCAGTATGCCTGGCGGCGAGATTATGGCACACTTGCCCGGTTAACTCTCGTTCTCAAACAGGTGCGAAAGACGTGAAAATCCTCGTTGATGAAAATATGCCCTATGCCCGCGAACTGTTCAGTCGTTTGGGGGAGGTCAAAGCGGTTCCCGGTCGTCCGATTCCCGTTGCTGAACTGGATGATGCGGATGCTTTAATGGTGCGCTCGGTGACGAAAGTAAATGAATCACTGCTTGGCGGAAAACCGGTTAAATTTGTCGGTACGGCAACCGCTGGCACAGACCATGTGGATGACGCCTGGCTTGCGCAGGCGGGGATCGGTTTTTCCGCCGCGCCCGGTTGTAACGCAATAGCGGTCGTAGAATATGTTTTTTCAGCGTTACTGATGCTGGCGGAGCGCGACGGGTTTGCGTTACGCGATCGCACCGTAGGCATTGTGGGTGTGGGTAACGTTGGCGGGCGTTTGCAGGCGCGTCTGGAAGCGCTGGGGATCCGCACGCTGCTGTGCGATCCACCGCGAGCCGATCGCGGTGACGAAGGCAATTTCTGCTCGCTGGATGAACTGGTTGAGCAAGCCGATGTGCTGACTTTCCATACCCCGCTGTTTAAAGACGGGCCGTACAAAACGCTGCACATGGCGGATGACGCGCTGATTAGCCGGTTGAAGCCGGGCACTATTCTGATCAACGCCTGCCGTGGGGCGGTCATCGACAATACGGCATTGCTGAACCGATTGAATGCCGGTCAGTCGCTGAGCGTTGTGCTGGATGTCTGGGAAGGAGAGCCGGATCTCAATGTGGCGTTGCTGGAGAAAGTCGATATCGGCACGGCGCACATTGCCGGGTATACCCTCGAAGGAAAAGCCCGTGGTACCACGCAGGTCTTTGAGGCCTATAGTAAGTTTATTGGTCACGAGCAGCACGTTGCGCTCAGTACCCTGTTACCCGCGCCGGAATTTGGTCGTATCACCCTGCATGGCCCGTTAGATCAGCCAACGCTGAAAAGGCTGGTGCATTTAGTGTATGATGTGCGCCGCGATGATGCGCCGCTGCGCAAAGTCGCTGGAATTCCGGGTGAGTTTGATAAACTGCGTAAAAATTACCTTGAGCGTCGTGAATGGTCGTCTTTATATGTGATGTGTGACGACGCAACGGCTGCTGCCTTATTGTGTAAGCTGGGTTTTAACGCTGTTCATCATCCGGCACATTAATGTCTTCTTAATGCTCCCTGTCGAATAATGCGACAGGGACGCTTACGTATTTCTTGGAGTAAATCACCATGTCTGAAGGCTGGAATATTGCCATTCTGGGCGCAACGGGCGCCGTAGGCGAAGCCCTGCTCGATACGCTGGCTGAACGCCAGTTCCCGGTCGGTGAAATTTATGCGCTGGCGCGTAATGAAAGCGCCGGTGAACATCTGCGTTTTAACGGTAAATCGGTCATAGTGCAGGACGTTGCAGACTTTGACTGGACGCAGGCACAGTTGGCATTTTTTGTTGCGGGCGCTGAAGCCACCGCCGCCTGGGTAGAAGAAGCCACTAATGCGGGTTGCCTGGTGATCGACAGCAGCGGTCTGTTCGCGCTTGAGCCAGACGTTCCGCTGGTGGTTCCGGACGTTAACCCGTTCGTGCTGGCGGATTACCGTAACCGCAATGTGATTGCGGTACCTAACAGTCTGACCAGCCAACTGCTGTCTGCGCTGAAACCGTTGATTGATGACGGTGGGCTTTCGCGTATTACGGTGACCAATATTATCTCGGCTTCCGCTCATGGCAAAAAAGCGGTGGATGCGCTGGCCGGACAGAGTGCAAAACTGCTTAACGGCATCCCGATTGACGAAGATGATTTCTTTGGCCGTCAGTTGGCATTCAACATGCTGCCGCTGCTGCCCGATCGTGAAGGTAGCGTGCGTGAAGAACGTCGTATCGTTGATGAAGTGCGCAAAATTATGCAGGATGATGGTCTGCTCATCTCTGCCAGCATCGTGCAGTCCCCGGTATTTTATGGCCACGCGCAGATGGTGAATTTTGAGGCCCTGCGCCCGTTGGCGGCGGAAGAAGCGCGCGATGCGTTTTCACGCGGTGAAGACGTGGTGTTGTCGGAAGAGACCGATTTCCCGACCCAGGTTGGCGATGCATCGGGCACGCCGCACCTTTCTATTGGCTGCGTGCATAATGATTACGGTATGCCAGAGCAGGTTCAGTTCTGGTCTGTGGCGGACAACGTACGCTTTGGCGGCGCGTTAATGGCGGTGAAAATAGCGGAAAAACTGGTGCAGGAGTACCTGTACTAATGTCTGACCAGCAACAGCCGTCAACCCATAAAATTGCGCTGGGCATTGAGTATGACGGCAGCAAATATTATGGCTGGCAGCGCCAGAACGAAGTGCGTAGCGTTCAGGAAAAACTGGAAAAAGCGCTCTCTCAGGTGGCGAATGAACGCATCAATGTTTTTTGTGCAGGACGCACGGATGCGGGCGTTCATGGCACTGGGCAGGTCGTGCATTTTGAAACCACTGCCCAGCGTAAAGATGCGGCCTGGACACTGGGGGTAAATGCGAATTTACCTGGTGACATCGCCGTGCGCTGGGTTAAAGCTGTACCCGATGATTTTCATGCCCGATTTAGCGCCACGGCTCGCCGTTATCGCTACATCATCTACAATCATCGGTTGCGCCCTGCGGTTTTGGGTAAAGGGGTAACCCATTACTATGAACCGCTGGACGCTGAGCGTATGCATCGTGCGGCCCAGTGTCTGATTGGCGAAAATGATTTTACCTCGTTTCGAGCGGTGCAGTGTCAGTCGCGCACGCCGTGGCGAAACGTGATGCACATTAACGTCGAACGTTTCGGTGCATATGTGGTGGTGGATATTAAAGCGAATGCCTTTGTACATCATATGGTCAGGAATATTGTCGGCAGCCTGATGGAAGTTGGCGCCAACAACCAGCCGGAGAGCTGGATAGCAGAACTGTTAGCGGCAAAGGACAGAACGCTGGCAGCGGCAACGGCGAAAGCGGAAGGACTGTATCTGGTTGCGGTAGATTACCCGGACCGGTTCGACCTGCCAAAACCGCCTATGGGCCCGCTATTTCTGGCGGACTAATTTGAGTCGTATAAAGGCAAAACTATGGACCTGATTTACTTTCTTATCGATTTTATCCTGCACATTGATGTGCACCTGGCGGAGCTGGTTGCGGAATACGGTATCTGGGTATACGCCATTCTGTTTCTGATCCTGTTCTGTGAAACCGGGCTGGTGGTGACACCATTCCTGCCAGGGGATTCGCTGTTGTTTGTTGCGGGTGCGCTTTCTGCGCTGCCAACCAACGATCTTAATGTTCATCTGATGGTGGCACTGATGATTGTGGCGGCGATTGTGGGCGATGCGGTGAACTACACGATTGGCCGATTGTTCGGGGAAAAACTTTTCAGTAACCCGAACTCCAAAATTTTCCGCCGCAGCTACTTGGATAAAACCCATGCGTTCTACGAGCGTCATGGCGGTAAGACGATTATCCTGGCGCGTTTCGTGCCTATCGTGCGTACATTTGCGCCGTTTGTTGCCGGTATGGGACATATGTCCTACCGTCACTTTGCGATGTATAACGTCGTAGGTGCATTGCTGTGGGTATTGTTGTTCACCTACGCAGGCTACCTGTTCGGCGATCTGCCGATCGTCCAGGAAAACCTGAAATTATTGATTGTGGCGATTATCGTCCTTTCCGTATTGCCGGGGGTGATTGAAGTAATTCGCCATAAGCGTGCTGCGTCACGGGCTGCAAAATAGAAAGTAACTCAGCGGTTCGACCACTTTTTTATCCAAAGTTTCGGGCTGTTATGTTTTAATGTGCAACATTCATGGTCTGTTAGGGGCAAAAATGGCATTATGCGCCCCTTATAACAAAGCTGACTAGGGTTCAGGCAGAAAGGTCACCAATGAGCTGGATTGAACGAATTAAAAGCAACATTACTCCCACCCGCAAGGCAAGCATTCCTGAAGGGGTGTGGACCAAGTGTGATAGCTGCGGTCAGGTTTTATACCGTGCTGAGCTGGAACGTAATCTTGAGGTCTGTCCGAAGTGTGACCATCATATGCGCATGTCGGCGCGCAATCGCCTGCATAGCCTGTTAGATGAAGGTTCTCTTGTGGAACTGGGTAGCGAGCTTGAGCCGAAAGACGTGCTGAAGTTTCGTGACTCCAAAAAATACAAAGACAGACTGGCTTCTGCGCAGAAAGAAACTGGCGAGAAAGATGCGCTGGTGGTGATGAAAGGCACACTTCACGGTATGCCGGTCGTTGCTGCGGCATTCGAGTTCGCGTTTATGGGCGGCTCCATGGGCTCTGTGGTCGGCGCGCGTTTTGTCCGTGCCGTTGAGCAGGCGCTGGAAGACAACTGTCCGCTGATCTGCTTCTCCGCTTCTGGCGGGGCGCGTATGCAGGAAGCGCTGATGTCTTTGATGCAGATGGCGAAAACCTCTGCTGCGCTGGCGAAAATGCAGGAACGCGGTTTACCGTATATTTCTGTACTGACCGACCCAACAATGGGTGGTGTTTCCGCAAGCTTTGCGATGCTGGGCGATCTCAACATTGCAGAACCGAAAGCATTGATCGGCTTCGCTGGTCCGCGTGTTATCGAGCAAACCGTACGTGAGAAACTGCCGCCGGGATTCCAGCGCAGCGAGTTCCTGATTGAAAAAGGCGCTATCGATATGATCGTCCGCCGTCCGGAAATGCGCCTGAAACTGGCAAGCATCCTGGCGAAGCTGATGAATCTTCCTGCGCCGAATCCGGATGAGCTGCGTGAAGGCGAAGTGGTACCTCCGGTTCCCGATCAGGAACCAGAGGCCTGATAGTTTACGCTATGGGTTTCGGGTTGCAGGCAGGCGACAAGAGTGTTAATCCCGATGAACTTACACCGTTAAGTGATTCGGGAGAGCGAGTACAGCCAACACATCTGCAACGTGGAAAACGACGTGTAAAAAAGGGCAGGCCGGTTGGCGCTGCCCTTTTGCTTTTCTCAACGTAAAGAATCTACAGGCATCATGGACAATAAACGTATCCCTCAAGCCGCGTCGCCCCTGGCGTCGTGGCTTTCTTATCTTGAAAACCTGCACAGTAAAACCATCGATCTGGGCCTTGAACGCGTCAGCCAGGTGGCGCGTAAACTGGGTGTGTTGAAACCTGCGCCATTTGTTTTTACGGTGGCAGGAACCAATGGGAAAGGCACAACCTGTCGTACGCTGGAATCTGTGCTGACTGCGGCAGGCTATAAAGTTGGGGTGTACAGTTCGCCTCATCTGGTGCGCTACACGGAACGCGTGCGCGTGCAGGGGCGTGAACTGCCGGAATCAGCTCATACCGCCTCGTTTGCTGAGATTGAAGACGCACGTGGTGACATTTCCCTGACTTACTTTGAATACGGTACGTTATCGGCACTCTGGCTGTTTAAACAGGCCCAACTGGATGTTGTTATTCTGGAAGTGGGGTTAGGCGGCCGCCTTGACGCCACCAATATCGTCGATGCCGATGTCGCAGTAGTCACCAGTATTGCGCTTGACCATACTGACTGGCTGGGCCCGGATCGCGAAAGTATTGGTCGTGAGAAGGCAGGGATTTTCCGCGCAGAGAAACCGGCCATTGTCGGCGAACCGGAAATGCCTTACACCATCGCGGATGTCGCTCAGGAGAGCGGGGCGATTTTGCAGCGCTGCGGTGTGGACTGGCGCTATGCGGTCACGGAGAATGACTGGTCGTTTACGGACGCTCATGGAACGTTGACGCACCTGCCGTTGCCGCAGGTGCCACAACCTAACGCTGCAACCGCACTGGCAGCACTGCGCGCAAGCGGTCTTAACGTCAGCGAGCAGGCCATTCGTGACGGTATCGAACAAGCGATTTTACCGGGACGCTTCCAGATTGTGAGCGAGTCGCCGCGGGTGATTTTTGATGTTGCCCATAACCCGCATGCGGCGGAGTATCTGACCGGACGTCTGAAAAAGTTAGTGAAAAGCGGGCGTGTACTTGCGGTTATCGGTATGCTACATGATAAAGATATTGCAGGTACGTTGGCCTGGCTGAAAAGTGTGGTTGACGACTGGTACTGTGCGCCCCTGGAAGGGCCGCGTGGTGCAACGGCAGAACAGCTGTTGGAGCACCTGGGCAAAGGCAACGCTTATGACAGCGTGGCGCAGGCATGGGCTGCGGCACTTGCTGAGGCGAAGCCAGAAGATACCGTGTTGGTGTGTGGATCGTTTCACACTGTCGCACATGTCATGGAAGTAATAGACGTGGGGAGAAGCGGTGGCGAGTAAGTTTCAGAATCGATTAGTCGGCACAATTGTGCTGGTCGCGCTCGGGGTGATTGTGCTTCCCGGGCTGCTTGACGGGCAGAAAAAGCATTATCAGGATGAATTTGCAGCGATCCCACTGGTGCCTAAACCCGGCGATCGCGATGAACCAGACATGATGCCTGCAGCAACGCAGGCACTGCCGACTCAGCCGCCGGAAGGGGCGGCAGAAGAGGTGCGTGCGGGTGATGCTGCCGCGCCATCGTTGGATCCATCACGTTTGACGACGGCAAACAGCGCGGAGTTAGATCCTGTCCCTGCGCCTGTGGAACCACCGAAACCTAAACCGAAACCGCAGCCTGTTGCCGTCGCCCCGACGCCGGCACCGACTCCAGCGCCGAAACCGGCCGCTGAGGAAGCGCCAGCCCCAACCGGCAAAGCGTATGTTGTACAGCTCGGTGCATTGAAAAACGCGGATAAGGTCAATGAGATCGTGGGTAAACTTCGTGGCGCGGGCTTCCGGGTATATACTTCCCCGTCAACGCCGGTGCAGGGTAAAATAACCCGCATTCTCGTAGGGCCTGACGCCTCCAAAGATAAGCTGAAGAACTCGCTGGGCGAGCTGCAGAAGATCTCTGGTTTGAGCGGTGTGGTGATGGGGTATACCCCTAACTAAGGGATTGCGTTACGTTGCTCTGATGTAGGCCGGACAAGGTGTTTACACCGCCATCCGGCAGTGCCCGAAGAGGCATAAAATCGTATGGCGTTGAAGATTTTTTCAGCGCCATTTTTATTTACGCGTGGAAAGGAAATCCCTACGCAAACGTTTTCTTTTTCTGTTAGAATGCGCCCCGAACAGGACGACAGGGCGTAAAATCGTGGGACACATATGGTCTGGATTGATTACGCCATTATCGCGGTGATTGGTTTTTCCTGTCTGGTTAGCCTGATCCGTGGCTTTGTTCGTGAAGCATTATCGTTGGTGACTTGGGGTTGTGCTTTCTTTGTCGCCAGCCATTACTACACTTACCTGTCTGTCTGGTTTACGGGCTTTGAAGACGAACTGGTTCGAAATGGGATTGCTATCGCGATACTGTTCATCGCGACACTTATCGTCGGCGCTATCGTTAACTTTGTGATAGGCCAACTGGTAGAGAAAACAGGACTGTCGGGTACCGACAGAGTGTTGGGGATTTGCTTCGGTGCTTTGCGTGGAGCGTTGATCGTCGCCGCCATACTGTTCTTTCTCGATACCTTTACCGGTCTGTCGAAAAGTGAAGACTGGGGTAAGTCACAGCTGATCCCGCAGTTCAGTTTCATCATCAGATGGTTCTTTGACTATCTGCAAAGCTCGTCAAGTTTCTTGCCCAAAGTATAAACTTTGGGTCGTTGCTGAACGAGGAAAAGACGTATGTGCGGTATTGTCGGTATCGCCGGTGTTATGCCGGTAAACCAGTCGATTTATGACGCGTTAACGGTGCTCCAGCATCGTGGTCAGGATGCTGCAGGCATCATCACCATTGATGCCAACAACTGCTTCCGCTTGCGTAAAGCAAACGGAATGGTGAGCGATATTTTTGAAGCGCGCCATATGCAGCGTTTGCAGGGCAATATGGGCATCGGTCATGTGCGTTACCCAACGGCTGGCAGCTCCAGCGCCTCCGAAGCTCAACCTTTTTACGTCAACTCACCGTATGGCATTACGCTTGCCCACAATGGCAACCTGACCAATGCGCATGAGTTGCGTAAAAAGCTGTTTGAAGAAAAGCGCCGCCACATCAATACCACTTCAGATTCTGAAATTCTGCTGAATATTTTCGCCAGCGAGCTGGATAACTTCCGCCATTACCCGCTGGAAGCCGACAATATTTTTGCGGCCATTGCGGCAACCAACCGCCAGATTCGCGGCGCCTATGCCTGCGTGGCGATGATTATCGGTCACGGTATGGTTGCCTTCCGCGACCCTAACGGTATCCGTCCGCTGGTGATGGGCAAACGCGATATTGGCGATGGCCGTACCGAGTACATGGTGGCGTCTGAGAGCGTAGCGCTGGATACGCTGGGCTTTGAATTCCTGCGCGACGTAGCACCTGGCGAAGCGGTGTACATCACCGAAAAAGGCCAGCTGTTTACCCGTCAGTGTGCCGATAACCCGGTGAGCAATCCATGTCTGTTTGAATACGTTTACTTCGCACGTCCTGACTCCTTTATCGACAAGATTTCCGTCTACAGCGCCCGTGTGAATATGGGGACTAAGCTTGGCGAAAAAATTGCCCGTGAGTGGGAAGATCTGGACATCGACGTAGTAATCCCAATCCCGGAAACCTCCTGTGATATCGCGCTGGAAATTGCTCGTATTCTCGGTAAGCCGTACCGCCAGGGGTTTGTGAAAAACCGCTATGTGGGCCGTACCTTTATCATGCCGGGCCAGCAGTTGCGCCGTAAATCCGTGCGCCGTAAGCTGAACGCTAACCGTGCGGAATTCCGTGATAAAAACGTGCTGCTGGTGGATGACTCCATCGTGCGCGGCACCACTTCTGAGCAGATTATCGAGATGGCGCGTGAAGCCGGAGCGAAGAAGGTGTATCTGGCCTCTGCCGCCCCGGAAATTCGCTTCCCGAACGTTTATGGCATTGATATGCCTACGGCGACGGAGCTGATTGCGCATGGTCGTGAAGTGGACGAGATTCGCCAGATAATCGGCGCAGATGGTCTGATCTTCCAGGATCTGAACGATCTGATTGAAGCTGTCCGTGCTGAGAACCCGGATATTCAGCAGTTTGAATGTTCAGTGTTTAACGGGGTGTACGTTACCAAAGACGTCGACCAGCAATATCTCGATTTCCTCGACTCCCTGCGTAATGACGATGCCAAAGCGGTATTGCGTCAGAACGAAGCGGAAAACCTTGAGATGCACAACGAAGGTTAAAACTGGACATGCCGGATGGCGACGCATCGCGTCTTATCCGGCCTACAGTCCATCATCGTTGTAAGCCGGATAAGGCGTAGCCTCCATCCGGCTTTTTTATGGCTACACCTCGTCGACCCAAATTCGCATTTCTCCTTCGCCGCGGTTGGCCCAACTAAACCACGGGATAAAGGTCAGCGTCTGCTTCACAAGCGCCGTCTGGCGATTATCAAAGCTGTATAGCGGCTTATCCTCATGCGCGCTCAACACGCGTACCCCTTCCGCCTGTAGCAGCACTTTCCCTTTCAGCATGCCAACGCCCTGAATCTTACGAAACGCGCTCACCTTCGGTAGCGACAGGTTGTGCAATTGTGCGCCGTTATCCGCCTCTTCCAGACAGTAGACCAGCGGCCCGCGCTGGATCGCCACTTTGCCCGCCGCGTGGCGCACCTGAGGATTGGCATACACGCGACGAACGGGCATCGGTAGATTCAGGGTAATGATATCTCCCTCCTGCCACAGGCGATGCAGGTGCAGATAACCTTTCACCATTTTGCCCTGAGCCGCTTCGCCGTTTACCTGCACCGTTGGTGCTGCGCACCACTCTGGCAGGCGCAGCGCCAGCGTGTGCTCGACTACTTGTGGCTGGTTAAAGCGAATCGAGACCTGCTCATCCCACGGATAGTTACCCTCAATCTTTAGCGCCAGTGTCTGAGCGTCAACCGTAAACTGCGCCTCGGTACCAGCATAGAAGTTAATAAACAGCGCGTCCGGGCGTGGGGTAAAAATATAGTGACCGATGGCGACCAGCGTACGGGCGATGTTTGGTGGGCAGCAGGCGCAGCCGAACCAGCGTTGGCGCACGGGTTTTATGTGGTCGTAAATATGGTTATGCGGAATACTTTTGGGCTGCGTTTCCAGCGGGTTCACATAGAAGAAATGTTTGCCGTCCAGCGCCATCCCGCCCAGCACCGTATTGTAAAACGCGCGTTCCATGACATCGGCATAGTGCGCGTCGCCTTCCATTTCCAGCATGCGACGGGCAAACATCATCAGGCCGATGGAGGCGCAGCTTTCACCATAGGCGGTATCATTCGGTAAATCGTAATCGCTGGTGAAGGCCTCGCCGATCCCTTGCGAGCCAATACCGCCTGTGATGTACATCCGGCGCTGCACCATGTTATTCCAGATGCGCAGGCAGGTCTGGCGCTTTTCTTCGTCGTTCGTCATGCGGGCGATATGCGCCAGCCCGGTCATAAGATACACCGAACGTACCGCATGGCCGACGGCTTCGCTCTGTTGCGCCAGCGGTTTGTGGGCGTGGGTATAGGCTTTATCTTTGACCATCCATGCCTCGCCCCAGTTATCCCAGTGCCAGGTGCCCCCGCGCTTAGCAAACTCAATATCGTAATAGTACGGTTGTTGGCCGCGCTCTTCGAGAAAGAAGCGTGCCAGCGCCTGATAGCGTGGTTCCTGTGTGACTTCATACAGGCGCATCAGCGCCAGCTCAATTTCCGGATGACCCGGATAGCCACGCAACTGGCCTTCGTTTGGACCGAAAACGGTGTCGATGTGGTCGGCGAAGCGGCAGGCTATCTCCAGCAGCCGACGCTTGCCGGTGGCGTTAAAAAAGGCCACTGCGGCTTCAAACAGATGCCCGGCGCAGTACATCTCATGGCATTCCGCAACGTTGGTCCAGCGCAGCCCCGGCTCTTTAACGGTGTACCAGGTGTTGAGATAACCATCTTCACACTGCGCTTTTGCCAGCAGCTCGATGACCTCATCGGCGGTCTTCTCAAGTTGTGCGTCCGGCTTTTGACTGAGTGACCAGGCCACGGCTTCCAGCCATTTAGTCACATCGCTATCCTGAAATACCATGCCATAAAACTCACCGTGCTCAAGTCCGGCGGCAATGCGGTAGTTCATCAGCGCGTGGCTTGGCTCCGCTTCAGGGATTTCGTCGTTCAGCGCCTGCCATTGATAGGGGATAACGACGTCGCGAATCAGACGCTGGTACTCTCCTAAAAACGGGTCGGTGATGGTGATGTTATTCAGGTCGGCTTCAATCACATCAGACTGCATCATGTTTACCTCAGGAAATGTGTGAATGTCGTTGGTGAAGATCGGTTGAAATTTGCTGCATCATCGGGCCGTTGAGACGGCATTTGAGCAGGCACAGCGCCAGCGCGAGATGGAAAATTGCGGGTACGATGCTTTGCAGAAGGGTGATGCCCTGAATCGATGCTGCGGTCTGGTTTTCCAGTCCCGGTCGATAGGCCACCATAATCAGAATCAGGCTGATAATGCCCCCGGACGATGCCCATGAGAGCTTGATAAAAAAGAGGTTGAAGGCGAAGTTCATGCCGGATGAACGAACGCCATTTTTCCATTCACCGTAGTCATCGGCAAAGGCCATAATGGAGAAGTGCAGCGGCAGGGTGAAACCCAGCACCACGTTGTTGATTAAGATACAAACCAGCCACAGGGTCTGGTACTGCGGCCCGGTCGGCAGAAAGTACATGGCGATACCGAAGACGAACAGCGCCAGGTTGGTGTAAAAATACAGTTTCACCATATCAAAGCGGCGGGAGAGGGGATTAACGATAATCGCCCCGGCAATGGATGCCACGGTCACCACGCCAAAAAACAGCGACATAAATCCGGCGCTGCCCTGCAGGACATAAGAGATAAAGTACATGTAGCCGCCGCCGCGAATACATAGAATGTTCACTAGCAGGAAGGACATCACCAGCATCATCAAGAGCTGATCGTTTTTACGCAGCCCGACCAGATGTTCGCGCAACGTAAAGCTGCCCGCCAGCGATAACGGTACGCGCTCTTTGACCCAGAAGAAGCACAGCAGAAACATCACCACGCCCACGGTACACAGTACCGTTACGCCATATTGGTAGCCTTTTGCCAGGTTGCCCTGCCCAAAGACCTCCACCATCCACGGTAATCCTACCGCGACCAGGAAACCCGCAATGCCGCTTAATACAAAGCGCCAGGACTGACAAGACATCACCTGATCGTGTCGATTAGTCACCGCGTTAATCAGCGCACAGTATGGAACGTTGTTAGCGGTATAGCCGATGGAGAGCAGGAAGTAGGTGCCAAAGGCCCAGGCAATTTTCGCGTTTGGCCCCATATCCGGCACGGTGAAAGTCAGAATGCCGATTACGCCGAGCGGTACTGCGGTCCACAGTTGCCAGGGACGAAAACGACCCCAGCGGCTGCGGGTACGATCGGCAATCACGCCCATCACCGGGTCAGAAACAGCATCGAAAATACGCAGAACAAAAAACATCGCCCCCACAATGGCCGGGCTTAAGCCAAAAACATCGGTATAGAAAAAGAGCAAAAAGCCGCTTATCAAATCTGAGATGCAGTGCCCGCCGGCATCGCCTAATCCATAGCCTATCTTTTCGCGGGTCGAAAGCGTCTCGCCCGCGTCAATTGTCTGTACATCAGTATCCAGGTTATCAGCAATTGTCATAACCAATCCTCGAACAGGGGATGATTTAAAGAGTCATTACGGCTTATCTCTGACAATTTTTACTAAACAAGTAACGGCGATGAGAATAGATCTGCTGTGGAGTATTGGTATATGACGTGTTTCTTTCTCTGTGAAAATGATCTTAATTTTTACTAGAAAAATATTTTTAATAGTGATCTTAATCACAAGTGCAGGGTGGAGGAGCACGATTAGCGGTTCTGCTAGTGACTCTGTGGGGAAATTACGTATTGTTAATCGTCTGCTGTGAGAGTGATATTCTTACGGCTAATGGAATCAGACGTCGACTGAAGAACGCGTGACAGGTGCAAACAAACGGAATGGCGAAAAAGACCCGAATTAAAGACATTGCCGCGGCATGCGGCGTTTCTATTGCTGCGGTTTCCCGGGCGCTGAAAGGGCAACCCGGTCTTGGCGAGGAGACGCGTCAGAGAATACTGACGATTGCGCAGGCTGAGGGCTACGATTTTGGCCGTTTGCGCAGCGGTCGTATTAAACGCTTACTTTTTTTGCTGCATCGCGAACACAATATCGCCAGCGCGTTACCTTTCTATTCCACGGTGATGCTCGGCGTGGCTGAGGCTTGTCGGGAAAATGACATTGCGATGAGTTTCTTACCCATCGGACCGGAAGACTCGGTGGCGGAGATGATTAACCTGCACCAGCCCGATGCGCTTATCTGCGCCGGTTATCTGGAAGCTGAAATACTTGCTGAATTGCGGAAGCTGGCATTGCCTGTGGCGCTGGTGGATCTGTGGGCCGCCGACTTTCCTTGCGTCAACCCAGATAATTTTCATGGCGGATTTATTGCTACACGTCACTTGCTTGAACAGGGACGCAAGCGCATTGCATTTCTTGGACATTCGCAACGACATTACAGTATTCGCCAGCGCGTAGAAGGGTATCAGCAGGCGCTGTTTGACGCCGGACTCTCGCTTCCTGAGGAATATCAGGTTGAAGCGCCGCCAGTCAAAAATATTGAGCAGGCGCTGATTGAGGGGATGGACAAACTGCTGGCGCTGGCCCAGCCGCCGGACGCGATTTTTGCCTATAACGATATTGCCGCTCTGGTGGCGATGCGGGTCTGTGCGCGCAAAGGAATCAGGGTGCCGGAAGATATCGCCATTGTTGGATTCGATGATATTGATGCAGCGGCCTGGGCGCATCCGGCGTTAACCACCGTTGCGGTTGATAAGCACGAGCTTGGACAGGATGCGTTTCGTTTGCTGCTCAATGAGCAAGGGGAACGAAATCTGCTGCTGCCGGTTCGTCTGGTGGTTCGTGAAAGCTCGCTCAGTTCAGCGCCACATTCACAGTTGCGCCCGACGCCGTAATCCGGCAAAGTCTCGCCATTATGACGAAAAGGCTCTCACTGTGAAACGACTCATCATTGGTATTTCTGGTGCAAGCGGGGCAATTTACGGCGTGCGCCTGTTGCAGGTATTGCGTGACGTCACTGATGTGGAAACCCACCTGGTGATGAGTGCCGCTGCCCGGCAGACGCTGGCGCTGGAAACGGACCTCTCTGTGCGCGACGTGCAGGCGCTGGCAAATGTGAATCATGATACCCGTGATATCGCCGCCAGTATCTCCTCCGGCTCTTTTCAGACTGCCGGAATGGTTATTCTGCCTTGTTCAATCAAAACGCTTTCTGGCATCGTCCACAGTTACACCGATGGGTTGCTTACCCGTGCGGCAGATGTGGTGTTGAAAGAACGTCGTCCGCTGGTGCTGTGTGTACGCGAAACGCCGCTGCATCTGGGGCATTTGCGATTGATGACGCAGGCGGCAGAAATTGGGGCGGTAATTATGCCACCTGTCCCGGCGTTTTATCATCGTCCGCAAACGCTCGATGATGTGATTAATCAAACGGTTAATCGCGTGCTTGACCAGTTTGATATTACCCTTCCGCAGGACCTGTTCACCCGCTGGCAAGGGGCGTAAGCCGTTCCATCAGCGTGCAAAGAATCATCCGTTGCCCTGTTTCAGGGCAATTTTGTAACCGCGATCATATCCTCAACATTTAATTCGTTAAAACTCAACGAAACGCTGCGGTTCAACCGCCAGACCTGCTATCTTCAAAATCAGGACATTATTGCAACGTTTTATTAACATATTTAACGTCGAATATCCTCATCGACGTGAAAATGGCATAAGACATGCATGAAAAAGTCTGCAAACACACAACACAACGTAAAACATAATAAAATTACGCCACTTGAGGGTTATGTATGAAGAAGACGGTTCTTGCTTTGTCTTTGCTGGTAGGACTCTCCGCCACCGCGGCCAGCTACGCAGCACTTCCGCAGACGGTTCGTATTGGTACAGATACAACGTACGCTCCTTTTTCCTCTAAAGATGCCAAAGGCGACTTTGTCGGCTTCGATATCGATCTGGGAAATGAGATGTGTAAGCGCATGCAGATCAAATGCACCTGGGTTGCCAGTGACTTTGATGCGCTGATCCCATCGCTGAAAGCGAAAAAAATTGATGCCATCATCTCCTCGCTTTCTATCACCGAAAAGCGTCAGCAAGAGATTGCGTTCTCAGACAAACTTTACGCTGCAGACTCACGTCTGATCGCCGCGAAAGGTTCCCCAATTCAGCCGACTCTGGATTCCCTCAAGGGTAAACACGTTGGCGTCCTGCAAGGCTCTACTCAGGAAGCCTATGCCAATGACAA
Source organism: Citrobacter sp. Cpo126 (assembly GCF_030332445.1). Classification (NCBI taxonomy): domain Bacteria; kingdom Pseudomonadati; phylum Pseudomonadota; class Gammaproteobacteria; order Enterobacterales; family Enterobacteriaceae; genus Citrobacter; species Citrobacter sp. Cpo126. The sequence goes on from NZ_JAOWHT010000043.1 coordinate 266,066, forward strand.
CTGGCGCAGCAAAGGCGTGGACGTGGTGGCCTATGCGAACCAGGACCTCATCTATTCTGACCTGACGGCAGGCCGTCTGGACGCGGCATTGCAAGATGAAGTCGCGGCCAGCGAAGGCTTCCTGAAGCAGCCTGCTGGTAAGGATTACGCTTTTGCCGGTCCGTCGGTGAAAGATAAAAAATACTTTGGTGACGGAACCGGGATTGGCTTGCGCAAAGATGATGCAGAGCTGAAAGCCGCTTTCGACAAAGCGCTGGGCGAACTGCGTAAAGACGGCACCTACGACAAAATGGCGAGCAAATATTTTAATTTTAATGTCTACGGCGATTAATACAGCGGCGTGGGGAATTGACTGCACCATTGCGGGTAACCATTTCGGTGCATAATAAATTCAGTGCACTGTTTTGGTGCTTTTATCGCTGACTTAATAAGCATGAGTGCATACTTAAGCGCTTTTCATGCAAATAAATACCGCCGACAGGGTAGAATGCTTTGCCTTGTCGGCCTGATTAATGGCACGATAACTGCACCTGGTCCTGTAAAGATCCCCTATAAAAGACAGTCTGTTGAGGATAGTTATGAAAAAACTGGTGTTGTCTCTTTCTCTGGTTCTGGCTTTCTCCAGTGCTTCCGCAGCATTTGCAGCCATTCCGCAAAAAATTCGTATCGGTACCGATCCTACTTATGCGCCGTTCGAATCGAAGAATGCGCAGGGTGAATTAGTCGGTTTTGATATCGATCTGGCTAAAGAGCTGTGCAAACGTATCAATACGCAATGTACCTTCGTGGAAAACCCGCTGGACGCGTTGATCCCTTCGCTAAAAGCGAAGAAAATCGATGCCATCATGTCCTCGCTATCCATTACTGAAAAACGTCAGCAGGAAATCGCATTTACCGACAAGCTTTATGCAGCCGATTCGCGTCTGGTTGTCGCTAAAGATTCTGCTATTCAGCCGACCATTGAGTCGCTGAAAGGCAAACGTGTTGGTGTGCTGCAGGGCACTACCCAGGAAACGTTCGGCAACGAACACTGGGCGCCAAAAGGTATTGAGATTGTCTCTTATCAGGGGCAGGACAATATCTATTCTGACCTGACTGCCGGGCGTATTGACGCCGCGTTCCAGGATGAAGTCGCGGCTAGCGAAGGCTTCCTGAAACAGCCAGTCGGTAAAGATTACAAATTCGGCGGCCCGTCTGTGAAAGACGAGAAGTTGTTCGGCGTGGGTACCGGTATGGGGCTGCGCAAAGACGATAACGAACTGCGCGAAGCGCTGAATAAAGCCTTTGCCGAAATGCGAGCTGACGGTACTTACGAGAAGCTGGCGAAAAAGTACTTCGATTTTGATGTTTACGGCGGTTAATTACCGCAGGTGCTGATAAAGCCCGTAGATTTTTGACGCATTGAATTTATGCCCGATGGCGCCGCACTTATCAGGCCTACGGTGATTTTGTAGGCCGGATAAGGCAAAGCCGCCATCCGGCATTTAACGGTTAGTCTGAAATCAAAAGAGGCTTACTACTCCACCACACACGACAGGACAGGCAGCATGTTGTATGGCTTTTCAGGTGTTATTTTACAGGGCGCAATTGTTACGCTGGAGCTGGCACTCAGCTCGGTGGTACTGGCGGTTCTGATAGGTCTTGTCGGCGCAGCAGCAAAGCTGTCGCAAAGCCGGGCAATGGGGCTTATTTTCGAAGGGTACACAACGCTAATCCGCGGCGTGCCCGATCTGGTCTTAATGCTGCTCATCTTCTACGGATTACAAATCGCGCTGAATACCATTACCGATGCCATCGGTATCGGCCAGATTGATATTGATCCGATGGTTGCGGGCATTATCACCCTTGGATTTATCTACGGCGCCTACTTTACCGAAACTTTTCGCGGTGCGTTTATGGCTGTACCAAAAGGCCATATTGAAGCCGCGACGGCGTTTGGCTTTACCAGCTCACAAATATTTCGTCGCATTATGTTCCCGGCGATGATGCGTTATGCCTTACCGGGAATCGGTAATAACTGGCAGGTTATTCTTAAGGCTACGGCGCTGGTATCGTTGCTTGGACTTGAAGACGTGGTGAAAGCGACTCAGCTTGCCGGGAAGAGTACCTGGGAGCCGTTCTATTTTGCCGTCGTGTGCGGGGTCATCTATCTGGTGTTTACCACTGTTTCTAATGGTGTGCTGCTGTACCTTGAGCGCCGCTATTCCGTGGGTGTGAAGAGGGCTGACCTGTGATCGAGATTATTCAGGAATACTGGAAGTCCCTGCTGTGGACCGACGGATATCGCTACACTGGCGTCGCTATCACCCTGTGGCTTTTGATTTCGTCAGTAGTGATGGGCGGAATACTGGCACTCTTTTTGGCGATTGGTCGCGTTTCCAGTAATAAATTTATCCAGTTTCCCATCTGGCTGTTCACCTATATTTTTCGTGGGACGCCGCTGTACGTTCAGCTACTGGTGTTTTATTCCGGGATGTATACGCTGGAGATAGTCAAAGGAACGGACTTCCTCAACGCGTTTTTCCGCAGCGGGCTGAATTGCACCGTGCTGGCGCTGACGCTGAATACCTGCGCCTATACCACGGAGATTTTCGCCGGGGCTATCCGTTCCGTGCCTCACGGTGAGATTGAGGCTGCGCGCGCATACGGTTTCTCGTCATTCAAACTGTATCGCTGCATTATTTTACCTTCCGCGTTGCGTATTGCGCTGCCGGCATACAGCAATGAAGTCATTTTAATGCTGCACTCAACGGCGCTGGCATTTACTGCAACGGTACCTGATTTGTTGAAAATCGCTCGCGATATCAACTCGGCAACATATCAGCCGTTTACCGCCTTCGGTATTGCCGCTGTGCTGTATTTGATTATTTCGTATGTCCTGATCAGTCTGTTCCGTAAAGCGGAAAAACGCTGGTTGCAGCATGTATCCTCTAAATGATTCGAGTAACACGATGTCTGAAAATAAATTAAACGTTATCGATTTACATAAGCACTACGGCGAACATGAAGTGCTGAAAGGGGTATCGCTGCAGGCCAACGCGGGTGATGTTATCAGCATTATTGGCTCGTCAGGTTCCGGTAAAAGTACCTTCCTGCGCTGCATTAACTTTCTTGAGAAACCGAGTGCCGGGTCGATTGTCGTCAGCGGTCAGAACATTGGTCTGGTGCGCGATAAAGACGGCCAGTTGAAAGTTGCGGACAAAAATCAGCTACGCCTGCTGCGTACGCGTCTGACGATGGTCTTTCAGCACTTTAATCTGTGGAGCCACATGACAGTGCTGGAAAACGTCATGGAAGCGCCGATTCAGGTGTTGGGGCTGAGCAAGCAGGAAGCTCGCGACCGTGCGGTGAAGTATTTGGCTAAAGTGGGCATTGATGAGCGCGCACAGGGCAAATATCCGGTGCACCTGTCCGGTGGTCAGCAGCAGCGTGTTTCCATTGCCCGTGCGCTGGCGATGGAACCGGAAGTGTTATTGTTTGATGAACCTACGTCAGCGCTTGATCCTGAGCTGGTGGGTGAAGTGCTGCGCATTATGCAACAGCTGGCTGAAGAGGGGAAAACCATGGTGGTGGTGACCCACGAAATGGGGTTTGCCCGTCATGTTTCCACGCACGTGATTTTCCTGCATCAGGGGAAAATTGAGGAAGAGGGTGACCCGGAGCAGGTATTTGGTAATCCGCAAAGCCCGCGTTTGCAGCAGTTTCTTAAAGGATCGCTGAAATAAGTCAACAGCCCGGAGGCGTTACGCTTTCCGGGCTTACAATTTTAGCGCGTCGCGCTCCAGCCGAAACACCCAGTCGTCGTAGGCGATGCCGTCAATCTCATACGCCTTTTCCAGTACCTGCGTACGTACAAAGCCTGTCTTTTCCAGAATACGGATTGAACCCTTGTTATCCGCCAGCGCGTATGCGTTTATCGCCGTCACACCTGCATGCTCGAAGGCATACTGGCACACCGCGCGCACGGCTTCGCTGGCAATACCTTTCCCCTGAGCCTGTGGCATGATGGCGTAGCCGAGGTCGGCTTCCTGCGGGTAAAGATGGCTGATTTGCAGACCAATATCGCCAAGTGGCGTCGGGCTGTTATGTTCGCGGATGACGAAAGTGTGCTGTGCGGCCAGACGTCTGGCGAATAACAGCCGCGTATCTTTCGCCGGGGCGATGTTGCCCATATAGCGCATGACTTCAGGACATTCACGGAGTTTCTGGAAAAATGACCAGTCAGAAAATTGAAACAAAGAGAGGGTAAGTCGGGGAGTCGATATTATCGCCATAACGTCGCCATTGCGGAAATCTGGTCTATAACCTTACCACCACAACGGCGACTGTGAATAGTGCTTAGGGGTTATCGGATGACATCCGCCAGCGCTTCTTCTAAATCGTACCAGCGAAACGTAAAACCGGAAGCTTCCAGGCGTTTGGGCAATGCGCGTTGTCCACCAAGGACCAGTACTGACGATTCCCCCATCAGCAGTCGCATAGCGGTGGCGGGAACGCGCAGAATTGCAGGGCGGTTCAGAGCGTGACCCAGCGCGTGGGCAAACTGCTCATTGTGCACCGGGTATGGCGAAACCATATTGAAGGGACCACGTAGATCGTTATTCAGCAGCCAGATAATTCCGTTGACCATATCATCAACATGGATCCAGGCCATATACTGGCGTCCGTTACCGATCGGGCCGCCTAAGCCAAGACGAAACGGCGGGACCATTTTTGCCAGAATGCCGCCTGCTGAGGCCAGTACCACGCCGGTACGCAGCATACACACGCGGGTTTTGTCGCTTTGCGCAGTGCTGGCAATTTGCTCCCAGCGGGCGCACAGCTTGTGGGTAAATTCGTTATGCGGTGGCTCTTCTTCCGTAACCACAACTTCGCCCAAATCGCCGTAGTAACCGGTAGCGGAACCGGAGATTAACACTGAGGGCGGCGTCTCGCTCGCATTGATTAAATCGACCAGTTTCTGCGTAATGCCCCAACGGCTCTGGCACAAGCGTTCCTTTTGCTGTGCGCTCCAGCGCTTATCTGCAATAGGCTCTCCGGCAAGGTTAATCACGGCATCAATATTATTGAGATGTTGCCGCTCTTCCAGTCCTTTCCATAACGTGACCCGAGAGTCGAGAATCTGACGAGCCTTATCAGGGGTACGTGTCACTACGATTATCTGATGCCCCAGTTCCAGCAGGCAGGGGATCAGATGACGTCCAATCAGGCCAGTACCGCCGGTAATCAGAATCTGCATGTCGCCTCCCGGGTTACGTTTTAGCGCTGCCAGCTCAGCGTCATTGATACTGAGTCGGCGTAACGCAATGCGTGAAGTTTATCTATCTCGACTTCAGCATAAGTGACCCAGTGATGTTCGCGTGCGATATCGAGCACATCTTGAGTTAATTTTTCTAACAATGAGAAGCGGTTACCCTCCACGTGGGCAATGATGCTTTTGGTTATAGTGCGGTAATTCAGCGCGTCGTTGATATCTTCGCTGGTACGCGCTTTGTCTGCCGGATAGTGAATGGCAATGTTGATGACGATATCCTGGCGGTTAAGGATCTCCTCTTCTTTAATGCCGATAAAGGTGCGCAGACGAAGGTTTTTTATACGAATAATGGCGTCAGGTTGTGACATTGCAGGTTTCCTCCATGTATGAACCTCTGCATGATACACTAGAACCGAATTGCGTCACCGCTTCTCACTCAGTGCTTGCTGCATGGCGCGTTCCGTGGCAGGACGCGTACGGATGCGTTCGTGCCAGTTATTGACCGCCGGGTAATTGTCGAGGTCGATGCGCTGACGCTGATGGGCGTGGATCCACGGCCAGCAGGCAATGTCAGCAATGCTGTAGTGATCGCCTCCCAGCCAGGGTGACGTTTCCAGACGTTTATTCATCACGTTGTACAGGCGCTGGGTTTCAACCTGGTATCTTTCAATAGCGTAAGGGATCGTTTGCGGAGCGTAATGACTGAAATGATGATTCTGCCCCAGCATGGGACCCAGACCGCTGACCTGCCAGAACAGCCACTGCAGTGTGGTGTGGCGTTCGCGTAATTCACCGCTGAGCAGCTTACCGCTCTTCTCCGCCAGATAGAGTAAAATTTCTCCGGACTCAAACAAGCTGATGGGCCTTCCGCCATCTTCCGGCGCATGATCGATAATGGCCGGGATTTTATTGTTCGGCGAGATCAGCAGAAAATCGGGGCGAAACTGGCTGCCTTTGCTGATATCGACATGAATCAGACGGTATTGCAGCTGTGCCTCTTCAAGAAACAGCGTGATTTTGTGACCGTTTGGCGATGGCGTGTAATAGAGATCGATCATTTTCAGCATCCGTTTTGTCATGAACCGGGTCATTACAAGTATAGAGCCTGTTGGCGTGCGTGAGTTTTCATCAAGTGACAGCGAGAGAAAGACTCTATATTTTGAAGGCAAGCCAATACACTTCAGAGGACATTATGAGCAAATCTGCAATTACGCTGTGGTCAGATGCCAATTTTTTCTCCCCCTACGTGCTGTCTGTTTATGTCGCTCTGCAAGAGAAGGGGCTACCTTTCACGCTGAAAACCGTTGATCTCAATAGTGGTGAACACTTGCATCCTTCATGGCAAGGTTACGCCTTGACGCGCCGCGTACCGGTTCTTGAGATCGATGGTTTTGAACTGAGCGAATCATCAGCGATTACGGAATTCCTGGAAGAGAGCTTTGCACCGCCACAGTGGGAGCGTATCTACCCACACGATGTACAAAAGCGCGCTCGGGCGCGCCAGGTTCAGGCGTGGATCCGCAGCGATTTAATGCCTATCCGTGAGGAACGATCAACAGATGTCGTTTTTGCTGGCGTGAAGAAAGGACCGTTAAGCGAAGCGGGAAAAGCCAGTGCGGAAAAACTGTTCGCTACTGCGAGCAGTTTACTGAGCCACGGTAAGCAGAATTTATTTGGCGAATGGTGTATCGCTGACTGTGATTTAGCGCTAATGCTTAATCGCCTGGTCCTTAACGGCGATGAGGTTCCAGAAGCGCTTGCGGAATACGCCACCTTCCAGTGGCAGCGCGCTTCAGTACAGCGTTTTATCGCGCTTTCAGCGAAGCGTTCCTGCTGAAAAACGGGCCGTAATCCAGTATCATTACAAGGTAATTTTCAGCGAGGAGTGAGTGATGAAACTGATGTTCGCATCGGACATTCATGGTTCGTTGCCAGCCACGGAACGCGTACTCGAGCGGTTTGCTGCAAGCGGCGCGCAATGGCTGGTGATATTGGGTGATGTTTTAAACCACGGGCCGCGTAATGCGCTTCCAGAAGGTTATGCACCTGCGCAGGTTGCTGAACGGCTGAATGAGCTGGCATCGCGAATTATTGCGGTGCGTGGTAATTGCGACAGCGAAGTGGATCAGATGCTCCTGCATTTTCCGATGACTGCGCCGTGGCAGCAAATTCTGACAGAAAACCAGCGACTCTTTTTGACGCACGGACATCTTTTTGGCCCGCAAAATTTGCCGGCGCTCAATGCGGGCGATGTTCTGGTTTATGGGCATACTCATCTGCCGGTTGCTGAGCGGCGCGAGGGTATCTATCATTTCAATCCCGGCTCGGTAAGCATCCCGAAAGGGGGCTTTGCGGCAAGTTACGGGATTCTGGATGATAATGTTCTCAGCGTAATGGCACTCAATGATCAAAGTGTTATTGCACAGGTCGAGATTAATCCGTAATTTACCCCACAAACATAAACGCGCCGTAAGAGCGCCAGAAAAAAGAAGGTTTCCTGATGGTGGAACAGCGTCGTTTGGCAAGTACTGAATGGGTGGATATTGTGAATGAAGACAATGAAGTCATTGCACAGTCCAGCCGGGAACAAATGCGGGCGCAACGCTTACGCCATCGTGCAACGTATATCGTTGTGCATGATGGTATGGGCAAAATTCTGGTTCAACGTCGCACTGAGACAAAAGATTTTTTGCCCGGCATGCTGGATGCCACCGCAGGCGGTGTGGTTCAGGCTGACGAGCAGATGCTGGAATCAGCGCGTCGTGAAGCAGAAGAGGAACTGGGGATTGCGGGCGTGCCGTTTGCCGAGCATGGTCAGTTTTACTTTGAAGACCAGAACTGTCGCGTATGGGGTGGGTTGTTTAGCTGCGTTTCCCACGGACCGTTTGCGCTTCAGGAAGATGAGGTCAGTGAAGTTTGCTGGTTGACGCCGGAAGAAATTACCGCGCGCTGCGACGAATTTACACCGGACTCCCTGAAAGCCCTGGCGCTGTGGATGACCCGCAACGCCAAGAATGAAGGGGCGAAAGCCGAAAAGCAGGAAGAAGCTGAGTAAACTCTGTTCATCCGGCCTACTGCGTCGAGAAATCGAGTAGGCCGGACGCACACTTTTTAATGGTAACCCATCATCTGCGCGCCAATCACCACCACGCTGGACATAATAAACAGCAGTCCCAACAGCGTAGCACCTACCTTCAGCCAGTTACGAAAATCCACCCGACAAACGCCTAACGTAGCCATCAGAGATGCTGACGTCGGATAGATAATATGACTGAATCCGTCGCCAAACTGGAAGGCCAGGACTGTGACCTGACGGTTTACGCCAACCAGATCGCCCAGCGGTGCCAGTAGCGGCATGGTTAACGCAGCCTGACCAGAGCCGGAAGTGACGAAGAAATTAAAAACTGCCTGGAACGACAGCATAAACCACGCCGCGATGGCGTTATCCAGCCCGCTGATGCCATTGGCAATGCTGTGCAGCAGAGTGTTTAACACGCTGGCTTCACCCGCCTCTCCATTACCGACCAGCAGTAAAATGCCTTTGGCAAAACCAACCAGCAGGGCAGGGGCAATCATCATTCGTGCACCCTCAGTGAATGAGGAGGCCATGATGTTGACCGTCATGCCGTTGAGCCGAAACACGACGCCGATAATGCCAATCACCAGACCCATCGTGAAGAACTGACTGGCGATCTCAGGAATAAACCACGCGTTGACGATAACGCCCCAGACAACCCAAATCATCACCGCGGTTAGCACCAGTAGCACTAACCAGTCGCCCAGCGTGAAGCGTCGTTCCACGACCTCGTCCTGCTGCTCGCGAAAGAAGCTGTCGGATTCATGTACCCGGGACAAAAGCGGATTCTTTTTGATACGCGCCGCATAGGCCAGCGTGAAGGTCAGCCCGATTAGTGTAGCGATCACCCAGACCACGATGCGTAGCCCGGAACCAGAGAGCACCGGTACCCCCGCAATACCTTGCGCGACCACCACGCAAAATGGGTTCATCCATGAACTGGCGAAACCAATCTGAGTCGCGATATAGGTAACCAGCACGGTGGTGATACTGTCGTAACCTAGCCGTACCATCAAAGGCGCGATGATAATGGCAAAGGCAACAGCCTCTTCCCCCATGCCAAACACCGCACCGCCTAAGGAGAAGAGAATAAACAGCACTGGGATAAACAGGACCTCGTTGCCCCGCGTATGGCGAATGAGCGCCAGGATGCCGTTATCAATGGTGCCGGTACGCATAACGATGCCGAATGCGCCGCCAATGACCAGCATAAACATAATGATGCCGACAGCAGTGCCGAATTTCGAGCCGGAGGTTAATCCTTCAAACGGGAAATTCATCAGGCCTGGGCGTTCATCTCCGGTGGTGAATAACTGCACCCGGTGATACTGCTCTTCACCTGCGTCGTTGGTCAGAATACGAAAGGAATGGGGGTCAACCACCTTACGGGTTTTGGTTTGTCCATCAACCTGATACTGAACTTCCTGGCTGTCGAACATCCCGACGGGAACAACCCATGTTGCCAGACTGGTTAAAATGGCGACGAAAAAAATAATCACCAGCGTGTCGGGCATCGCCCATTTTTTAGCTGGCTGTGATTCTGTTACTGCTGACATGAAAGACTATCCCTGTTGCAACGCAAAAGAGAGTAAGTATGCGAACAGAAGAATAGTTATTCATTGATGCAGCGCATCCAGGCAAATGTTTCAGATTATGCCAAAAGGGAAATAGACATAAAAAAACCGGAAATATCAGCTATTTCCGGTTTGATAAGCAGATGTGTTGCCGGATAAGAGATCCGGCACACTCGGCAGATTACTGCTGCTGCTGGGAAGACTGGATCGCGGTCAGTGCGATGGTGTAGACGATATCGTCTACCAGCGCGCCACGAGACAGGTCGTTCACCGGCTTGCGCATACCCTGCAGCATTGGCCCGATGGAGATCAGGTCGGCAGAACGCTGTACCGCTTTGTAAGTGGTGTTACCGGTGTTCAGATCCGGGAAGATGAACACGGTAGCGCGACCTGCAACCGGAGAGTTCGGCGCTTTGGATTTCGCTACGTCAGCCATAACAGCGGCGTCGTACTGCAGCGGACCGTCGATCATCAGGTCAGGACGTTTTTCCTGTGCCAGACGGGTTGCTTCGCGAACTTTCTCTACGTCACTACCTGCACCAGAAGTACCGGTGGAGTAGGAGAGCATCGCTACGCGCGGTTCGATACCGAAGGCAATTGCGGAATCAGCGGACTGAATCGCGATTTCTGCCAGCTGCTCTGCAGTCGGATCCGGGTTGATCGCGCAGTCGCCGTAAACGTAAACCTGATCCGGCAGCAGCATGAAGAACACGGAAGACACCAGAGAGCTACCCGGTGCAGTTTTGATCAGCTGCAGCGGCGGACGGATGGTGTTCGCGGTGGTGTGCACTGCACCAGAAACCAGACCGTCAACATCGTCCTGTTCCAGCATCAGGGTACCGAGAACCACGTTGTCTTCCAGCTGTTCGCGGGCAACGGTTTCGGTCATACCTTTGTTTTTACGCAGTTCGACCAGGCGAGCAACGTAGCTTTCGCGAACCACATCTGGATCAACGATTTCTACACCAGCGCCCAGTTCAACGCCCTGAGAGGCTGCAACGCGGGTGATCTCATCCGGGTTACCCAGCAGTACGCAGGTTGCGATACCACGTTCAGCACAGATGGCTGCCGCTTTAACGGTGCGCGGTTCGTCGCCTTCCGGCAGAACAACGCGTTTGCCCGCTTTGCGTGCTAGCTCGGTCAACTGATAACGGAACGCCGGTGGAGACAGACGACGGCTACGCTCAGAGGTTGCAGTCAGGGATTCAATCCAGTCAGCGTTGATGTAGTTAGCAACGTATTCCTGAACTTTCTCAATGCGCTCGTGATCGTCAACCGGAACTTCCAGGTTGAAGCTCTGCAGGCTCAGAGAGGTCTGCCAGGTGTTGGTGTTTACCATGAATACCGGCAGGCCGGTTTCAAATGCACGTTCGCACAGTTTAGTGATGCGCGCGTCCATTTCGTAGCCGCCAGTCAGCAGCAGGGCACCGATTTCCACGCCGTTCATAGCAGCCAGACATGCTGCAACCAGCACGTCAGGACGGTCGGCAGAAGTCACCAGCAGAGAACCTGCGCGGAAGTGTTCCAGCATATGTGGAATGCTGCGTGCGCAGAACGTCACAGACTTCACGCGACGGGTGTTGATATCGCCTTCGTTAACGATGGTGGCGTTCAGGTGACGCGCCATATCGATTGCACGAGTAGCGATTAGATCGAAGCTCCATGGCACCGCGCCCAGAACCGGCAGCGGACTGGATTCTTGCAGTTTAGCCGGATCAACTTTGATCACTTTCGCTTTGGAAGAGTCGTCGAAAATCTCGGACAGATCCGGGCGAGTACGGCCCTGCTCATCAACCGGTGCGTTCAGTTTGTTAACGATTACGCCAGTGATGTTGGTGTTTTTCGCGCCGCCGAAGCTGCTGCGAGTCAGTTCAATACGCTCGTTCAGCTGTTCCGGGGTGTCGGTACCCTGAGACATAACGAAGACGATTTCCGCGTTCAGCGTTTTCGCGATTTCGTAGTTCAGAGACTGCGCGAACTGATGTTTACGGGTTGGGACCAGGCCTTCAACCAGTACGACTTCAGCGTCTTTGGTGTTCGCGTGGTAGTTCGCGATGATCTCTTCCATCAGCACATCTTTCTGATTGCTGGACAGTAAAGATTCAACGTGGCTCATCTTCAGCGGCTCAGCGGCTGGCAGAGAAGAGTTAGCACGGACGATGCTGGTAGTCTGGTCTGGTGCATCGCCACCAGCACGCGGTTGAGCGATCGGCTTAAAGACGCTCAGACGAACGCCTTTGCGTTCCATTGCGCGGATCACGCCAAGGCTGACGCTGGTCAGGCCGACGCTGGTTCCGGTAGGGATCAGCATAATAATACGGGACACGGTTTATCCTCTTTCGTTACCGCCAATTTAGACGGGTTACAAAACAGCACCGCCAGCTAGGCTGGCGGTGTGAAATCAGGCAGTCAGACGGCTCGCGTCTTGCGCGATAACCAGTTCTTCGTTGGTTGGGATAACCAGCGCAGGACGGGTACCTTCTTTGTTGATGAAACCAGATTTGCCGAAACGTGCGGCCAGGTTACGTTCGTGGTCAACTTCAAAGCCCAGAACGCCCAGTTTGCCCAGAGACAGTTCACGAACCATCGCTGCGTTTTCACCGATACCACCGGTGAAGACAACTGCATCCAGACGACCATCCATCAGCGCAGTGTAAGAACCGATGTATTTCGCCAGACGGTGGCAGTAAACGTCCATTGCACGTTTAGCGTCTTCTTTAGTAGCGTAGTTATCTTCAACATAACGGCAGTCGCTGGTGACTTCGGTCAGACCCAGCAGGCCGGACTCTTTGGTCAGCATTTTGTTGATCTGGTCAACGCTCATGCCCAGGGTATCGTGCAGGTGGAAGATGATCGCCGGGTCGATGTCACCGGAACGCGTACCCATCACCAGACCTTCCAGCGGGGTCAGACCCATGGAGGTATCAACACATTTACCGTTACGGATAGCAGATACAGAACCGCCATTGCCCAAGTGGCAAGTGATGATGTTCAGCTCTTCAACCGGTTTGTTCAGCACTTTTGCCGCTTCCTGTGTGACGAAGAAGTGGCTGGTACCGTGCGCGCCGTAACGACGAACGCCGTGTTCTTTGTACAGGCTGTACGGCAGAGCATAGAGGTAAGACTCTTCCGGCATAGTCTGATGGAACGCGGTGTCGAATACAGCCACGTTTTTGTCTTTCAGATTAGGGAAGGATTTCAGCGCTTCTGCGATACCGATCAGGTGAGCCGGGTTATGCAGCGGTGCGAAAGAGGCAGAATCTTTGATGCCCTGAATAACGGAATCATCGATAACCACGGAGCTGGTGTACTTCTCGCCGCCGTGTACGATACGGTGACCAATAGCGGTCAATTGCGCAGACAATTCTGGTTTTTGTGCCAGAATAGTGTTAACGATAAAGTTCAGCGCTTCACTGTGAGCGGCGCCTGCACCTAAAGCCGCTTCTTGTTTACCGCCGTCCATTTTCCACTTGATACGTGCTTCTGGGAGATGGAAACATTCGGCTAAACCAGAGAGGTATTCTTCACCGTTTACTGCATCGATGATGGCAAATTTCAGTGAGGAGCTACCGCAGTTCAGAACCAGTACTAACTTACTCGACATGGAAGTACCTATTTATGATACGTGGCTAAAAAAACGTCAGGGAGTCATAGAGCGTAGCGCATGATGACACCGACGTTTATGATTAACATCATGCGCCATAGTCTTTTTGGGCACGATGGAATAAATACCTTTGAGTCTATGTCATTTTGCGTATTTTTCAGGCAATGGCATAATGTATGCCAATTTGACGACTCAATGATTTTGGACTACAGGCCTTACAGGCCGGCACAGGATACCTGAATGTGGGTATCAAAGACAAAATGTTTTGAACGATGTCCCTTGTAGTTGTTGTTTTGCACAAATTTTTTAATTTTTATATGTGAAGTTGAGGTAACCGCCATGTCGACACCGGATAATCGCTCCGTCAATTTTTTTAGCTTGTTTCGCCGGGGGCAGCACTATGCAAAGACGTGGCCAATGGAAAAGCGCCTTGCGCCCGTGTTTGTTGAGAACCGCGTGATCCGCATGACGCGTTACGCGATTCGTTTTATGCCGCCTATCGCCGTCTTCACCTTATGTTGGCAAATTGCGTTAGGGGGGCAGTTGGGCCCGGCCGTGGCGACTGCTCTGTTTGCGCTTAGCCTGCCGATGCAGGGGATGTGGTGGCTGGGAAAACGTTCCGTAACGCCGCTGCCGCCTTCAATTCTCAATTGGTTCTACGAAGTTCGGGGTAAATTGCAAGAAGCTGGGCAGGCGCTCTCTCCGGTAGAAGGAAAGCCGGATTACCAGGCGTTGGCTGACACGCTTAAGCGCGCCTTCAAACAACTGGATAAAACTTTCCTTGATGATTTGTAATTGACCCCTGATTACGCATATAAAAGAAGGCACAAGATGCCTTCTTTTTTTTCATCGCAGTAGTAGTGATACAGGAGTCCCAAATGGAAATGACCAACGCTCAACGTCTGATTTTGTCGAATCAGTACAAAATGATGACTATGCTCGATCCAACTAACGCCGAGCGTTATCGTCGTTTGCAGACGATTATTGAACGCGGTTACGGCTTGCAGATGCGTGAGCTGGATCGTGAGTTTGGTGAACTGACGGAAGAAACCTGTCGTACGATTATCGATATTATGGAGATGTATCACGCATTACATGTGTCCTGGACTAATCTTAAGGATGCGCAGGCTATTGATGAGCGTCGCGTGACCTTCCTCGGTTTTGACGCCGCAACGGAAGCCCGTTTCCTCGGGTACGTTCGTTTTATGGTCAATGTGGAAGGTCGTTACACCCACTTTGATGCGGGTACGCATGGCTTCAACGCCCAGACCCCAATGTGGGAAAAATATCAGCGTATGCTGAATGTTTGGCACTCTTGCCCGCGTCAGTATCACCTGAGCGCGAATGAAATTAACCAAATCATTAATGCCTGAGGGGGCGAGCGTGCAGTGCAAAGGTTTTCTGTTTGATCTGGATGGAACGCTGGTCGATTCCTTACCCGCAGTAGAGCGTGCGTGGTGCAACTGGGCCGATCGCTTCGGCCTCGATCACGCCGAGGTACTCGGCTTTATTCATGGCAAGCAGGCCATTACCTCCCTGCGACACTTTATGGTGGGCAAGTCTGAGGCAGAGATCGCCGCGGAATTTACCCGTCTGGAGCAGATCGAAGCGACGGAAACCGCCGGGATCACCGCGCTGCCGGGGGCAGTTGATTTACTCAACCATCTCAATAAAGCGGGTATTCCATGGGCGATTGTGACCTCCGGCTCCATGCCGGTCGCACGGGCGCGCCATCGTGTTGCTGGGCTTCCTGCTCCAGAAGTGTTTGTCACCGCTGAGCGGGTAAAAAGAGGGAAGCCAGAGCCAGACGCGTATCTGTTAGGCGCTCAACTTCTGGGGCTGGCGCCGCAGGAATGTGCAGTGGTGGAAGATGCCCCCGCCGGGGTGCTCTCAGGATTGGCTGCTGGGTGTCATGTCATCGCGGTTAACGCGCCAGCGGATACGCCGCGTCTGGACGAGGTTGATTTTTCGCTGACCAGTCTGGAACATATTTCTGTGACCAAACAACCCAACGGAAATGTGGTCGTTATAAGAAATACCTGATCATGATTTAGCCCCAGATTGTTGGGGCTTTTTTATGGCAGAATCAGCCCATCCCTCTCATTTAACAAGGATATGTTGTGAACGGTGAATTGATATGGGTTCTCTCATTGCTGGCGATTGCCGTCGTCTTGTTTGCAACTGGCAGAGTGCGTATGGACGCGGTCGCTTTGCTGGTCATTATTGCCTTTGTTCTGAGCGGAACATTGAGCATCACAGAGGCTTTTTCCGGGTTCAGCGATCCTAACGTTATTTTGATAGCGGCTTTATTCATTATCGGCGACGGTCTGGTGCGTACCGGCGTGGCGACGGTAATGGGTGCCTGGCTGGTGAAGGTCGCTGGCAGCAGTGAAGTTAAAATGCTGGTGTTGCTGATGATAACCGTAGCCGGACTCGGTGCCTTCATGAGTTCGACCGGTGTGGTCGCCATCTTTATTCCGGTTGTCTTAAGCGTTTCCATGCGCATGCAAATCTCCCCCTCACGCCTGATGATGCCATTGAGCTTTGCCGGATTGATAAGCGGCATGATGACGCTGGTGGCAACGCCGCCGAACCTGGTCGTCAACAGTGAATTGTTACGTGAAGGACTTAACGGTTTTAGCTTTTTTAGCGTAACCCCACTGGGACTGGTGGTGTTGGTACTCGGCATAATTTATATGCTGGTGATGCGTTTTATGCTGAAAGGTGAAGACTCCGGGCAGCCGGGAGACGGCTGGAAGCGCCGGACCTTTCGCGATCTGATCAAAGAATATCGCCTGACAGGGCGTGCCCGTCGCCTGGCGATTCGCCCGGGTTCTCCCATGATTGGCCAACGTCTGGATGACCTGAAATTGCGTGAGCGCTACGGGGCAAACGTGATTGGTGTTGAACGCTGGCGGCGTTTTCGCCGCGTGATAGTCGATGTTAACGGGGTTTCTGAGTTCCGTGCCCGTGACGTATTGCTGATCGATATGTCAGCGGCCGACGTTGACCTGCGTGAGTTTTGCAGCGAGCAACTGTTGGAGCCGATGGTGCTGCGTGGTGAATACTTCTCCGAGCAGGCGCTTGATGTGGGTATGGCCGAGATTTCATTGATTCCTGAATCGGAATTGATCGGTAAAACGGTGCGGGAAATCGCCTTTCGTACGCGTTATGGGCTTAATGTCGTCGGACTGAAGCGTGATGGTACGGCACTGGCCGGAGCGGTGGTGGATGAACCACTACTGATGGGCGATATCATTCTGGTGGTGGGCAACTGGAAACTCATCACTTTGTTGGGGCAAAAAGGGCGCGATTTCGTGGTGCTGAATATGCCCGTGGAAGTCAGTGAAGCTTCTCCGGCGCACAGCCAGGCGCCGCATGCGATTTTCTGTCTGGTGCTGATGGTCGCGTTAATGCTTACCGATGAAATCCCTAATACGGTTGCCGCGATTATCGCCTGTTTGCTGATGGGAAAATTCCGCTGCATCGATGCCGAAAGCGCCTATAAAGCCATTCACTGGCCAAGTATTATTTTGATTGTCGGAATGATGCCCTTTGCGCTGGCATTACAGAAAACGGGCGGTGTTGATCTGGTGGTTAAAGGGCTAATGGACGTTGGTGGAGGGTACGGCCCGTATATGATGCTGGGCTGCCTGTTCGTGCTGTGCGCGACCATTGGGTTATTTATCTCTAACACTGCGACGGCGGTACTGATGGCGCCGATTGCGCTGGCGGCAGCAAAGTCGATGGGCGTTTCGCCGTATCCTTTTGCGATGGTGATTGCGATGGCGGCTTCCGCAGCCTTTATGACGCCAGTTTCTTCACCGGTAAACACACTGGTACTCGGGCCGGGTAACTACAGCTTTAGCGATTTCGTAAAAATTGGCGTGCCGTTTACCATCATTGTGATGGTGGTGTGCGTGGTGATGATCCCGATGCTGTTTCCGTTTTGATTTTTATGTGCCGGATGGCGGCAAACGCCTCATCCGGCCTACAAAGGCAATGTCGCCGCAAACTTACAATGGAGAATCCTGACTGATTTCATCTAATGAGAGGTGAAAACTCGGGACGAACACGTCCATAAAGTAGTCCATCTCTTCGCTGCGTCGTGACTCCAGCGTTTTTTCCAGACGTGTTTTCGCCAGCAGAAATTCGTTGTTACCGGCGGAGAGTTCTTCCAGGCACTTCAGATACGCGCACAGGGCATCGGCCTGTTTAACAATCGACCTCTCTTCTTCACTTAAGGCATGTTCATCAATGAGCGGCGCAAAAATATCGCGCAGCTCATCGGGAACCATATCGACCAGTTTTTGTTGGGCAATTTTCTCTATCGCTTTATATTCCTGAGCAATCTGCGAGTTGAAATATTTCACTGGGGTAGGGAGATCGCCGGTTAACACCTCTGACGCATCGTGATACATCGCCAACAAGGCAATACGCTCAGCATTAACCTGACCACCAAATTTACGGTTTTTAATTGCGGCCAGCGCATGGGCAACCATGGCAACCTGCAGACTGTGTTCGGACACGTTTTCGGTGCGCACGTTGCGCATCAGCGGCCAGCGGTTAATGAGTTTCAGACGGGAGAGGTGGGCAAAAAAGTGGCTCTGCTTCATAACGACCCTTACTCAGTGACTTCAGTAACGGTATTTTGCGCAGAGAGTGCTACCGGATGCAAACCCGGCAGCACTTTGCGTGGTTACAGCTGGCGATACCCTGACAGGAAACGCTCAAATTTACTCAGCGACATTTCGATATCGTCAATACGCGGTAGCGTGACGATGCGGAAATGATCCGGCCACGGCCAGTTGAATGCCGTCCCCTGGACCAGCAGTACTTTTTCCTGCAACAGGAAGTCGAGTACCATCTTCTGGTCGTCATGAATATTAAAGCGTTTAGCATCAATTTTCGGGAACATATACAGCGCACCGCGCGGTTTTACGCAAGAGACGCCGGGGATGTCATTAAGCAGTTCCCAGGCGCGGTTACGTTGCTCATACAGACGTCCGCCTGGCATGATGAATTCGCTGATGCTCTGATATCCACCCAGTGCGGTCTGAATGGCATGTTGTGCCGGAACGTTGGCACACAGGCGCATAGAAGCCAGCATCTCAAGGCCTTCGATATACCCTTTGGCATGTTTCTTCGGTCCGTTCAGTACCATCCAGCCCTGGCGGAAACCGGCAACACGATAGGTTTTTGACAGGCCGTTAAAGGTAATAGTCAGCAGGTCAGGGGCCATTGCCGCAATCGAGTGGTGCTCGGCGTCATCGTAAAGAATTTTGTCGTAAATCTCGTCCGCAAAGATGATGAGATTGTTTTGGCGGGCAATCTCAACAATCTCCATCAGCAGCTCTTTAGAATACACCGCGCCAGTAGGGTTGTTTGGGTTGATGATGACGATCCCACGGGTACGCGGCGTAATTTTGGCGCGGATATCATCCAGGTCCGGGAACCAGTCTGACGATTCGTCACACAGGTAGTGCACGGCATTACCACCAGAGAGCGAAACCGCCGCCGTCCACAGTGGATAATCAGGTGCAGGAACCAGCATTTCGTCCCCACTGTTTAGCAATGCCTGCATGGCCTGCACAATCAATTCAGATACGCCGTTACCGATATAGATATCTTCCACGGTTACGTCGCGCATCCCACGGGCCTGGTAATGCTGCATGATTGCTTTGCGGGCTGAATAAAGGCCTTTGGAATCGCAATATCCTTGCGCAGTTGGCAAATTGCGGATCACATCCACCAAAATTTCATCTGGCGCTTCAAACCCGAAAGGCGCAGGGTTGCCGATGTTCAGTTTCAGAACTTTGTTGCCTTCTTCTTCCAGGCGCTTTGCTTCCTTCAGAACCGGGCCGCGAATGTCATAACAGACGTTTTCTAATTTGCTGGATTTTTCAATGGGGGACATGAACGTTGACCTTTTTAGCTGTGAATGCCACTCCCTGCCGTGGAAGTCAGCCCAGCACAATGTACTCCCACGACGGTGAGTTTTGAAGGGTCTTTAGTAGAAGATTTTGGAAAGCAGGGGGATTATAATTCACTGTTAATAACTAAATAATGTGATTTTTGTAGAGTAATGATCTGGATTATTGTGTTTTCTGTGGTTTATGTTTTGCTTTGTTAGTGTGGGTATGGTGATTTGTCTGGTCAAAAAAAGTTAGGCCTGTAAAGAAAAAGGTAGCTGAGATCTCAGCTGAATGGCGTAATTCGAAAATACTGAGGTTTGGCCTGCGAAATCTGTTATCGGTCTGATCCCTGCGTGATGCGGTGTGAATCCATTGTTAAGCATAATTAATGAATTGAGGAATTCTTAATTAATTATTATTTATTATTTAAACGACATCAAATTGAGTTGGCCAATAATACGAAAACCGTTGCACTGACATAACACCAATTTGCCCGGAATTATTCGCGATAACACTTATAAATATAGTGGTTTTAGGTTAAGATAACTCCTATGAAATGGTGTGTAGTACGAATTTTACGATAATTCAAATGTTTGTTGGTTGTTCCTAACATCCTGAAAAGTTAGTTTTTAATGTGTAAATTATTGTTCGTTAACTATTTTTTAAATTTACAAAATTTACATGTTTCCCATTAGTCAGAATCATCCAGCAGCTAAAAATACGGCTCTTTCTCGTTGCTATATTCCGATGAATATCACGGGTATTAAAATAGCTCAGAAAGAGAATTGTTTCGTTTGTTAAACCAAATACATCCTTATTTTCACTTGGTTACACTAAGCGAAACTGAAGGGAGGCACATTACAAATGGAGTTGTTTGATTCTGAATGCACAGCATTAACCCGGTATGACCCGCGAGTAAGTGAAAAACTATGATAAATGCAAATCGTCCGATAATTAACCTCGACCTCGATCTGCTGAGAACCTTTGTTGCTGTTGCCGACCTGAATACCTTTGCGGCTGCGGCAGCTGCGGTGTGTCGAACTCAGTCTGCGGTAAGTCAGCAAATGCAGCGTCTTGAACAACTTGTGGGGAAAGAGTTGTTCGCGCGCCATGGACGCAACAAACTGCTGACCGAACACGGTATCCAGCTGTTGGGTTACGCCAGGAAAATACTGCGATTTAATGATGAGGCATGCTCATCATTGATGTTTAAC
Source organism: Citrobacter sp. Cpo126 (assembly GCF_030332445.1). Lineage (NCBI taxonomy): Bacteria > Pseudomonadati > Pseudomonadota > Gammaproteobacteria > Enterobacterales > Enterobacteriaceae > Citrobacter > Citrobacter sp. Cpo126. The sequence goes on from NZ_JAOWHT010000043.1 coordinate 286,703, forward strand.
AATCTTCAGGGGGTGTTAACTATCGGTGCTTCTGATGAATCCGCCGATACCATACTCCCTTTTCTGCTTAACCGTATAAGTTCGGTTTATCCGAAACTTGCACTGGATGTCAGAGTGAAACGCAACGCCTACATGGTGGAGATGCTTAAGTCGCAAGAAGTGGATTTAGTGGTCACCACTAACCGACCTGGCGATTTTGAGTGCCTGAATTTGCGAACTTCACCGACGCACTGGTATTGCGCAGCCGAATATATCCTGCAAAAAGGGGAACCGGTGCCGTTAGTTCTGCTGGACGATCCCAGCCCGTTTCGCGATATCGTGCTGGCGACGTTGAATGCAGCACAGATCCCGTGGCGTCTGGCTTATGTCGCTTCAACATTGCCTGCGGTCCGCGCGGCGGTAAAAGCAGGGCTGGGCGTTACTGCCCGTCCTGTCGAAATGATGAGCCCGGATTTACGCGTACTGGGTGCGGCAGACGGATTGCCACCTCTGCCTGATACCGAGTATCTGCTGTGCAGCGATCCGGCCACGCAAAATGAATTAGCTCAGGTTATCTTTAAGTCGATGCAGACATATCAAAATCCTTGGCAATACAATCAGTTTACCCCTGAAGGGGGAGATGACTCGCTGATTGTTGAAGGCGACTTTGAGTAAAGCGTCACAAAAAAACGTTTTAAAATGTAAGTGTAAAAAAGAGCCACTGATGATGAAAAAACATCCAGTGGCTCTTTTTTTATGCGAATATTACTGCTTTCTGTTCATTCATATACTAAAACTTAACAAAATCAGCAGGTAAAAAAACAGACTGACAATAGGATGAAAAATAATCAGCTGAGTTGCTAAATGTTTCCATGTTAAAAAACTAGAGAAATTGTTGCTGTTTTTTATGGTGAATTAACAAAAGCGTGTCACAGATCAAGAAAATACTCCCATTTAGGGGGAGGCATCTGGGTGAATTCCTGTCAAAATAGACGTGTATTATCTTTTTTACTTCACTACGGACACGATTCAACAACATTAAAAATGACCGATGATGCAATCGAAGTGGGTCTAAAGAGCACTTTATGTTAATGAAGTTGGAACAGTGTAAAATAATGTGAGGAAACTTTTGTTAAAGTTGACAAAAGGTTATAGAAAGGAGTAAAAAACCCCATCAATTAGCTGTCTAAAATGATTTTTCACAGTGATTGTAAGGTTTTTTTTATTCCTCCCCATGAATCGATGTGGCGTTCATCTGCCGAAAAGAGCAGAGAATTTGGCGCTACTTTTGATGAGTAAGCAATGAGTATGTCAACATCCACTGAAATCATCGCTCATCACTGGGCATTCGCTATCTTTCTTATCGTTGCCATTGGCCTGTGCTGCCTGATGCTCGTCGGCGGCTGGTTTTTAGGGGGTCGCGCACGCGCGAGATCTAAAAACGTGCCGTTTGAATCAGGTATCGACTCGGTCGGCACCGCCCGCCTGCGCCTGTCTGCCAAGTTTTATCTGGTAGCCATGTTCTTCGTTATCTTCGACGTTGAAGCGCTGTATCTGTTCGCATGGTCAACTTCTATCCGTGAAAGCGGTTGGATTGGCTTTGTGGAAGCTGCAATTTTTATTTTTGTGTTACTGGCAGGTCTGGTTTATCTGGTGCGTATTGGCGCGCTGGACTGGACGCCCGCGCGTTCACGCCGCGAGCGTATGAACCCGGAAACGAACAGTATCGCTAATCGTCAACGCTAACCGCGAGGCATTAAGATGGATTATACGCTCACCCGCATAGATCCTAACGGTGAGAACGACCGTTACCCCCTGCAAAAACAGGAGATCGTAACCGACCCCCTGGAACAAGAAGTTAACAAAAACGTGTTCATGGGCAAACTGCATGACATGGTTAACTGGGGCCGTAAAAACTCAATTTGGCCATATAACTTTGGCCTTTCCTGCTGCTACGTTGAGATGGTGACCTCATTTACCGCCGTGCACGATGTGGCCCGTTTTGGTGCGGAAGTACTGCGTGCATCGCCGCGTCAGGCTGACCTGATGGTCGTAGCCGGAACCTGCTTTACCAAAATGGCACCAGTTATTCAGCGCCTCTACGATCAGATGCTGGAACCGAAATGGGTTATTTCCATGGGCGCATGCGCCAACTCCGGCGGTATGTACGACATCTATTCTGTGGTGCAGGGCGTTGATAAATTTATTCCGGTCGATGTGTACATCCCGGGATGTCCGCCGCGCCCAGAAGCGTATATGCAGGCTCTGATGCTGCTGCAAGATTCCATTGGCAAAGAACGCCGTCCGCTCTCCTGGGTGGTTGGCGATCAGGGCGTTTATCGCGCCAATATGCAGTCAGAACGCGAGCGTAAACGCGGCGAACGTATTGCTGTAACGAATCTTCGTACACCAGACGAGATTTAATTTGCGCCTGTCGGCAGCAGCACTTCCTTCGCTTATCACTACATAAATAGCGCGAAGCACTGCCGACCACCACGGACCATTTGCAATGGTGAACAATATGACCGACTTAACCGCGCAAGACGCCGTATGGCAAACACGGGATCACCTTGATGACCCGGTCATTGGCGAACTGCGCAACCGTTTTGGGCCGGATGCCTTTACCGTTCAGGCGACTCGCACCGGGGTACCCGTTGTTTGGGTCAAGCGTGAACAATTACTGGAAGTTGGCGATTTCTTAAAGAGACTGCCGAAACCTTACGTCATGCTGTTTGACTTACACGGCATGGACGAACGTCTGCGTACGCACCGCGAAGGGTTACCTGCCGCGGATTTTTCCGTTTTCTATCACCTGATCTCCATTGAACGCAATCGCGATATCATGCTCAAGGTGGCTTTGTCTGAAAACGATCTGCGCGTACCGACTTTCACCAAACTGTTCCCGAACGCCAACTGGTATGAGCGTGAAACCTGGGAAATGTTTGGCATCGATATCGAAGGTCACCCGCACCTGACGCGTCTGTTGATGCCGCATACCTGGGAAGGTCATCCGCTGCGTAAAGACTACCCGGCGCGTGCGACCGAATTCGATCCGTTTGAGCTGACTAAAGCTAAACAGGATCTGGAAATGGAAGCGCTGACCTTCAAACCAGAAGATTGGGGTATGAAGCGTAGCACCGAAAATGAGGACTTCATGTTCCTCAATCTCGGTCCTAACCACCCGTCTTCTCACGGTGCTTTCCGTATTGTGCTGCAGCTTGATGGCGAAGAAATCGTCGACTGCGTACCTGACATCGGCTACCACCACCGTGGCGCTGAAAAGATGGGTGAACGTCAGTCCTGGCACAGCTACATTCCGTACACCGACCGTATTGAGTACCTCGGCGGCTGCGTAAACGAAATGCCTTACGTTCTGGCCGTTGAGAAGCTGGCTGGTATCACCACGCCGGATCGCGTCAACGTGATTCGCGTGATGTTGTCCGAACTGTTCCGTATCAACAGCCACCTGCTGTACATCTCCACGTTCATTCAGGACGTCGGCGCGATGACCCCGGTATTCTTCGCCTTTACCGACCGTCAGAAAATCTATGACGTGGTGGAAGCGATCACCGGTTTCCGTATGCACCCGGCCTGGTTCCGTATCGGCGGTGTGGCACACGATCTGCCGCGCGGTTGGGACAAGCTGCTGCGTGACTTCCTCGACTGGATGCCAAAACGTCTGGATTCTTACGAGAAAGCCGCACTGCGTAACACCATCCTGAAAGGCCGTTCGCAGGGCGTTGCCGCTTACGGTAAGAAAGAAGCGCTGGACTGGGGTTGTACCGGTGCTGCGCTGCGCGCGACCGGTATTGATTTCGACGTGCGTAAAGCGCGTCCGTACTCTGGCTACGAAAACTTTGACTTTGAAGTCCCGGTTGGCGGCGGCGTTTCTGACTGCTATACCCGCGTGATGCTGAAAGTTGAAGAGCTGCGCCAGAGTCTGCGCATCCTTGAGCAGTGCCTCAATAACATGCCGGAAGGCCCGTTCAAAGCGGATCACCCGCTGACGACGCCGCCGCCGAAAGAGCGCACGCTGCAACATATCGAAACCCTTATCACCCACTTCCTGCAGGTTTCGTGGGGGCCGGTTATGCCGGCAAACGAGTCTTTCCAGATGGTGGAAGCGACCAAGGGTATCAACAGTTACTACCTGACCAGCGATGGCAGCACCATGAGTTACCGTACCCGTATCCGTACCCCGAGCTATGCGCACCTGCAGCAGATCCCGGTAGCGGTACGTGGCAGCCTGGTGTCCGACTTAATCGTCCATCTGGGTAGTATCGATTTTGTTATGTCAGATGTGGACCGCTAATTATGCACGAGAATCAACAACCACAAACCGAGGCTTTTGAGCTGAGTGCGGCTGAGCGTGAAGCGATTGAGCACGAGAAGCACCACTACGAAGACCCGCGTGCGGCGTCCATTGAAGCGCTGAAAATCGTTCAGAAACAGCGTGGCTGGGTGCCGGATGGGGCGATCTATGCGATCGCTGATGTGCTGGGTATTCCGGCAAGCGACGTAGAAGGTGTTGCTACGTTTTATAGCCAGATCTTCCGCCAGCCGGTAGGTCGCCACGTGATCCGCTATTGCGACAGCGTGGTGTGCCATATCAACGGTTACCAGGGGATCCAGGCCGCGCTTGAGAAAAAACTCAACATCAAGCCGGGGCAGACGACCTTTGATGGTCGCTTTACGCTGCTGCCGACCTGTTGCCTGGGGAACTGCGATAAAGGGCCAAACATGATGATCGATGAGGATACTCACGCTCACCTGACCCCGGAAGGCATTCCCGAACTGCTGGAGCGGTATAAATGAAAGACATTATCCGTACTCCCGAAACCCATCCGCTGACCTGGCGTCTGCGTGATGACAAACAGCCGGTCTGGCTGGACGAATACCGTAGCAAGAACGGCTACGAAGGTGCGCGTAAGGCCCTGACCGGGCTGTCACCGGACGAAATCGTTAATCAGGTAAAAGACGCTGGCCTGAAAGGGCGCGGCGGCGCGGGCTTTTCCACCGGTCTGAAGTGGAGCCTGATGCCGAAAGACGAATCCATGAACATCCGTTACCTGCTGTGTAACGCCGATGAAATGGAGCCGGGCACCTATAAAGACCGTCTGCTGATGGAACAGCTGCCGCACCTGCTGGTGGAAGGCATGCTGATTTCCGCGTTTGCGCTGAAAGCGTACCGTGGTTACATCTTCCTGCGCGGTGAATATATCGAAGCAGCCGTGCATCTGCGTCGCGCGATCGCCGAAGCGACCGAAGCCGGTCTGCTTGGCAAAAACATCATGGGCACCGGTTTCGACTTCGAACTGTTTGTCCACACCGGGGCAGGGCGTTACATCTGCGGTGAAGAAACCGCGCTGATCAACTCCCTCGAAGGTCGCCGTGCTAACCCACGTTCCAAGCCGCCGTTCCCGGCAAGCTCTGGCGCATGGGGCAAACCGACCTGCGTAAACAACGTCGAAACCCTGTGTAACGTACCGGCTATCCTCGCGAACGGCGTGGAGTGGTACCAGAACATTTCGAAGAGCAAAGACGCGGGCACCAAGCTGATGGGCTTCTCTGGTCGCGTAAAGAATCCTGGCCTGTGGGAACTGCCTTTCGGTACTACCGCGCGTGAGATCCTCGAAGATTACGCGGGTGGCATGCGCGATGGACTGAAGTTCAAAGCCTGGCAGCCAGGCGGCGCAGGGACTGACTTCCTGACCGAAGCACACCTCGATCTGCCGATGGAATTCGAAAGCATTGGTAAAGCAGGTAGCCGTCTGGGCACCGCGCTGGCCATGGCTGTCGATCACGAGATTGGCATGGTTCCTCTGGTGCGTAACCTCGAAGAGTTCTTTGCCCGCGAGTCCTGCGGCTGGTGTACGCCGTGCCGTGACGGTCTGCCGTGGAGTGTGAAAATTCTGCGCGCGCTGGAGCGTGGCGAAGGCCAGCCAGGGGATATCGAGACACTTGAGCAATTGTGTCGTTTCCTCGGCCCGGGTAAAACCTTCTGTGCACACGCACCGGGCGCAGTGGAACCGCTGCAGAGCGCCATTAAATATTTCCGCGAAGAATTCGAAGCTGGCATCAAGCAGTCCTTCAGCAATACCCATCAGATTGGTGGTATTCAGCCGAACCTGCTGAAAGAGCGCTGGTGATTACAGGGTTAGCCCTGTGTCGCGATAAGAAATTCGATTAACGCTCGGTTACGACCGAGCCAACTGGAAGCATGCTGACTATGGCTACGATTCATGTAGACGGCAAAGAATATGAGGTCAACGGAGCGGACAACCTGCTGGAAGCTTGTCTGTCTCTCGGCCTTGATATTCCGTACTTTTGCTGGCACCCGGCGCTGGGAAGCGTCGGTGCTTGCCGCCAGTGTGCGGTGAAGCAATATCAAAACGCGGAAGACACGCGTGGTCGCCTGGTGATGTCTTGTATGACACCGGCCACCGAAGGCACCTTTATTTCTATTGATGATGAAGAAGCGAAACAGTTCCGCGAAAGCGTCGTGGAGTGGTTGATGACTAACCACCCGCACGACTGTCCGGTCTGTGAAGAGGGCGGCAACTGCCACCTGCAGGATATGACCGTCATGACCGGTCACAGTTTCCGTCGCTACCGCTTCACGAAGCGTACTCACCGTAACCAGGACCTGGGGCCGTTCATCTCTCACGAAATGAACCGCTGCATCGCCTGCTATCGCTGCGTACGTTACTACAAAGATTACGCCGATGGCGCGGATCTGGGTGTCTATGGCGCACATGACAACGTCTACTTCGGTCGCCCGGAAGACGGTACGCTCGAAAGCGAGTTCTCTGGTAACCTGGTAGAAATTTGCCCGACCGGCGTCTTCACTGATAAAACGCACTCCGAGCGTTATAACCGTAAATGGGACATGCAGTTTGCGCCGAGCATCTGCCAGCAGTGTTCCATCGGCTGTAACACCAGCCCGGGCGAACGCTACGGTGAACTGCGTCGTATCGAAAACCGTTATAACGGTACCGTTAACCACTACTTCCTCTGCGACCGTGGTCGTTTTGGCTATGGTTACGTGAACCTGAAAGACCGTCCGCGTCAGCCGGTACAGCGTCGTGGCGATGACCTGATCACGCTCAACGCCGAGCAGGCGATGCAGGGCGCGGCAGATATTCTGCGTCAGTCGAAGAAAGTAATTGGTATCGGCTCCCCGCGCGCCAGCGTTGAAAGTAACTTCGCGCTGCGTGAATTGGTGGGTGCGGATAACTTCTATACCGGTATCGCCCAGGGCGAGCAGGAACGTCTGCAACTGGCACTGAGCGTGCTGCGTGACGGCGGGATTCATACTCCGGCACTGCGCGAAATCGAATCTTATGATGCGGTTCTGGTGCTGGGCGAAGATGTCACCCAGACCGGCGCACGCGTTGCGCTGGCAGTGCGTCAGGCGGTGAAAGGTAAAGCGCGTGAAATGGCGGCGGCACAGAAAGTGGCTGACTGGCAGATCGCAGCAATCCTTAACATCGGCCAGCGTGCTAAGCACCCGCTGTTCGTTACCAACGTCGATAACACCCGTCTGGATGACATCGCCGCATGGACCTATCGTGCACCGGTTGAAGATCAGGCGCGTTTAGGTTTCGCTATCGCTCATGCGCTGGATAACAACGCTCCGGCGGTTGACGGTATCGACCGTGACCTGCAAAACAAAATTGACGTTATCGTTCAGGCACTGGCCGGGGCGAAGAAACCACTGATTATTTCCGGCACCAACGCCGGTAGCGCCGAAGTGATTCAGGCGGCTGCCAACGTGGCGAAGGCGCTGAAAGGCCGTGGCGCAGACGTCGGCATCACCATGATTGCTCGCTCTGTTAACAGCATGGGCCTGGGTATGATTGGCGGTGGTTCCCTTGACGATGCGCTGACCGAGCTGGAAACAGGTCGTGCTGACGCCGTTGTGGTGCTGGAGAATGACCTGCATCGCCATGCTTCAGCAACGCGTGTGAACGCAGCGCTGGCGAAAGCGCCGCTGGTACTGGTCATTGACCATCAGCGTACGGCAATTATGGAAAACGCTCATCTGGTGCTTTCCGCCGCAAGCTTCGCCGAAAGCGATGGTACGGTGATTAACAACGAAGGCCGCGCTCAGCGTTTCTTCCAGGTCTACGACCCGTCCTACTACGACAGTAACACCGTGATGCTGGAAAGCTGGCGCTGGCTGCACTCGCTGCACAGCACCGTGCAGAGCCGCGAAGTGGACTGGACGCAGCTCGACCACGTTATCGAAGCGGTCGTTGAGAAGCTGCCGCAACTGGCGGGTATCAAAGATGCCGCGCCGGACGCAAGCTTCCGTATCCGTGGACAGAAATTGGCTCGTGAACCGCACCGCTACAGCGGTCGTACCGCAATGCGCGCCAACATCAGCGTACACGAACCGCGCCAGCCGCAGGACAAAGACACAATGTTCGCCTTCTCTATGGAAGGGAACAACCAACCGTCTGCGCCGCGTTCACAAATTCCGTTTGCCTGGGCTCCGGGCTGGAACTCCCCACAGGCGTGGAACAAGTTCCAGGATGAAGTGGGCGGTAAACTGCGTCATGGCGATCCGGGCGTGCGTCTGATCGAAGCTTCTGCAGATGGTATGGATTACTTCACTACCGTTCCGGCGAGCTTCCAGGCTCAGGATGGGCAGTGGCGTATCGCGCCGTACTACCATCTGTTCGGCAGCGACGAAATGTCCCAGCGTGCGCCGGTCTTCCAGACCCGTATGCCGCAGCCGTACATCAAACTCAACCCGGCTGATGCCGCGAAGTTGGGTGTTAATGCCGGTACGCGCGTTTCTTTCAGCTACGATGGCAACACGGTTACGCTGCCGGTTGAAATCGCTGAAGGATTAACGGCAGGGCAGGTTGGTTTGCCGATGGGTATGCCTGGCATCGCGCCGGTTCTGGCAGGTGCGCGTCTTGAGGATCTGCAGGAGGCACAACAATGAGTTGGATTACACCCGATCTGATTGAGATCCTGCTGAGCATTCTCAAAGCGGTCGTGATCCTGCTGGTGGTGGTCACCTGCGGGGCATTCATGAGCTTTGGCGAACGTCGTCTGCTGGGTCTGTTCCAGAACCGTTACGGACCGAACCGTGTTGGCTGGGGCGGTTCGCTCCAGCTGGTTGCGGACATGATCAAGATGTTCTTTAAAGAAGACTGGATCCCGAAATTCTCGGATCGCGTCATCTTTACCCTGGCACCGATGATCGCCTTTACCTCGCTACTGCTGGCTTTCGCCATCGTGCCGGTGAGTCCGAACTGGGTGGTTGCTGACCTGAACATCGGGATCCTGTTCTTCCTGATGATGGCGGGCCTCGCGGTATACGCGGTGCTGTTCGCCGGCTGGTCCAGTAACAACAAATACTCCCTGCTCGGTGCGATGCGTGCGTCTGCGCAGACGCTGAGTTACGAAGTGTTCCTCGGGCTTTCCCTGATGGGCGTGGTGGCGCAGGCCGGTTCATTTAACATGACCGACATCGTCAACAACCAGGCTGATATCTGGAACGTTATTCCGCAGTTCTTTGGTTTTGTCACCTTTGCCATCGCGGGCGTGGCGGTGTGCCACCGTCACCCGTTTGACCAGCCAGAAGCCGAGCAGGAACTGGCCGACGGTTACCACATTGAATATTCCGGTATGAAATTCGGTTTGTTCTTCGTGGGTGAATACATCGGTATCGTCACCATTTCTGCACTGATGGTTACCCTGTTCTTCGGTGGCTGGCATGGCCCGTTCTTACCGCCATTCGTCTGGTTCGCGCTGAAAACCGCGTTCTTCATGATGATGTTCATTTTGATTCGTGCGTCGTTACCGCGTCCTCGTTATGACCAGGTAATGTCCTTCGGCTGGAAAGTCTGTCTGCCGCTGACGCTCGTCAACTTGCTGGTAACGGCGGCTGTCATTCTCTGGCAGGCGCAATAAGGGACACAAAGACCATGACCTTAAAAGAATTGTTCGTAGGTTTCGGCACCCAGGTACGTAGTATCTGGATGATCGGCCTGCATGCGTTCGCGAAACGCGAAACGCAGATGTATCCGGAAGAGCCGGTCTATCTACCGCCCCGTTTTCGTGGTCGTATCGTTCTGACTCGTGATCCAGACGGTGAAGAGCGCTGCGTTGCCTGTAACCTGTGTGCGGTAGCGTGTCCGGTAGGCTGTATTTCTCTGCAAAAAGCAGAGACCAAAGATGGCCGCTGGTATCCGGAGTTTTTCCGCATTAACTTCTCACGCTGCATTTTCTGCGGCCTGTGCGAAGAAGCCTGTCCGACTACGGCTATTCAGCTGACTCCAGATTTCGAGCTGGGTGAGTACAAGCGCCAGGACCTGGTTTACGAGAAAGAGGATCTGCTGATCTCCGGTCCGGGCAAATACCCGGAATATAACTTCTACCGGATGGCAGGTATGGCAATCGACGGCAAAGATAAGGGCGAAGCAGAGAACGAAGCTAAGCCTATCGACGTCAAGAGCCTGTTACCGTAAGGAGAGGGGCAATGGAGTTCGCTTTTTATATCTGTGGCCTGATAGCCATTCTCGCAACCTTGCGGGTGATCACCCACACCAATCCGGTACACGCGTTGCTGTACCTGATTATTTCGCTGCTGGCGATTTCTGGGGTGTTCTTCTCGTTAGGCGCTTACTTCGCTGGTGCGCTGGAAATTATCGTCTACGCGGGCGCCATCATGGTGCTGTTCGTGTTCGTGGTGATGATGCTCAACCTTGGTGGTTCTGAAATTGAACAGGAACGTCAGTGGCTGAAACCGCAGGTGTGGATTGGTCCGGCGATTCTGTCGGCCATTATGCTGGTGGTTATTGTTTACGCCATTCTGGGCGTTAACGATCAGGGCATCGACGGCACGCCAATTAGCGCGAAAGCAGTCGGTATTTCCCTGTTCGGACCGTATGTACTGGCGGTTGAACTGGCTTCGATGCTGCTGCTGGCGGGTCTGGTTGTGGCCTTCCACGTAGGGCGCGAAGAGCGTTCTGGTGAAGTGCTGAGCAATCGCACCGATGACCGCGCGAAAAGAAAAACGGAGGAGCACGCATGATCCCCTTACAACATGGACTGATCCTCGCTGCGATCTTATTCGTGCTGGGCTTAACCGGTCTGGTTATCCGCCGCAATCTGCTGTTTATGCTGATCGGGCTGGAAATCATGATTAACGCCTCCGCGTTGGCCTTTGTGGTCGCCGGAAGCTACTGGGGCCAGACCGATGGTCAGGTGATGTATATTCTCGCCATCAGCCTTGCGGCTGCCGAAGCGAGCATTGGGCTTGCGCTGTTGCTGCAACTTCATCGCCGTCGCCAGAACCTGAACATCGATTCAGTAAGTGAGATGCGTGGATGAACATGCTTGCCTTAACCATTATTCTGCCATTTATTGGCTTTGTATTACTGGCGTTTTCTCGTGGTCGTTGGTCAGAAAATCTGTCCGCTACCGTGGGTGTCGGGTCGATCGGTCTGGCTGCGCTGGTTACTGCGTTTGTTGGCGTTGATTTCTTTGCCAATGGCCAGCAGGCTTACAGCCAGCCGCTGTGGACGTGGATGTCAGTCGGCGACTTCAACATCGGTTTTAACCTGGTGCTGGACGGCCTGTCGCTGACCATGCTCTCCGTGGTGACCGGCGTTGGTTTCCTGATCCACATGTTCGCCTCCTGGTATATGCGCGGAGAAGAGGGCTATTCTCGTTTCTTCGCCTACACCAACCTGTTTATCGCCAGCATGGTGGTTCTGGTGCTGGCGGATAACCTGCTGCTGATGTACCTCGGCTGGGAAGGCGTGGGCCTGTGCTCCTATCTGCTGATTGGTTTCTACTACACCGATCCGAAGAATGGCGCTGCGGCAATGAAAGCCTTCGTGGTAACCCGTGTTGGTGACGTATTCCTGGCGTTCGCGCTGTTCATCCTCTACAACGAGCTGGGCACGCTGAACTTCCGCGAAATGGTGGAACTGGCGCCTGCGCACTTTGCAGACGGTAACAACATGCTGATGTGGGCAACCCTGATGCTGCTGGGCGGTGCGGTCGGTAAATCTGCACAGCTGCCGTTGCAGACCTGGCTTGCTGATGCGATGGCCGGCCCGACGCCTGTCTCCGCGTTGATCCACGCCGCGACGATGGTTACCGCTGGTGTCTACCTGATAGCCCGTACGCACGGCCTGTTCCTGATGACGCCTGAAATCCTGCACCTGGTGGGGATTATCGGTGCTATCACTCTGGTGCTGGCGGGTTTTGCTGCGCTGGTACAGACCGACATCAAACGCGTTCTTGCGTACTCTACCATGAGCCAGATTGGTTATATGTTCCTGGCTCTTGGCGTACAGGCGTGGGATGCGGCGATTTTCCACCTGATGACGCACGCCTTCTTTAAAGCGTTGCTGTTCCTGGCATCCGGCTCGGTTATCCTGGCTTGCCACCACGAACAGAACATCTTCAAGATGGGCGGTCTGCGTAAGTCAATTCCGCTGGTGTATCTCTGCTTCCTGATCGGTGGCGCGGCGCTGTCGGCTCTGCCGCTGATTACAGCTGGCTTCTTCAGTAAGGATGAGATTCTGGCCGGTGCAATGGCGAATGGTCATATTAATCTGATGGTTGCAGGTCTGGTCGGTGCATTCATGACCTCTCTGTACACCTTCCGTATGATTTTCATCGTGTTCCACGGTAAAGAACAAATTCACGCCCACGCAGGGAAGGGGATTACCCATCATCTGCCGCTGATTGTGCTGATGATCCTGTCCACCTTCGTTGGCGCGCTGATTGTGCCGCCGCTGCAGGGTGTACTGCCTGCGACGACCGAGCTTGAGCATGGTCGCGTTATGACGCTGGAAATTACCTCCGGTATCGTAGCGATTGCAGGCATCCTGATCGCAGCATGGCTGTGGCTGGGTAAACGCACGCTGGTGACGTCGATTGCTAACAGTGCGCCGGGCCGCCTGCTGGGTACCTGGTGGTATAACGCCTGGGGCTTCGATTGGCTGTACGACAAAGTGTTCGTCAAGCCGTTCCTGGGTGTTGCCTGGTTGCTGAAACGCGATCCGCTCAACTCAATGATGAACATCCCGGCGATCCTTTCCCGCTTTGCAGGTAAAGGCCTGCTGTTGAGCGAGAACGGTTATCTGCGCTGGTATGTTGCATCAATGAGCATCGGCGCCGTCGTTGTGCTGGCACTGTTGATGGTACTGCGTTGAGTTTGTTGGCTGGATGAACGATTGCCGGATGGCGCTGCGCTTATCCGGCCTACAAACCCAAAAATAATTTTTAGAATTCGTTGAAAATCTGTTCCTGATGTACAGGCGTCATCGGCGAAGTCAGACCGGAGACCGCCAGCGCAGAGCAACCGGAGCGTACTGAAGTACGTGAGGATTGCGAGCACTGCCGGGATTTGGGCTGACGAGTGAGATAGCCTGAGCAGGAGTAAATATAAGGGACATACTTAGCTATGTTATTACCCTGGTTGATATTAATTCCCTTTATCGGTGGCTTCCTGTGCTGGCAGACCGAACGCTTTGGCGTGAAGGTGCCGCGCTGGATCGCGCTGATTACCATGGGATTGACGCTGGCGCTTGGCCTGCAACTCTGGTTGCAGGGCGGCTATTCACTGACGCAATCCGCTGGCATTCCGCAGTGGCAGTCTGAATTTGTCCTGCCGTGGATCCCACGTTTTGGCATCTCTATTCATCTGGCTATCGACGGTCTGTCGCTGCTGATGGTAGTGCTGACCGGTCTGCTCGGTGTTCTGGCGGTACTTTGCTCCTGGAATGAAATCGAAAAATACCAGGGCTTCTTCCATCTGAACCTGATGTGGATCTTAGGCGGCGTGATCGGCGTGTTCCTTGCCATCGACATGTTCCTGTTCTTCTTCTTCTGGGAAATGATGCTGGTGCCGATGTACTTCCTGATCGCGTTGTGGGGGCATAAAGCCTCTGACGGTAAAACGCGTATCACGGCGGCGACCAAGTTCTTCATTTATACCCAGGCGAGTGGTCTGGTGATGTTGATTGCCATCCTGGCGCTGGTGTTTGTGCACTATAAAGCGACCGGTGTGTGGACCTTCAACTATGAAGAGCTGCTGAATACCCCGATGTCCCACGGTGTGGAATATCTGCTGATGCTGGGCTTCTTCATTGCCTTCGCGGTGAAAATGCCGGTAGTTCCGCTGCACGGCTGGTTGCCGGATGCGCACTCCCAGGCGCCGACCGCAGGTTCCGTTGACCTGGCGGGGATCTTGCTGAAAACCGCGGCTTACGGTCTGCTGCGCTTCTCTCTGCCGCTGTTCCCGAACGCGTCGGCTGAGTTTGCACCTATCGCAATGTGGCTGGGCGTTATCGGTATCTTCTACGGCGCGTGGATGGCCTTTAATCAGTACGATATCAAACGTCTGATCGCTTACACCTCCGTATCTCACATGGGCTTCGTACTGATTGCTATCTACACCGGCAGCCAGTTGGCGTACCAGGGGGCTGTTATCCAGATGATTGCGCACGGTCTGTCTGCAGCCGGTCTGTTCATTCTGTGTGGTCAGCTGTACGAACGTCTGCACACGCGTGATATGCGTATGATGGGCGGCCTGTGGGGCAAAATGAAATGGTTGCCTGCGCTGTCGATGTTCTTCGCAGTGTGTACGCTGGGTATGCCGGGTACAGGTAACTTCGTTGGCGAATTTATGATTCTGTTCGGCAGCTACCAGGTGGTTCCGGTCATTACCGTGATCTCGACCTTTGGTCTGGTGTTTGCCTCTGTTTACTCGCTGGCGATGCTGCATCGCGCTTACTTCGGTAAAGCGAAGAGCCAGATTGCCAGTGTTGAACTGCCAGGGATGTCGCTGCGTGAGCTGTTTATCATCCTGTTGCTGGTCGTGCTTCTGGTACTGCTTGGCTTCTATCCGCAGCCGATTCTGGATACCTCGCATTCTGCGATGAGCAACATCCAGCAGTGGTTTGTTAATTCCGTTACTACTACAAGGCCGTAAATCGCCATGACAATAACTCCACAACACCTGATTGCGCTGCTACCGCTGCTGATCGTCGGCTTGACGGTGGTGGTTGTGATGCTCTCCATTGCGTGGCGACGCAATCACTTCCTCAATGCCACGCTGTCGGTCATTGGGCTTAACGCCGCGCTGGTTTCGCTCTGGTTTGTTGGCCAGGCGGGCGCCATGGACGTCACCCCGCTGATGCGGGTTGACGGTTTCGCCATGCTCTACACCGGGCTGGTGCTGCTGGCGAGTCTTGCCACCTGTACCTTCGCTTACCCGTGGCTGGAAGGCTACGATGACAACCGGGAAGAGTTCTACCTGTTGGTGCTGATTGCCGCACTTGGCGGTATTCTGCTGGCTAACGCTAACCATCTGGCGGCGCTGTTCCTTGGTATTGAGCTGATCTCTCTGCCGCTGTTTGGTCTGGTTGGCTATGCGTTCCGTCAGAAACGTTCGCTGGAAGCCAGTATCAAATACACCATTCTGTCTGCCGCAGCGTCTTCCTTCCTGCTGTTCGGTATGGCGCTGGTGTACGCGCAGTCTGGTAATCTGTCGTTTGTTGCGCTCGGTAAGAGCCTCGGCGACGGCATGCTGCACGAACCGCTGCTGCTGGCGGGCTTCGGTCTGATGATTGTTGGCCTCGGCTTTAAACTCTCGCTGGTTCCGTTCCACCTGTGGACGCCAGACGTATACCAGGGCGCTCCGGCTCCGGTTTCCACCTTCCTGGCGACGGCGAGCAAAATCGCTATCTTCGGCGTGGTGATGCGTCTGTTCCTGTACGCACCGGTAGGAGATAGCGAAGCGGTACGTATCGTACTGGGCGTAATTGCCTTTGCTTCCATCATCTTCGGTAACCTGATGGCGCTGAGCCAGACCAATATTAAACGTCTGCTCGGTTACTCTTCTATCTCTCACCTCGGCTACCTGCTGGTGGCGCTTATTGCTCTGCAGAGCGGCGAGATGTCGATGGAAGCGGTTGGCGTTTACCTGGCCGGTTACCTGTTCAGCAGCCTCGGCGCGTTCGGTGTGGTCAGCCTGATGTCCAGCCCGTACCGCGGCCCGGATGCGGACTCTCTGTTCTCCTACCGTGGTCTGTTCTGGCATCGTCCGATCCTCGCGGCAGTGATGACGGTGATGATGCTGTCTCTGGCAGGTATCCCGATGACGCTGGGCTTTATCGGTAAGTTCTATGTACTGGCCGTCGGTGTGCAGGCTAACCTGTGGTGGCTGGTTGCCGCCGTGGTGGTCGGTTCTGCGATTGGTTTGTACTACTACCTGCGCGTTGCCGTAAGCTTGTACCTGAGCGCACCGCAGCAGCTGAACCGTGATGCGCCGTCTAACTGGCAGTACAGCGCGGGCGGTATCGTGGTGCTGATTTCTGCCCTGCTGGTACTGGTGCTGGGTATTTACCCGCAACCGCTGATCAGCATTGTGCAGTTAGCGACTCCGCTGATGTAAACGAAATGCAGAAACGAAAAAACCCGCCTTGGCGGGTTTTTTTATGCGTGAAATACGGTCAGTTTAATAGCTGACGGCTCACCAGCGGACCGCTGATGCCTTTCGCTGTGCGATCCATCACTTCCTGGATCACTGAAGAAAGCTCATTGACTTCGAATTTGGCCACGTAGCCATCCGCTTTTACTCGGCGAACGTGATCTTCGTTCGCGCTACCGGAAAGCGAAGAGTGGATAACGACCGGGATTTTCTTCAGACGTTCGTCGGTTTTTATCTTACGGGTAAGCGTAAAACCGTCCATCTCCGGCATTTCGAGATCGGTGAGAACCAGAGCGATCTTCTCACTGACAGGCTTGCCCTCCGCCAGCGCTTCTGCGGAAAGCAGCTGTATTTTTTCCCACGCATCCTGACCTGTTACATGCATCAGATGCGGGATCTCCATGGCGTTAAGCCCTTTTTCCAGCATTGCGCGGGCCACTTTGGAATCATCAGCCACAATCGCCACCGCACCCGGCGTTATGTTGAATTTATTGGTTTTCAGATCGGTTGCGCGCAGGTCGTGGTTCGCCGGTACGATGTCGTACAGGATCTGCTCAACGTCGAGCACCAGCGCCAGGTTGTTGGTCTCTTTGTTGTCGTCCAGGCAAGCGATACTGGTGATATAGCGACCATTAACGGCTTTCTCGGCGGTATGCACCTGTTGCCAGTCCAGGCGCATAATGTTTTCCACTGACTCCACAGCAAACGCCTGGACGCTGCGGGCATATTCTGTGATCAACAGGATGTTGAGTCCGGTCTCTGGCTTACAGCCCGCGACGGCGGGCAGGTCAATCACCGGGATCACCTGATCGCGAATATTAACCATACCCAGTAACGGGGCCTTCATACCCGCCGGACGCGTAAAGGTCGGCATCGGCACGATTTCACGCAGCTTGAATACGTTGATGCCAAACAGCTCTGATTTCTGCTCCTCAACAGATTTTCCGAGGCGAAACAGCAGCAGTTCAAAACGGTTAGACAGGGTTAGGTTTGTCCTGTCATCAATATCTTTCTGGAAATTGTTCATCCTGTCCTCAGTGTGAAAGCCAGCCTTTCCACTGTTATCGGCACTGAGGCGGAAAAATAGAGCGTTAAACGGTGAAAATGGCGAAATCGTGAGCCAGTGCCGTGTCTGGAAATATTGTTTTGCACTCTGCGAGTAAGCGCTGGCAGCCTTTTTCATCGTAGCGTGAGCTAACGTGGGTCATTATCAGACGTCCCACTCCGGCATCCAGCGCCAGCTGTGCGGCTTGTCGGGTTGAGCTGTGCCCGCGACTGTTTGCTTTTTCCTCCATTGAAGCGTCCAGCGTGGTTTCGTGTACCATGACATCTACACCTCGAGCCAGTTCAATGGCGGACGCGCAGGGTCCTGTGTCACCGAAAATAGCGACTGATTTTCCCCTGGTGGCCGGGGCGAGGAAGTCGGCGCCGTGGATCGTACCTCCATCTTCCAGCACGATGGTTTTCCCAGCTTTCAAATCCTGAAACCACGGGCCCGCTTTAACACCTGCCGCCTTCAGGGCATTGGCGTCAAGAGCCCCCGGTTTGTCGTGCTCTTGAATGCGAAAACCGTAGCATTCCAGCGGATGCGCCAGCGGGTAAGCCGTTACTTTTCGCAGGCCGTCATCCACAATCTCACCCGCGGTGATTTCTACAATATCCAGCGGATAATCGGTCCAGGAGCCGCTCAGACGCAATGCGGTTTCGGTAAACTCTCGCAACCCTTTTGGCCCGTAGAGCGTCAGAGGCTGGACATTGCCGGCCATTGAGCGACTGCATAGTAGCCCCGGTAAACCAAACAGGTGATCGCCGTGCAGATGGCTGATAAAAATACGATCGAGTTTTCCTGGATTGAAAGGCGTGGTGAGCATCTGATGCTGCGTCCCTTCGCCGCAATCAAAAAGCCACAGCCCCGCCTGAGTCGGGTGTTGCAGATTCAGTAAAATTGCCGTTACATTGCGTGAGCGCGTGGGGACTCCCGCAGACGTGCCTAAAAATAGTAATTCCATCTTTGCGTTACACTTTTCGCCATCAATAAGGCAGGGTGTTCAGGTTATCACAACATAGGGGCAGACAATGATTCACTGGCAAGATCTCCACCATGCAAAGCTGAGTACCCAACAACTGTACGCATTACTTCAGCTACGATGCGCGGTGTTTGTAGTTGAGCAACAGTGTCCGTACCAGGATGTGGATGGCGATGACTTGGCTGGAGAGAATCGGCATATTCTGGGCTGGCATAACGATGAGCTGGTGGCGTATGCGAGGATTCTGAAAAGCGATGACGAGCTGGAGCCGGTAGTGATTGGTCGGGTGATTGTAAGCGAAGCGCTGCGTGGTGAAAAACTGGGGCAACAGCTAATGGCCCAGACGCTGGCATCCTGCGCGCAACACTGGCCACACAAGGCGTTGTATCTGGGCGCGCAGGCGCATCTGCAATCGTTCTATGCGCGCTTTGGCTTTGTTCCGGTGACGGATATCTATGACGAAGATGGTATTCCACACGTCGGAATGGCGCGGGAAGCACATCAGGCGTAAACAGGCGCAATCAGTCCTGGTTGTCTATAGTTAGCGGGTACGTCAATAGAAAGGGAGAATATAATGTCTTTTCATTCTTATGAATCACGTATCGATGATGATCTGGAATTATTAAGTGAAACGCTGGAAGAGGTGCTGCGTTCTTCTGGCGACCCAGCAGATCAAAAATACCTTGAGTTAAAAGCGCGGGCAGAGCGGGCGTTAGAAGAGGTGAGAAATCGCGTCAGCCATGCTTCTGATAGCTACTATTACCGTGCGAAAAAAGCCGTTTGTCGGGCGGATGACTATGTGCACGAAAAACCCTGGCGCGGAATCGGCGTTGGCGCCACAGTCGGTTTAGTGATGGGATTATTGTTAGCGCGGCGATAAATTCCGTTCTGTCATCGCATTTGTACGTACTCCCTAACTGGGGGTACTGCTTTTTCTGCTCAGTACCCCGTATAATGAGAGGTTTTTAACAGGGAGAGGTCCGCGTGCATTCAATCACTACTGCGCTGGAAAGTCTGATGCGTCATTTATCGCAAGAGATGCCAGCAGCACCTGGAATTCGTATTTACGATATACCTTTTCCACTGAATGATGCGTTTGACGCTTTAGGATGGCTGGCCAGTCAACCCGTCTGGCCCCAGTTTTACTGGCAGCAGCGTAACGGCGATGAAGAAGCCGCCGTATTAGGGGCCGTCGCCGAATTTTCCTCGCTGGAATCAGCACAGCAATTTTTACATCAGCATGATAATCATCCCGACCTGCGCATCTGGGGCCTGAATGCCTTTGAGCCTCAGCGTGGCAATTTACTGCTGCCGCGGCTGGAGTGGCGACGTTGCGCCGGAGTGGCGAGCTTACGCTTACATCTCTATAGCGACGTGTCGCTACGTGAAGACGCTACACAAGCGATCGCCTTCATCTCATCGCTTGCTCCCGTAAAACCGCTCCCTGCATTGCGTTTGAATTTGACGGGAGAACAGCACTGGCCGGAGAAAGCTGGCTGGATAGACCTGATAAAACTCGCCACTCAAACGATCGCAGGAGAAGACCTCGATAAGGTCGTGCTGGCGCGGGCGACCGATTTACAGTTTTCTCAGTCGGTTAATGCCGCTGCCGTGATGGCTTCCAGCCGTCGCTTAAATCTGAACTGCTACCATTTCTTTATGGCATTCTCCGCCGACACCGCTTTTCTTGGCTCTTCTCCTGAACGTCTGTATCGACGACGTGATACGGCGCTGCGCACCGAGGCGCTGGCCGGAACCGTGGCCAATCACCCTGAGGATCATCGGGCCTGGCAATTGGGCGACTGGCTAATGAAAGATGATAAAAATCAGCGCGAGAATATGCTGGTGGTCGAAGATATTTGCCAGCGTCTGCAAGGCTGTACGCAAACTCTCGATGTGCTGCCACCGCAGGTGCTCAGGCTGCGTAAAGTGCAGCACCTGCGCCGTTGCATCTGGACGGAACTGAATCAGGCCGACGATATGCTTTGCCTGATGCAGCTTCAGCCCACGGCGGCAGTTGCCGGTATTCCGCGTGAGCTGGCGCGTGAATTCATCCAACAAAATGAACCCTTTGAACGCGAGTGGTATGCCGGTTCAGCGGGTTATCTTTCTTTGCGCCAAAGCGAGTTTTGTGTGTCATTGCGTTCAGCGAAAATTAGCGCAAACGTGGTACGCCTGTATGCCGGGGCAGGGATTGTACGTGGCTCAGATCCTGAGCAGGAATGGCAAGAAATAGACAATAAAGCGGCAGGGTTACGTACTTTATTACAGATGGAAGGATAGTGATTTCGTGTATATTTCCGATTCATATCAAAAATCCATTTATTCGATTCTCTATACTGTGTCGCAATATTGATACCGGACAATCTCATGTCAGTAAGCGCATTTAACCGACGCTGGGCGGCGGTCATTCTGGAAGCACTCACTCGCCACGGCGTCAGGCATGTCTGCATTGCCCCTGGCTCTCGTTCTACACCGTTGACGCTGGCGGCAGCGGAAAACCCCGCATTCATCCACCACACCCATTTTGACGAGCGCGGTCTTGGGCATCTGGCTTTAGGTCTGGCAAAAGTCAGCCGGCAGCCTGTCGCCGTGATTGTGACGTCCGGTACCGCGGTGGCGAATTTATATCCCGCGTTGATTGAAGCGGGCCTGACCGGTGAAAAACTGATTTTACTTACCGCTGACAGACCGCCAGAGCTTATCGACTGTGGCGCGAACCAGGCGATTCGTCAGGCCGGAATGTTTGCCTCGCATCCATCGCAAACGCTCTCTTTACCGCGTCCTACTCAGGACATTCCGGCAAGCTGGCTGGTGTCCACTATTGATAATGCGTTAGCTGCCCTGCATAGCGGGGCGGTTCATATCAATTGCCCGTTTGCGGAACCGCTGTATGGTGATATGGACGAAACGGGGATTGCCTGGCAGCAGCGCCTCGGCGACTGGTGGCAGGATGATAAACCCTGGCTGCGAGAAGCGCGTCGGCTGGAAAGCGACAAACAACGCGACTGGTTTTTCTGGCGACAAAAACGCGGCGTAGTCATTGCGGGCCGCATGAGCGCGGAAGAAGGTAAGAAGGTTGCGCAGTGGGCGCAGACGTTAGGCTGGCCGCTGATTGGCGATGTTCTGTCGCAAACCGGACAACCGCTGCCGTGCGCCGACCTGTGGCTGGGAAATGCGAAAGCTGTAGCTGAATTGCAGCAGGCGCAGATTGTGGTGCAGCTTGGTAGCAGCCTGACTGGAAAACGTCTGCTGCAATGGCAGGCCAGCTGCGATCCGCAGGAATACTGGATTGTCGATAATATCGAAGGCCGCCTCGATCCGGCCCATCATCGCGGCCGCAGGTTGGTGGCGAAAGTTGGCGACTGGCTGGAGCTACATCCGGCGGAGAAACGTCATCCCTGGTGTATGGAGATCCCTCGTCTGGCGCAACAGGCCTGGCAGGCGGTAGAAGCCCGTCGTGAGGCGTTTGGTGAAGCGCAATTAGCCCACCGTATCCGCGACTACTTGCCGGAGCAGGGGCAGCTGTTCGTGGGTAACAGTCTGGTGGTACGCCTGATTGATGCTCTGTCGCAGCTTCCGGCTGGTTACCCGGTCTATAGCAACCGTGGCGCGAGCGGTATTGACGGCCTGCTGTCAACGGCAGCTGGTGTACAGCGTGCCAGCGCGAAATCGACGCTGGCGATTGTTGGCGATTTATCTGCATTGTATGACCTGAATGCGCTGGCGTTATTGCGCCAGGTTTCTGCACCGTTTGTCCTGATAGTGGTCAATAATAACGGCGGGCAGATTTTTTCCCTGCTGCCGACACCAGCCAGCGAACGCGAACGGTTCTATCTGATGCCGCAGAACGTACATTTCGAGCATGCTGCCGCCATGTTTAACCTTAAATACCAGCGCCCGGAAAACTGGGAGCAGTTGGAGAGCGCGTTGACTAACGCGTGGCGTACACCTGCGGCCACGGTGATTGAGCTGGTGGTGAACGAAACTGACGGGGCGCAAACCTTGCAGCAACTGCTGGCGCAGGTAAGTCATCTATGATCCTGCATGCGCAGGCGAAAGAGGGGCAGACGGGATTTCCCTGGCTGGTTTTCCTGCACGGTTTCTCTGGCGATTGCCAGGAATGGCAGACGGTCGGCGAAGCGTTTCAGGATTATTCGCGGCTATACATCGACTTGCCGGGACACGGTGGCTCCGCTGACATCGGCGTGAGTGGGTTCGATGATGTCAGCGTTTTGCTGCGTAATACTCTACTTAGTTACAACATGCTTAACTACTGGCTGGTGGGATACTCTCTTGGCGGCAGAGTCGCCATGATGGCGGCCTGTCAGGAGATGCCTGGGCTTTGTGGTCTGGTGGTTGAAGGCGGACATCCCGGCTTGCAAAGCGAGGAGGCGCGCGTTCAGCGTCGTCTCTCGGATGGCCGCTGGGCTGCGCGTTTTCGCGCAGAGCCGCTACGTGAGGTGTTTAATGACTGGTATCAACAGCCCGTTTTTTCCTCGCTGAACGCGGCACAAAGAGAGGCGCTGGTCGCTCTGCGTAGCCAGAATAATGGGCAAACGCTGGCGGCAATGCTGGAGGCCACCTCGCTTGCCGTACAGCCTGATTTACGTGCGCAACTCACGACGCGCACATTTCCGTTTTATTATTTATGTGGTGAACGTGACGAAAAATTCCGCGCTCTGGCGGCGGAAATATCAGTACCAAACCATGTGATTCGTAATGCCGGACACAACGCGCATCGGGACAACCCCGCGGGCGTAGTGGACTGTCTGGCTCAGATTCTGCGTCGCTGACTATAGGACATTTTATGATCTATCCTGATGAAACAATGCTTTACGCACCGGTAGAATGGCACGATTGCTCTGAAGGCTATACCGACATTCTTTACGAGAAATCCACCGACGGTATCGCAAAAATCACTATTAATCGTCCACAGGTACGCAATGCCTTCCGTCCGGTCACCGTGAAAGAGATGATCCAGGCGCTGGCGGATGCCCGCTATGATGACAACATCGGCGTAATTATTCTGACCGGTGCTGGCGACAAAGCGTTCTGCGCAGGCGGCGATCAGAAAGTGCGTGGTGACTACGGCGGATACCAGGATGACTCCGGTGTGCATCACCTGAACGTACTGGACTTCCAGCGCCAGATTCGTACCTGTCCGAAACCGGTAGTCGCGATGGTTGCAGGTTTCTCCATTGGCGGTGGCCATGTGCTGCACATGATGTGTGACCTGACCATTGCGGCTGAAAACGCCATCTTTGGTCAGACCGGCCCGAAAGTCGGTTCTTTCGACGGCGGTTGGGGCGCTTCCTACATGGCGCGCATCGTCGGTCAGAAAAAAGCGCGTGAAATCTGGTTCCTGTGCCGTCAGTACGATGCGAAACAGGCGCTGGATATGGGTCTGGTCAACACCGTGGTTCCGCTGGCGGATCTGGAAAAAGAGACCGTACGCTGGTGCCGTGAAATGCTGCAAAACAGCCCAATGGCGCTGCGCTGCCTGAAAGCCGCACTGAACGCCGACTGTGATGGTCAGGCTGGCCTGCAGGAGCTGGCAGGTAACGCCACTATGCTGTTCTACATGACGGAAGAAGGTCAGGAAGGCCGTAACGCCTTTAACCAGAAACGTCAGCCTGATTTCAGCAAATTCAAACGGAATCCGTAATGCGTAGCGCGCAGGTATACCGCTGGCAGATCCCCATGGACGCGGGGGTGATTCTGCGCGACAGGCGGTTAAAAACGCGTGACGGGCTGTACGTTTGTCTTTGTGACGGCGAGCGCGAAGGGTGGGGAGAAATTTCCCCACTGCCGGGCTTCAGTCAGGAAAGCTGGGAAGAGGCACAAACCGAGCTGCTGGCCTGGGTGAAAGGCTGGTTGCAAGGGGATGACTCCTTACCGCAACTGCCTTCGGTCGCCTTTGGCGTAAGCTGTGCGCTGGCCGAACTGACTGGCGTATTGCCACAGGACGCGGACTATCGTGCTGCGCCGCTGTGTACCGGCGATCCTGACGATCTGGTGCTACAACTGGCGGATATGCCGGGCGAAAAAGTGGCGAAGATCAAGGTCGGTCTGTATGAAGCGGTCCGCGACGGCATGGTAGCCAATCTGCTGCTTGAGGCGATCCCGGAGCTGCATTTGCGACTTGACGCCAACCGGGCCTGGACGCCGTTGAAAGCTCAGCAGTTCGCGAAATACGTTAATCCTGAGTATCGCGGACGTATTGCCTTCCTCGAAGAACCGTGCAAAACCCGCGATGATTCTCGTGCCTTCGCGCGTGAAACCGGCATTGCCATCGCCTGGGATGAAAGTCTGCGTGAAGCAGATTTCACCTTCGAAGCTGAAGAGGGCGTCAAGGCCGTGGTTATCAAACCTACGCTGACCGGCAGTCTCGATAAAGTCCGTGAACAGGTGGCTGCGGCGCATGCGCTTGGTCTTACTGCCGTTATCAGTTCGTCAATCGAGTCGAGTCTGGGCTTAACCCAGTTGGCGAGAATTGCCGCCTGGCTAACGCCGCAGACCATTCCGGGTCTGGATACCCTGAGTCTGATGCAGTGCCAGCAGGTACGCACCTGGCCGGGTAGCACGTTGCCGTGTATCGACGTTGATGCGCTGGAACGTCTGCTATGACCCAGCAGGAAATGCCCGATAGCGTGAGCTTATCGGGCCTGGTGCAGTTCCGTGACTGGCCGTGGCGTCACTGGCGACAGGTTCGTGCGAAGGCGCCAGCCTTACGCCTCAACGATGAGGTATTAAGCTGGAGCGATCTCTGCACACGTGTAGATCATCTGGCCTGCGGTTTTGCCGCTCAGGGCGTGGAAGAGGGCGATGGTGTTCTGCTTCGCGCCTGGAATCATCCACGCGCTTTGCTGGCCTGGCTCGCGCTGCTGCAATGTGGGGCGCGGGTTTTACCTGTGAACCCACAGTTGCCTCAGCCGCTGCTTGATGCGCTTATCCCGGACTTAACGCTACGTTTTGCGCTGGATCTGGAGGCCGCTATCGCACTTCCGGAACTCAGCCCGTTGCAGATGCGGTCGTTACCAGGCGATCGCGCCGCTGCGTGGTTGCCTGAACGTTTGAGCACGATGACGTTAACTTCAGGTTCTACCGGATTGCCAAAAGCGGCTGTTCATACCTGTCAGGCGCATCTGGCAAGCGCGAAGGGCGTACTGTCATTAATGCCGTTTGGTGCTGAGGATGACTGGCTGCTCTCGCTGCCGCTGTTTCATGTTTCCGGTCAGGGTATTTTGTGGCGCTGGTTGTTCGCCGGAGCGCGAATGACCGTGCGCGACAAGCAGCCGCTGGAGCAAATGCTGGCTGGATGTACCCACGCTTCACTGGTGCCCACGCAGCTGTGGCGCTTGCTGGTCAACAACACGCCGGTCACACTCAAAGCGGTACTGCTGGGAGGTGCGGCAATTCCTGTTGAATTGACGGAGCAAGCGCGCGAGCAAGGGATTCGTTGCTGGTGCGGTTACGGATTAACGGAGTTTGCTTCTACGGTCTGTGCGAAAGAGGCTGATGGTCTGGCAGATGTGGGTTCCCCCCTGGCGGGCAGAGAGGTAAGAATCGTTGATGATGAAGTCTGGCTGCGTGCCGCCAGCATGGCGCAAGGTTACTGGCGTAACGGACAGCTTATTCCTTTAGTGAACGCGGAAGGCTGGTTTGCAACCCGCGATCGCGGCGTGCTAAAGGACGGCAAGTTAACGATTGTCGGTCGTATGGATAATCTGTTTTTTAGCGGCGGGGAAGGTATACAGCCGGAAGAAGTGGAACGCGTGATTGCAGCGCATCCGCATGTTCTACAAGCCTTCATTGTTCCGATAGAAGACAAAGAGTTTGGCCATCGCCCGGTGGCTGTCATTGAGTATGACGCTAATGCTGGAGAAACTAATCTCGAAGAGTGGGTAAAAGATAAGCTAGCCCGCTTTCAGCAGCCGATTTGTTGGCTAACATTGCCGCCCGAGCTCAAAGCAGGAGGAATTAAAATTTCGCGCCGTGCGTTATTGGATTGGGTAAGTGCTTCATCATTAACATTAAGAAAACATTAATATTATTTCTCGTTATTGTCATTCCGCAGCTATTGTCCTTTTGTTTATGAGCTAATGTGTAACCTATTGTGAAATTTATTAACAATAGGTGCGCTATGGAATGGCATGTGAAGAAGACCTGCTGTCACAAAAAAGCAGGGAGGCTCTATATCGTACTTTGCGATAGCGGTGGTTCGCTCAAGATGCTTGCCCAGGCGCAATCATCTGAGCGGATTAAGCCCGGCGATCTTCTTTCGCCGCTGAAGGATGCTCAGTATTGTATTAACCGCGATACATCTCGGGTGATTAAGATCATTGATGCCAGACAGTACATTTGTGATGAATGGGAACGTCTGTTACGACTGTCTAAAGATAAATAATCTCAGGACAGGTGTTTGCGTGAAGGCAGAAAAATCGTCATTAACCCTGCCATGATGCACAGTACCCCTGCCAGCGCTTTCACTGAAAATGTTCCCTGCCAGCCGGGCAGGATCATTGAGGCAACCCACACCAGCACATAGCTCAGGCTGAGTAGGGCATAGGCTTTGCTCAGCGCGAGTTGGTGTAGGGCTTTATGCCAACAAATCACTGACAGTAAATACCCTGTCAATCCGGCATATAAAGCAAACGCTCCGATACTGACAGAGAATACGGCAGAGATGAACGCCAGCGGCTGCAGCATTGGCGGCAGATTATCCATCGCAAAGCCGAGGCTCAACTGGGCGATGGAGGTGATCATCACGCTACATAATCCCCAAAATACGCCCATTACACTGCGCTCCCAAGAATAAATATGCCGGTAATGATCAGCCCAACGCCCAGCCAGTGGCGGGTTGTGACGGGTTCGCGCCAGATTTTCCATGCCGCGAGAGTTACCCATACAAAGTTAAGACTCAGCATGGGATAGGCAATACCGACAGGAATGTTTTGTAAAACCGCCAGCCATAGCAGCATGGCCAGACCGAGGCTTGCCAGAGCAAGCCCAATCCATTGCGTAATGTAGCGTTTTCGCGCACAAACAGACACCGGTCGGGTCGCCTGCTTCTGGCATAGCTGGCCGCAGACGCTGAGCAGGCTGGCGAGGACTAAGGCTATCCAGATCATTTGGGCCGATACTGAATCAGGACCAGACGCCCCTGATTATCAATGTAGTCAGCGGGAGGGATGGCAAGCTGATTAATATCTTCATTCTTATCAATCGAGAGCACGAGCGTAATGTTTCCTTGCTGTCGATGTTGCGCTAACCAGTCGGCAAAATTCTCCCGACTGACAAAGCGGCCTTGAGCATCCGGGTAGTTGAGGCCGTATTTTAACTCGCCCGTTTGTCCGTACATCATGATGTCGTCGCGCTTCAGGCTCCAGGCCAGTCCCGCAGCGACGCCAACGCTGTCGGTGAGAATATAACGGCTCGGCTCCAGCGATTCTTTGGTCATCTCGACAAAAAACTGCGGCTGTTTAGATTCCATCACCCGGTCAGGAATGGAGAAGCCAAATAACAGCGCCAGCCCTAATGGGCATAGTGCTGCGAATTTCCAGTTCTTCTCGCGGTTATTTAGCGTATACCAGCCAAAAATCGTCCAGATGATAAAGATGCCCCAGGCACAAAAAACCTTATACGTTTCGATATGCGACCAGACCGGCGTCTTCAATGGTCCCAGCGTGGAAACATTAAACGTAGCGACGATGCCGACGACACCAAATAGCACGTTGATCCAGCCATTGATGCGCAGGGATGCTGAGTCTTTTTCCGCAGCCTGCAGGCCGAAGCGCGCCGTTAATATCGCCAGCGGCGCGAAGCAGGAAAGAATATAGGTCGGCAGTTTTCCTTTCGCGATGCTGAAAAACAGAATTGGCATAATAATCCAGCTTAACAGGTACAGAGCACTGCGCGGAACATCCCGCTCACGCCAGCCCGTACGCAGCGCGCCGGGAAGCAGACCGAGCCACGGTAATGTGCCTGCCACAAATATCGGGATGTAGTACCAGATAGGAGCCTTATGCTGGGCATCATCCTGCGCAAAGCGCTGAATATGTTCAACCCAGAAGAAGTAATGCCAGAAATCCGGCTCGCGTTGTGCAATCGCTATACCCCACGGTAGTACGATCGCGATGCAGCCGATCACCGCCAGCAGACCGTAGAGAATGAGGTCTTTCCAACGCTTTTGGGCAAAAACCCATGGTAATACGCTAAGCACAGGGACGGCGAGTGCCAGAAAACCTTTGGTCATTACACCCATACCGCAGGTCAGCCCAAGCAACAAAAAAGCGATGATTTTGCGTGTTCTGGTGGTGGCCTGCATGCCTTCCCAAAAACAGCACATGCCCGCCATCAGCCAAAGCGCTATGATGGGATCAAGTACCGCGTAGGTGCCGATGCTGTAAACCGAAAAAAACGTTAAAAAGATAGCGGAGGAGAGTACGGCGGTACGCTTATCATGCCACAGTCGCATGGCAAGCCAGGCTACCAGTAATGCGGTCAACAAAGTGGCAAAAATAGCACCCGCTCTGACACCAAAATTATTGGCGCCAAACAACCATTGTCCGATGCTGTTCAACCAGTATCCGGCAATTGGTTTTTCAAAATAACGCAGCCCTAAAAAGTGTGGAACGATCCAGTCACCAGAGTTGAGCATTTCCCGGCTGATTTCAGCATAGCGCGTTTCATCAGGCTGCCAGAGCATACGGCTGTTGATAGGTAAAATAAAATACAGTGCGATTAAAGCGATAAATGCCAGAGTGTAGCGGGCAGCAGGTTTCATGGTGTCACACTCACCGGTTGTTGGCAGCCGAGCCATCCCTCTCTGCCGGGTATTTTTCCACGTACGATCTGTCCTAACGGCAGCGTACTGATGTCGTCAGGTAACTGCTCGCCAAGCGGGCAGAATGTCATCCCCATGTCCGCGGCGCGAGTAAGCAGCTCGTCAAAGTTCTGATGAAAGGCGATGCCTTCAACTTCCGCATGAATGGTGTACACCGGTGTTCCTCTGCTCATCTGGATGTGGGAGAGAATATAGGAGTTGAAGTCCACCGCCTGGACCTCCTGACCAACCACTTCATCCCATGTTGGTAGGGTGACGGGAATTTGCGGCGTCCCCGTTTTCCCGGATTCCAGCACCGGACGAAATAACGACGTTCCTCGACAGTCACTGTTATAGCGCAGATGGAATGCTTCTTTGGCATGGACGACACGGTTGTCGGCACGCCATCCGGCAACGGCAGAGCAGGTGACTGGCTGACCGATGATGGCTTCAAGTGTGGTGATACCTTGCGAAATATCATCAATCAGCTGTTTGTCATTCCAGTTTCCGCTTCGCGCCTGCCAGGCGTGATGATCCCAGGCATGCAAACCGGTTTCATGAATCTGGGCGGTTTGTGCAATGATTGCCGCGTTGGCCTGGCCAATCTCTTTTCCCGGCCATGCGGTTCCCGCCAATAAAATATCCCATCCGTAGAGTGATGCTGCGTTTGAACGCAGCATCTTCCACAGAAATTGTGGCTTCACCAGACGCCAGAGATGGCGTCCCATGTTGTCAGGCCCAACGCTAAAGAAAAAACTTGCCCGAACGTTATGTCGGTTTAATGTCTCCAGCAGGCGGGGCACGCCTTCGCGCGTCCCCCTGAATGTATCGACATCAATGCGCAAGCCTACTTTGGTCATGATGTGTGTTCCGTGATATCCACACTGCGTAAGAAGAAGTCCAGCGTCTCTTCTACCGTTTCCTGCATCTCAATGGTCGGTTCCCAGTTCAGGCAGCGTTTTGCATTGCGAATGTTAGGCTTACGATGCTCAACGTCTTGATAACCTTTACCGTAGTAGGTGCTGCTTTCGACGTCACGGAAACCGGCAAACGGCGGGAAGTGGTTACGCAACGGATGTTTTTCAAAGCAGGAAAGCAGCATTTCTGCCAGTTCCTGAATACTTGCTTCGTTCTGTGGATTACCGATGTTGATAATCTCACCGTCACAGCGGCCGCCTTCGTTTTCAATGATGCGGTACAGAGCTTCGATACCATCGCGAATGTCGGTAAAGCAGCGTTTTTGCTTACCGCCTTCAATCAGCTTAATCGGTGAACCTTCCACGAGGTTGAGGATCAGCTGTGTAATGGCGCGTGAGCTGCCGATACGCGCGGCGTTAAGGCTGTCCAGACGCGGTCCCATCCAGTTAAACGGGCGGAACAGGGTGAAGCGCAATCCCTCTTTTTCGCCGTACGCCCAGATAACACGGTCCAGCAGCTGCTTGGATACGGAGTAGATCCAGCGTGGTTTATTGACCGGACCGACGATCAGATTCGAACTGTCTTCATCAAAGACTTTGTCGGTACACATGCCGTAGACTTCGGAGGTTGACGGGAAAATGATGCGCTTGCGGTATTTCACGCAGTAACGAATGATTTTCAGGTTCTCTTCAAAATCGAGCTCAAATACGCGCAGCGGGTTGCGGGTATATTCGATAGGCGTTGCGATCGCCACCAGCGGCAGCACAACGTCGCATTTTTTCACATGATATTCAATCCATTCGGAGTGAATGCTGATATCACCTTCGACAAAATGGAATCGCGGATGTTGCAGGAAACGCCCAATGGCGTCGCTGCCAATATCGAGTCCATACACTTCGTAATTATCTTCTTGCAGCAGGCGCTCGGTCAGATGGTTACCAATGAAGCCGTTAACGCCGAGGATCAGTACGCGAGTACGGCGTTTGCTGGTGGTCACTGACTGGCTGTTTAGGCGAGAACCTGGCACCAGACCCAGAACTTGCGCCAGTTGTGAACCCTGCATTGCAATACCATCGCCAGCTTGTCCGGTAATAATCTCCAGTGCACCATCGACACAGGCGATCAGTAAAGGAGACACTGAGATGACGGTGCCCGGCTGGGCCGCAATGTCGTTTGTGCAAACGCGCGATGACCAGACGGTGAACTTTTGTGTGCCAACATAGCTAAATGTGCCCGGCCACGGATCGCTGACGGCACGGACCTGGTTATGTAACTCCGCGGCAGGTTTGTTCCAGTCGAGGAAGCTATCTTCCGGCGTACGGCGACCAAAACAGGTAGCATCTACATCCTGTTGAGGGAATTCGGAGTAACTTCCCGCGTTGATGGCCGGCAGTGTCTGCTCCAGCAGATGACGTGCTGCCTGACACAATTTATGGTGCAGCGTTAACGCCACGTCTTCCGGTGAAATAGCGACACGTTGCTGGGCAACAATAGCACCGGCATCCGCGCGTTTGACCATGCGGTGAAGTGTGACGCCCGTTTCGGTTTCACCATTGACCAATACCCAGTTCAATGGCGCGCGACCACGGTATTTCGGCAGCAGCGAGCCGTGCAGATTAAATGCACCCTTAGGGGCAAGACTGAGGATCTCATCACTCAGTAAATGGCGATAGTAGAACGAGAAGATAACATCGGGTGCCAGTTGGCTAATGCGCTCAATCCACAGGGGATGATTAACCTCGTCTGGGGCGTAAACCGGAATACCGGCGCTGGCCGCGAGGCGGGAAACAGATCCAAAAAACGCTTTTTCACCCGGGTTGTCGGTGTGCGTAAAAATGGCAGCGATTTCATAACCTGCATCCAACAAGGCCTGGACACCCTGACATCCCATATCGTGATAGGCAAATACGACGGCTTTCATGCGCGGTTTTCCTCGGTTGACTGCGTAGTTTGTGGGCGGATAACGTGTTGAACAAAATAGCGGGGGCGGGCGCGGACATCGTTATAGATGCGACCGATATATTCGCCGAGTAAACCCATGCCAATAAACTGTGCGCCGATAAAGGTAAACAGGACGGCAAACAGCATGAATACCCCCTCCGCTGCCCACTGTGGGCCGAGCGTCAGGCGCAGAACAACAAGCAGGACTGATAAGGTAAAGCCCGTGGCAGCTATCACGCTGCCCAGCAGGCTCAACATGCGAAGCGGTGTTGTGGTAAGGCAAGTCACCAGGTCATACATCAGGTTGATCAGACGCATGAAGCTGTATTTGGAGTCACCAAATTCACGCTCTGCATGATGTACCGGGATCTCCGTGGCGCGACGGGCAAAAATGTTGGCCAGAATAGGGATAAAGGTGCTGCGCTCCTGGCAATGCAGCATGGCATCGACGATGTGACGGCGATAGGCGCGTAGCATACAGCCGTAGTCGCCCATTGCTTTACCGGTGGTTCGTTGGATCAGATGGTTGATCATTCGTGAGGCGGTCTTACGAAATACGCTATCCTGACGGTTCTGGCGTACCGTGCCTACCACATCGAAACCCTCATCTGCAGTGGCGACCAACCGTGGGATCTCCTCCGGCGGGTTTTGCAAATCGGCATCCAGCGTGATGATCAAGTCTCCGGTGACATGGCTGAAACCGGCCATAATCGCCGAGTGTTGCCCGTAGTTGCGATTCAGTAAAATTGAGACAATATGGCTGTTCGGTGCCTGAGAGGCGTCCATCATCAACTGAGCGGAACGGTCGCTGCTGCCGTCGTCGATGAGCAGAATTTCATAGTCTTTGCCCAATTTTTCGCAGGCGGCGCTGGTGCGTCTGATTAACTCTGGCAGGCTTTCCTGTTCATTAAAAACGGGAATAACAACCGAGACTTTTTTAATCGGTGTGGCTTCAAACATGCTCATTGTCCTGCTATCTCGCGAAGCGCCGTAATGACCCGCTGAGTGTCATCATCGGTCATGTCAGGGAATAACGGCAGCGAGCAGATGCGCGCGCTGTTCCATTCAGTATTTGGGAGCGAAAGGGTAGTGAAGCGTTCGCGATAATATTTTTGCGTATGGGCCGCACGAAAATGCAGACCGGTGCCGATATCTTTGGTCTTCAGCGTTTCCATCAGGGCATCTCTGCTCAACCCGCAGCGCGTTTCATCAACACGAATGATGAATAAGTGCCAGGCATGAACGTGCGACCACTGCGGTAGGCTCAGCGGCTGGAATGGCGTATCGGCCAGCGCTTTTTGATAGTGCTGGGCAATTTGCGCCCGGCGTGAATTCAGTTGTCCCAGCTTATTCAGCTGTACCAGCGCGATGGCGGCATTGATATCTGTGAGGTTGTATTTGTATCCTGGCGCAAGTACTTCGGCCTGCGGCGCCCGGCCATAGGTTTGTCGATCAAAAGCATCAACGCCCAGACCGTGAAACTTCAGGCTGCGAAGCCGCTGAGCGAGCTGGCTGTCGTCGGTAACGATCAGTCCACCTTCCGCACAGGTGATATTTTTAATAGCGTGAAACGAGAAGATTGCCGTGCCGCGAGCACCGACATGACGGCCCTTATACAATGTCCCTACGGCATGGGCTGCGTCTTCTATTACCGGGATTCCATAACGCTCGCCAATGGCATAAATTGCGTCGAGGTCGGCGGGGGCGCCAGCATAATGTACTGGAACAATGGCTTTGGTTCGTGGGGTAATAGCGGCTTCAATTTGCTCAGGTGTCACCATAAGCGTATCGTGGTCGACATCGATCATGACGGGCGTCGCCCCCAGCAAAACAATCATGTTGAGGGTAGAAACCCACGTCATCGACGGCGTAATGACCTCGTCGCCCGCACCAATGCCCAGCGCCATCAGCGTAATGTGCATTCCTGCAGTGGCGGAGCAAACGGCGACGGCATGCTTATTCCCCGTGAGCTGGCAAAAAGCCTCTTCCAACTGTTGATTTTTCGGGCCGGTGGTTATCCATCCAGAGTCCAGAACCGCCTTCACTGCGGCAAGTTCTTCAGCGCCCATGGCCGGGCGAGAGAAAGGCAAAAAGTCAGACATCATTATTCCTTCAAGCCATTTAACGCCACCGAAGTTTTATTTTTAGTGATAAACAGGGGCGTCGTTAATTATTTCATCAGGCTACAAAGGTTAATGACTGAAGGTTAATTTATCCTTAAGAGTTTAAGGTTTTGGAACGACAGCTAAATAGAGTTATTTTTATTTATATTAATGAAATTAAAGTTTTTTTTTGGTTTTTTTTGCGACATTGCTGTTTGCTATAAGTTGATGAGTGCAATGCCGCTATTCAGAATATTAATTTTATGCCGTTATTAAAATGATAACCTACAGTAACCCTTTCAAGGTTAACGTTTTACGCGTGGCGATATTTAAATCGTAGGCACTGAGATCTTCCGGTTTAACCCAGGCGAACGCCTGGAACTCTTCGTTAATCTTCACTTCACGATTCGCCGCGACACAATCGAAAATAAGATAAATCATGTAAATCTCTTCCTGGCTGCCATCAGCATAGGTTTTAGTGCGGATATCATCACTGAAGGTCCAGGGGGTAATTTCTGATAACACCAGCTGTTCGCCCAGCTCTTCCCTCACTTCACGGCGCAGAGCTTCTTCAATACGTTCGCCTGGTTCAACACCGCCGCCAGAAAGCGCCCACTGACCGGGAAACACACCGCGGTCGTCAGCCATTTTGCACAGCAAATAACAGCCATCGTTTTCAATTAATGGGCAAACAATCGTTCTTTGGCGCATAAGTTCAGTCCTTTAGGGGAGGTAGAGAAAATTCCATCATGCACGCATCTTACCTTTTGCTGACGCTAGAAAAAATGCTTCATCAATGAATAACGCCACTTTGGTTGGGAAAACAGGATGTTTGTTGAAAACGACCCTCTGCTACGCTCACATGTACAAATGACACAAGAATTTAACCTTATCCACATCTTCTGAGTAGTATTTAGTTACAATATGTCATTGCATCGCTTTTTTAGCTCATTGATTCCTCGCCATCTGACAGTACAATTCATCGGTTTTGGGGCTATGTTTTGATTCTTGCTGGAAAGGATAGAAAATGAAAAAAAGTTTAATGTTGGGTTTTGCCGGAATGCTGTTTGTTTCCGCGTCGGCGAGCGCGATTAGCATCAGCGGCCAGGCTGGCGAAGACTACACTAACCTGGGATTCGGTATGGGCACTGAGAGTACTGGTCTGGCCGTCAGCGGTAACTGGATGCATAACGATGACGACGGTGATGTTGCCGGGCTGGGTTTAGGTTTGAATATCCCACTGGGGCCGCTGATGGCGACCGTTGGTGGTAAAGGTGTTTATACTAATCCAAACGATGGCGATGAAGGCTATGCTGCCGCTGTCGGTGGTGGTTTACAATGGCCGATTGGCGATAGCTTCCGTCTGTTTGGTGAGTATTATTACTCTCCTGATTCACTTTCCAGCGGTATCGACAGCTATGAAGAAGCGAATGCCGGTGCGCGTCTGACCATTTTGCGTCCGCTGAGCATTGAAGCCGGTTATCGTTACCTGAACCTGGCAGGCAAAGACGGCAACCGTGATAACGCGATTGCTGATGGCCCGTACGTTGGGGTTAACGCCAGCTTCTAACATTTCTGGCGCGGCGTTCAGTCGCGCCTTCCCCCCTCCATGCGTTATAGTGTTTTCATCATAAAAGCAGGAGAACACGATGTTAAACGTGGAGATGCTATCCACAGGGGATGAAGTGTTGCACGGACAAATC
This sequence comes from Citrobacter sp. Cpo126, assembly GCF_030332445.1. Taxonomy (NCBI): domain Bacteria; kingdom Pseudomonadati; phylum Pseudomonadota; class Gammaproteobacteria; order Enterobacterales; family Enterobacteriaceae; genus Citrobacter; species Citrobacter sp. Cpo126. The sequence continues at coordinate 322,672 of NZ_JAOWHT010000043.1, forward strand.
GTCGACACCAATGCCGCCTGGCTGGCCGATTTTTTCTTTAATCAGGGTTTACCGCTAACACGCCGCAACACGGTAGGTGACAATCTTAACGATTTGGTCGCCGTTTTGCGTGAGCGTAGCGAGCACGCCGATGTACTGATCGTTAATGGCGGTCTGGGACCTACCAGCGATGATTTGAGCGCGCTGGCAGCGGCAACGGCAAAAGGCGAAGGGTTGGTGCTGCATGAAGCATGGCTGGCCGAGATGGAGCGATATTTCCGCGATCGTGGCCGCGTGATGGCGCCAAGCAACCGCAAACAGGCTGAACTTCCGGCCAGCGCTGAGTTTATCAATAATCCGGTGGGTACCGCGTGTGGGTTCGCCCTGAAGCTTAACCGCTGCCTGATGTTCTTTACACCAGGTGTACCGTCAGAATTCAAAGTCATGGTGGAGCATGAGATCCTGCCTCGTTTGCGTGAGCGTTTCTCTTTGGCTCAGCCCCCGTTATGCCTGCGATTAACCACCTTTGGCCGTTCTGAAAGCGACCTGGCGCAGAGTCTGGATCCGCTGCCGTTGCCTCCGGGAGTAACAATGGGTTATCGCTCCTCAATGCCAATTATTGAGCTGAAGCTGACCGGTCCGGATTCCCAACGGGAAGCGATGCTGGCGCTGTGGCCAGAAGTTAAGCGGGTTGCCGGGCAGAATATGATTTTTGAAGGTACGGAAGGCTTACCCGCGCAAATCGCCCGCACGTTGCAAGAACGGCAATACAGCCTGACGCTGAGCGAACAATTCACCGGTGGCCTGGTGGCATTGCAGCTTTCTCGTGCGAATGCGCCACTGTTGGCGAGTGAAGTGGTTCCGCCTCAGGAAGAAACGCTGGCGCAAACGGCGCATTGGATAACCGAGCGACGCAGTAAGCATTATGCTGGATTGGCACTCGCAATATCGGCTTTCGAAAACGAACATATTAACTTTGCGCTGGCCACGCCTGATGGGACGCATGCTTTGCGCGTACGGCTGAATGCAAATCGCTACAGCCTGGCGATTCGTCAGGAAGTGTGCGCGATGATGGCGCTAAATATGCTGCGCCGCTGGCTTAACAATCAGGATATCGCTAGCGAACACGGCTGGATTGAAGTGGTTGAGTCGTTGACGATTTAATCATTGATTGGGAAGGCTAAATGCCTTCCCAATCTGGCTCATGCGGTGGTATCGCCAGGCAATAGCCCGGTAATTAACTGAACTAAATCACGATCAATACCTTGTTCCAGCATTATGTGAGCGATACGTAAGGCTTCTTCTTGCGTACCTTTTTGCACCCCTTGTTCTAACCCTTTTTGCATTCCTTGTTCTAACCCTTGCTGTATCCCTTCTTGCAGTCCATTTTGGTGGCCTTCCTGCCTGAGTCTCTCTGCAATTGTCATCAGCTTCTCCTTGTGATGGGGGGATCGTTCGGCAACTTCGCGGATAAACTCGCTGACGCGAGAAACGTCGCCGTACCGTATCAGGTAATTAAATAGCGTTTGTAGCTGGCTGTCATTAGCAGTGCTTGTAACTAATAGCGAGACCAGGCGGTCCACTAACCCCATTAAATCACGATCGCGGATATGTTTTTGCATCAACTCAAGCAGCGCAACCCTGCGATGCTGCGCGATTTCATCGTCAGGTATTACGGTAATGTCGACCAGCGGAAAAGCCTCTGAATACAGTTGTCGCGCCAGTTGCGGATTATCAAATTCATCCAGCCAGTTGAGCGACCAGGGATAGGGAGTTTGTTGACCGTGATAAAATAACATGGGGATCACCAGCGGCAGCGTTTTATTCCCGGCATCAAGATGATGCTGCATCGCCGCGGTGGCATAACGCATCAGGCGAAATGCCATATGCGGTACCGCGGTACTCTGATGTTCAATAACACAATAAATATAGCCCTGACCTTCGCGGGTTTTTAGTGACCACACTACGTCGGAGTAGTATGCGCGGAGATCTTGTTCGATAAAACTGGTGGACTCCAGCTTCAGCGTTTGTAAATCACATATCTCACGTAATGCGATAGGAAGGTGTATATCCAGAAAATCCCGAGCCATCTCAGGGTAAGACATTATCTTTTTAAAAACGGCACCATGTGGTGTAGATGTAGTGGATTTAGCCATGGTAGTCCGTCACCAGAAAGAGAAGATGGCGTGACGGTATCCACTTTTAATATGCGCTGCATGCGGGAAATGGGTTCTTTGCGTGGGTGAATCAGAGATAAATACGTCCGACTGCAACGTATTCAATTAAGCGGAACGGGCTACGCAAAAATGCCCGGTAGCAAACGCCACCGGGCAACAGAGTTAACCTAACGCTTTGGCAAGCAGGGTGATAGGATGTTCGCAGCGTTTGCTTGTTGACATCTCAATCTGCCATTTACAGGTTTCGCAGTCGGTGACGACGATATCAGCGCCGCTTTCTTCAATTTGGCGGAATAACGGTGCGCCAATCGATTGTGATGTCGGGTAGTTTTCCTTTTTAAAGCCGTAAGTCCCGGCAATCCCGCAACACTGAGAATCCAGCACCGTCAGCTCCAGCCCTGGAATTTGTCGCAGTAGCTCCAGCGTATAGAGCGTCCAGCCCATTTTCTCCATGTGACATGGCGTGTGATAGACCACCTTCAGCGGCAGCGTTTTCAGCGGCAGCGTTTTACCTTCATCCAGCTTGCGCCACAGCCAGCGGGTTGCCAGTTCAATGTGTTCACGCAGGCCTGAGTTGTCGACATCCAGCACTTCCGGATATTCATCACGTAGCGCAAAGGTACAGGTTGATGAGGTGGCGATCACCGGAATGCCTTTGCCATCAATCGCCTCCCTGAGTGAGGCCACGTTGCTTACTGCCTGCTTACGCGCTTTATCGGTGAAACCGTTGGCAATCAGCGGCACGCCACAGCATTTCTCTTTACTCAGCAGTTGCACGCCAGTACCCATCGCATTCAACACCTTGATCAGGTCTTTGCCGAGCTGGGGATGGTTGTAATTCACAAAGCAGCCGTGGAAAAAGGCGACCTGTTCCTGATACTGCGCCTGCTGTGCGGCAACGCTGCGATACCAGCGGCGGAAGGTGCCAAAGGAGTACTTCGGCAGCGTACGGCGATGATCGATTTTTAACGCGTAATCCAGCAACTGACGCACCGGTTTTAATGAGGTGGCGGTATTCACTATTGGGGCGAAGGGGGTGGATACGCTGCCCATTAAATCGGTATGACTTAAGACAAAGTTACGCAACGATGGGCGCGTCGTGTCGTATTTGGCGCGCGCGCGCTGGATGATATCGCCGATTTTCACGTCTGACGGACAGGCCACTTCGCAGCGTTTACAGTTGATGCAGTATTTCAGCGCGTCGTCATATAGCGCGCCATCTTTCAGGCGCAGACGTTCACCGTCCGGGCCGGCCTGCTTAGGGCCCGGGTAGCTCGGATTGACGCGGCTTACCGGGCAGGCGGTGGTGCACACCGTACATTTGATACAACTTTCAAAACGTGTGTCGCTCATTGCTGTCCTCCTGCACGTTTCGCAATATGATGCGCGGCATGTAAGGCGCTAACTGCGCACACGCCGCCTCCGCAACCCTGGGCGATAGGGTCGAATCCGCCGAGGACGGAACCGATGGCATACATGTTCTCTATCGTTTTTCCCGCCAGTGATGGACGCAATGCGGTATCGGTTGTTACGCCAAACTGTTGCCACGGTTGTGGATTGAAAACATCACGCTGATACCACTCGGCGCGGGTAGCTGTTTGCTGTACATCCAGTCCCAGGATTGGTTCGTGGATTGCCTCACGCGTGGCGACCAGCCCGCTGCTGAAGAAACTGCCGCTGGCGAGCACGGCGAAACGTGGCCGCAAGGGGATATCGGCATGATTTCGGGTCCAGATTTCGCTGACCACGCCATCCTGACAGGTGATTTTTTTCACTTCATCACCCGGCATCCACACACCGCCCTGGCGCACAAACTGGCGCTGTAATTTGTTGTGCAAACGCATGCCCAGTACCGAAGGTGGTAGGGTCGGTAACAGTGTCAGCGAGCAGGGGAGGCGCTCGTTAAGCCACTGCCAGAGCCGCTCATCGGCCAGACCAAAGCATGCCGGCATGATTATCATGTCGCAGGTTTTTGCCATTGGCAGCAATGCGTCATAGAGCAGCGACCATTTATCTTCGTTATCCAGCAGGCGCGCAATATTAACGGCACGAAACTCGGTTGGGTTATCACGCAGGACATCCAGCTCCGGTAGCTCGATTTCTGCCGTCTCGACGCTGAGATTGCGTTGGCGTAATGACGCCGCGGCGAGATGCGCCTGAAAATCCAGTAACCCGCTAATCCCTACAACGCAGATACGCTGCGCGGACAGCGGCCAGACCGGCACTTCCGGGGAACTTAACCAGGTTGAGCGCAGGGTGCCCAGCGGGGTAACACGTTGATGTGCCTGATGCACTTTGCCCTGCAAATGCGTTCCGCATTCTTCCAGTAAATTTTGCGCCTGTTGGGCCAGTTCCAGAACGTTCTGCGTTCCGATGGTGCTATACGGATGTGCGGGTGCCTGAGTGCGCAGCGCATTCAAACCCGCTTCTATATCCGTCACCGGCTGACCATCGGGTAAGCTGCTGAGCAAATCCAGTGAGCCGGAGGAAAAATGCAGGGCGCTTTGGCCGCGGGTAACAATCGTGCAGCGCAGTCCGCTTTTTTGCAGTTGCAGGCCACATAGCAGTCCGGCGAGGCCGCCGCCGATAATGACGGTATCAAATTTCATCCTGGTGCTCCTTTTCCAGACCACACAACCCTTGATAAACCCAGCGCGTGAATTCGCTTTCGCGCAGCGCATCTCCCCAGGCGATAGGCTGCACGCCTTTCCAGCGTTCGTTGAGGAAGTCGGAAAGCTGGGTAATGGACTGCGCTGCGGTAGTGACATTGAAACGTTGCAGCAAACCTGCGGCGCGACAGGCACACAATTCGCCCTGGCAGGTCCCCATTCCAACACGGGTACGGCGACGCAAATCGAGCAGGCTGTTGACGGTTAAATTCTCGACGGCGTATTGCACTTCGCCTGCGGTGACTGCTTCGCATTCACAGACCAGACTGCGGTGCTGGCGGCCTTCGCTAAGCCACGCAGGGGTGCGATCGCCGTGACGGTAGACCGCCGAGCCGCGCAGTGGAGCTGGCAATGAGATCACGCGTTTAAGCGTATGCTCGGTAGATTCCTGTGAGCCAGGCAGCGCGGTGTCTGCCGTTGTGCAAGGCTGGGTATTGCCCAGCTTACGGCAAACGGCATCGGTGGCCCATTCCGCCATCAGGCGGTAGGTCATCAGTTTGCCGCCGGTAATGGTGATAAACCCTTCCAGTCCGTCACGTTCAGCGTGATCAAACAGTACAATCCCACGGCTGACGTTACGACCGCTTGGGTCGTCGTCGCTAGCCACCAGCGGGCGTACGCCAGAATAGGCGCGTAAAATGCGCGTTTTCGCCATAATCGGCGCCAGCTTCTCGCCTTCACGCAGCAGAATATCGACCTCTTCTGCGGTGACGCGGTTGCTGTCGATATCGTCGTAATCAATGTGCTGTGAGGTGGTACCGATCAGTGAAATGGTATCGCCAGGCACCAGAATATCGGCGTCAGAGGGCTTACGGCAGCGGTTAATGACATGCTGGTTAATGCGATGATCCATAATCAGCAACGAACCTTTGGCCGGGAACATACGGATGCTCAGATCGGCATATTCCGCAATGCGTTGACCCCAGATCCCAGCGGCGTTGACGACAACCGGTGCATGCAGGGACTGTATTTCGCCTGTCAGATGATTGCGCACGTTAACGCCGCAAACCGTTGCGCCTTCGCGGATCAGTCCCGTCACTTCATGCGCCGTTAAGATAACCGCGCCATGCTCACGCGCATCCAGCATGTTAGCTGCTGTTAAGCGGAAAGGATCGACCGTGCCGTCTGGTACTTTTACTGCACCAATCAGCTGTGGATTCACAGAAGGTTCGATAATACGTGCCTGCTGAGGGTCAATCGCTTCTGCGCGAATCCCCGCCGCTTCACAGGCGCGAATAAAGGTGGCCTGGAAGGAAAGCTCATCCTCCGGCAGAGTAATAAACAGACCGTCCGTTGGCTCAACGCAATGACGGGCGATACGTTTCAGAATTTGGTTTTCGCTGATGCACTCACGGGCAGATTCAGCGTCGGTGACGGCGTAGCGTGCACCGCTGTGCAGCAGGCCGTGGTTGCGTCCGGTCGCACCTGTGGCGATATCGTGGCGTTCCACTAAGATGACGCGCAACCCGCGCAGCGCACAGTCACGTGCGATCCCTGCACCTGTTGCTCCTCCACCAATGATAATCACGTCACTTGCTTGCGAGTCGCGAGTTTTCATTGTTTTTCCTCACAGTTCGTTTTTTATCATTTAGCCACATAAAAAACATGGATTGTTTGATTTCGCGCATAATCGCTCATTATTCGAAAATGAAACGTGATTTCGTGCGCCTTTATGAACATTTGTCATAAATCTGTAACAATATGTGCTGCGTTTCACATTTTTGTTATGTATCTTTCCTTAACATCGCGGCCACACTGGGAGCGGTAGGGTAGTAATGACGAACTGCAGTGTTTACTTCGAATGAAAGACGGCCACGGAGGCTACACTATGTTGAGCATTTTTAAACCAGCGTCACACACGGCGCGTTTACCTGCAGCGGAGATCGACCCGACATATCGTCGATTACGTTGGCAGATTTTTCTGGGGATTTTCTTTGGTTATGCCGCGTACTATCTGGTACGTAAGAACTTTGCCCTTGCGATGCCGTATCTGGTTGAACAAGGTTTCTCGCGTGGCGATCTGGGTTTTGCGTTGTCCGGTATCTCCATTGCTTACGGATTTTCGAAATTCATCATGGGGTCCATTTCGGATCGCTCGAATCCGCGCGTTTTCCTGCCAGCCGGTCTGATACTGGCCGCCGCTGTGATGTTGTTCATGGGCTTTGTGCCGTGGGCGACATCGAGCATTGCTATTATGTTTGTGCTGCTGTTCCTCTGCGGATGGTTCCAGGGGATGGGCTGGCCGCCGTGTGGCCGTACCATGGTGCACTGGTGGTCGCAGAAAGAGCGTGGAGGCATTGTTTCCGTCTGGAACTGTGCGCATAACGTGGGTGGCGGTCTGCCTCCGCTGTTGTTCCTGCTGGGTATGGCCTGGTTCAATGACTGGAAAGCGGCGCTGTATATGCCTGCTTTCGGTGCGATCGTCGTCGCGCTGATTGCTTTTGCCCTGATGCGTGATACACCGCAGTCCTGTGGTCTGCCGCCTATCGAAGAGTATAAGAACGACTATCCGGACGATTACACCGAGAAAGCGGAAGAAGAGCTGACTGCGAAGCAGATCTTCATGCAGTACGTACTGCCGAACAAACTGTTGTGGTACATCGCTATCGCCAACGTGTTTGTTTATCTGCTGCGCTACGGCATCCTGGACTGGTCACCAACCTACCTGAAAGAAGTGAAGCATTTCGCACTGGACAAATCATCCTGGGCCTACTTCCTGTATGAGTATGCGGGTATTCCGGGCACGCTGCTGTGCGGCTGGATGTCGGATAAAGTCTTCCGTGGTAACCGTGGCGCTACCGGCGTGTTCTTTATGACGCTGGTAACTATTGCGACCATCGTTTACTGGATGAACCCGGCAGGCAACCCGAACGTGGATATGGCTTGTATGATCATCATCGGCTTCCTGATCTACGGCCCGGTAATGTTGATTGGTCTGCACGCGCTGGAACTGGCACCGAAAAAAGCGGCGGGAACGGCGGCTGGCTTTACCGGTCTGTTCGGTTATCTCGGCGGTTCTGTGGCCGCGAGCGCCATTGTTGGCTACACCGTTGACTTCTTCGGTTGGGACGGCGGCTTTATGGTGATGATTGGCGGTAGCGTGCTGGCGGTTATTCTGCTGGTAGTCGTCATGATTGGTGAAAAACGCCATCACGAAGAGATGGAACTGAAGCGTAACGGGGGCTAATAGATGAAAACCACATTGAAAAGTCTCAGCGTGGCGCTGATGCTCACAGGTATGGTGGTCAGCAGCGCGGCGGTTGCCGCAGATAAAATCGTGATTGCGCATCGTGGCGCCAGCGGTTATCTGCCGGAGCATACGCTGCCAGCAAAGGCGATGGCCTATGCCCAGGGGGCGGATTATCTGGAGCAGGATTTGGTTATGACCAAGGATGACCATCTGGTCGTCCTGCATGACCACTATCTTGACCGCGTCACCGATGTTGCCGAGCGTTTTCCGGATCGTGCGCGTAAAGATGGGCGTTACTACGCCATCGACTTTACGCTGGATGAAATTAAATCGCTGAAATTCACCGAAGGCTTCGATATCGAAAATGGCAAAAAGGTCCAGACCTACCCAGGGCGCTTCCCGATGGGTAAATCTGATTTCCGCGTGCACACGTTCGAAGAAGAGATTGAGTTTGTTCAGGGATTAAATCATTCCACCGGTAAAAACATCGGTATTTACCCGGAAATGAAAGCGCCGTGGTTCCATCACCAGGAAGGGAAGGACATTGCGGCTAAAACGCTGGAAGTACTGAAAAAGTACGGGTATACCGACAAGAACGACAAGGTCTATCTACAGTGTTTTGATGTTGCAGAGTTGAAGCGCATTAAAAATGAACTGGAACCGAAGATGGGGATGGATCTCAATCTGGTACAGTTGATTGCGTACACTGACTGGAATGAAACCCAGGAGAAAAAGCCGGACGGTAGTTGGATTAATTACAACTACGACTGGATGTTTAAACCGGGTGCCATGAAGCAGGTTGCGCAGTATGCGGACGGCATTGGGCCGGACTATCACATGCTGATTGATGAGAAGTCGAAGAAGGGCAATATCTCGTTAACTGGCATGGTGCAGGACGCACATCAGAATAAGATGGTTGTGCATCCTTATACCGTTCGCGCCGATCAACTGCCGGATTACACCACTGACGTAAACCAGCTGTATGACATTCTTTATAACAAGGCGGGCGTGGACGGGCTGTTCACCGACTTCCCCGACAAAGCAGTGAAATTCTTGAATAAAGAGTGATGGCGTAAGGCCTGTGATGCACCTCCGGTCACAGGCCTTAATGGATGAAACGTTTTAACTGCTAGATAAGGCCGTCTGCTGTCAACGTTTCCATACATGCCTGCAGGAGAAATAAAGGGCTGCCGTCCACCGGCGGCTCTTTTGCCAGTAAGGATATCTGTCGATAGAACGTCGGTTCCAGCGGGACTGAGCGTACTTTCCCACCAACCGCCTTCAGCGTTAATTCCGGTAATAACGCTATACCCAGCCCCTGACGAATAAAGCTCATCGCGGTATCCGGATGGTTAAACTCGTATTTAATGACCGGTTCAATTCCCTTCTCTTTAAATAGCGCCATGATGCTTAATTCATAGCGACCTTTGCTGATAATGAGCGGTTCTCCAACCAGTTGTTCCACTGAAATCGTTCTATTGGCCGCCAGCGGATGGCTTTCAGGAACTACAACGGTAAATTTGTCGCGATACACCGGTACGCAGTACATGCCATTTACCGGGAAATGTACAAATCCCGCATCGATATCCCCACTGCGCAGGGAATCAACGATTGCCGTGCTGTTTTCTTCATAAGGGATAATTTTGATATGCGGGTGGTGCTGCTCGAAGTGGTGGATGATACCGGGCAAAATACAGGCACAGGCGCTGGGAAAGCAGCCGATTCGCAGGGTTCTGGCCGGGTTTTGTCGCTCTTGCTCGGCAATCTCTTTCACCGCGTTGGTTTCAGACACGATCGTCCGCAGGTGTGAAACGATCCGACTCCCGGCCGGACTAAGTTGAATGTCTTTGCGGCGTTCGCGGATAAGAATATCAACCCCTAGTTCTTCCTCTAGCGCTGAAATTGCCTGGCTAACGGCGGATTGGGTCATGTACAGCCGCTTGCTGGCTTCGGTAAAACCACCGTACTCAAGTACGGCAAGCAGGGCGTGGATCTGGGTTAATGTCATTAGCTCTCTCTAATCAATAATATTAAAACTATTAATTTCTCTAATATAATGGACCTGTTTATACTTGCGGTCTACCGTAAAATCACACTTCGACGCACCTGTCCGTAGTTCAGTTGAGCTGAGCGTTGCCTGCGTGCGCCGTCTGGACAGGTTGTCGAATATGAAAGAAAAACTGTGGACGAAAGATTTTTGGGCAATAACGATAATCAGCTTTATTATATTTTTTGTTTTTTATGTCCTGCTCACGCTGTTGCCGATCTATATTTCGGATCGCCTGCATGCCACTCCAGATAAGGCCGGATTATTAGTCACCTTCTTTTTGGGGGCCGCAATTGTTGTGCGCCCGTTTGCGGGACAATGGGTAGGAAAATATTCGAATAAAACAATTCTGGTGCTCTCTTCTCTGGCCTTTTTGGTGGTCACTGCGCTGTATCCTGTTTGCCACTCAATTGAATCACTGCTGTTGATTCGGGTGCTTCATGGTGTAACGTTTGGCGTTATTACCACGGTAAAAGGAACGATTTCCGCGCGGTTGATACCGGCCTCCCGACGTGGGGAGGGCATCAGTTTTTTCTCGTTAGCCATGGGACTGGCAATGGTTGTGGGGCCGTGGGTAGGGCTGAACATGGCTCGCTGGGAAGCTTTTACCACTGCATTCTGGCTGTGTAGCGCGGTTGCCGTACTGGGTATTATCCTGTCATTGATTGTCGCCGTACCGCCGGTTATCCGTCATGCTGACGGCTCAAAACCGAAGCTGGGATTTGCTGCTATGTTTGATCGCGCCGCACTGCCTTTCGCGATGGTGACGTTTTTCATGACCTTTTCCTACGCGGGCGTTTCCGCTTTTCTCGCACTGTATGCGCGCGAGCTCGATCTGATGGCCGCCGCCAGTAATTTCCTGTTGTGTTATGCCATTTGCCTGATGATCTGTCGAACCTTTACCGGCAATGTTTGTGATAAAAAAGGGCCGAAATACGTGGTCTATCCGTGTTTGCTGGCTTTCACCGTCGGGCTGGTGGCGCTTGGCTATACTAACGGCAGCATTATGATGATTATTTCCGGTGGATTAATTGGCATCGGTTATGGTTCGGTCACACCCGTATTTCAGACACAAATTATTAGTTCGGTGGAACCCCATAAAATTGGTATCGCCAATTCGCTGTTTTTCAATGCGATGGATGCAGGAATGGCAATCGGCGCGTTTATCATGGGGATGATGGTCGAGGGTGTGGGATATCGGGCGATTTATCTGGTGGGTGCGCTGCTGGTGGTACTGGCCGGGGCGCTGTATATCATGCAGATGAAAAAACGCGGAGACGTGGTACTGGTCTCCGCGCATGAAGTTCACTAAACACTATAACTCTATTTCAATATCGCCTTTTGCCCGGCAACAGCACGGTAATATTTCACCGGGCTGAATGAAGGCCAGCGGTTCTGCAATCCAGTCAACCTGTCCCGCCACCAGGCGGGTACGGCAGGAGCCGCAGTAGCCTTCACGACACTGATATTCGACTTCAACATCGTGCGACTCGAGCGCGGCAAGCAGGGAAGGGTGTTCATCCTGGCACAGCAACTGCGTGCCAGAGATGCGCAGAGTCACGCGGCCCATCAGAGCTGGAAGTTACTCAGATCGTCAGTATCGACTTCGGCATCGATCTGGCCGACCAGATAAGAGCTGACTTCCACTTCTTGCGGCGCAACCTGGACGTTGTCAGACACCAGCCAGGTATTGATCCAAGGGATCGGGTTAGAACGTGTCTGGAATGGCAGATCGAGTCCAACAGCCTGCATACGGATGTTGGTGATGTACTCAACGTACTGGCACAGAATGTCTTTGTTCAGGCCAATCATTGAGCCATCACGGAACAGATAGTCCGCCCACTCTTTTTCCTGCAGCGCGGCCTGTACGAACAGGTCGTAGCACTCTTGTTTGCACTCTTCGGCAATTTCCGCCATCTCCGGATCGTCCACGCCGCTGCGCAGCAGGTTCAGCATATGCTGAGTACCGGTCAGGTGCAGGGCTTCGTCGCGGGCGATCAGACGAATAATTTTCGCGTTGCCTTCCATCAGTTCACGTTCGGCGAAGGCGAAAGAGCAGGCGAAGCTGACATAAAAGCGGATCGCTTCCAGCGCGTTCACGCTCATCAGGCACAGATACAGCTTCTTCTTCAGCTCACGCAGGTTTACGACAACCGTTTTACCATTAACGGTATGCGTACCTTCACCGAGCAAATGCCAGTAGCTGGTCATCTCGATCAATTCGTCGTAGTAGCTGGAGATGCCTTCTGCGCGTTTCTGGATTTGCTCGTTGGTGACGATATCGTCAAACACCACCGCCGGATCGTTAACAATATTACGGATGATGTGGGTGTAAGAGCGGGAGTGGATCGTTTCAGAAAACGCCCACGTTTCCACCCAGGTTTCCAGTTCAGGGATCGAGATTAACGGCAGCAGCGCGACGTTAGGACTACGTCCCTGAATGGAGTCCAGCAGCGTCTGATACTTCAGGTTGCTGATGAAGATATGTTTTTCATGTTCCGGCAATGCCTGGAAGTCGATACGATCGCGAGAAACATCGACTTCTTCCGGACGCCAGAAGAAAGAGAGCTGCTTTTCGATCAGTTTTTCAAAGATGTCATATTTTTGCTGATCGTAGCGGGCGACGTTCACCGGCTGGCCGAAGAACATCGGTTCCAGAAGCTGATCATTTTTCGTCTGTGAAAAAGTGGTGTATGCCATTGATGTGAATCCTGTCTGGAATGTACTGCCGGATGCGCTTTGCTTATCCGGCCTACAATACCGCGAATTAATTTGTAGGCCGGGTAAGCGTTACGCCACCCGGCAAAAGATTAAATCTTACATGCGCCGCTTTCGCAGCCATCGTCCTGAATGGACGGTACCAGATCGTCCTGAGAGTCTTCCGCACCGTCACGGGTGTTCTGATAATACAGCGTTTTGACACCAAATTTGTAGGCGGTGAGCAGGTCTTTCAGCAACTGCTGCATCGGTACTTTTCCGGACGGGAAGCGCGACGGATCGTAGTTGGTGTTGGCGGAAATCGACTGATCGATAAATTTCTGCATGATGCCTACCAGCTGCAGATAGCCGTCGTTGTTTGGCATTTCCCACAGCAGTTCGTATGCGTCGTGCAGGTGTTCGTAGTCCGGCACGACCTGACGCAGAATCCCATCTTTCGATGCTTTGATGCTCACGTAACCGCGTGGCGGTTCAATGCCGTTGGTGGCGTTGGAGATCTGCGAAGAGGTCTCGGACGGCATCAGGGCTGACAGCGTGGAGTTACGCAGGCCGTGAGTCTTGATAGATTCACGCAGCTGTTCCCAGTCCATATGCAGCGGTTCGTTAGCGATAGCATCAAGATCTTTTTTATAGGTATCAATCGGCAGAATACCTTTCGCATAGGTGGTTTCGTTAAACCATGGGCATGCGCCTTGCTCTTTTGCCAGCTCGTTAGAAGCCTTCAGCAGGTAATATTGAATCGCTTCAAAGGTTTTGTGAGTCAGGTTATTGGCGCTGCCGTCAGAGTAGCGTTTACCGTTTTTCGCCAGCCAGTAAGCGTAGTTGATCACGCCAATACCCAGCGTACGACGACCCATCGCACCGCGTTTGGCGGCCGGAATCGGATAATCCTGGTAATCGAGCAGCGCATCCAGCGCACGTACCGCCAGTACAGCCAGCTCTTCCAGTTCGTCCAGACTTTCGATAGCGCCCAGGTTAAATGCGGACAGCGTACACAGTGCAATTTCGCCGTTTTCATCGTTAACGTCGGTAAGCGGTTTGGTTGGCAGGGCGATTTCCAGGCACAGGTTGGACTGGCGTACCGGCGCGACAACCGGATCAAACGGGCTATGGGTGTTGCAGTGGTCAACGTTCTGAATGTAGATACGACCGGTCGAGGCACGTTCCTGCATCATCAGTGAGAACAGCTCAACCGCTTTCACGCGCTGTTTGCGGATGCTGTCGTCGTTTTCATATTGGGTGTACAGACGCTCGAACTCATCCTGATCGGCGAAGAACGCGTCATACAGACCCGGGACGTCGGACGGGCTAAACAGGGTGATGTCGCCGCCTTTCAGCAGACGGGTGTACATCAGCTTGTTGATCTGTACGCCATAGTCCATGTGACGAACGCGGTTGCCTTCGACGCCACGGTTGTTTTTCAGGACCAGCAGGCTTTCAACTTCCAGGTGCCACATTGGGTAGAACAGCGTGGCTGCACCACCGCGTACGCCACCCTGAGAGCAGGATTTCACCGCAGTCTGGAAATGCTTGTAGAACGGAATACAGCCGGTGTGGAACGCTTCACCGCCGCGAATCGGGCTACCCAGCGCACGGATGCGACCAGCGTTAATGCCGATACCGGCACGCTGAGAAACGTATTTCACAATTGCGCTGGAGGTTGCGTTGATGGAGTCCAGGCTGTCGCCGCACTCGATTAGTACGCAGGAGCTGAACTGACGCGTTGGGGTACGCACGCCGGACATAATTGGCGTCGGCAGCGAGATTTTGAACGTAGAAACGGCGTCGTAGAAACGTTTTACATATTGCAGACGTGTTTCACGCGGATAGTTAGAGAACAGGCAAGCCGCTACCAGAATGTAGAGGAACTGTGCGCTTTCATAGATCTCACCGGTAACACGGTTTTGCACCAGATATTTACCTTCCAACTGCTTCACCGCAGCGTAGGAGAAGGTCATATCACGGTCGTGTACGATGAACGAGTCCATCTGCTTGAACTCTTCTTCCGTGTAGTCTTCCAGCAGATGATTGTCGTATTTGCCCATTTCAACCATTTTCACGACATGGTCGAACAGCTTTGGCGGTTCAAACTCACCGTACGCTTTTTTACGCAGATGGAAAATCGCCAGACGGGCAGCCAGATATTGATAATCCGGCGCTTCGCGGGAGATCAGGTCGGCGGCTGCTTTGATGATTGTTTCATGGATGTCGGAGGTCTTGATTCCGTCATAAAACTGAATGTGGGAGCGCAGCTCGACCTGAGAAATCGATACGTTATTCAGTCCTTCTGCCGCCCAATCCAGAACTCGGTGGATTTTGTCGAGATTGATGCGCTCTGTACTACCATCACGCTTTGTCACCAGCAGACTCTGATTCATGTGGTTTTTTACCTGTCCGTGAAAGAAAAAATATCCCCCATATTATCCACAGAGTCATGTTGTGACTAAGTCTGTGGATAAATACTATATGTAGGGGTTGTTTGATAAAATAGACGCTATATGGTGAGTATTCTAGTAGGGATTCTTTTCAGCACAAGAGTTGATTTTGAGGTTAAATTGAGGTTGCAAAAGGGTGATAATCGCTAAGTGCGCGTCTTATAAGGCCTGGCGGGGATGTCAATAATTGAGAAAAAAAATAGAAAATTTGATCGAGTGCTGATTTCTTCATCTAAGGCAAGGAAAGTTCTTATGATCTGGCACAGGATTTGTAGGCCTGATAAGCGAAACGTCATCAGGCATGGTTCCAGTAAGCATGCCGGATGGCGGCGTTGCACGCTTTATCCGGCCTACAGGAGCGGTTAATCAACTTTGGCGGTGGTATGTACCATATAGTTCACATCAACGCCCGGGCCAAGTTTGAAGGTGTTGGTGATGGGGTTGTAATGCAGGCCGGTCATATGACGCTCTTTCAGCACGGTCTGGTCTACCCACTCTAATAATTCAGCAGGCTTAATAAACTTTTTCACATCGTGCGTGCCTTTCGGCACCATGCGCAGAATATATTCCGCTCCGACCACCGCCATCAGCCAGGATTTGCCGTTGCGGTTAAGCGTGGAGAAAAATACTTCGCCACCCGGTTTGACCAGCCTGGCGCAAGCTCTGACCACTGACTGTGGGTCTGGCACGTGCTCCAGCATTTCCATGCAGGTGACAACGTCATACTGATGTGCATGCTTTTCCGCATGCTCTTCGACGGTTTCTTGTACGTACTCTACCTGGATACCGCTTTCCAGTGCATGCAGTTTTGCTACCTGCAGCGGTTCAAAACCCATGTCCAGTCCGGTGACGGTGGCACCTTCGCGCGCCATACTCTCCGCCAGAATACCGCCGCCGCATCCGACGTCGAGTACCTTTTTACCAAACAGGCCGCCTGAGCGCTCAGTAATATAGCCCAGACGTAGTGGGTTAATGCGGTGCAGCGGCTTAAATTCACCCTCAAGATCCCACCAGCGTGACGCGACTGCTTCAAACTTGGCAATTTCTTCATGGTCAACGTTGTGAGCTACCGGAGGTTTTTCGGCATTCATTGGGGCTTCTACTCCTAAATTTGCGATGCAAATGAGTATATCAGCCTGACGGGATGAATAAAGCCTCTGTCTGGGGGAATCCATTTACCTGAATCTGCACGGATGTGTTATAATTTGCGACCTTTGAATCCGGGATACAGTAGAGGGATAGCGGTTAGATGAGCGACCTTGCGAGAGAAATTACACCGGTCAACATTGAGGAAGAGCTGAAGAGCTCCTATCTGGATTATGCGATGTCGGTCATTGTTGGCCGTGCGCTGCCGGACGTCCGAGATGGCCTGAAACCGGTTCACCGTCGCGTACTTTACGCCATGAACGTATTGGGCAACGACTGGAATAAAGCCTATAAAAAATCTGCCCGTGTCGTTGGTGACGTAATCGGTAAATACCACCCTCATGGTGATACCGCCGTTTACGACACCATTGTTCGTATGGCGCAGCCATTCTCCTTGCGCTATATGCTGGTAGATGGTCAGGGTAACTTTGGTTCTGTCGATGGCGACTCCGCAGCGGCGATGCGTTATACGGAAATCCGTATGTCGAAAATCGCCCATGAGCTGATGGCTGACCTGGAAAAAGAAACGGTTGATTTCGTCGACAACTATGACGGCACCGAACAAATTCCTGACGTCATGCCGACCAAAATTCCTAACCTGCTGGTGAACGGTTCGTCCGGTATCGCGGTAGGTATGGCGACCAACATTCCGCCGCACAACCTGACCGAAGTGATCAACGGCTGTCTGGCATATATTGACGATGAAGACATCAGCATTGAAGGGCTGATGGAACATATTCCGGGTCCGGACTTCCCGACTGCCGCGATCATCAACGGTCGTCGTGGTATCGAAGAAGCCTACCGTACCGGTCGTGGCAAAGTGTACATTCGCGCACGCGCGGAAGTCGAAGCGGATGCCAAAACGGGTCGCGAAACCATCATCGTTCACGAAATTCCGTATCAGGTAAACAAAGCGCGCCTGATTGAGAAAATCGCCGAGCTGGTAAAAGACAAACGCGTTGAAGGCATCAGCGCGCTGCGTGACGAGTCTGACAAAGACGGTATGCGCATCGTGATTGAAGTGAAACGTGATGCGGTCGGGGAAGTGGTTCTGAACAACCTCTATTCCCAGACCCAACTGCAGGTTTCCTTCGGTATCAACATGGTTGCATTGCACCATGGCCAGCCGAAGATCATGAACCTGAAAGATATTATTGCCGCGTTCGTACGTCACCGCCGTGAAGTCGTAACCCGTCGTACTATCTTTGAACTGCGTAAAGCCCGCGACCGTGCGCACATCCTTGAAGCGCTGGCGATTGCGCTGGCGAACATCGATCCGATCATCGAACTGATCCGCCGCGCGCCGACCCCGGCTGAAGCGAAAGCTGCGCTGGTTGCGCGTCCGTGGGAACTGGGCAACGTTTCCGCCATGCTGGAACGTGCCGGTGATGACGCCGCGCGTCCTGAATGGCTGGAGCCGGAATTTGGCGTGCGTGACGGTCAGTACTATCTGACTGAACAGCAGGCCCAGGCGATTCTGGATCTGCGTTTGCAGAAACTGACCGGCCTTGAGCACGAAAAACTGCTCGACGAATACAAAGAGCTGCTGGAACAGATCGCTGAACTGCTGCACATTCTGGGCAGCGCCGATCGTCTGATGGAAGTTATCCGTGAAGAGATGGAGCTGATTCGTGAACAGTTCGGTGACGCTCGTCGTACCGAAATCACCGCGAACAGCGCTGACATCAACATCGAAGATCTGATTAGCCAGGAAGATGTTGTCGTAACCTTGTCTCATCAGGGCTACGTGAAATATCAGCCGTTAACCGATTACGAAGCGCAGCGTCGTGGCGGTAAAGGTAAATCAGCAGCGCGCATTAAAGAAGAAGACTTTATTGACCGCCTGCTGGTGGCCAACACCCATGACACGATCCTCTGCTTCTCCAGCCGTGGTCGTTTGTACTGGATGAAGGTCTATCAGTTGCCGGAAGCAAGCCGTGGCGCACGCGGACGTCCAATCGTCAACCTGCTGCCGCTGGAAGCTAACGAACGTATTACCGCAATTCTGCCAGTACGTGAGTACGAAGAGGGCGTGAACGTCTTCATGGCAACCGCCAGCGGTACCGTGAAGAAAACGGCGCTGACCGAGTTCAGCCGTCCACGTTCTGCCGGTATTATTGCGGTTAACCTGAACGAAGGCGACGAACTGATTGGTGTAGATCTGACATCCGGCAGTGACGAAGTCATGTTGTTCTCTGCGGCAGGTAAAGTGGTGCGCTTTAAAGAAGATGCTGTCCGTGCAATGGGTCGTACCGCGACAGGTGTACGCGGTATCAAGCTGGCGGAAAAAGATAGCGTGGTATCGCTGATCGTTCCGCGCGGTGAAGGTGCGATCCTGACCGTTACTCAGAACGGTTACGGTAAACGTACGGCGGCGGAAGAGTATCCGACCAAGTCTCGTGCGACCCAGGGCGTTATCTCCATCAAGGTTACCGAGCGCAACGGTTCCGTTGTTGGCGCAGTGCAGGTTGAAGATACCGACCAGATCATGATGATCACCGACGCAGGTACGCTGGTACGTACTCGCGTGTCGGAAATCAGCGTGGTAGGGCGTAATACCCAGGGTGTGATCCTTATCCGTACTGCGGAAGACGAAAACGTCGTGGGTCTGCAACGCGTTGCTGAACCGGTTGATGATGAAGAGCTCGATTCCATCGACGGAAGCGCAGCTGAAGGTGACGAGGATATCGCACCTGAAGCGGAAAGCGATGATGATGCAGCAGCGGATGACGCTGACGAGTAATTAAGACGCTATAAAAAGGGCCGGAGAAATCCGGCCCTTTTTTTAATGGCATTGCGACAAAAGACATTTACCGCTACCTTAACCACACTCTATTAATGCCCTGAGGCGGAGCTTCGCCCCTTTGAAATACCTTGCTTCCGTTCATTCAACCCTAAAAGTTTCACGCTACCTGTTCAGAGCGTTGGCGCTCGTTATCTGGTGTCTGATTGCGTTCACCTCCGTGTTCTACATTGTGAATGCGCTGCACCAGCGAGAGTCTGAGATCCATCAGGAACTTAATCTCAGCTCCGATCAGGCCCAGCGCTACATTCAGCGCACATCTGATGTCATTAAAGAGCTGAAATATATTGCCGAGAATCGCTTAACGGCAGAAAACGGTGTGATGTCGCTGCGGGCGCGAGATGATAAAACCGTCGTGCCTAATTTTGAGCCGCTGTTTGCCGACTCCGACTGTTCTGTAATGGGCAACGCCTGGCGAGGTTCTCTGGAATCACTGGCATGGTTTATGCGCTACTGGCGCGACAACTTTTCCGCCGCCTATGATTTAAATCGAGTGTTCCTGATTGGCAGCGACAACCTCTGTATGGCCAATTTCGGCTTGCGTGATATGCCTGTCGAACGTGACGAGGCCCTGAAGGCGTTGCATGAGCGCATTATTAAGTATCGCAATGCTACGCAAGATGAAAACGGCAACAACTTGTTCTGGATCAGCCAGGGGCCGCGTCCGGGAGTAGGGTATTTCTATGCGCTGACGCCGGTTTACCTCGCCAATCGCCTCCAGGCGCTGTTGGGCGTAGAGCAGCCTATTCGCATGGAGAATTTCTTCACGCCGGGCAGCTTACCGATGGGTGTGACCATCCTCGACGAAAATGGGCATGCGCTAATTTCTCTCACTGGCCCTGAAGGGAATATTAAGGCTGAGCCCCACTGGATGCAGGAACGCTCCTGGTTTGGCTACACGCCGGGTTTCCGCGAGCTGGTGTTGAAGAAGAATCTGCCTCCGTCCTCCCTGAGCATCGTGTACTCCGTTCCGGTCGATCTGGTGCTGGAGCGGATCCGCATGATGATCCTGAACGCTATCTTGTTGAACGTGCTGGTTGGCGCGGCATTGTTTATGCTCACGCGCATGTATGAACGGCGCATTTTTATTCCAGCGGAAAGCGATGCTCAGCGGCTGGAAGAACATGAGCAGTTTAACCGTAAAATCGTAGCTTCTGCGCCGGTGGGTATTTGTATTCTGCGCACGATGGATGGGATTAACATCCTGAGTAACGAACTGGCGCACACCTATCTGAACATGCTGACGCATGAAGACCGTCAGCGGTTAACGCAAATTATTTGCGGCCAACAGGTCAATTTTGTTGATGTACTAACCAGCAACAATACCAATCTGCAAATCAGCTTTGTGCACTCGCGCTATCGCAATGAAAACGTGGCAATTTGTGTCCTGGTTGATGTCAGTGCGCGCGTTAAAATGGAAGAGTCGTTGCAGGAGATGGCGCAGGCGGCGGAACAGGCTAGCCAGTCCAAATCGATGTTCCTTGCGACGGTGAGCCATGAGCTACGTACACCGCTATATGGCATTATCGGTAACCTTGATTTGTTGCAAACCAAAGAGTTACCGAGTGGGGTGGATCGTCTGGTAACGGCGATGAATAACTCTTCCAGCCTGCTGCTGAAAATTATCAGCGATATTCTCGACTTCTCAAAAATTGAATCTGAACAGCTGAAGATTGAGCCGCGAGAGTTTTCACCGCGTGAAGTCATGAACCATATTACGGCTAACTATTTGCCGCTGGTGGTCCGCAAGCAGTTGGGGTTGTACTGCTTTATCGACCCGGATGTGCCCGTGGCGCTGAATGGCGATCCGATGCGTTTACAACAGGTGATTTCTAATCTGCTGAGTAACGCAATCAAGTTTACCGATACCGGTTGTATTGTGCTGCACGTGCAGTGCAGCGGCGACTACCTGAGCATTCGAGTGCGTGATACCGGTGTAGGGATCCCTGCCAAAGAGGTGGTTCGGTTGTTCGATCCTTTCTTCCAGGTGGGGACTGGCGTACAGCGTAATTTCCAGGGAACGGGACTCGGTTTGGCGATTTGTGAAAAACTGATCAGCATGATGGATGGGGATATTTCCGTCGATTCCGAGCCGGGAATGGGGAGTCATTTTACGCTGCGTATTCCGCTTTATGGCGCACAGTATCCGTTGAAAAAGGGTGTAGAAGGATTGGCTGGCACGCGTTGCTGGCTGGCAGTACGCAATGCGTCACTGTACCAATTTCTCGAATCCAGCCTGACGCGTAACGGGATGACGGTGCTGCGATATGAGGGACAACAGCCCGATGCGGATGACCTGCTGGTGGCCGACGATGTGCTGGAACAGGCCTGGCAGGGACGGGCAGCGGTAATTTTCTGCCGCCGCCATATTGGCATTCCGCTGGAAAGAGAGCCTGGAGAATGGGTACACAGCGTGGCGTCACCGCACGAACTGCCTGCGCTGTTGGCGCATATCTACAGTGTAGAGCTGGGGAGTGAAGATCTCTCCACGGCGTTGCCAGCCCCGGATAAAGCCGGTGCGACGAACGATGACATGATGATCCTGGTTGTTGACGATCACCCTATCAACCGGCGCTTACTGGCCGATCAGCTGGGATCGTTGGGATATCAGTGTAAAACGGCGAATGACGGTGTGGATGCGCTCAACGTACTCAGCAAAAACCATATCGATATCGTGCTAAGTGACGTCAACATGCCAAATATGGATGGTTATCGCCTGACGCAGCGTATCCGCCAGCTAGGGTTAACGCTGCCTGTTGTGGGGGTAACGGCAAACGCGCTGGCCGAAGAGAAGCAGCGTTGTCTGGAATCAGGTATGGATAGCTGTCTGTCCAAGCCGGTGACCTTAGACGTATTGAAGCAAACGCTGGCGGTCTATGCGGAAAGAGTGAGAAAAACGCGGGGATAGGGGATAAAAGAGCCGGATGGCGGCGTTAGTCTTATCCGGCCTACGAAACGTGCACGATGCTGTTTATTCGTAGGCCTGATAAACGCAGCGCCATCAGGCATTTTGACGTGATAAAGAATTACTCTTTGTCTGACGGACTCAGCGTCACAGAGGAGAGGTAATTCAGCAGTGCGATATCGTTTTCCACACCGAGCTTCATCATTGCCGATTTTTTCTGGCTGCTGATGGTTTTAATGCTGCGGTTGAGCTTTTTAGCGATTTCAGTAACCAGGAAACCTTCGGCAAACAAGCGCAGAACTTCACTCTCTTTCGGTGACAGACGTTTGTCGCCATAGCCGCTGGCGCTGATTTTCTCCAGCAGACGAGACACGCTTTCCGGGGTAAATTTCTTACCTTTCTGCAGCGCGGCCAGCGCTTTTGGCAGGTCGGTTGGCGCGCCTTGTTTCAGTACGATCCCTTCAATATCGAGATCCAGTACCGCGCTCAGGATAGCCGGATTGTTGTTCATGGTCAGAACGATAATCGACAGGCTCGGGAAATGACGCTTGATATATTTAATTAACGTGATCCCATCACCGTATTTATCTCCCGGCATGGAGAGGTCGGTAATCAACACATGCGCATCCAACTTAGGCAAATTGTTGATCAGTGCAGTGGAGTCTTCAAATTCGCCGACAACATTTACCCACTCGATTTGCTCAAGTGATTTACGAATACCGAACAGTACAATCGGGTGGTCATCGGCAATAATTACGTTCATAGTGTTCATGTATTGGGCTACCTTGCTACAGCAAGCTCTTGACGTAAACGTCAATGTCGCTGATGTATTTTTCTATACCTGGAGCATCTTTCTCTTGAATAAGATGTTCCAGCGCTTCACATAACTGCTTGCCGGGTACCAGATTAAGCATGGCAAACACGCCTTTCAGGCGATGGGCCGTTTGGGCTAATGCAGCGAAATCGCTGATAGCCGCCTCAGTATACAACCTCTTAACATCATCCGGTACTGTGTCTACAAAGAGTGCGTAGTAACCACTGGCATGAAGTTCGGCGTTTTCATCTCCGCCGAGGGGGAGTTCCTGGAACTCTTCTTGTGCCAGCTGCTCTTCAATCAGCTCAAGGACAGCTTCCTGCATAGCATTGCTCATATTAAAGTTGACGCGCAGCTGACCGGGGCCAATTTTCCGTACGCCAGACTCATCATCGCTTAAAAGCAAGCCCGAGGCAGTAAGATTAGACGGATTATCTGTTAAAAAGAGATCATATTCTTGACTATTCAACCGTTCATCGGGCGTGATGCAGGTTGCCCCCCAGTTTTCCAGCTGACGTAATACAATGCTACGTACGTCATTTGAGGTGACATCAAGCATTACGCAGACGTCATCCAACAGGCGCTCTTCACTATCAGCATGTTGATCGTGCAGCGGCATTTTAACATGGACGATGTAACGTGTTCCAAGTTCTTCCCGTGCTTTAATATTCAGGTGTCCGCCAAGCTTGCGGGCTAACTGATCGCACAGCCAGAACGTCAGCGGGTTGGCTTTGCCATACCGATCGCCCTGCGTGTCATTAATGAATGGGAAATGGAGATTATCAACTTCATTTAATGTGACGCCTTCCCCGGTATCCAGAATGCGGAAGGTCAGGCGTTCGGCCTCTGACTCATCCTGGTCGACTTCCAGCGTGATTTTACCAATCTGCGTGGTGGTTACCGCATATTGGATCAACAGCAGCAAAATACGGCGCAAGGCATCGCGATCGCCACGGCGTTCGTCATGGGCGCTTAAGTGATTTTTAATCAGCAGTTGCAGCCCTTTACGCTTAATGGCCGGCAGAACCTCCGGAACCACGTCGTCAATTAATGCCTGCACGGAAAACAGTGTGGATTCACCTTTCCAGGCATCGTTCTCCAGCAGGTTGGCTAGCTGGATTTCGTCCACCATGCGCACCAGAACGTCGGCCTGATTGGCCAGTTTCTGGCTGTCTGGTGTATTGAGCGCGGCGGCATTAGCAGCCAGCGTTTTCGCGGGGTCTTTCAGCGCGCTGCCAATATTCTGCATAAAGGCCGCGCGGGCCTGCTGGTTTTTCTCATACAGCCGCTGTGCTTGTTTCAGTTTCTTATTGACCAGCACCTCGCGGTCCTGGTCACGAATGATAAAGATCTGCGTTCTCGGGGAGATCTGGCTGCGAAACAGTCTGATTTCATACAGTTCATTATTGATGGTGGCCTGAATCACTCCCTGATGCTGCTCTGCCATATTGGTGATGTTTTGCAGATTTAAATGCGGCAGCAGGTGGTCGGCAATTTTATTGCTGATTACCGTGCGGTTTGCTTCCTGATCGTGTACCAGTAATCCCAGCGGCAGAAGGGAAACAATCTCTTCATTGATTGCGCGCAGAACACGTAGCTCATTATTTGCCGCAAGATTTGGCGCCACTTCAGTCGAACGGGCAGGGAGGTGGCGAAAGGTGGTATAACCAAACAGCGCCAGGGCCAGCAATGCGATGTTCAATAACAGCGGCAGCAGAATGTTTTGCAGCGTATCCAGCAGCAAGGAGCCAAATGGAACTTGCCATACCAGTCGCATATCCGTTGAATTCAGCGCTGAAGAGATTTCAATCTTGCCATTGTTGAAGCTGATACTGACGCTGTCTGGTGACTCTTTTTCAGTAACATGCTCGGTTGTTGAGGTGGCATCAGGTTCCAGATGGAAACCGTCCAACGGCATCCCGGGAGGGATCAGGTCATTAATGGGGAGGTCAAAGGCGACAACGGTGGCCAAATGCCCTGGCTGATTAAAGGTCGTACGTAGCGTGAAGTAATGTCCGTTCTGCCAGACCTGGCGGCGCAAAGAAGAGAAGCTTTCACGCTCATCCAGCGCATTAGCCTGTTGCAGCATTTCAGCGCGTCGGGAATCGACAATATTCCCAATCGTCGATTCTTTAAAACCGGAGGTAAGATCTTTCAGTGGTAACGTTGAGATTAGGATCAGGCTGTTATCCTGACCATTCAGGTAATACATTGACCATGGGACATTCTCCGCGCCCCACAGCGTATCCAGATACGTTGAAATGCGCTGGGTCATTTCCAGTGTAGAACTGTCATGCGAGCCGAAAATCAGCGCTTCAGTCTTTCTGCGGGGTTTCTCAAGATAATAGATATCTTGTTTCAGACGCGTTTCCTGTAGCCCATCTGCGCCTGGTGAACTGGTTGTAGCGGCAATATTGTCATAGATTTGCCAGGTCACGTATCGCCAGGTATCGACCCTTTTATGAATGGCATGGGTAATATCGACAATCTGATAACTCTTATCCTTTAGCCAGGTGTTGACGGCGCTCTGGACCATAACACCCATCATCACCAACAGCACAACGATCAGTAATAAGAAGAAACGGGTAATACTTCCTGGTAACAGGGAGAATCGGGTGGAAACCGTTGTGTCAGACTGACTCATTCGTGTTTATGACCTGTTAAACGACGCGAAAGATGAAAGGGCAGTATAAAGGGTAATGTATGAATTACCACACTTACACCGCGCCGCCTGGCCTGCATTCTTTGCGCCTGATTTTGTTGCAGTCATGGCGGTGCAAAGGTGTACAGTGGATAAAGGTGGGTACAAATATTCGTACGGAATGTATACATTTAGCATTAAATAACAAGAAATTATTTATCAAACTTATATCTGATCGTGACGCCCGAGATAGTTAATAGTCGTTATAGTTTTTCATCGGTAGCACAGAAAGGTAAGCTTTGTGTAAAGAAGGGTAAAAAAAAACCGAACGCTGAGCATTCGGCTGAAATAGGGGTAAACAGACATTCATAAATGAATGACGGTAATAAATAAAGTTAATGATGATAGCGGGTCTATTTTAGTTGCGAGTGAAGATTTTGTTTTGTCATTCAGTGCTATAAGATGTTTTTGTATAATGCATTGATTTTAAAGAAAATTGAAATGATTCTTGATTATTTGTGCTTATTTCGACTGTTTTTTGATTTTAAAAAAGTTCCCTTGTATTAACATTTAGAAACATCTATGCCGATAAATGAAACACCTTAAAAGTTTTAGTATCATATTCGTGTTGGATTATTCTGTGTTTTTGCGGAGAATGAAGTTG
Source organism: Citrobacter sp. Cpo126 (assembly GCF_030332445.1). NCBI lineage: Bacteria > Pseudomonadati > Pseudomonadota > Gammaproteobacteria > Enterobacterales > Enterobacteriaceae > Citrobacter > Citrobacter sp. Cpo126. The sequence continues at coordinate 348,860 of NZ_JAOWHT010000043.1, forward strand.
CCGACTGGTTAATGACCTTAATCAGTATGCAGTGGCATAAAAAAGCAATAAAGGCATATAACAGAGGGTTAATAACATGAAAGTTAAAGTACTGTCCCTCCTGGTACCAGCACTGCTGGTAGCAGGCGCAGCGAATGCGGCTGAAATTTATAACAAAGACGGCAACAAATTAGATCTGTACGGTAAAGTCGACGGTCTGCACTATTTCTCTGATGACTCTTCTAAAGATGGTGATCAGACCTATATGCGTATCGGCTTCAAAGGCGAAACTCAGGTTAACGACCAACTGACCGGTTACGGCCAGTGGGAATACCAGATTCAGGGTAACGCGCCTGAGTCTGAGAACAACTCCTGGACTCGTGTGGCGTTTGCGGGTCTGAAATTCGCTGACGTAGGCTCTTTCGACTACGGTCGTAACTACGGCGTAGTTTACGACGTAACGTCCTGGACCGACGTTCTGCCAGAATTCGGCGGCGACACCTACGGTTCTGACAACTTCATGCAGCAGCGTGGTAACGGCTTCGCGACCTACCGTAACACCGACTTCTTCGGTCTGGTTGATGGCCTGAACTTTGCCCTGCAGTACCAGGGTAAAAACGGTAGCCCGGAAGGCGAAGGTATGACTGGTGTGACCGGCAACGGTCGTGATGCACTGCGTCAGAATGGCGACGGCGTTGGTGGATCAATCACTTATGATATCGGTGAAGGCTTCGCGCTGGGTACTGCAGTCACCAGTTCTAAACGTACTGACGAGCAGAACAAGCTGAACTTCGGTACCGGCGACCGTGCTGAAACCTACACTGGTGGTCTGAAATACGACGCGAACAACGTGTACCTGGCAGCACAGTACACCCAGACCTACAACGCAACGCGTGCAGGCTCTCTGGGCTGGGCTAACAAAGCACAGAACTTTGAAGCTGTTGCACAGTACCAGTTCGACTTCGGTCTGCGTCCGTCCGTGGCTTACCTGCAGTCCAAAGGCAAAGACCTGAACAATGGCCTCACCAACTACGGCGACCAGGATATCCTGAAATATGTTGATGTTGGCGCGACCTACTACTTCAACAAAAACATGTCCACCTATGTTGATTACAAAATCAACCTGCTGGATGACAACCAGTTCACTCGTGATGCTGGCATCAGCACCGATGACATCGTAGCACTGGGTCTGGTTTACCAGTTCTAATCTACATTATGTCTATAAAAGGCCCTGCGGGGCCTTTTTTAATGTCGTTTTTTCGCCGTACAAACAACGATTTTTGGTGTACTCTTGCGCCCGTTCGCATGAGGATAATTACGTATGGAAATGAATTTTTATCGCGCAGCACTGATGGCTGTGACGATCTTTTTTGTCGGGTGCGATGAGGCCCCGAAACCTGCTCAGACCACAATTCCTGCCACGGTTCTGAAAGGTAAAACGATGGGTACTTTCTGGCGGGTCAGTGTGGTAGGCGTAGATGACAAACGCGCCAGGGAACTGCAGGCCAAGATCCAGACTCAGCTTGATGCCGATGATCAACTGCTCTCCACCTATAAAAACGATTCTGCGTTAATGCGCTTTAACCTGTCGAAAAGCCTGTCGCCGTGGCCGGTTAACGACGCCATGGCGGATATCGTGACTTCGGCGCTACGCATTGGTGCAATAACCGATGGGGCCATGGATATCACCGTGGGGCCGTTAGTCAACCTGTGGGGCTTTGGCCCGGATCAGCAGCCGTTGCATATTCCCACCCAAGCGCAAATTGACGCTGCAAAAGCGCAAACCGGGCTTTCTCATCTGAAAGTTGTGAATGAAGCGCATCAGAACTACCTGCAAAAAGACTTGCCGGATCTGTATGTTGATCTCTCGACCGTTGGTGAAGGGTACGCCGCCGATCATCTGGCTCGATTGATGGAGCAAGAGGGGATCTCCCGTTATCTGGTTTCCGTTGGTGGTGCGCTGAACAGCAGGGGAATGAATGCTGAAGGGCATCCGTGGCGAGTGGCAATCCAGAAACCCACCGATCGTGAAAACGCGGTGCAGGCGATTGTCGACATTAACGGGCACGGCATTAGCACCTCCGGCAGCTACCGGAACTATTATGAGCTGGACGGTAAGCGCCTTTCCCATGTTATCGATCCACAAACCGGTCGCCCGATCGAACATAATCTGGTGTCCGTAACGGTGATTTCGCCAACGGCTCTGGAAGCCGATGGCTGGGATACAGGATTGATGGTGCTTGGCCCGGAAAAGGCCAAAGAAGTCGTGCGTCGTGAAGGGCTGGCGGTCTATATGATTGTGAAAGAGGGTGAGGGGTTTAAAACCTGGATGTCGCCGCAGTTTAATAGCTTTCTGGTCAGCGAAAAAAATTAAAAAGCAAGATTGCGGGTTTTTATGCCCGACGATGGGGACACACTGAGGCTAAGCGCTATGCTTAACAAAGGAGTCCGAAATGAAAAATCGTTTACGCATCACTGACGATGACCGTTGGCAGTCCGTTGTGGATCGCGACGTTGACGCCGACGGTCAGTTTGTTTTTGCCGTCCAGACCACCGGTATTTTCTGCCGTCCGTCCTGTCGGGCAAAACATGCGCTGCGCAAAAATGTCCGTTTTTTCGCCGATGCTCAGCAGGCGCAGGCTGCCGGGTTTCGCCCCTGTAAGCGCTGCCAGCCGGATAAAGACAGCGCGCAACAGCATCGGCTGGAGAAAATAGCCCGCGCTTGTCAGTTGTTGGAGCAAGAGTCACCTCTTACGCTGGACGAGCTGGCACAGCAGGTGGCGATGAGCCCGTATCACTTGCATCGTCTGTTTAAAGCCACGACGGGCATGACCCCGAAAGTGTGGCAACAATCATGGCGTGCTCGCCGTCTGCGTGATGCCCTGGCGAAAGGTGTTCCGGTTACACAGGCGATTCTCAATGCCGGATTCCCCGACAGCAGCAGCTACTATCGCAAAGCCGATCAAGCATTAGGCATGACGGCAAAGCAATTTCGTAAAGGTGGCGACAACGTTTCTGTACGCTATACCCTCGCAGATTGCGCTCTGGGTCGCTGTCTGGTGGCGGAAAGCGAGCGGGGTATCTGCGCGATCTTGCTTGGCGATGATGACGCTACGTTGGTTGCGGATCTTCATGCGCTGTTTCCCGCCGCGCAGGATGTTCCTGCAGATGCCAATTTTCAGCAGCGCGTGCGCGAAGTGATCGTTGCGATCAACTCGCGTGACGCGTCGCTATCGCTACCCCTGGATATTCGGGGAACAGTCTTTCAGCAGCAGGTGTGGCAGGCGCTGCGCACAATTCCGTGCGGTGAAACAGTGAGCTACCAACAGCTGGCCAGCGCCATCGGCAAACCGAAGGCGGTGCGCGCGGTGGCCAGTGCCTGTGGGGCCAACAAACTGGCGATTGTTATCCCGTGTCACCGGGTGATCCGTGGCGATGGCGCACTTTCGGGCTACCGATGGGGTATTGCGCGCAAAGCGCAGTTACTGCAACGGGAAGCTACTGGCGAGGAAACATAATGCTCGATCTCTTTGCGGATGCGAAACCCTGGCAGGAGCCGCTGGCGTCAGGTGCGGTTATTCTCCGACGTTTCGCTTTTGACTCTGCGCCCACTTTACTTCAGGCGATAGCGGCTGTCGCCAGACAGTCGCCGTTTCGCCAGATGGTGACGCCCGGCGGCTATACAATGTCGGTGGCGATGACCAACTGCGGTCATCTGGGCTGGACGACGGATCAGCATGGCTATCTTTATTCTCCGTTTGATCCACTCACCGGCACGCACTGGCCGCCGCTGCCGGATGCGTTCGCTGATCTGTGCCAACAGGCGGCGACGGCGGCGGGCTATGCTGATTTTCAACCCGATGCCTGCCTGATTAACCGCTACACGCCAGGGGCAAAACTGTCCTTACATCAGGATAAAGACGAGCCCGACCTGCGGGCGCCGATTGTCTCTGTGTCGCTGGGGCTACCGGCCATCTTTCAATTTGGCGGCTTGCGCCGTAATGACCCTTTAAAGCGTTTACTGCTGGAACACGGCGATGTCGTGGTATGGGGCGGTAATTCGCGGCTGTTTTATCATGGGATCCAGCCGCTTAAGACGGGGTATCATCCGTTGACCGGAGACTGTCGTTACAATCTGACTTTTCGCCAGGCTGGTAAAAAAGAATAAAAATAAGAATTATTATTGCTGTCAGCGAAGAGATGTTTAAACTGCGGGCTGTTATTACTTGTCCGGGTTGTGTGCATGGAACTTTTACTTCTTGTCTGGCGGCAGTATCGCTGGCCATTTATCAGCGTGATGGCGCTCAGCCTCGCCAGCGCCGCGTTGGGGATTGGGCTGATTGCGTTTATCAACCAGCGCTTGATCGAAACGGTCGACACCACGCTGATGGTGCTACCGGAGTTTCTTGGCCTGCTGCTGTTGTTGATGGTTGTCACCCTCGGTTCTCAGCTGGCGTTGACCACGCTGGGTCACCACTTTGTCTACCGCCTGCGTAGCGAATTTATCAAACGAATTCTGGATACTCACGTCGAGCGTATTGAACAGCTTGGCAGCGCCTCGTTGCTGGCCGGTTTAACCAGTGATATCCGCAACATCACCATCGCCTTTGTTCGTCTGCCTGAGCTGGTGCAGGGGATTATCCTGACCATAGGATCGGCGGCGTATCTGGCGATGCTGTCGACCAAAATGCTACTGGTAACGGCAGTCTGGATGGCAATCACCATCTGGGGCGGATTTGTGCTGGTGGCGCGGGTGTATAAACACATGGCCACCTTGCGCGAAACTGAAGACAAGTTGTACAACGATTATCAGACGGTGCTGGAAGGGCGCAAAGAGCTGACGCTTAACCGCGAGCGCGCCGAGCATATCTTTAATCAGATGTACGTCCCGGATGCCAAAGAGTATCGCCACCATATTATCCGTGCCGATACCTTCCACCTGAGCGCGGTTAACTGGTCGAACATTATGATGCTGGGTGCCATTGGCCTGGTGTTCTGGATGGCTAACAGTCTGGGATGGGCTGATACCGCCGTGGCAGCGACCTATTCTCTGACGCTGTTATTCCTGCGAACACCGTTGCTCTCTGCCGTTGGCGCGCTGCCGACACTGCTCACGGCACAGGTGGCGTTCAACAAGCTGAATAAATTCGCACTGGCACCTTTTAAGGCCGAATTCCCACGCCCAACCGCGTTTCCCAACTGGCAAACGCTGGAGCTGCGCAACGTGGTTTTTCACTATCAGGATAATGCGTTTTCCGTAGGGCCGGTGAATCTGACGATTCATCGCGGTGAACTGATCTTTCTGATTGGCGGTAACGGTAGCGGGAAATCTACGCTGGCGATGTTACTGACCGGTCTGTACCAGCCGCAGTCAGGCGAAATATTGCTTGATGGTAAGGCCGTTGCCGTTGAAAAACCGGAAGACTACCGCAAGCTCTTCTCCGCCGTGTTTACCGACGTCTGGCTGTTCGACAAACTGCTGGGGCCGGAAGGTAAAGAGGCTAATCCGCAGCTGGTCGCGAAGTGGCTGGAACATCTGAAGATGGGTCATAAGCTGGAGCTGAGCGATGGTCGTATCCTCAATCTGAAGCTGTCGAAAGGGCAGAAGAAACGCGTGGCGCTGCTGCTGGCCCTGGCGGAGGAGCGCGACATCATTCTGCTGGACGAATGGGCCGCCGATCAGGATCCCCATTTCCGCCGGGAGTTCTATCAGGTGCTATTGCCTTTGATGCAGGAAATGGGGAAAACCATTTTCGCCATCAGCCACGACGATCACTATTTTATTCACGCCGATCGTCTACTGGAAATGCGTAACGGACAGTTGAGTGAACTGTTGGGCGATGAACGTGACGCCGCCTCGCGCGACGCGGTGGCTCGCACAGCCTGATCCATCGTGCCGCCGGTTTTTTAGCCACCCGGCGGCACTGTTTATTGTTATTTACATAAATCGGCATCATGATTAATGATATTTCATATCATGGATTTATGATTAATGTCCGTAATAAACAAAAACAGCGCCAGACTGCGTGATGAAGAGCGTGCGCGCCTCATCTGGCTGCTGACCACTGATAAAGCCATTATTTCAACGCTGTTGGGCAAGCTTACCCTGGCTGAGCAATATGACGTCGGTACGTTAGCCGACGATATTGCTGAGGTAGGGGCGCTGGTGGCCCACCTGCCACCGCCTGACCTCGCCGATACCCTCGAAGCTTTGCCCTCTGAAGAGCGCCACGCCCTGTGGCGACTGGTCGAAAATGAAAAGCGCGGTAACGTCTTGCTTGAGGCGTCTGAAAACGTCTGGGACGACCTGATCGATGAGATGAGCGACCGCGAGCTGCTGGATGCGCTGCAATATCTCGATATCGATGAACAGATTTACCTGGTGCAGCATTTGCCTCGTAACCTTACCGGTCGTCTGCTGGCGACGTTACCGGCAGAGGAGAGGACGCGCGTCCGCCAGGTGCTGCACTACGAGAAAAATAGCGTCGGCGCGATCATGGAGTTCGAGGTCATCACTGTGCGTCCGGACGTGACGCTGGAAGTGGTGCAACGCTATCTGCGGCGGCTGGGGAAAATGCCGGAGAACACCGATAAACTTTTCGTGACCGATCGCAATAAAGTGCTGGTTGGCGAACTGACGCTAACCTGCATTTTACTCAATGATGTGCAGCGAAAAGTCAGCGAGGTGATGGAAGATGACCCGCTCACCTTTTCTCCTGAAGATATCGCCGAAAACGCTGCGCGTACCTTCGAACGCGACAACCTGGTCAGCGCCGCGGTGGTTGACCCTTCCGGTAAACTGATGGGCCGTTTAACCATCGATGAGATCGTTGACGTTGTCTATGAAGAAACCGACACCGATCTGCGTCGAATGGGGGGCTTAAGCGCCGAAGAGGACGTGTTTGCGCCTGTTACCAAAGCGGTAAAAACCCGCTGGGCGTGGTTGGCCGTTAACCTCTGTACCGCCTTTATCGCCTCGCGGGTGATCGACGGCTTTGAACATACGATTTCGCAACTGGTGGCGCTGGCCTCGTTGATGCCGATTGTGGCGGGTATCGGCGGCAATACCGGGAATCAAACTATCACTATGATCGTCCGCGCGCTGGCGCTGCAAAATATTCAACCGGGGAACCTGACGTTTCTCATCCTGCGCGAGATGGGCGTGGCGCTAATCAACGGCCTCGTGTGGGGCGGGATTATGGGTGGCATTACCTGGTGGCTGTACGATGATATGGCGCTCGGTGGTGTGATGACTCTGGCGATGATGCTCAATCTGCTGATGGCGGCGTTGATGGGGGTTATCATTCCGATGACGATGGTGAAGCTCGGGCGCGACCCGGCGGTCGGCTCGAGCGTCATGATAACCGCTATCACTGATACTGGTGGTTTCTTTATTTTTCTCGGTCTGGCAACGCTGTTTCTGATGTAGTTGTCCGTTTGCGTCTGACGATACGCGGCAGAATGAGCATCGTCATCACCCCGGCAACCACGCCAATCGCCAGGTTGCCGGTAGAAACCGTGGCAGCGACGGTCACCAGCATCACCAGCGTTTCAGTGACGGGGAGTTTCGTCAGCGTGGTGGGCTGGATGCTGTGCCAACTGAAGGTTTTTACCGCCACAATTACCATAATACCTGCCAGTACCGACATGGGTATTTCTGCCATCACTTCGCTTAACCCTGTGACTAACAGGAGTAATACCAGTCCGGCGGCAACCGTCGAGACGCGGCTGCGTCCTTTGCCCATCTCGACGTTAACGATGGTTTGACCAATCATCGCGCACCCGGCGATGCCGCCATAAAATCCGGCCAGAATATTGGCTATCCCCAGCCCGGCACTCTCGCGATTTTTATTCGACGGCGTCACCGTCAGGTCATCCACCAGACGGGCGGTTAACAGCGACTCCATCAAACCAACAAAAGCGATACTCAGCGCGCAGGGCCAGATAATCGCCAGCGTTTGCAGGTTGAGCGGAACCAACAACTGGGTGAAACCCGGCAGGCCGCCGCTCATTGAACCTTCATCACCGACGGTCGGTAACAGTTGCCCGCTGGTGACAGTGAACACGGTTAGCAGCACGATGGCGATAAGCGGTGCGGGAATTGCTTTAATAAACCGCGGAACCCACAGCACAATCAGCAGCGTCAGGACAAACAGCCCCCAGATGAGCGGGCTTTTGCCCCAGAAATGCGGGACCTGGGCAAAGAAAATCAATATACCCAGCGCGTTAACAAAGCCAGTCATCACGGCCGTAGGGATGAATCGCATCAGACGTGCCATTCCCAATACACCAAACAGGATCTGAATCATCCCTGCCAGCACCACTGCAGGCAGGATGTATTGCACGCCGTGTTGATGCACCATCGGACCAATCACCAGCGCGACAGATCCTGCAGCGGCGGTAACCATTGCGGGACGACCGCCTAAAAAAGACATCGCCAGGCACAGTACGACAGAGGCGATCAGACTGACTTTAGGATCAACGCCTGCGATCACGGAAAACGAGATTACTTCCGGGATCAGCGCCAGGGCGGTTACCACACCGGCCAGCGTTTCGCGAACCAGCAGACGGGGTTGGCGGAGCACGGCACGGGTCGCGTGTTCAGCGACTGCGGCAGAGGAATGTTGAGTTGCAGACATAGTTACACTCAGGTCAAAAATGGCCTGATACAGCAGACCGACAGGCATCCGTGCGGTGAATAGCAAAGCGCAGCATAGTACCCGTCAGATGGACCGGTTTCCAGAAATGATTGTCAATAACCGCATAAATTATCAACGTATTAATAACATTTTTAAAAATTAAATATAATTTATAAACTTTATTTAATTATTTTTACTTAAGTGTTACCGTTGATGCCGCTCGATTTTCACCTGCATTAAAAGCAAAAAAGCGATACTAAAAGTAAGGCATTAACATTATGAAAAAAGTGACTGCCATGCTCTTCACCATGGCCGTTGGGCTGAATGTTGTCTCGATGGCGGCAAAAGCGAAAGCGGCGGAAGAGCAGGAAACGGATGTACTGTTGATTGGCGGCGGCATCATGAGCGCCACGCTGGGAACCTATTTACAGGAGCTGGAGCCGCAATGGTCAATGACCATGGTTGAGCGACTGGATGGTGTAGCGCAGGAAAGCTCAAACGGCTGGAATAACGCCGGAACCGGCCACTCCGCACTGATGGAGCTGAACTACACGCCTAAAAAGGCCGACGGTAGCATCAGCATTGAAAAGGCAGTCGAAATTAACGAAGCCTTCCAGATTTCCCGCCAGTTTTGGGCCTATCAGGTCAATAATGGCGTAATGCATGAACCACGCTCGTTTATCACCACCGTTCCGCACATGAGTTTTGTCTGGGGTGACGAGAACGTGAACTTCCTGCGTGCCCGTTACACCGCACTGCAGCAGAGCACGCTGTTCCGTGGTATGCGCTATTCCGAAGACCACGCGCAGATCAAAGAGTGGGCGCCGCTGGTCATGGAAGGTCGCGATCCGCAGCAGAAAGTCGCAGCAACGCGTACCGAGATTGGTACTGACGTGAACTACGGCGAAATCACCCGCCAACTGATTACCTCATTGCAGAAAAAGCCCAACTTTGCGCTGCAGTTGAGCACCGAAGTGCGTGGCTTTAAGCGTAATGCCGATAATAGCTGGACGGTCACGGTCGCCGATCTGAAAAATAACGAAGCGGAACACGATATCAAGGCGAAGTTTGTCTTTATCGGTGCCGGTGGCGCTGCGCTGAAGCTGTTGCAGGAAACCGACATTCCGGAAGCGAAAGGCTATGCCGGATTCCCGGTGGGCGGGCAGTTCCTGGTTGCAGAAAATCCGGATGTGGTCAATCGCCACCTGGCGAAAGTGTACGGTCAGGCCTCCGTTGGCGCGCCGCCGATGTCTGTACCGCATATCGATACCCGTATCCTTGATGGCAAGCGCGTTGTGCTGTTTGGGCCATTCGCGACATTCTCCACCAAGTTCCTGAAGAATGGTTCATTGTGGGATCTGCTCAGCTCGACCACCACCTCGAACTTTATGCCGATGGTCAACGTGGGTCTGGATAACTTCGATCTGGTGAAATATCTGGTGAGCCAGGTGATGCTCAGCGACGACGACCGTTTTGCTGCGCTGCAAGAGTACTATCCACAGGCGAAAAAAGAAGACTGGCGTTTATGGCAGGCGGGCCAGCGTGTGCAGATCATCAAAAGCGATGCGGAGAAGGGCGGCGTGTTGCGTCTGGGTACTGAGGTCGTCAGCGATAAAGAAGGCACGATTGCTGCGCTGCTGGGAGCTTCTCCGGGCGCATCAACCGCGGCACCGATCATGCTACATCTGATGGAAAAAGTGTTTAAAGATAAAGTAGCCAGCCCCGAGTGGCAGGCGAAGCTGAAAACCATTATTCCGTCTTATGGTACTAAGCTGAACGGTAACGTTGAGGCTACGGAACAAGAGTTGCAGTACACCAGTGAGGTTCTGGGTCTGAAATATGACAAGCCGCAGGTTGCTGATGAAGCGCCGAAACCACAGCTGAAACCTCAGGCACAACCGCAGCCTGAACAGAAAGCCGTCGCGGATATCGCGCTGTAAAATAAAATGCCGGATGGCGCTGCTGCGCTTATCCGGCATTGTTTATGCGTCTGTATGCCGGATAAGGCGGTACGCTGCCATCCGGCACATTCTCACTTAGCGCGCGACTGCGTCCTGAATTTTGTCTTCCGCTTTCCAGATACGGTATTTAACGTCCACGTTTTCCGGGGTATAGACCACAATCGGCAACTTGCTGTTGTAACGCAGCATGCCGTCATCACCCAGATGCGCAGTAATGAATTTCTTCTCTTTCTTACCGTCCGGGCAGGCCATCATGGTTGAAACCGGAGACGTAACTTTGTCAAAGACATAGTAGTCATATCCCCAACCCTCCAGCGTTTTGCTGTCCAGTTCTCCGCCCAGGCGGTGTTGGTTACAGTCAACTTCCAGCGTTTGTCCGATCAGCAGTTCTACTTTCAGAGTAGATTCATCTTTCTCAGGGGTAAGCTGGATAACCTGGCGCTTCATACCCTTTTCCGCCTTGGGATAAGGGGCGACTTTTTCCAGCGGCTGAGCGGCGGTATCGTTACTGGCAGCCCATGCAGAGGTGCTGGCAAAGGCGGCGAAAAGTACGGCAGGGACAATTGTCTTCATCTTATTGTTCACAGTGTTTCCTTTCTTCTGTCTTATGAACGAGTCTGTAGCAGGTTAACATATTTGGATAATCTATTAATCTGGATTTACTTATATTTAAAGTGTATTAGGTAGCGTTTCGTTGCCATGATAGCGATATATCCTAGGAATTATCCTAATATTGAGATCTTTGTCTTTTTGAGTAAGTCGTTATATACATTGTTATATAACTCATTGAAATGTGAGCAAAAGCGCATTTTTTCCCGCCAACTCAACACTCCTTTGATCCGGCAACAGCATTTACCCCAATTGGGGTATGCACCTCTAACACATCCTGAAATATCTTACGGCTAAAAATAACTACTCATAAATAGTGCAGTTTTTTATGTCGTTCAACCCGCCGAGGGAGGGCGTCATTATGGAAGGACAATGTCATGGTTGATTTATCCCGTCGAGGCATGTTGACAGGCAGTTGGCGAAACGCCAGCGCAGGGATTCGTCCGCCGTGGAGCAAGGAAGACTCTCACTTTCCGGCCCATTGCCTCCGTTGTGACGCCTGCATCCAGGCGTGCGAAACCGACATCCTGCAGCGAGGCCAGGGTGGTTACCCGAGCGTAAATTTCAAACACGGCGAGTGCAGCTTTTGCTATGCCTGCGCAGAAGCCTGTCCCGAATCACTTTTTCTTCCGCGCCACACCAGGGCATGGGATCTGAATTTTACGATTGGGGAAAACTGTCTCGCACATCAGTCCGTTGAATGTCACCGCTGTCAGGATAGCTGTGAGCCCATGGCAATAACCTTTCGCCCCACGCTTTCCGGCATTTATCAGCCGCAGCTCGACAATCAGGACTGTAACGGATGTGGCGCCTGTGTCGCTATCTGCCCGGTATCAGCCATTAACGCGGAGTACAACCATGGACAATAACTGGCAGGTCTGCAGCCTGGTCGTTCAGGCCAAAAGCCAGCATATCAACGATATCGCCACGCAGTTGCGTTCCTTTCCCGGTTGCGAAGTTGCACTCAGCGATGTGGAAAGTGGTCAGTTGATTGTGGTGGTGGAAGCTGAGCAAAGTGAAACGCTAATGAAAACAATTGAGTCAGTACGCAACGTTGCGGGCGTACTGGCGGTGTCGCTGGTTTATCACCAGCAGGATGAGCAAGGTGAGGAAACACCATGAAACTCAGTCGTCGTAGCTTTATGAAAGCTAACGCCGTTGCGGCCGCTGCGGCGGCTGCCGGGTTAAGCGTGCCGGGCGTTGCCCGCGCGGTAGTCGGTCAGCAAGAAGCCATCAAATGGGACAAAGCCCCGTGCCGTTTTTGCGGGACGGGCTGTGGCGTATTGGTCGGAACGCAGCAAGGGCGTGTTGTGGCATGCCAGGGCGATCCGGATGCGCCGGTTAACCGTGGGCTTAACTGCATCAAAGGTTACTTCCTGCCGAAAATCATGTACGGAAAAGACCGTTTAACGCAGCCGATGCTGCGCATGAAAGACGGCAAGTATCACAAAGAAGGCGAGTTCACCCCGATTAGCTGGGACCAGGCCTTTGACGTGATGGAAGAGAAATTCAAAACGTCGATGAAAGAGAAAGGCCCTGAGTCTATCGGTATGTTCGGCTCTGGCCAGTGGACGATTTGGGAAGGTTATGCCGCTGCCAAATTGTTTAAAGCGGGTTTCCGTTCCAATAACATCGACCCGAACGCACGTCACTGCATGGCCTCAGCGGTAGTCGGCTTTATGCGTACCTTTGGTATGGATGAACCGATGGGCTGCTATGACGATATCGAACATGCGGATGCCTTCGTCTTGTGGGGCGCGAATATGGCGGAGATGCACCCGATCCTGTGGTCGCGCATCACCAACCGTCGTCTGTCCGATCCTAATGTTAACGTCGCGGTTCTTTCCACCTTCCAGCACCGCAGCTTTGAGCTGGCGGATAACGGTATGGTCTTCACGCCGCAAACCGATCTGGTGATCCTCAACTACATCGCGAACTACATTATTCAAACCAATGCGATTAACCAGGATTTCTTTAGCAAGCACGTTAACTTGCGTAAAGGCGTGACGGACATCGGCTACGGTCTGCGTCCAACCCATCCGCTGGAAAAAGCGGCGAAAAACCCGGGATCCGATGCTTCTGAACCGATGAGCTTTGAGGATTACAAAGCCTTCGTTGCTGAGTACACGCTGGATAAAACCGCCGAAATGACCGGCGTACCGAAAGATCAGCTGGAACAGCTGGCGCAGCTGTATGCCGATCCGAAGAAAAAAGTTATTTCCTACTGGACGATGGGCTTTAACCAGCACACCCGCGGCGTGTGGGCCAACAACCTGGTCTATAACCTGCACTTGCTGACCGGCAAAATCTCCCAGCCAGGCTGCGGCCCGTTCTCTCTGACCGGCCAGCCTTCCGCATGCGGCACCGCGCGTGAAGTCGGTACGTTCTCCCACCGTCTGCCTGCGGACATGGTGGTAACGAACGAAAAACACCGCGATATCTGCGAGAAGCACTGGAATATTCCGTCAGGGACCATTCCGGCAAAAGTTGGTCTGCACGCCGTGGCGCAAGACCGTGCGCTGAAAGATGGCAAGCTCAATGTCTACTGGGCGATGTGTACTAACAACATGCAGGCCGGTCCGAACATCAACGAAGAGCGTATGCCGGGCTGGCGCGATCCGCGTAATTTCATCATCGTCTCCGATCCGTACCCGACGATCAGCGCCCTGTCGGCTGACCTGATCCTGCCGACCGCGATGTGGGTAGAGAAAGAAGGTGCCTACGGTAACGCAGAACGTCGTACACAGTTCTGGCGTCAGCAAATTAAAGCGCCGGGCGAATCGAAATCGGATCTGTGGCAACTGGTGCAGTTCTCTCGTCGCTTCAAAACAGAAGAAGTATGGCCGGAAGACCTGCTGGCACAAAAACCGGAACTGCGCGGTAAAACGCTTTATGACGTGCTGTTTGCTACGCCAGCAGTAACGAAATTCCCAGTGACTGAACTGGCTGAAGATCAACTGAACGATGAATCCCGCGAGCTGGGCTTCTATCTGCAAAAAGGGTTGTTCGAAGAGTACGCCTGGTTTGGCCGCGGTCACGGGCACGATCTTGCGCCATTTGACGATTACCACAAAGCGCGCGGTTTACGCTGGCCGGTCGTTGAGGGTAAAGAGACCCAGTGGCGCTACAGCGAAGGCAACGACCCTTACGTGAAAGCAGGTGAAAGCTACAAGTTCTACGGTAAACCGGACGGTAAAGCGGTTATCTTCGCGCTGCCATTTGAGCCTGCTGCTGAAGCGCCGGATAAAGAATATGACCTGTGGCTGTCTACCGGACGAGTGCTGGAACACTGGCATACCGGCAGTATGACGCGTCGTGTGCCTGAACTGCACCGTGCTTTCCCGGAAGCCGTGCTGTTTATCCACCCGCTGGATGCAAAAGCACGCGATCTGCGCCGTGGCGATAAGGTCAAAGTGATTTCCCGTCGTGGCGAAGTGATTTCGATTGTTGAAACACGCGGTCGTAACCGTCCGCCGCAGGGGCTGGTGTACATGCCGTTCTTCGATGCCGCACAGCTGGTGAATAACCTGACGCTGGATGCGACGGATCCGCTCTCCAAAGAGACGGATTTCAAGAAGTGCGCCGTGAAACTGGCGAAGGTGTAACGCGTTATGTCCCGGTCAGCAAAACCCCAAAATGGCCGCCGCCGCTTTCTGCGCGATATGGTTCGCGCAGCGGGCGGGCTGGCCGTTGTTGGCGTGGCGCTGGGGTTGCAACAACAAACCGCACGCGCAACCGGCGTGCGGTTGCGCCCGCCTGGTGCACTGAGCGAGGAGGCATTCGCCAGCGCCTGCGTACGTTGCGGTCAGTGCGTTCAGGCATGTCCCTATGACACGCTGAAGCTGGCAACGCTGGCCTCCGTGCTGGCGGCCGGTACGCCATATTTTGTCGCCCGTGATATTCCTTGCGAAATGTGTGAGGACATTCCGTGTGCCAAAGTCTGCCCGAGCGGCGCGTTGGACAGGGAAATTGAATCCATTGACGATTCGCGTATGGGGCTGGCGGTACTGCTGGATCACGAAAACTGCCTCAACTATCAGGGATTGCGCTGCGACGTTTGCTATCGCGAGTGCCCGAAAATTGATGAGGCGATCACCCTGGAGCTGGACCGCAATATGCGTACCGGCAAGCATGCGCGGTTTATTCCGACCGTGCACAGCGATGCCTGTACCGGCTGTGGGAAATGCGAAAAAGTCTGCGTACTGGAACAGCCAGCAATAAAAGTACTGCCGCTGTCGCTGGCGAAAGGGGAGTTAGGACACCATTACCGCTTCGGTTGGCTGGAGGGGAACAATGGCAAATCGTAAACGTGATGCCGGGCGTGAAGCGCAGGCAAAAAAAGGATGGTGGAAGAGTCATCGCTGGCTGCTGCTGCGTCGTTTGAGTCAATTTCTGATACTGGCGATGTTCCTCAGCGGCCCGTGGCTTGGCGTGTGGATCCTGCATGGCAACTACAGTAGCAGCCTGTTGCTGGACGCTATCCCGTTCACCGATCCGCTGATTACTCTGCAAAGCCTGGCCAGCGGGCATCTGCCGGCGACGGTGGCGTTAACGGGAGCAGCTATCATCACGGTGCTGTATGCCCTGGCCGGTAAGCGACTGTTTTGCAGTTGGGTTTGTCCCATGAACCCGGTTACCGATTTAGCCAGTTGGTTGCGCAGAAGGTTTGACCTGAATCAGTCCGCAACCCTGCCGCGCCATATACGGTACGTCCTGCTGGTGGTTATCCTGGTCGGTTCCGCCCTGACCGGTACGCTTTTGTGGGAGTGGATAAATCCAGTCTCTCTGCTTGGACGGAGCCTGGTAATGGGATTCGGTAGCGGAGCGCTGCTGATCCTCGCGCTGTTTTTATTTGATTTACTGGTCGTTGAGCATGGCTGGTGCGGGCATCTTTGCCCACTGGGTGCGCTGTATAGCGTGGTGGGAAGCAAAGGGGCATTAACCGTTTCGGCAAAAGAACGTAACAGATGTAACCGCTGTATGGATTGTTTTCATGTTTGCCCGGAACCGCATGTGCTACGTGCGCCGGTGCTGGATGAGCAAAGTCCGGTGCAGGTAACCAGCCGCGATTGCATGGCCTGCGGTCGCTGCGTGGATGTCTGTTCTGAGGATGTTTTTACAATAACAACACGATGGAGTTCGGGAGCGAAATCATGAAAAGCCATGACCTGATTAAGACGCTGTGTCAATGGACGGCCCTGCTTGCCCTGGTCGTCAGTGGGGCCGTTTGGGCTGCAAATGGAGTGGATCTGAGCCAGTCACCGGAAGTCTCAGGAACACAGGAAGGGGCGATTCGCATGCCGAAAGAGCAAGAGCGCATGCCGCTGAACTATGTGAATCAGCCGCCGATGGTTCCGCATAGCGTTGAAGGGTATCAGGTGACGACTAACACTAACCGCTGCCTGCAATGCCACGGTGTGGAAAGCTATCGCACTACCGGTGCGCCGCGCATCAGTCCGACGCACTTTATGGACAGCGACGGCAAGGTATTGGCTGAAGTTGCGCCGCGTCGTTATTTCTGCCTGCAATGTCACGTTCCGCAGGCTGACGCCGCGCCGATTGTTGAAAATACCTTCACCCCCTCGAAAGGTTACGGGAAATAAGAGGTCATTATGGAAAATTCTAACCGTAAACCAGGCTGGATTAAGCGCGTCTGGCAATGGTGGCGTCGCCCCAGCCGTCTGGCGCTCGGCACGCTGTTGTTAATCGGCTTTGTGGGCGGCATTATTTTCTGGGGCGGCTTTAATACCGGTATGGAAAAGGCCAATACAGAAGAGTTCTGCATTAGCTGTCACGAAATGCGCAATACGGTATACCAGGAATACATGGAAACCGTACACTACAACAACCGCAGTGGTGTGCGAGCGACTTGCCCTGATTGCCACGTCCCGCATGAGTGGGGCCCGAAAATGATTCGTAAGATCAAGGCCAGTAAAGAGCTGTACGCGAAAGCACTGGGGCTGATAGATACACCGCAGAAATTTGAAGACCATCGTTTGACGATGGCGCAAAATGAGTGGCGGCGTATGAAAGATAATAATTCGCAAGAGTGCCGAAACTGTCACAACTTCGAGTTTATGGATTTAACCGCCCAGAAAGGCGTTGCGGCCAAAATGCACGACCAGGCCGTGAAAGACGGGCAAACCTGTATTGACTGTCATAAAGGGATAGCGCACAAACTGCCTGATATGCGCGAAGTCAAACCGGGCTTTTAACAGGATGTAGATAACCAGGTATGCTTGAAGCCAGAGAATTACTTTGCGAGCGAGATGACAGAATACTGTTCAGCAATCTGTCATTTCGCGTCAACGCAGGGGAATGGGTACAAATTACCGGCAGCAACGGCGCAGGGAAAACTACTCTGCTGCGGTTGCTTACCGGGCTGGCGCGTCCCGATGCAGGGGAGGTTTGCTGGCAAGAGCAGCCGCTGCATCACGTGCGGGACAGCTACCATCAGCAACTGCTGTGGATCGGACATCAGCCGGGGATAAAAACCCGGCTTTCGGCGTTGGAGAACCTGCGTTTCTTCCATCATGACGGCGACATTGCACAGTGTCTGGCTGCGCTGGCACAGGCGGGACTTGCCGGATATGAAGATATTCCGGTGAACCAGCTCTCCGCCGGACAACAGCGGCGCGTGGCGCTGGCCCGTTTGTGGCTGACCCGCGCCCGGCTGTGGATCCTCGATGAACCCTTTACCGCCATTGATGTGAACGGCGTTGAGCGACTGACTCAGCGTATGGCGCAGCATACGGAGCAGGGCGGTATTGTTATTCTCACCACCCACCAACCGCTCAATGTCGAAACCGATAAAGTGCGACGTATTGCGCTGACCAGCGAGAGGGCAACGCAATGATGTGGCGAATCTTCCGTTTAGAACTGCGAGTTGCGTTTCGTCATAGTGCGGAAATCGCCAATCCTTTATGGTTCTTCCTGATTGTTATTACGCTGTTCCCCCTAAGCATTGGGCCGGAGCCGCAGCTACTGGCGCGCATTGCGCCGGGCATCATTTGGGTTGCGGCGCTGCTGGCGTCATTGCTGGCGCTGGAACGCCTGTTTCGTGATGATCTGCAGGACGGCAGCCTTGAGCAACTGATGCTGCTGCCGTTACCGCTACCGGCCGTGGTGCTGGCGAAAGTGATGGCGCACTGGGTCGTGACCGGCCTGCCGCTGTTGATTCTCTCGCCGCTAGTGGCGCTGCTGCTGGGCATGGATATGTACGGCTGGAAAATTATGGCGCTGACGTTGTTACTCGGAACGCCGACGCTGGGCTTCCTCGGTGCGCCGGGTGTGGGGCTGACGGTGGGCTTAAAGCGCGGCGGCGTGTTGTTAAGCGTGCTGGTGCTCCCGCTCACCATACCCTTACTGATTTTTGCAACCGCCGCGATGGATGCGGCTTCTATGCACTTACCGGTTGAAGGGTACATGGCAATTCTGGGCGCGTTGCTGGTCGGCAGCGCCACGTTAAGCCCGTTTGCCACAGCCGCGGCGTTACGGATAAGCGTGCAGTAACGAGAATTAGATGTGTAGGCCGGGCAAGGTGCTCTGGCACAACGGATTTTAATTTATGGAGTCTGGTGACTGAACTATGTGGAAAACACTTCATCAATTGGCGATGCCCCCTCGGCTCTATCAGATCTGTGGCTGGTTTATCCCGTGGCTGGCGATTGCCAGCGCGGTGGTACTGATAACGGGATGGGGCTGGGGCTTTGGTTTTGCGCCTGCGGACTATCAGCAGGGACAGAGCTATCGCATTATTTATCTGCACGTTCCGGCGGCAATCTGGTCGATGGGCATTTATGCCTCGATGGCCGTTGCCGCGTTTATCGGCCTGGTCTGGCAGATGAAAATGGCCAATCTGGCGCTGGCTGCGATGGCGCCGATTGGTGCAGTGTTTACCTTTATTGCGCTGGTGACGGGCTCCGCATGGGGCAAACCGATGTGGGGAACCTGGTGGGTCTGGGATGCCCGACTCACCTCTGAACTGGTGCTGCTGTTTCTCTACGTGGGTGCCATTGCGCTGTGGCATGCCTTTGACGACCGCCGTCTGGCAGGTCGTGCCGCCGGTATTCTGGTGCTGATTGGCGTGGTCAACTTACCGATTATCCACTATTCGGTTGAGTGGTGGAATACGCTGCATCAGGGTTCTACCCGCATGCAGCAAAGCATCGATCCGGCGATGCGTACGCCGCTGCGTCTGGCGATCGTCGGCTACCTGTTACTGTTTGTCACGCTGGCGCTGATGCGCATGCGTAACCTGATTTTGATGATGGAAAAACGCCGCCCGTGGGTGAGCGAACTGATCTTAAAAAGAGGCCGCCAATGACCCCTGCATTTGCATCATGGAGTGATTTTTTCGCGATGGGCGGCTACGCCTTGTATGTCTGGCTTGCCGTAGCGATGAGCGTTATCCCGCTGGTGGTGCTGGTACTGCATTCCGCGTTACAACATCGCGCAATTTTACGCGGTGTGGCGCAGCAGCGGGCGAGAGAAGCGCGTATGCGTGCGGCGCAAGTGCAACGGGAGGCGGCGTGAATATTCGACGTAAAAATCGGTTATGGATAGCCTGTGCGGTACTGGCGGGTCTGGCATTGACCATTACGCTGGTGCTTTATGCGCTGCGTTCTAATATTGACCTGTTCTATACGCCGGGAGAGATACTCTACGGTAAGCGCGAAACGCAGCAGATGCCCGAAGTCGGTCAGCGCCTGCGCGTGGGCGGAATGGTGATGCCCGGTAGCGTAAAGCGCGATCCGCAGTCGTTGAAGGTGAATTTCAGTATCTATGACGCCGAAGGTGTGGTGGATGTCACCTACGAAGGCATTCTGCCGGATCTGTTCCGCGAAGGGCAGGGTGTCGTTGTTCAGGGCGAACTGGACGAAGGAAATCATGTGCAGGCCAAAGAGGTTCTTGCCAAACATGATGAGAATTACACCCCGCCGGAAGTCGAAAAAGCGATGCAGGAAAACCATCGTCGCCCGGAAAGTGTTTATAAGGATAAAACGTCATGATGCCTGAAATTGGCAATGCGCTGTTGTGCCTTGCGCTCGGCGTGGCGTTACTACTGTCGGTCTATCCGCTGTGGGGCGTAGCGCGCGGCGACGTGCGAATGATGGCCTCCGCGCGGCCTTTTGCCTGGGTTCTGTTTATCTGCGTGATGGGGGCGTTCCTGATTCTGGTCAACGCCTTCGTGGTTAATGACTTTACCGTCACCTACGTTGCCAGCAACTCCAATACCCAGCTTCCGGTCTGGTATCGGGTGGCAGCAACCTGGGGTGCCCATGAAGGCTCTCTGCTGCTATGGGTTTTGCTGATGAGCGGCTGGACGTTCGCCGTTGCGGCATTCAGCCAGCGTATGCCGCTGGACATCGTTGCCCGCGTGCTGGCGGTAATGGGGATGGTAAGCGTTGGCTTTCTGCTGTTTATTCTGTTTACCTCCAATCCGTTTGCCCGTACGTTGCCCAACTTCCCTATTGAAGGGCGCGACCTGAACCCGCTATTGCAGGATCCGGGACTGATTTTCCATCCGCCGTTACTGTACATGGGGTATGTCGGCTTCTCCGTGGCCTTTGCGTTTGCGATTGCCGCGCTGATGAGCGGACGACTGGACAGTACCTTCGCCCGTTTTTCGCGTCCGTGGACGCTGGCGGCGTGGGTGTTCCTGACGCTGGGTATTGTGCTCGGTTCGGCCTGGGCCTATTACGAGCTGGGCTGGGGCGGTTGGTGGTTCTGGGATCCGGTTGAGAACGCCTCGTTTATGCCATGGCTGGTGGGAACGGCGCTGATGCACTCGCTGTCGGTAACCGAACAGCGTGCCAGCTTTAAAGCCTGGACGCTGCTGCTGTCAATCTGCGCATTCTCGCTGTGCCTATTGGGTACTTTCCTGGTACGCTCCGGCGTGCTGGTATCGGTGCATGCCTTCGCCTCCGATCCGTCGCGCGGGATGTTTATTCTGGCCTTTATGGTATTGGTGATTGGCGGCTCCCTGCTGCTGTTTGCGGTGCGCGGTCACAAGGTCCGCTCACGGGTGAACAACGCGCTGTGGTCGCGTGAATCTCTGCTGTTGGGCAACAACGTTCTGCTGATTGCCGCCATGCTGGTGGTGCTCTTGGGCACGCTGCTGCCGCTGGTGCACAAACAGCTGGGTCTGGGCAGTATTTCGATTGGTGAACCGTTCTTCAACACCATGTTTACCTGGCTGATGGCGCCGTTCGCGCTGTTGCTGGGAATTGGGCCATTAGTGCGCTGGGGCCGTGACCGACCGCGTAAACTGAAAACGTTACTGATTATCGCGTTTGTCACCACGCTTGTTCTGTCGCTGCTGCTGCCGTGGTTGTTTGAGGATCGCATTGCCGCTATGACGGTGGTTGGGCTGGCGATGGCATGCTGGATATTCGTGCTGGCGATGTCCGAAGCATTCCTGCGTGTTTCCCGCGGAACGAAATTAACACCAAGCTATTGGGGCATGGTGTCGGGCCACGTTGGGCTGGCGATAACTATTGTCGGTATTGCCTTTAGCCAGAACTACAGCGTTGAACGCGATGTGCGCATGAAAGCAGGTGATAGCGTCAGTATCCATAACTATCAGTTCACGTTCCGCGAAGTGAAAGATATTACCGGACCTAACTACCGCGGTGGTGTCGCCATTATTGGCGTTACCCGAGATGGTAAACCGGAAGCCACGCTGCATGCGGAAAAACGCTTCTATAACAGCACCAGTTCGATGATGACCGAAGCGGCAATTGACGGCGGGCTCACGCGCGATCTGTACGCCGCGCTGGGTGAAGAACTGGATAACGGCGCATGGGCTGTGCGTCTGTACTACAAACCGTTTATTCGCTGGATTTGGGCCGGAGGATTGCTGATGGCGCTGGGCGGATTGTTCTGCCTGTTTGATCCACGCTATCGTCAGCGCACGCGTCCTCGCGCCGCGGTGCAAAAAAATGCGTCGGAGGCTGTATGAAGCGCAACGCACTGTTAATTCCGTTTATTATTTTTCTGATCATTGCAGCGGCGCTGCTGTGGCAGCTGGCGCGTAACGCTCAGGGAGACGATCCCACGAATCTGGAATCGGCGCTGATCGGCAAACCCGTTCCGACATTTCGCCTGGAGTCGCTGGAGAATCCGGGTCAGCATTATCAGGCCGATGTGCTGACCCAGGGCAAACCGGTACTGCTGAACGTCTGGGCGACCTGGTGCCCGACCTGTCGCGCCGAACATCAGTATCTGAACCAGCTATCTGCACAAGGCGTGCGGGTGGTGGGTCTGAACTATAAAGACGATCGTCAGAAAGCCATTGTCTGGCTGAAAGAGCTGGGCAATCCTTACTCATTAAGCCTGTTTGACGGCGACGGTATGCTCGGTCTGGATCTTGGCGTGTACGGCGCGCCGGAAACGTTCCTGATCGACGGTAAAGGTATTATTCGCTATCGCCATGCCGGTGATTTGAATGCCAGGGTGTGGGAGAGCGAGATCAAACCGTTGTGGGATAAGTACAGTAAGGAGGCTGCGCAATGAGATTTTTACTGGGCCTGCTGATGCTGGTTATCTCGGGATCTGCGCTGGCGACCATCGATGTGATGCAGTTTAAGGATGAAGCGCAGGAGCAGCAGTTCCGTCAGCTTACCGAACAGCTGCGCTGTCCTAAATGTCAGAACAACAGTATCGCCGATTCTAACTCGATGATTGCCACCGACCTGCGCCAGAAAGTGTACGAACTGATGCAGGAAGGGAAAAGCCAGAAAGAAATTGTCGATTATATGGTGGCGCGCTACGGCAACTTTGTCACCTACGATCCGCCGTTGACGCCGCTTACTGTGCTTTTGTGGGTGATGCCGGTGGTAGCGATTGGTTTGGGCGGCTGGATTATTTTTGCCCGTACTCGCCGACGCGTCCGGGTGAAGCTTGAAGAGTTTCCTGACGACGTTATCCCGGATGGCAAGCGCGGTGGATTTGGGTTGTTTGTGCCCGGCATCGTGGTGGCGCTGATCGTTGGCGCGGTGAGCTATTATGAAACCGGCAGCTATAAGCAGGTTCAGGTCTGGCAGCAGGCCACCGCTCAGGCTCCGGCGCTGCTGGAACGCGCGTTGGATCCGAAAGCTGACCCGCTCAATGAAGAAGATATGACACGTCTGGCGCTGGGGCTGCGCACGCGTTTACAAGCCGATCCTACAAACGTTGAAGGTTGGATCATGCTTGGGCGTATTGGCATGGTACTCGGTAACGCCAGTACGGCCACTGAAGCCTATGCCAATGCCTATCGACTGGATCCTAAAAACAGCGATGCGGCGCTGGGTTATGCGGAAGCACTGACCCGTTCATCCGATCCTGACGATAATCGCAGGGGAGGGGAGCTGTTACGCCAGCTGGTGCGCGGTGAACATGCCAACGTGCGGGTTCTCAGCATGTACGCGTTTAACGCTTTTGAACAGCAGCGCTTTGGTGAGGCGGTTGCGGCATGGGAGATGATGCTGAAATTATTACCGGCCAATGATACCCGTCGGGCGGTGATAGAACGCAGCATTAAGCAGGCGATGGAGCAGCTAACGCCGCAGGAGAAGTAAGAGTCCAGATTGCCCGAAGGCATGCTGCTTTCGGGCCTGTGCGTGCTTTGTAGGCCGGATAAGACGCTGTTGCGTCGCCATCCGGCATCTCATTGATTACTGCATGCCGCGTGTTTGCAAAAACAGGATGGTGGCAGCAACGCGAGAACGCACGTTGAGTTTGCGCAGCAGGTTACGAATATGCACCTTCACCGTCTGTTCGGAAATATTCAGTACCGACGCAATCTGTTTATTCGACAGCCCCTGAGCCAGCTCGTGTAACACATCCAGCTCGCGTTCGGTGAGAATGCTGAATGGATCTTCCTGCGCACCAAACAGGTCACGTTCGCGCAGATATTCGCTAACACGAGCGCTAAACGCTTTACCACCTTTTGCGCCGTTACGAATGGCTTCCAGCAAGACTTCGGGATCGCTATCTTTCAGTAAATAACCATCCGCGCCGGCATCAATTAAGGCGTACACATCGCTGGCGGCATCCGATACGGTAAGAATAATAATTTGCGCGGTGACGCCGTCCCGACGCAGCGCATTCAGGGTGTCCAGCCCGCTCATACCTTTCATATTGAGATCCAGCAGGATCACATCAAGGTCCAGACGGTTTGCCAGATCGATAGCACTTGCGCCGTCGCCTGCTTCAGCGACTACGTCAAATGCGGGATCCAGTTGCAATAATTGACTAATTCCCCGCCGCATGAGCGGGTGGTCGTCGACAATCAGCACCCGAAAAGGCGTTACTTCAGGCATACTATTCTCCTGAGCTTTTATTAGTATCATTATTGTTTTCAGCGCATCAATCGTCCAGATTCATCGCGCTGATGAGAGGATGAATTTTACCCCAATTTGTGCATGGGTAAGTAGTAAAACCTGTGCTGAAGGCTGCTGTAAAACTCAGGAATGCGGAATCGCAGACATAAAAAAACCAACCACAAGGGTTGGTTTTTTTGGGGATTTTTGGTCGGCACGAGAGGATTTGAACCTCCGACCCCCGACACCCCATGACGGTGCGCTACCAGGCTGCGCTACGTGCCGACGCTATGGCTGCTAATACTACTGCTTTCCGCTACGAATGCAAGAGGATGCCTCACTAACTGATTTATAATTAATCAGTTAGCAATAAATCGTTTCTCATCCGTCAGAACCTGTAGCAGCAGGCTGAGCTGCGGTTTCTGATCTTTTATTTTCTCGCCACGTAAATCATAGGTCTGATAATTTCCGTTGTTGTTCAGCACCAGCGTCATCTCTGGCGTAGTCACTGCCATCGTGCTGCCGTCGGCGGCGGTCACCCAGTAATGGCGACGTGTAGCATTGAACAAATCCTGCCCCTGCGAGTATTCGTTAGCCGGCGTGCTGACATGCAGCAGGCGCTGCATCAGCGTCGTCATCAGGTCTGTATGATCGGTCAGGCTATTGATACGCTGGGCAGGTGTTCCCGGCCAGTGAATCACCAGAGGAACCTGCAGATGACCGCGCGACCAGGCAAAGTTGTTCTCTTCCTGAGTCAGCGGCACACCGCGACCCGCGGTAATAATCACCACCGTGTTGTCCAGTTTACCCGAGTCGCGCAGGGCGCTAAGAACACGGTTAATATTGGCATCCACATCCTGAGCGGCGCTGGCGTAGCGTTTGGCAAAGTTCTTCTGGTTACTGTCATCAAGGTTTGTCCCGTTAAAGGAGACCCAGGAGAACCAGCGATTATCTTCCTGCGCGTAGCGTCCCAGCCAGTTAATCCATTGGCTTGCGGTTTGTTCGTCTGATTGCGTTTGCACGCTCGGCATGGAGAAATCTGACAGTAGCGCCTGACGATAAAGCGGACTGGTAAAGCCATCCGAGGAGAATAGCCCTAACTGATAACCCTGCTGGTTCAGTGCAGAGATCAGCGCCGCAGGCGTTCGGGTCGACAAAATACCGTCCATGTAGCTTGGCGATACACCATAGAACAGGCCAAAGATCCCGTTATCCGTGGTGTTGCCTGAGCTCATGTGACGCGTAAAGGAGATATTCTGCCCGGCAAACTCAGCCAGCGCAGGCATCTGTTTTTCAAAGCGTGAGTAGTTCAGGCCGTCTACGGTGATCAGCAGAACGTTCTGGCCAGTCCCCATATCGCGATAGTGCAGTTCGCTGAGCGGGTACTGCACGGAAACCGCTTCCGGATTGCCCTGTTCGATCAGGCGACGCTGATACTCTTGCGCATCCAGCAGGCCATGTTTTTCCAGAAACTTACGCGCCGTCATCGGGTAAGAGAGTGGCAGGTTTGCGCGCTGCATGGTAATCGGGCGATAGAAATTGGCATCTGCCCAGATATACACCACATGCGAGGCGATAAAAGAAACGAAGAAGAATGCCGCTAACGGTTTGGCGAAATGGCGACGACGCGTCAGGCTGCGCAGCTTTTGCCAGCTCCAGGTCGCAAACAACATTTCTATTAACAGGATAACCGGCACGCTGATAAACAACAGTTGCCAGTCACGCGCCGCTTCATTCTGGTCAGGGTTAATGACCAGTTCCCAGACGATCGGGTTGAGGTGCAGGTGGAAGCGAGTGAAAACTTCGCTGTCGATTAACAACAGCGTCATGCCAGCCGTCGCCAGAATAGCTGATAAGAATCTCATCAGCCTCTGGGACATGACGATAAACGTCAGGGGAAACAGGATTAGCAGATAGGTGGCAAACACCAGAAAGCTAAAATGCCCGACAACGCTCAGGTAGGAATATACACGACCTGCAAGGGTTGTCGGCCAGTCGGCGACAAACAGGTAACGGCTACCGAGAACCATGGCCAACAGAATGTTGAACAAGGCAAACCAGTGCCCCCAGCTAACCATCTGGGAGACTTTCTCACGGTAGCGCTGACGATGAGTTACCATAAACTGTTGTTCGTTTCCCCGGAGCAGGCTCTTAATGCGCTTGGTCGTCGTTTACCGAAGACTGCAATGCGCGGGCAAAAGAGTTGGCAATCGCCTGGCGCTGGGCCGGTGCGATGCTTGTATTGATAAGGTTAGTCACCATGTTTCCCAGAACCATCAGGGAAAGGTCGGTCGGCGCCTTATGTTTTTCCAGTACGTTGAGCATCTCATTCAGCAGTTGTTCAACGTGTTCGTCACTATAGCGGGAAATTTGTGGCATAAATCGAAATCAGTCTGTTCATGAAAGGGCAACATATTACCGTACGGACAGTTTTTTTTCTGCTTTTTTATCTTCTATTGCGTCACTGCCCGGCAGGTGGTTGAATACCGCCCGGTCTAAAAGGAGAGTTTATCATGAGTCTGGATATCAACCAGATTGCCCTGCACCAGCTTATCAAACGTGACGAGCAGAACCTTGAGCTGGTCTTGCGCGATTCATTACTGGAACCGACAGCGACGGTTGTCGATATGATGGCTGAGTTGCATCGGGTGTATAGCGCCAAGAATAAAGCCTATGGCCTGTTTAGCGAAGAGAGTGAACTGGCGCAAACGCTGCGTTTACAGCGTCAGGGCGAAGAGGATTTTCTGGCATTTAGTCGTGCCGCGACCGGACGCTTGCGGGACGAGCTGGCGAAATATCCTTTTGCCGACGGCGGCATTGTCCTGTTCTGCCATTACCGCTATCTGGCGGTAGAGTATCTGCTGGTCGCCGTGCTGAACAATTTAAGCAGCATGCGCGTCAATGAAAATCTGGATATCAACCCGACGCACTATCTGGATATCAATCATGCGGACATCGTGGCGCGTATTGATTTAACCGAGTGGGAAACCAATCCGGAGTCCACACGCTATCTGACGTTCCTGAAAGGGCGGGTAGGGCGCAAAGTCGCCGATTTCTTTATGGATTTCCTCGGTGCCAGCGAAGGTCTGAACGCCAAAGCACAAAACCGTGGCCTGCTGCAGGCGCTCGATGACTTTACCAATGAGGCTCAACTCGATAAAGCCGAACGCCAGAACGTGCGTCAGCAGGTGTACAGCTACTGTAACGAGCAGTTGCAGGCTGGTGAAGAGATCGAACTGGAGTCGCTGTCTAAAGAGCTTTCCGGCGTCAGTGAAGTCAGCTTCAGCGAATTTACCGCTGATAAAGGCTACGAGCTGGAAGAGAGCTTCCCTGCGGATCGCAGTACGCTGCGTCAGTTAACCAAATTTGCCGGCAGCGGCGGTGGGTTAACCATTAACTTCGACGCTATGTTACTGGGTGAACGTATTTTCTGGGATCCGGCGACGGACACCTTGACCATCAAAGGTACGCCGCCGAACCTGCGCGACCAGCTGCAGCGCCGCACGTCAGGCGGGAAATAAAACCGTGTGCCGGGTGAGAGCGTTAACGCCTTATCCGGTCGACGAGAACCATCAGTATCGATGACAAAACCCCATAAAAAAACCCCGCCTTGGCGGGGTTTTTCTTCAACTTGTTTGCGATTACGCGCGAACGAAGTCGATGTGGGACAGCTTCGGCTTGAACGGGTGACGCTGTACAGCCTGAGCTTTAACTTTAACTTCTTTACCGTCAACAACGATGGTCAGAACTTCGCTGTAGAATTCAGCTTTAGCTTGCATGTTCATAACTGCATCGTGATCCAGTTCGATAGCAATCGGGGCTTCTGCGCCACCGTAGATGATTGCCGGGAACTTGTTAGCGGCACGCAGGCGGCGGCTCGCACCCTTACCCTGCTCTTTACGTACTTCAGCGTTGATAGTAAACATTTAAATCTCTCTTTAATAATTCCTGCTACAGGCGACCCAGCAACAGGTAAGTGATCTGCTTTGCGTATGCAAAAGCGGGCGAGATTCTATACTCAAACGGCAGGTACATCAATCAAAAGTACGATTAACCGCGTAAATCATGTGCCCGACGAAAGCGTCCTTCATAATCGAAGACCTTTTCACGGACCTGCCAGTACTGACCTTTCATGCGCGCCACCACGAAATCAGGATGCCGTAACAACGCCTGCTGATTGAGGATATCGGCGGCGGTTATCCAGCGTAAGGGTATACCGGGTGTTCGGGTGTGCGGGCGAATAAACAGTTGTTCGAAGGCCGTACGCTGCGCGGGAGTGTGCAGGCGAAAGCGTTCGCTGACGTCAGCGCCATCTTCATCGTAATAGGTGATTTTCAGCCATTCGCCTTTATCATCCTGCCCGTTTTGTAACACCATACCACTACAGCGCAGGACCAGCGCATCTTTGAGCCTGAGCGCGGCTTTCAGCATGTCATCCGGGTCAACCAGCACCGTGTCGCACTCCCGACAACGGCGGGCAGCAATGTCATTTTCCGCGTTGCACTGTGGACAGTTTTTAAAACGGAAACGAAAATCGCACTGTTCGCGATGGCCGTCATCATCTTCAAACCATCCCTGGCAGCGGCGGCCAAAATGTTCAATCAGCGTGCCGTCTGCCGTGGTTTTGCCCCAGAAGGTGTTTGCAAATCCGCAGGCAGGACAGAACACCTGTACCGGAACGTTGTCGCTTTTCCCTTTCGGTGCACCCACTTCCGGTGCGTACAGATCGTGCGGGTTGCCGGCATAATCGAGGATCAGACAGTCGGTTTTACCCGGTGCAAGGCGCAACCCACGACCGACAATTTGTTGGTAAAGGCTAACTGATTCCGTCGGGCGCAGAATGGCGATAAGGTCAACGTGCGGGGCATCAAAGCCGGTGGTCAGGACCGACACATTCACCAGATAGCGAAAGCGCTGGGCTTTGAACTCTTCAATCAGCACGTCGCGCTCAGCGCCTGGCGTATCCCCAGTGATTAGCGCGGCGTCGTCAGCGGGCAGCAGGCCCAGAATTTCTTTGGCGTGCTCAACGGTGGCGGCGAAAATCATCACCCCTTTGCGGGTTTGGGCAAACTCGACAATCTGGCTGATGATATGCGGCGTTATTCGTTGCTGCTTTTTCAGCTCCTGATTCAGATCCGCTTCGCTAAACAGGCCGTTACTCTGCGCCTGCAGGCGGCTAAAGTCATACTGCACGACCGGCATGTCGAGGCGTTCTGGCGGCGTCAGGTAGCCGTGTTTAATCATGTAGCGCAGCGGTAATTCATAAATGCAGTCGCGAAACAGCGCTTTTTCATCGCCGCGCACCATACCATGATAATGAAAATGATAAATCCAGCCCTTGCCCAAACGAAAAGGCGTGGCGGTAAGCCCGAGCAGACGTAAGTGGGGATTTACTTTAGTCAGGTGAGTGAGGATTTGCTGATACTGACTCTCTTCATCATCGCCAATACGATGGCATTCATCGACGATCAGCAGTGAGAATTCTCCCTGAAAGGCGTCCAGATTACGCGCTACCGACTGTACGCTGCCAAAGACCACTTTCCCGTGGCTCTCTTTACGCTTCAGGCCTGCGGCAAAAATATCGGCTTCCAGCCCCAGCGCACAATATTTGGCATGGTTTTGTGCGACCAGTTCTTTGACGTGCGCCAGTACCAGTACGCGACCATGTGCCACGCGGGCCAGTTCTGCAATCACCAGACTTTTGCCCGCGCCGGTTGGCAGGACGATAACCGCCGGGGTGCGGTGGTGGCGAAAATGGTTGAGCGTGGCGTCCACGGCTTCTTTTTGGTACGGGCGAAGAGTAAAAATCATGAGCTCATTAAGGTAAACAGCAACAATGTATAGTATGCCATGAATCATTTCCCTTGAGGGATGGTGTAACACCGCTATACTGGGCGGATAATAGTCCCACTTTTCGGGCGTAAACCCGCTTCTCGTATTTTTACAGGCAAAAATCACACTCATGCGACTTGATAAATTTATCGCTCAGCAACTCGGCGTCAGCCGCGCTATTGCCGGGCGTGAGATCCGTGCTAACCGCGTTACCGTCGACGGTGAAATCGTTAAAAACAGTGCCTTTAAGCTGCTACCAGAACACGACGTCGAATATGACGGTAATTCCCTGGTTCAACAAAATGGCCCGCGCTATTTTATGCTGAATAAGCCTCAGGGTTATGTTTGCTCAACCGATGATCCGGATCATCCGACGGTGCTCTATTTCCTTGATGAACCGGTTGCCTACAAATTGCATGCGGCAGGGCGTCTGGATATCGACACCACCGGACTGGTACTGATGACCGATGACGGACAGTGGTCGCATCGTATCACCTCTCCTCGTCACCATTGTGAGAAAACCTATCTGGTGACGCTGGAGTCGCCAGTGGCAGACGATACCGCCGAGCAGTTTGCCCATGGCGTACAGTTGCATAATGAAAAAGACCTGACCAAACCGGCTGTTCTGGAGGTCATTACGCCAACTCAGGTGCGATTGACCATCAGCGAAGGGCGTTATCATCAGGTAAAACGTATGTTTGCCGCGGTGGGTAACCACGTTGTGGAACTGCACCGTGAACGAATTGGTGACATCAGGCTTGATGACGATCTGGAGCCGGGTGAATACCGTCCATTGACCGAAGAAGAAATCGCCAGCGTTAACTTAACCCCGCGTTAATTTCAGGAGCTAAATGTGACCACCCGGCAGAACTCGTCAATTGCCATAGTCTTTATCCTTGGCTTGTTAGCCATGCTGATGCCGTTGTCGATTGATATGTATCTTCCGGCGCTACCTGTTATCTCAGAACAGTTTGGTGTGCCTGCGGGTAGCGCGCAGATGACCCTCAGTACCTATATTCTGGGGTTTGCAGTGGGGCAGTTGCTCTATGGCCCAATGGCTGACAGCATTGGGCGCAAGCCGGTGATTCTGGGCGGAACGCTGGTGTTTGCGGCGGCGGCAGTGGCCTGCGCCCTGGCGCAAACTATTGATCAACTGATCGTGATGCGTTTCTTCCACGGTCTGGCTGCCGCGGCGGCGAGCGTGGTTATCAACGCCCTGATGCGCGATATCTATCCGAAGGAAGAGTTCTCACGCATGATGTCATTCGTCATGCTGGTCACGACAATTGCGCCTTTGTTGGCACCTATCGTGGGTGGTTGGGTGCTGGTATGGCTTAGCTGGCACTATATCTTTTGGATCCTCGCCATGGCGGCTGTTCTGGCGTCGGTGATGATCTTTACGCTGATCAAAGAGACCCTGCCTGTAGAGCGTCGCCAGCCGTTTCGCCTGCGTACCACTATTGGCAACTTTGCCTCGCTGTTTCGTCATAAACGAGTGCTGAGCTATATGCTGGCCAGCGGGTTCAGCTTTGCCGGGATGTTCTCGTTTCTGAGCGCCGGACCCTTTGTTTACATTGAGATCAACCACGTTTCACCGCAGCATTTCGGTTATTACTTCGCACTGAACATCGTATTCCTGTTCGTGATGACTATCATCAACAGTCGCTTTGTGCGTCGGGTTGGGGCATTGAATATGTTCCGTACCGGTCTGTGGATCCAGTTCGTGATGGCGGGATGGATGGTCTTTAGCGCACTGTTTGGGCTGGGGTTCTGGGCTCTGGTCGTTGGCGTTGCGGCGTTTGTTGGCTGTGTATCGATGGTGTCATCAAACGCCATGGCGGTTATTCTGGATGAATTTCCGCATATGGCAGGAACGGCGTCATCGCTGGCTGGGACATTCCGCTTTGGCATTGGCGCCATTGTCGGGGCCCTGTTGTCTCTGGCGACCTTTAACTCGGCCTGGCCAATGATATGGTCGATCGCATTTTGCGCTACCTGCTCAATTCTCTTCTATCTTTACGCCAGTCGCGCTCAAAAACGGTGATCTATTACACAACCTGGGGGCCATAAGGTCTCCAGAGTTGATGTACATCAACCGCAAATCTATCATTTCCCCCGCTTATGTTTATTTTATGTAAAATCAATTTATGTAAAAAGTCACATCATTGTAGTTAAAAAGGTTGAGTTAGATCGCAGAAACGAGTACATATAGCCCGGAAATATGCCAGAACCGTTGAATAAATTTAATTACTGGGTTCTGTAAGCAGCATAAGTACTGGATGTAAACGTTTACCAACTGTCTAAAGACGTATTGTCAATGATGTGTTAATATTGATGTAAAATAATTGTGAAGCGATTGTGCTTCCAGGGAAAGAAAGTGATGACATTACAACTCTCAATCGTTCATCGTCTGCCGCAGAGCTATCGTTGGTCGGTGGGTTTCGCAGGTTCGAAAGTTGAACCGATTCCGCAAAACGGTCAGAGTAATGAGAACAGCCTGGTGGCACTCAAATTGCTCAGTCCTGATGGTGACAGCGCGTGGTCAGTCATGCATAAGCTCAGCCAGGCCCTCAGTGATATCGAGGTTCCTTGTTCCGTACTGGAATGTGAAGGAGAGCCGTGCCTGTTTGTGAATCGTCAGGACGAATTTGCCGCGACCTGCAGACTGAAAAACTTCGGCGTGGCTATCGCAGAACCGTTTTCAAACAACAATCCTTTTTGAGCGTCAGCTTAGCGCGAGCAGCTGACGCGTATAGGCCTGCTGTGGTGCGTTAAAGACGTGCTCGCATTGCCCTTGCTCCACGACCTCTCCCTGACGTAGCACAATAACCTGATGGCATAATGCGCGTACTACGTGCAAATCATGGCTGATAAAAATATAAGCCAGCCGATGCTTTTCCTGTAAGGATTTTAACAACGTCAGGATTTGCGCCTGTACGGTCCTGTCGAGCGACGATGTTGGTTCATCCAGAATGATCAGGGAAGGTTTGAGAATCAATGCTCTGGCAATAGCAATGCGTTGGCGTTGTCCGCCAGAAAACTCCGCAGGATAACGATGTCGCGTTTCGCTATCCAATCCCACTTCCGCCATTACCGCTTTCACCTGTGCCTCGCGTTGTTCGGCTGACAGGGTAGGCTGATGAACGCGCAACCCCTCCTCGATAATCTGTAGCACGCTCAGGCGTGGGTTCAGCGAGGAGTTGGGATCCTGAAATACCACCTGAATACGGTGACGGACCGGCAACAGCTGGCGTCGATTTAAGGTATGCAGTGCCTGCCCATCGAACACAATGCTTCCCTGCGAGGTGATTAACCGCAGAAGCGCCAGCCCGGTGGTGCTTTTTCCGGAGCCTGACTCTCCAACCAGCCCCAGCGTTTCACCGGGCCGGAGGGAAAAACTGACGTCGTTAACGACGATGTTGTGGTCCACCACGCGCTTCAGGATACCTTTGCGGATAGGAAAGGCGACGCGGAGTTTTTCCACTTCCAGCAACGGAGCTTGCCCGACAGGCAAAGGTACCGGGTCGCCGGAAGGTTCGCTGTTTAACAATTTCTTCGTGTAGGGATGCGTTGGCGCAGTGAGCAACTGTGCTGCTCTATTTTGCTCAACGCACTGGCCGTTTTGCATGACCGCCACGGTATCGGCCAGTTTTTTCACAATACTCAGGTTGTGGGTGATGAACAGTAATCCCATGTTCAGCTCGCGCTGTAGTTCCCTCAGCAATTGCAGGATCTGTGCCTGGACGGAAACGTCCAGTGCGGTAGTCGGTTCATCAGCAATAAGCAGCTCAGGTCGTGTCAGCAGTGCCATGGCGATCATCACACGCTGGCGTTCACCGCCGGACAGCTGGTGTGGGTAATCTGCGAGACGTTTGGCCGCCTGACGGATGCCAACGCGATCCAGGCAGGTCAGGATTTCTGCCCGCGCCGCTTCCCGACGCATTCCCCTATGCAGCGACAGCACTTCATAAAGCTGTTTTTCCAGATTGTGGAGCGGGTTCAGTGACACCATCGGCTCCTGGAAAATCATGGCGATTTTATTCCCCCGTACGCCGCGAAGCGTCTGCTCGTTGGCGTGAAGTAATGATTCACCATGAAAACGGATGTCCCCGGAAGGGTAAACTACCGGAGGGGACGGTAACAACCGTAGGATAGAAAGCGCGGTCACGCTTTTCCCCGAGCCAGACTCGCCCACCAGCGCTAGCGTTTGTCCGGCATCAACCCGTAGTGAGAGGGCATTGACTACGGTGCGCACGGTCTCTTGTTGACGAAAACCTACCGATAAATTTTCAATGGCTAACAGAGGTTGTGTCATTTTAAATCGCCTTGTTGGGATCAAACGCATCGCGTACCGCTTCACCAATAAAGATCAGCAGCGATAGTAGCAGGGCAACGGAGATGAACGCGGTGATGCCAAGCCACGGTGCCTGCAGGTTGTTTTTACCCTGTAACAGGAGTTCTCCCAGTGATGGCGAGCCAAGCGGTAAACCGAACCCAAGAAAATCCAGTGAGGTTAGGGTGGTTATCGAGGCGCATAAAATAAACGGTAAAAAAGTCAGGGCCGCGACCATCGCGTTGGGCAGCATATGACGCAGAATAATACTGCGATCGCTTACGCCTAGCGCTTGAGCGGCTCGAATGTAATCAAAGTTTCGGGTACGTAAAAATTCCGCGCGCACCACGCCAACCAGGCTCATCCAGCCAAACAGCACAGTAATGCCCAGCAGCCACCAGAAGTTAGGCTGGACCACGCTCGACAATAGGATGATGAGAAACAGCGTTGGCATTCCTGACCAAACTTCAATGAATCGTTGCCCCCACAGGTCCACCTTGCCGCCATAATAGCCCTGAATTGCGCCAGCCATAATGCCCATCACGCTCGAACAGAGGGTGAGCATTAGACCAAACAAGACAGAAATACGTGTGCCGTAGAGGATGCGCGCCAGTACATCACCGCCGTTGGCGTCTGTTCCCAGCCAGTTTTGTGCGGAAGGCGGGGAAGGGAAGGGCTTATCGGTGGCAAAGTTAATGCTGGTGGCCCCAAAGCGTATTGGTGCCCACAGGATCCAGCCCTGGTTTTCCAGGCGCTGTTGTAGCCACGGGTCCTGATAATCAGCCTGAGTCGCCAGCGGTCCGCCGAAGTCGCTTTCACTGTAGTTTTTGAACAGGGGGAAATACCAGCTATTGTCGTAGCGCACCAGTAGCGGCTTATCATTGGCAATCAGTTCTGAACACAGGCTAAGACCGAACAGCACCAGAAAAATCCACAGCGACCAGTAGCCGCGACGATTGTGGCGAAAGCGCGCCCAGCGGGCCTGATTGACGGGGCTTAATCGCGACATTAGCGTCCCTCAAAATCAATACGAGGATCGACCAGCGTATAGCTGATGTCGCTGAGGATATTCAGCAGCAGACCGATCAGGGTGAAGATATAAAGCGTGCCAAACATTACCGGGTAGTCGCGTGATACGGTGGATTCATAACCCAGCAATCCCAGGCCGTTAAGTGAGAACATCACTTCAATCAGCAGTGAGCCGGTAAAAAACATGCTGATAAACGTTGCCGGGAAGCCGGCGATCACCAGCAACATGGCATTGCGAAACACATGTTTCCACAGAATATTTTTCTCGCTGACCCCTTTAGCGCGTGCGGTGACGACATATTGTTTGCGCACCTCATCCAGAAATGAGTTCTTGGTCAGCATAGTCAGCGCGGCAAACCCACCAACCACCGTCGCCAGCACCGGCAGGGTAATATGCCAAAGGTAGTCGGTTACTTTCTGATACCAGGGCAGGGAGTCAAAATTGGCGGATACCAGCCCGCGAAGCGGGAACAGGTCGTAGTAGCTTCCCCCGGCAAAAAAGACGATCAGCAAAATGGCAAACAGAAAGGCCGGTATGGCATAGCCGATAATAATAAATGCGCTGCTCCAGACATCAAACCGGCTGCCGTTATGCACCGCTTTGCGGATCCCAAGCGGTATCGACACCAGATAGATGATGAGCGTACTCCACAGCCCCAGCGTGACGGAAACAGGCAGGCTGTCTTTGATAAGCGTCAGCACCGAGGCGCTACGAAACAGGCTGTCACCGAAATCGAAACGAATGTAATCCCAGAGCATTTTGAAGTAACGCTCATGAATGGGCTTATCGAACCCATAGCGGCGAGTGATTTCGGCGATCACTTCCGGGTCCAGACCCCGTCCGCCTCGATAATTACTGTCGCTGATGTTACCAACGCCGGTTTGCGCGTGGCTGGCACGAACACCTTCGCTACCCGCGCCGGGTAATGCCCCGCTTTGCCCGAACTCAATGGCGGCGACGGCCTGTTCAACCGGGCCGCCTGGGGCAATTTGCACGATAAAAAAGTTGATGGTGATGATGGCCCAAAGCGTTGGGATCACCAGCAGTAGACGTCGAATCAGATACGCGCCCATTTATTCTCCCTGTCGTCTGGCTGCGGGCAGTTTCGCCGCTTTGTTGACGTCATACCACCAGTTGTCGAGGCCAATGGTGTAAATTGGGCGAATAGCAGGATGCGAAAATTTATCCCACCAGGCGATGCGATCCTCTGCCATAAACCACATCGGCAACATGTAGTAGTTCCAGGTTAATACCCTGTCCAGTGCCCGGCCCAGTGGGATCAATTTGGCTTTATCACCTTGTGCCGCGATGATTTGGTCGATCAGTTTATCAATCACCGGGCTTTGTACGCCGGGGGCGTTGTAGCTGGAATCAATATATTGAGAGGCCCACAGAATTTGCAGGTCCGAACTCGGCCACGGCATCGCGCGATACAACCTCGGCATCATGTCATAGTCGCGACTGCGCAGGCGGTTCGTGATTTGTGAGTTATCCACCTGGCGGATATTCATGGTAATACCTAAGCGCTGCAGGTTGTGCTGGAACGGCAGCACCCATTGACTGTTGCTGCCCGCCGGGAGCAACAGTTCAAAGCTCAGAGGTTTACCGCTGGCGCTGTTTACGCGCTGCTGACCCTTTAGTACCCACCCGGCCTGCTCCAGTAAGGTATCGGCTTTCAACAGGTTGTCGCGGTCGTAGCCATCGCCTTTTGATTTTGGCGGCTGATAGATTTGGCTAAAGACCTCAGAGGGGAGATCTTTTTTCAAGGGCGCGAGTATCACCAGCTCATCTGCGTCGGGGTATTTTGTCGCGGCATATTCGGTATTCTGAAAATAGCTGTTGGTCCGGCTCCAGGCATTATAGAACAGCGCTTTATTCATCCATTCAAAATCAAAAGCCAGCGTGATGGCTTCCCGTACCCGTCGGTCGCTGAATACCGGACGCTGAATATTAAATGCCAGCCAGCGGGTATCCTGCGCGGACTTGTTTTTTTGCTCATCTTTGATGATGTAATGATTCGCGAAATTTTTCCCGGTATAACGCGTCGCCCAGTTTTTGGCATCATTTTCAAGACGCAGATCAAACGCACCGGCCTTAAACGCTTCAAAGGCGACGTTATCATCCAGATAGTAGTCGTAGCGGATGGTATCAAAGTTCCAGCGTCCACGATTGACTGGCAGATTAGCGGCCCAATAATCTTTGACGCGCGAATAGACAATATACTGGCCCATCTTCCATTTCGTAATGCGATAAGGGCCACTGGCGAGCGGCGGCGATGATAAGGGATCGCTGAGCTTATGATCTTTCCAGTACTTCTCTGGCATCACGGGTAATGAAAACAGGCTGAGCATGTCCTCTTTACCCGGTTTGGCTAATTCAATGCGTACGGTTAATGGCGCGATGGCTTTTACCGTTGTTCCCTTGTAGACCAGACGAAACTGCGGCACGCCTTCAGTCATAAATTTGTGGAAGGTGAATGCGACGTCGCGGGCGGTAATGGGTGAGCCATCGTGAAAACGCGCTCGTGGATTAATGGCAATTTCTACCCAGGAATAGTCGTCAGCATAGCGTGCGCTGTCGGCAATGAGCGGGTAATAGCTACCAGGTTCATCGTCAGAGGTCGTAAACAACGTATCGTAAAGCGTTTCGGTACGTGCACCAGGGTTACCGCGCATCGCATAGCGGTTAAAGTTGTCAAACGTGCCAATGGCGGACAGGGTGATTTGACCCCCTTTAGGGGCTGCGGGATTTACATAATCGAAGTGATTAAAGTTAAATGCGTACTTCGGTTCACTCAGTACGGCAAAAGCATAGCTTTCTTTGATGGATTGCGCCTGGGCGCTAAACCCGATGAGGGTAATAAACAGAAACAGTACGCGAGGGATCATATAAAAGCGATTTCCTTTTCCTGCCACAACCCGACGGGCATCATGCCTGAAAGATAAGGGATGTAGCGGCGAGTGAGAGTATATGAATCGCATACTGCGATCACCACGTCGGCTTATTGGGCTGTGCCATCCAACGCACAAAATCAGCAAGCTTTAATGGTCGGCTAATCCAGTATCCCTGGAAAAAATGCACCCCACGATCGCGCAGCCAACGGGCTTGCTCAGGAGTTTCTACCCCTTCCGCAACCGTCAGCATATTAAGACGTTTAGAAAGTGTCAACACGGCGTCCAGAACCGGAGAGGTCAGGGTTTCCGTCCCGATGGCGTTAATAAATCCGCGATCGATTTTCAGGTAGTCAACGGTAAAGCGTTCCAGATAAATAAGCGCGCTATGGCCGGTGCCAAAATCATCAATCGCAATTTCAAAACCTGCGGAATGTAGCCATTCAAATAGCTTTGTGGCCTCGTGCTGATTGAGCATATCTCGTTCAGTGATTTCCAGCACTATCTGAAAATAGTTTGCGGGAAGTGAAGCGTGCAGGTGCCGGATGTCGTCTTTAAATGTCTCGCCATGCAGATGCGATGGCGCGATATTGATCCCCAATTTTGCGCCAGCGGGTAACACTTTTTGTAGCGCCGGGGCATCCTGGGCGATCAACTTAAAGAGATGCTGAGTCAGCGGGACGATCATTTTCTGTGATTCAGCGTAATGAATAAAGGCATCCGGTGGGATCTCGCCCGTTGTTGGGTGATTCCAACGTAACAGGACCTCGACGCCTTTCACTTCCAGCGTTTGCATCTCTACGACGGGCTGGTACACCACATAAAACTGGTTATGCTTGATGGCGTTGAGGATATCTTTGCCTGGGCGTAAACGGATGCTGTAGATGTAGTACCAGAGGAGAAGGGCGGCAATAATCCCGGCCATACATCCCAACAAAATAGAATACCAGACGTCGGTATAGCTCCACTCTTGTGCGTATAAGCGAATTTTAAGCGGGATCCCTTCAAGAGTGGCCTGCCGCCAGGAGGTATGAGGAAGAGCGGAGACATCGATGATTCGCGATGAGAATGTCGAAATTGCGGTATTACCGACGATAATCGCAATACCGTCAAAATCATCCTGCCGGGCGGTATAGAGCAGATAAGGTGCCAGATTGATATTCAGTGAGGTAAATACGCCGCTATCGTTGAACGACGCGTTTCGGTGCCAAATCATGATCGCTGGTTTGTCCGGCATCATGGGCGTACCGGGAAGTAATTCCACATCAATATTTCTGCTGATATCGAGGTTTGGTATCAAATCCAAAATCGGAGTGAACATGGAACCTGTCGCGGAAGAGCAGAAAGCGATGCCGTCTTTTACCAGCAAGAAAGCGCGAACGTTCAGGCTAAATGCTGCACTGGAGGTCAGCTTAGCGCCGACTTGTTGGCAACTGTTGGCAACCAGCGGCTGAAGGGCATCGGTGGTGGTTTTGAGGTCGGTGAAGTAGCTGCTGACGTAATTCTGGATATCGGCAAGGAGCGTGTCGTACTTAACTTCTCGTTTATGCCAGGTGACGAAAAACTGCAGGGTACTCACGAGTATTGCGACGATAAGCCCCGTTAACATACAGGAAAGCAGGATTTTCCGACCGGATGAAGAAGAGCGTCTGAACATAGATCCTTATTTTACCTGATTTAACCGCTTACTCTGTATGAATATAACCTGAAATGACTCATGTTGTGAGATTTTTCTTAGTCGCAGGGTGAAACAAAAAAGCACCGCCGAAGCAGTGCTTTTGGAATGTCTCATCAGGATAGCCAAGGGATAGCTGCCAAACGAAACTAACTGCGGCTCAGAACCCGGCGAGCTTCGTTGTAACGTTTTTTCCAGTAAGGCTCGTTCATGCTGGAAATGATAACGCCACTGCTGGTCGAGGCATGTACAAACTGGTTGTTACCGATATAAATACCGACGTGACGGCCAGTAGAACCAGCACGGAACAGAACCAGATCGCCTGTGCGCAGATTAGTGCGCGAAACGGATTTTCCCGTTTCCTGTTGTTCATAGGTTGAGCGCGGAAGCTCTAAACCAAATTGCTCGCGGAATGTACGCTGCACGAAGCTTGAGCAATCAATACCTTTTTTGGTGCTGCCGCCAAGGCGGTAACGCACGCCTTTCCAGTCAGCATACTGGTCCATAATACGTGATTTAACATCGATATTACGTACCATATTTTCAAATTCATCCTGAGAGGCTTGCAGTGAAGAGTTATCTCCATTGCCCACAGCATGCGTCTCAGAATGCATATTCTTGGCGGTGTTCGTTGTGCTACATGCAGAAAGCAGAACCGCAACTGCTATCGCGGGTATGCCCCGCAAGATATATCTCAAAATCGGTTGAGATTTGACCATTTTGTTTGTTTTCCCTTGAAGTCCTTAACGATAAATATCGTTATAAAAAATGCCAAACGTGACGAGACTAATTACCATCGCACGATGAGACAATTCCTTAAGGTCAAATCTGTGGCAGAACGCACAAATTTATTCTGAAAGGGAATAATTATCCCGCGAGGCAAAACGAGTTCGAGATTACCCGATCGTTCCGGTCAATGCGAGTGATTTTACGTGATTTCTTATAAGAAAAATTGATACAGAAAGTGAATAAACGGCATTGTCTAAATTAAGAACAATCAGGGTAAAAAATACGCAACCTACTCATTTTAAACATGAATAAGATGACAGGAGAATGACAATCAGAATGATGAAATATTGCCCGGCATCATCAGGGAATCAGAAGTATCCCTGATGATGTTAATTACTCTGCGTTATTTGTTTAAAAATTGTTTGTTTTTGCCGGGTAGATAATTCACGAACAGAGTGACTAATCGGTCGCTTAATGGCGTCATTAGCCACCAGGGAAGGCCAATCAAGACCACCGTCATGGAGCCAACCACGATATCAGTGAGCCAATGAGCGCCAATCATTACGCGCGGAAAGGCAAAAACCACAGCAATAATAAGGCCGATTATTCCTGCGACTTTTCCGAAATAACGCAGCATAAATGCGGAAAAAATAAGCAGCATCATGCCGTGATCGCCAGGAAAACTGTCTTTCGACGCATCTTTGGTCGCAATATGCAGCAGTTCGCTGACGCGATAAATATTATCCAGCATAAGCGTGGGGCTGGCGCGTTTAACGGGAATAAGCGCCTGGCCCAGCTGATTTAATACCACTGCGGTGAGCAGCATAACCAAACCAATTGCCACAATGCGTCGGCGACCTTCCGACGTCTCTTTGAGCCAAAAGTGCAGCATCAATGCGCCCATAGCCAGCAATGAGCAGCCATCAAATGCCCGATTATTGGTAATAGCAACAACCCATAAGAACAGCGGGCTTTCCACCAGTTTATGATTAAAGAAGCGGAAGACGCCCGTATCGAGTGAAGACCAGAACCCATGCCCGGCTGAAATATACCAGGACAGAAACAGTGCCAGACCCGCAATATTAAGCAGGAGGATTAAAGGGTATCGGGTTTTCATCGTCGTTTACCATTGCTAAAAACGAAGGCAACCTTACGCGCTAGCGTCTAAACGAAGTCTCAACAACGCGCTCTGTAACGCATTCCAGTCAGTCTCGGTATCGGCGATGAGTTCAATACGGCTATCCGGTGGCGCGACGTTTTGCGTCTCTATATGCCAGTCGTCTCCCTGGCGGTTAATGCGTACCAGTCCTTCTTTAATACGCATTACCCCCTTCACGCGTCCAACAGGAGCAAGACGCGACCATTCCAGCAGACCGATGGTATCGAACACTGTATCGGCGTCAAAAATCCAACCGCAGGCCTGATGGCCCTGACCGCTGTTCAGGCTACGCCGCCAACGCTGCTGTGCGGGTAAGCTCAACGCTGCCAGCCCCTTTTTGTTGGCATGGCTATGGGCGTGCTCCGCGCTTGCAGGAAGCTCCGCCAGGTTTAGTCGGGGCAAATCCAGTAGCTGTCCGTCAATTTGCCCATGGTCGGCATGAACTAACTGGCGATTACCACCGTAGTGTTGCCACCAGCTTTGCAGGGCGTTTTCGCTTTCCGTCGTGGCACGGTCGGTTTTGTTGGCAACAATGATATCAGCAGCGGCCAACTGATCGCGGAAATTGTCATTGGCGACGCTTTTCTCATCCAGTAACAGGCGAGGATCAAGGATACAGAGGGTTGCGCGCAGATCGATCCACGGCTCATAAACCGGTGCGGTGAGTAAATCCAGAATCTGTTTGGGATGCCCGAGGCCGGTGGGTTCAATCAGCAGGCGGTCGGGTTTTCCCTGACGCAGCAGCGTATTGAGGCCAACCTGCATTGGCAGACCGTTAACACAGCACATACAGCCGCCGGGGATCTCTTTTAGCAGCGCACCGCTGTCGGCCAGCAACGCGCCATCAATGCCAACTTCACCAAACTCATTAACCAGCACGGCCCACTTCTCAGCAGGATCTTTGTTTGCCAATAAATGAAGAATAGAGGTGGTTTTGCCACTGCCGAGAAAACCGGTGATGAGATTGGTTTTAGTCACATTTACTCCAGAATCATAAATTACCGTAATGGCATTTAACAATCCTGGCGAAAAACAGGGAAAAAGAGAAGGGGGGAGAGGACGAAGAGGCGCTTCGTCCTGCTTAATGGCAGAAATCGTTAACTTTTTAACGTCTCAATGACAGCCTGATGCGCACCGTATTGGGCAATGCGTTGCCAGGCCTGCTGAATGGCCGCGACAAACTGCGGATTCTGTACGAGGTCGGTGGCGAAAATCTCGCGCAGCGAAAGCAGAGCGTTGACGCGTTCTGACTCTGTGCTCTGTTTAACCAGAGCGGAAATTTTTTCACTCAACGGGTCACGAACATCAATAGCGGTGCCTGAATCATCCACGCCGCTCACATAACGCATCCAGCCCGCGACGCCGAGCGCCAGCAGTGGCCACTCGCTTTGGCGGGCTAAATGTACGCGGATCCCTTCCAACATGCGCTGGGGTAATTTCTGGCTACCGTCCATCGCGATTTGCCAGGTTTTATGTTTCAACGCTGGGTTGGCAAAACGCTCCAACAGGCTTAGGGCATACTGGTCTAAATCAACATCGGTAATTTGCAGCGTAGG
This sequence comes from Citrobacter sp. Cpo126, assembly GCF_030332445.1. Taxonomy (NCBI): domain Bacteria; kingdom Pseudomonadati; phylum Pseudomonadota; class Gammaproteobacteria; order Enterobacterales; family Enterobacteriaceae; genus Citrobacter; species Citrobacter sp. Cpo126. Next base: position 392,560 of record NZ_JAOWHT010000043.1, read on the forward strand.
TGCCTGTTCGTTGAGCATCAGGCGGTAAGCGGCTTCACGAAATGCGCTGTCCTGCATACAGTCGCTGATGTGCTGGAACCCGGCCAGATAACCGAGATAAGCAAGAAACGAATGACTGCCGTTCAGCATCCGCAGTTTCATTTGCTCCCACGGCAACACATTTTCGACCATCTGGACGCCCGCCGTTTCCCATTGTGGGCGGCCACACACAAAATTATCTTCAATCACCCACTGGATAAACGGTTCGCAGCTGATTGCGCAAGGATCGGCAACCCCCAGCTCGCGGGCAATTTCGGCCAGTGACTCTTCAGTGGCGGCAGGGACAATGCGGTCGACCATGGTGCCTGGGAAACTGACATGCTCCTGAATCCAGGTTGCCAGTTCTGGTGAACGTTTCTCCGCCATTCCAAGGACGGCGTTTTTTACCACATGACCATTGTCCGGGATGTTATCGCAAGAGAGGACGGTAAACGGCTGTAGCCCGCGTTCACGTCGGCGGTGTAGGGCTTCAACAATAATTCCGGGGGCAGAGTGCGGTTCAGTCGGTGTTTGCAGATCGTGAGCAATACGTGGATTACTGAGATCTAACGAACCTGTCGCCGGATCGATGCAGTAGCCTTTTTCTGTGATGGTTAGTGAGACAATAGCCACCTGAGGCTCGCAGAATTTTTCGATAATGGCCGCCAGCGAATCCAGCCTGGCGTTGAGACATTCGTTGACGGCGCCGATAACAATTGGCTGGTTGCCGTTGGCCCCTTTTTCCAGCACGGTAAATAAATGATCCTGTTCGCGCAGTTGGCTCATCAGTCGATCGCCGCTGAACAGACTGATCTCACAAATACCCCAGTCTCCACCCTGCGCATTCAGCACCCTGTCGGTTAGTAACGCCTGATGGGCGCGGTGAAAAGCACCGAAACCAAAATGCACAATCCGCGTTTTTAATTGCTGGCGGTCGTATTGCGGCATCATGACATTTTCCGCCAGTGGCGCTGAGGCAATAGTTTTCATTTAATACACCTGATTAACCATAAATTAACAATGGCAGTATAAAGTTATATGACAACAAATTGAATTGGTGTGCCTCATTTATCCGGGGAATGTGAGCTTGATCAACCAATCATCGGCAATGTGTTGATCAGTTGACGGATGCCTGTATGGTAGTCGTCATTAAGATGATTTAATTTGGTATAACAACTTGTGAGGTGAAACAATGGAACAAACCTGGCGTTGGTACGGACCTAACGATCCGGTATCGCTTGATGATGTGCGTCAGGCTGGCGCAACGGGTGTTGTGACCGCCTTACACCATATTCCTAACGGTGAAGTGTGGCCGGTAGAAGAAATTCAGCAGCGTCAGGCCATTCTGGCTGAAAAAGGACTGACCTGGTCGGTAGTGGAAAGTATCCCTGTCCACGAAGATATCAAAACGCGTTCAGGTCAATATCAAACGTGGATTGCCAACTATCAGCAGAGTATCCGTAATCTGGCGACCTGTGGTATCGATACGGTGTGCTATAACTTCATGCCGATCCTCGACTGGACGCGTACCGACCTCGAATATCAACTGCCGGATGGTTCCAAAGCGCTGCGTTTTGACCAGATTGCTTTTGCGGCCTTCGAACTTCACATTCTGCAACGCCCGGGAGCTGAAGCGGATTATACCGCCGAAGAACAACGCCAGGCGCTGGACTACTTCAATGCCATGAGCGATGCAGAAATTGAAAAGCTGACCCGCAATATCATTGCTGGCCTGCCTGGTGCAGAAGAGGGCTATACGCTGGATCAGTTCCGTGCGCGTCTCGCTGAATACGACGGCATCAGCAAGGACGATCTGCGCGATAATATGGCGGTATTCCTGCGGGCGATTGTGCCAGTGGCAGAAGAAGTCGGCGTGCGTCTGGCCGTGCATCCTGACGATCCGCCGCGCCCGATCCTCGGCCTGCCGCGTATCGTTTCGACTATCGAAGATATGCAGTGGCTGAAAGAAACGGTCGATAGCATTAATAATGGTTTCACCATGTGCACCGGTTCTTACGGCGTGCGCGCTGATAACGATCTGGTGAAAATGATCGAAACCTTTGGCGATCGAATCCACTTCACGCACCTGCGCTCAACCTGTCGTGAAGATAACCCGAAAACCTTCCATGAAGGTGCGCACCTGCAGGGCGATGTGGATATGGTATCGGTGGTGGCTGCCATTTTGAGTGAAGAGCAGCGGCGTAAAAAAGCGGGCGACCTGCGTCCTATCCCGATGCGTCCGGATCATGGACACCAGATGCTTGACGATCTGCACAAGAAAACCAACCCGGGCTACTCTGCGATTGGTCGCCTGAAAGGCCTGGCAGAAGTCCGCGGCGTTGAGCTGGCGCTGAAACAAACGCAGTTCCGCGATCTGCTGTAAGTCTAACAACAGGGATTGCGCGACAGGCGCGATCCCTGTTTTTCATCAAGGCTGCGCGAGCGCCTGCTCCAGCACTGTCAGCACTTTATTGATCTGCTGTATCTGCAATCCACCAAACCCAAAAAACATAACAGCATCGCTGTTCTCTTTGCGCCATGCGGCTTCTGATCCATTTTCTATATCCGGCAGAGTGTCGAAACGGATCCCGGCCAACAGGCAGCATTGCTGCAGCCTGGTGATGAGTTCTGCGTGTCTGGCAATGCGTAACGAGAGGTGCAGACCTGCCGTTGCGCCAGCGATTTTCCCTTCGGGAAACAGAGTGGAAAGGCCATCGCGTAACAGGGTGAGGCGCGTCGCATAGCTGCAGGCCAGCTTGCTGATATGCGTATAGAACACCTGGTTTTGCATCAGTTCGGCCAAAAATTGCTGCAACAACCACTGACTGCCGTTGTTATTGAGCGCTTTCATATTCTGTACCGCCGGAAGCAATTCATCAGGGCAAATAAGATAGCCAAGCCGTGCGCCTGGCCCCAGCGTTTTAGAAAATGTCCCCATGTAGATAACCCGGTTGTGATAATCCATGGCTTTCAGCGCGGGAAGGGGATTTTCCCCATAGGTAAAAACGGCATCGTAATCATCTTCAATGATGTAAGCGCCGACGCGTTGCGCCCACGTTAATAATGACTGACGGCGCTCCAGTGAAAGCACGCTTCCCATCGGATACTGATGCGCTGGAGTAACATAACAAAGCTGGGTTTCATACTCGGGTAAATTATCTGTTTGCAGCCCGTGGTTATCTACGGCAATTGACGTAATGTCTGCACCGTAATAATTAAAAAGATGCCATGCGCCAGAATAACAAGGGGATTCGGTCACAATATGGCACTTTTTTTGCTGACTGACAGCATGATGAATAATAAATATTTGGCTGAGCAGTGATAATCCTTCCTGAATCCCGTTGGTAATGATGATGTTCTCTGCTCGGGTATTAATTCCGCGGGATAAATTAAGGTATCTGACCAATTGCTCACGCAGTGAAAATAATCCACTTGGTGAATGGTATCGGGTAAATAATTGTTCTTTAAGTATGCTTGGAGCATTATTCCATTTCCGCCAACTTGACCAGGGAAAAGCGTTGGGATCGGGGACGCCCATCCGACAGTAGCACTCTCGTCCAGGCTCGGCGTAAACATCGGTTGAGACTCCGGCAGCTTTAGGTTTTGTCGGCGGAGAACCCTGGGTAACGGGCACATGCGTTGGTGTTATACGTACAGGCGTGGTGAATATCACTTCATAGCCAATGCCGTGTCGGCTCTTGATTAACCCTGCAGCCATAAGCTTATCATAGGCCATCACTACCGTTATTTTGGCTACGTTCAATACCTGAGCCTGCTCGCGAATAGAGGGAAGCTTATCGCCACAAAGCAAATCTCCCCGCTGAATAGCCTGGAAATAAAATTGAAAAATTTGCAATTGCAGCGGAGTGCGGAGTTCTCTATTGAGCGTTAATGTAAGCATGAGGAATTCCTTATTAATATATAGCCACTATATTACGAATTTCTCGTTTTTACTATTTGATACACCTCATGGAGTAGTGGCTGTTCCTATAACTTGCTATCGCTGTCTCTATTTTTGGTTTTTATTATCCCTTAGCGTGTCGCTATTAAAAAAATGGAGGCAAGCATGTCGTGGATAAGAAAGAACGCATTGTGGTGCGTATTGGCTGGGGCGGTGGCAATGGCCCTGGCTATTTGGGGAACGTGGCAAGGCGTTCATTACACCAGTACCACCGAATTTTGTTTATCGTGTCACTCGATGCGCACGGCTGGAGAGGAATATAAAACCAGCGTGCATTTTCGTAACGCATCTGGCGTGCGGGCTGAGTGTAAGGATTGTCATATCCCCCCGGGCGTTGTTCCAACGCTTATTCGTAAAACTGAAGCCTTAAACGACCTCTATCACACCTTTATTTCTCCTTCTATCGATACTCCTGAAAAGTTTGCTGCCAAACGCCCGGAGCTAGCCCAGCGGGAGTGGGCACGCATGAGCGCGAATAATTCAGCGGCGTGTAAATCCTGCCATAGCTATGAGGCAATGGATCATGGCAAGCAATCGGCAAACGCGGCGGCGCAAATGACCGCAGCGGCAGCAAAAGACAGTAACTGTATCGATTGTCACAAAGGAATAGCCCATCACAAACCCGATATGAGCAGCGGTTTTCGCGATCGCTATAAGCAGCTACAGCGTCAGGGAGATATGCCAACAGATGCGACCACACTGTTCTCATTAAGCGAAAAATCACTGGCGGCAACGGCAGGGAGTCCGGCCGGGAAGGCGCTGTTATTTCCTGCTACCGAGGTCAAGGTGCTGAAAAAAGAAGGCAGTAACGTGCAGCTCGAAATCACGGGCTGGCGAGAAAGCAAAGGGCGTGGACGGGTGATCACCCAGTATATGGGGAAACGCGTTTTCTCCGCCGTTCTCGATGAGCCCCTGATGGCGAACGTAAAAGTGCTACACACTCAGGTCGATCCTGACTCACATCAGGAATGGCAGCAGGTGAGCGTCACCGCCTGGACCACCGATCAGGACTTTATCAACACGCTTGCGCCAATCTGGGAATACTCAGATCAAATGCTGCAATCCACCTGTAGTGCCTGTCATAGCACTCCTCCTACAACCCGATATACCGCTAACGGCTGGATCGCCGGACTGAAAGCCATGTCGACCTATTACCGGCTTAATCCGGTGGAGGAACGTACGTTGTTGAAATACCTCCAGACCCACGCCAGCGATGTGTCTGAAACCAACAAAAAGTAAGGATAATGTATGGATATTCATGACTTTAATCCGTCCCGCCGCCGTTTTCTCAACGGAATGCTGGCGGTGGGGGCTGCCAGTGCACTGGCGCCTAATCCGCTGATATCAAAAGTGTGGGCGGCGGGGGAAAATCCCGAACAGTGGATCCAATCTGGTTCGCACTATGGCGCTTTTGAAGCCAAAGTGGTCAACGGTGAGTGGACCGAAACCCGTCCGTTCAAACATGACAAATACCCCTGCGATATGCTGAACGCGGTGCGTGAAGTGGTCTACAACCCGTCGCGGGTGCGCTACCCGATGGTGCGTCTGGACTGGCTGCGTAAGCGTGAGAAGTCAGATCGCAGTCAGCGCGGAGATAACCGTTTTGTACGGGTCAGTTGGGATCAGGCGCTGGATCTGTTTTACGAAGAGCTGGAGAGGGTGCAAAAAACCTATGGCTCATCAGGCGTATTTACCGGGCTTGCCGACTGGCAAATGGTGGGCAAATACCATAAAGCGGGCGGGGCGATGGATCGGGGACTTGGCCTGCATGGTAGCTATGTGACAACCGTCGGCGACTATTCTGCGGCAGCGGCACAAGTCATTTTACCGCATGTGATTGGTTCGCTGGAAGTTTATGAGCAGCAGACGTCGCTTCCGCTGGTGATTCAAAACAGCAATACCATCGTGCTGTGGGGGTGCGATCCGATCAAGAACCTGCAGATCGAGTTTTTGGTTCCCGATCACGATGCGTTTGGCTACTGGCAGCAGATTAAAGAGGCGGTAGCGCAGGGTAAGATGCGCGTTATCAGTGTTGATCCGGTGCGTAGCAAGTCGCAAAACTATCTTGGCTGCGAGCAGTTGGCGTTGCGGCCACAAACCGATGTCGCGTTAATGCTGGCGCTGGCGCATACCTTGTACGAAGAAAAACTGTACGACACGGCGTTTATTACCGATTACACCGTCGGCTTTGAGCAGTTTTTGCCGTATCTGCTGGGCGAAACCGATAAACAGCCGAAAAATGCCGAATGGGCGGCAAAAATCTGCGGCCTGACGGCAGAGCAGATCCGAGACTTCGCCCGTCTGTTGGTGAAAGGCCGGACACAGTTTATGGGCGGTTGGTGCGTACAACGCATGCACCATGGTGAGCAGTATCCGTGGATGCTGGTGGTGCTGGCCAGCATGGTCGGTCAAATTGGTTTGCCCGGCGGCGGGGTAGGATTTGGCTGGCACTACAACGGCGGTGGTACGGTAACATCCGCCGGGCCTGTGCTTTCTGGACTGGGAGGGATCACGAATCCCCCGCAGGCAAAGTACAACGCGGATTTTCGCGGCGTATCGGAGCATATCCCCACTTCGCGTATCGTTGACTGCCTGCTTGAGCCGGGCAAAAAGGTTGCCTTTAACGGCGAGACGTTAACCTGGCCTGACATCAAAATGGCGATCTACAGCGCGGCAAATCCATTTCATGCGCAGCAGGACAGGAATCGCATGATCGACGCGTGGAAGAAGCTGGAAACCGTGGTGGTGTTGGATCACCAATGGACCGCGTCGTGCCGTTTTGCCGATATTGTCCTGCCCGTTACCACCCGCTTTGAACGTAACGATATTGAGCAGTTCGGTACGCATTCGAATAAAGGGTTGATGGCGTTGCATCAGATCGTCAAACCGCAATATGAAGCGCGACATGATTTTGATGTATTTGCCGGGCTGTGTAAGCGCTTTGACAAGGAAGCGGTGTACCGTGAAAACCGTGATGAAATGCAGTGGATACAGACGCTTTATGACGAAGGCGTGAAGATGGGGGCATCGCTCGGCGTCTCATTACCGGATTTCACAACGTTCTGGCAGGGTGACGGATATATTGAATATCCGCCGGGTCAGCCGTGGGTACGTCACGGTGAGTTTCGCGACCAGCCAGACCTGAATCCGCTGGGAACGCCGTCAGGTCTGATTGAAATCTACAGCAAAACCATCGCGGGCTTTGCCTATGAGGATTGTCCGGGGCATCCGGTGTGGATGGAACCCTTTGAGCGTACCCATAGCGGCAAAAAAGATAAATACCCGCTGCATCTGCAATCCTGCCATCCGGACAAACGTCTGCATTCCCAACTGTGCTCTAGCGAGGTGTTTCGCAACACCTATGCGGTTGCCGGAAGAGAACCGCTTTATATCAGTGAACAGGATGCCACCGCTCGTGGCTTAAAAGCCGGTGATATCGCCCGCGTCTTCAACGCTCGTGGTCAGGTACTGGCTGGCGTAGTTGTCAGCCCGGATTTTTCCCCTGGCGTGGTCCGTATTCATGAAGGTGCATGGTACTCCCCGCAGGAAGGGGGGAAAGCCGGGACATTATGCACTTATGGCGACCCGAACGTGCTGAGCGCGGATATCGGTACTTCACAGCTGGCCCAGGGGCCTTCAGCGCATACCGTGCTGGTGGAGGTCGAGCGTTATCAGCAGAAAGCCCCGCAGGTGACGGCTTTCGGTGGTCCGCAGATTGTGAAAGAGGAGGGGACCAGTGCAGCATAAGCAAATTCATCAGCAGCGGGCAGCTGTGTACCAGTGGTTTTCGCAACTGCTATTTCGTGAGCTGGATGAAAAACAGCTCGCCAGTCTGGAAAACGGCGATAGCCAGGCTTGGATTGCCTCACTGGCGGCGGTTCCTGGAGTGTCTGCCGAGGTTAAACGTTTTGAGCGTAGCCTGGGCCGGGTTTTGCGGCGCGACTCCAGACAGCTGGAGCTGGCAGCAGATTTTGCCTCGCTGTTTCTGCTGGCCCCGCCGGCTAGTGTTTCTCCCTATGCAGGGCACTATCCACACACGACAGCGGCAGAAGAACGTCGGCAAATGAATGTGCTGCTGATTGAGCAAGGTCTGGCAGCGCGAGAGAATGAACCCTCCGATCATATTGCTGTGCAGTTGGCATTAATGGCGAGGATGGTTGCTAAAGAGGAGAGGCTATCGGCGCAATATTACTTTTTGCATCATCATATTCTGTGCTGGGCACCGTTATTTCGCGACGCTTGTCTGGTGCGGGATAACGAGGGGTTTTATCCTCAGGCGGTGAATCTGATAGTGCGTTTTATGCAAGAGGATGAACAGTATCTGGAGTCATTGCTGATGGATGATTTTTATTTCAGCAGCCAGCGCTGAAAATGAAAAAAGGGACAGCCTGCGTTGTAATGCCAGTCAGTTAAGCATTATGGAGCATATTTTATTGCGGCATAGGGTTCCGTTCACCTCAGCGGAGTCATTTCTCTGAAGCGCAGATACCTGTGAACGTGCAAGGGAGGCTCACCGCCGCCTCCCTTGCAACCCAGGCTCCCGGCGGGAAAATCGTCGCGATGCGATTCATTCGGCTCATGCCGTCTGCCTGTCGGGTCGGGGCCGAGCCTGCGTCCCTGCAGGCCGTCCCCTCTGCCCGCATCCCTGCGGGCAGACCCGGTCAGCCGTCAACGCCTCATCGATTTTCAGCCGGACCGGGGTCATCGCTTCAACTCTCTGATTTCCAGTTAAATCTGTTTTGCTGTTTAAACAAAAAAAGTAGATGGTCAGGTGTGGCTGGTCCGGCTGAAAATTGCCGACGTGTTTCCGTAAGGCCGGGAGAACCCGCAGGGATGCGGGTTCAGGGCGCGCTTTGCAGGGACGCTACCTCGCGCCCGGCCCGATAGCCTGAAGGAAAAAGCGGAGGGTATTGCGTAGCAACAATTTTCCCGCCTGGAGCCGGGATTGTTAAGGGTACGGCGATAGTACCCTTAACACGTTCACAGGCAGTATCGTTTCAGAGAAGTGATATCACTAAAGTGAACGGAACATTTTGCCAGAGACAACATGTCATTATCTTTGGTTCACCTGTAACGACAGGAGCTTAATCTGCACGGCCCATATAGCGACGTTCTTCGATATGAATACGGATTTTTTCACCCGCACTCAGATACTCAGGAACCTGGATCACCAGACCGGTGCTCAGGGTTGCTGGCTTGTTGCGAGCACTCGCTGAAGCACCTTTAATCCCCGGTGAGGTTTCAACGATTTCCAGGTCTACGGTCTGCGGCAGTTCAAGCGCCAGTAGCTGGCCATCCCAGGTCAGGACCTGCATGTCCGGCATCCCGCCTTCCGGCATGAACAGCAGCTCTTCTTCAATCTGGTCTTTGGTGAAGGTATACGGGGTATAGTCTTCTTTATCCATAAAGATGTATTCGTTGCCATCGACGTAGGAGAAATCAACGCCACGACGGCTCAGAGTGACGGTATCCACGATATCGTCACCTTTGAAGCGCTCTTCAACTTTCAGACCGGTACGCACATCAGAAAAACGCATTTTGTACAGCGTGGCAGCACCACGTGCAGACGGTGATTGAATATCGATATCTTTTACAATCAGCAGTTTGCCATTGTAGTTCAGTACCATACCTTTTTTAATTTCGTTCGCTCTTGGCATCGAAAAAATCCTGTAGTGGGGAGTGTCTAAAATATCGCGTAAAACTACTCGCGCCGGGGCATTCAGGCAAGCGGAATTCATGCTTTTGCTGGTGCAAAAAAGGTGGTACTGTGCCCTTCCCGCACAATCCGATGGTTTACGATTAAGAGAGTACTGTATGGAATGCCGTCCGGATTGTGGTGCATGCTGCACCGCGCCTTCAATCTCCAGTCCCATCCCCGGTATGCCTGATGGCAAGCCCGCTAATACGCCCTGCGTTCAGTTGGATGAATCCCTGCGTTGCAAAATTTTTGCGTCGCCGCTACGACCAAAGGTGTGCGGCGGTTTACAGCCCAGTGCGGAAATGTGCGGGCGGACGACGCACCAGGCCATGGTTTATCTCATCGAGCTTGAAGCGCTAACCGCGCCTTAAACGTCCTTGATGCGCGCCAGGCACGCGACGGTGGCGACGATCATCACCAGTGCAAACCAGAACACCGCGTGATAGTTCCAAATTTCAGCGGCAATCCCCGCCAGCGATCCGGCAATAATCCAGCCCACGCGAATGGTATTCGTATAGAGGGTGGTGGCTGAACCCGCCTGTCCCGGCATCAGGTCCTGGAAATAGAGCATACCAATCCCGCCGAGAATACCGATGTAAATCGCGTTCAGCAGCTGTAAGCCAAGCAATATCGCCGGAGAGTGAGCCAGCAGCATACCGGCATAAAAGAAGAATCCGGCAACGACGGCAATTCTCATCAACAGACGTTTACCCAGACGCTTTGCAAAATAGCCAGCAATCAACATGGTTGGGATTTCCAGTCCGGCTGCGGTGCCCATCATGATGCCCGCCAGTTTTTCCGGCAGATGCAGTTCGTTGATGATAAACAGCGGCATATTAATGATATAGAGACTATTGGTTCCCCACATTAATGTGCAGATAACAAACAGCAGCAACGTGTCGCGTCGATTGCGGCGCGGGGCCTCAACTGCGCCTGTCGCGAGAGGCACGTTTTTACTCATTGAGGGTAAAAACAGCCAGACCATTACGCCGCAGACAACAAACGCCACCGCCGCGCTGAGATACATCACCGTAAAGCTGAATCCCATGGCCAGCGCGTAGGCCAGCGGCGGGCCAATTACCCAGGCTAGCGAAACCTGCGCACGTAATATTGAGCTGAACATGACGGCTTCCCGACCTGTGCGGTCGGCGTGTTCACGGGCGAGAGCAAACATTTGCGGGTTGGCGGTCGATCCAAAGCTGCTGAGGAATACCCCGACAAACAGCAAGATAAAATAATTACGGTTCCAGGCGAACAGCACGCAGGCCAGCATCCCCAGCACGCAGCAAAACACAATCAGGTTCTTGCGATCGCCTTTTCTATCTGAACGTCCGGCCAGAAACTGACTTACCAGAATACCGATCACAGCGCTACCGGTAAAAAAGAACCCGACCATGCCGGGACGGGCGTGGACTTCATCCGTCAGAAAAAGGCTGAGCGTTGGCGTCTGCAACGCACCGGCGATACCCGTCAGAAATGCGACAAGCAGGAACGCCGAAGACGTTAAATCAAACGCCTTGGGTGTGGCGGCTACGGGGGTGTTATGCATGTTTTGATATCAATGATGTGAAGAGACGCGGAGTTTACGCCGCTTGTCAGAAAATAAACAGGGAGCCAAATCAAAATCGGCATCAAAAATCAAAATAGCATTTCAGTCAAAGAATGCTGTTTGCTGACGTTGCTGAATCTGACAAGCTGACGGCGTTTTTGCGTCAGCATTTTTTTCTCCTTCGCAGAGAAAATGTGCGTTATCTCTAAATTCAGCAAGTAATTTGTCAACTTTACTTGTGTGCTGAAGAAAAAAGAGCAAGACTTCTTGAAACGTTTCAGCGTCATCTTGCCTTAACTGATGGAGTCGGGTGACGCCTTTTTTCTCATGTTGGCTGAATCGTTTCAATTCAGCGGGAGAGGAGAATCATGTTCCAGTTATCTGTTCAGGATATTCACCCGGGCGAACAGGCCGGGAATAAAGAAGAGGCTATTCGCCAGGTTGCCGCTGCCTTAGTGCAGGCAGGTAACGTCGCGGAAGGCTACGTCGATGGCATGCTGGCGCGCGAACAACAGACGTCCACGTTCCTCGGCAACGGTATTGCGATTCCTCACGGTACGACGGACACGCGCGATCAGGTACTGAAAACCGGTGTGCAGGTATTTCAGTTTCCGCAAGGCGTGACCTGGGGCGAAGGGCAGGTTGCTTATGTGGCAATCGGCATCGCCGCAAGCTCTGATGAACACCTCGGTTTACTGCGTCAGCTGACACACGTGCTGAGCGACGACTCCGTCGCTGAACAGCTGAAATCTGTGACCACGGCGGAAGAACTGCGTGCGCTGCTGATGGGTGAAAAGCAAAGTGAACAGCTGAAGCTTGATAACGAAACGCTGTCGCTGGATGTCGTGGCCAACTCGCTGGTGACGCTGCAGGCACTCAACGCGGCACGGCTGAAAGAAGTCGGTGCGGTTGACGCCACCTTTGTGGCCAGAGCAATCAATGAGCAGCCGATGAATCTTGGTCAGGGGATCTGGCTGAATGACTGTGCTGAAGGTAACGTGCGTAGCGCCGTTGCGGTCAGCCGTGCAGCAACAGCGTTCGATGTACAAGGTGAAGCGGCAGCCCTGCTGGTGACCGTCGCCATGAATGACGATCAACCGGTTGCGGTGCTGAAGCGCCTTGGCGATCTGCTGCTGAATAATAAAGCTGACCGTTTGTTGAAAGCTGATGCGGCAACGGTGCTGGCGCTGCTGACCAGCGATGACGCCTTAACTGATGATGTACTGAGCGCCGAATTTATTGTGCGCAATGAGCATGGTTTACATGCCCGCCCGGGCACCATGCTGGTGAATACGATTAAACAATTTAACAGTGAAATTACCGTGACAAATCTTGATGGAACCGGCAAGCCGGCGAATGGACGCAGTCTGATGAAAGTTGTGGCGTTAGGCGTGAAGAAAGGACATCACCTGCGCTTTACTGCACAGGGTGAAGATGCTGAACAGGCACTGAAGGCGATTGGCGAAGCCATTGCGGCAGGTCTTGGGGAGGGCGCGTAATGAGCAGACGTGTTGCTACTATCACCCTTAACCCGGCCTACGACCTGGTGGGCTTCTGCCCGGAAATTGAACGCGGTGAAGTGAACCTGGTTAAAACCACCGGTCTGCATGCGGCAGGGAAAGGGATCAACGTCGCTAAGGTTTTGAAGGATTTAGGTATCGATGTCACTGTGGGTGGCTTCCTGGGTAAAGACAACCAGGATGGTTTTCAGCAGTTGTTCAGCGAGCTGGGCATTGCCAACCGTTTTCAGGTCGTGCAGGGCCGTACCCGTATTAACGTCAAGCTGACCGAAAAAGATGGTGAAGTATCTGACTTCAACTTCTCCGGCTTTGAAGTCACCCCGGCTGACTGGGAACGCTTTGTAAATGATTCGCTGAGCTGGCTGGGGCAATTCGACATGGTGTGCGTCAGCGGCAGTTTGCCAACCGGCGTGAGCCCGGAAGCCTTTACCGACTGGATGACGCGCCTGCGTAGTCAGTGTCCTTGCATTATCTTTGATAGTAGTCGTGAAGCGTTGGTAGCAGGTCTGAAAGCGGCACCATGGCTGGTGAAGCCAAACCGTCGCGAACTGGAAATCTGGGCCGGTCGCAAGCTGCCGGAAATGAAAGATGTGATTGAAGCGGCGCATGCGCTGCGTGAACAGGGGATCGCCCATGTGGTGATTTCACTCGGCGCAGAAGGTGCGCTGTGGGTTAACGCCTCAGGTGAGTGGATTGCTAAACCGCCGTCAGTTGAGGTGGTCAGCACCGTCGGCGCGGGTGATTCAATGGTTGGCGGTCTGATTTACGGTCTGCTGATGCGTGAGTCCAGCGAACATACCCTGCGTCTGGCGACGGCTGTTGCCGCCCTGGCGGTAAGCCAAAGTAATGTAGGCATTACCGATCGTCCTCAGTTGGCCGCAATGATGGCGCGTGTCGACTTAAAACCGTTTAACTGACAGCAGGAGAGGCATAATGAAAACGCTGCTGATTATTGACGCTAATCTCGGCCAGGCTCGCGCTTACATGGCGAAAACCCTGCTTGGAGCGGCGGCACAGAAAGCACATCTGGAAATTATTGATAATCCGAATGATGCCGAACTGGCAATTGTTCTGGGCGATACGCTTCCTGCCGACAGTTCGCTGAACGGCAAAAAAGTCTGGCTGGGCGACATTGGTCGTGCGGTTGCGCATCCTGAACTCTTCCTCAGCGAAGCTAAAGGCCATGCAAAACCCTACAGCGCCCCGGTTGCAACAGCACCTGTGGCCAGCAGTGGTCCAAAACGCGTGGTGGCGGTGACGGCGTGTCCGACCGGTGTTGCTCATACGTTTATGGCTGCTGAAGCGATTGAAACTGAAGCGAAAAAACGTGGCTGGTGGGTGAAGGTTGAAACACGAGGTTCTGTTGGCGCAGGTAACGCCATTACGCCGGAAGAAGTGGCTCAGGCTGATCTGGTGATTGTGGCCGCTGACATTGAAGTTGATCTGGCGAAGTTTGCCGGCAAACCGATGTACCGCACCTCTACCGGTCTTGCGTTGAAGAAAACCAAGCAGGAGCTGGACAAAGCGCTGGAAGAAGCAACACCGTACCAGCCAACCGGTAAAGCGCAGACTTCAGCAACCGAAAATAAGAAAGAGAGCGCGGGGGCGTATCGTCACCTGCTGACGGGCGTCTCTTACATGCTGCCGATGGTGGTTGCTGGCGGTCTGTGTATTGCACTCTCGTTCGCTTTTGGTATCGAAGCGTTTAAAGAGCAGGGGACGCTGGCGGCGGCGCTGATGCAGATTGGCGGTGGTTCAGCCTTCGCGCTGATGGTGCCGGTACTGGCAGGTTATATCGCGTTTTCCATCGCTGACCGTCCGGGTCTGACGCCGGGTCTTATCGGCGGTATGCTGGCGGTAAGCACCGGTTCCGGCTTTATTGGCGGGATTATTGCTGGTTTCCTTGCCGGTTATGTGGCGAAGCTTATCAGCACGAAGCTGAAACTCCCGCAGAGTATGGAAGCGCTGAAACCGATCCTGATCATTCCGCTGTTCTCAAGCCTTGTGGTTGGTCTGGCCATGATTTACCTGATCGGCAAACCGGTGGCGGGTATTCTGGAAGGTTTGACTCACTGGCTGCAAACCATGGGTACGGCCAATGCGGTGCTGCTTGGCGCGATTCTTGGCGGCATGATGTGTACCGACATGGGTGGTCCGGTTAACAAGGCGGCGTATGCTTTCGGTGTGGGTCTGCTGAGTACGCAAACTTATGCGCCGATGGCGGCCATCATGGCTGCGGGTATGGTACCTCCGCTGGCTCTGGGTCTGGCAACGCTGGTTGCGCGTCGTAAGTTCGACAAAGCGCAGCAGGAAGGCGGCAAAGCTGCCCTGGTACTGGGCCTGTGCTTTATCACCGAAGGGGCAATCCCGTTCGCTGCCCGTGACCCAATGCGCGTTCTGCCTTGCTGTATCGTTGGTGGTGCGATTACCGGGGCTATCTCGATGGCGGTGGGTGCGAAGCTGATGGCACCACACGGCGGGCTGTTTGTTCTGTTAATCCCAGGCGCAATCACGCCGGTGTTGGGATACCTGCTGGCAATTATTGCTGGTACGCTGGTAGCCGGTCTCTCCTACGCGGTGCTGAAGCGCCCGGAAGCTGAGGTTGTGGCAAAGGCGGCCTGATTTAACGTCAATACCAGGGGCAGAGAATTCTCTGCCCCTTTTTTTATGTTTTTACCTATACCGTTGCAGCATCGCCACAATAATCCATCCAGCCTTAATAAAACGGGTCAGGCAATCATTGGCGCGATGATAAAACCAAAGGCAACACCAGCAATGATCCCACCCAGTCCTGGCAGCATAAACGGATGGTTTAAGACATACTTGCCCACGCGCGTTGTCCCTGTGGTGTCGAACTCCATTGCCGCCAGAGAAGTCGGGTATGTTGGTAGAACAAACACCCCGGTTACCGCCACATAGGAGGCCAGAATTGCCCATGTAGGCACGCCGAGCGCAACGGCCAGAGGGATGATCAGCGGCGTGGTGGCGCCTTGCGAGTAGAGAAGCGCGCAGGTACCAAACAGCACCAGTGCCAACAGCATGGGATAAGCCCGTAGAATATCGCCTGCGATATCCTTAATCTCCGCTAAGTGGGCATCAATGAAGGTCGTTCCCAGTGTAACAATCCCGAGAATGACCGCCAGTGAACTCATCCCTGATCGAAACGTGGATGTCAGGACAATAGCATCGGTTGATGTTTTGCATAACACCACCATCAGGCAAGCGGCAGCCAACATACAGATAATGATGATATCCCGGGTATTCATTGGGTTGCCTGCATCGAATCCAGGGCGTAGCTGCGGGCAGGCGGCAAGAATAACGATGACGACCGTTGCCAGCATAAACAGGGCGACCGAGAGTTTGGCACCCGGCGTGGTGCTGTTTTGCCCTTCATATTTACGCACTAATCCTTTTTGCAGGCGTTCCAGATAGACTTCATCATCCTGAAGCTCGCATCCCTGACGTGAGGCGATAAAAGCGGCAACCATCGCGGCGACAAACGAAGCTGGTAGACATACCGCCATGACCTGAATAAAGGTGATACCGTTGCCCTCCATAATGGTCAGCATCGCCGCCATTGCGGCACTGATCGGCGAACCGGATATCGCCACCTGGGAGGCGACTACGGATCCGGCGAGCGTACGAGAAGGGCGGATACCGGACTCTTTGGCGACTTCGGCAATCACTGGCAGGGTAGAAAATACAATGAACCCTGTTCCGGCCATAATGGTCATCGACCAGGTGATAATCGGTGCAATAATATTGATATATTTAGGGTTACGCCGCATGAAATTACCGGCAACGCGAACCAGATAATCCATACCTCCTGCGGCCTGTAGCGCCGATGCTGCCACTACAACTGTCATAATAATGAGGATAACGTCAACGGGTGGCGAGCCAATTTGCAGATCAAATCCCAACGTTAAAATAGCCAGCCCCAGACCACCGCATAAACCAATACCTATTCCGCCGAGGCGGATACCAAAAAATATTGCACCCAACACGACGATAATTTCTAACCAAACCATAATGGCCTCCGCCAGAGAATAATTTGTTATTAAAATAAGTGGTTGTTTAATGCTTTATTAATCTGGTGACGGCTGTTATTGCGCCAGAAGATGATGTTTGCCAACTCGTTTTTCGTACCATTTAATACCGGCGCGAACTAATGAACCGGTTGAGTCAATATATTTATCTGGAGACTTTCTGACTGCGTCGGCAAGAATGACGGGGACTTCAGTACATCCCAGTACAATGATTTGTGCGCCGCGTGAGAAGAGCACTTCAGCCTGTTCATTCATCAGCGTTTGTGCCCGCTTAAGGTCGCCGGCTTTTAAGCAATAAATACTTTCCATGACCTTTTCCTGACCGGATGAATCAGGACTGATGCAGGTTAAACCAAGAGATTCTATGCCTTTTTGGTAGAGTCCCATGTAAAGGGTGGCGTTAGTAGCAAGTAAACCGATACGTGATTTTCCGCAGTTTTTGACCTCATTCATGGTTGTTTCAACGATACTGAGTAACTCTGTATGACAGCACTCTTTTAATTCATTAAACCAAAAGTGGGCGGTATTACAGGGGATCACAATACACTCCGCACCAGCATCTTCCAGTTTGTGCATATAATCACGCATTGCCGGAAGTGGGGAATGACCATGATGCATTAACGCATCAGTTCGGTCTGGAATATCAGGGATGGATGAAATAATTAATGGGATATGTTCCTGATCGCGTTGTGCTGCGGTAAAGGTGACGAATTTATTAAAAAGATCGACGGTTGCAGCAGGCCCCATACCACCAAGTACGCCAATTAAACCTTTCACGATATATACCTCTATTTGCCGATTTTTAATATTCAGAGTTGGTTTCTATCTGGTGCTTATGTTTAACAGCAGAGTGTCGTGAGGAGAAATGCAATAATGTTTGATTCAATGCAAAAAACGCATGAGTGTGATGTCTTTTACCACCTCAGCAGGCCGGTAATCAGCCAGAGGTCCGACATTACGCGGTGGGTGAGCGGTCGTGGTCGATGGGTAAAGAAATATGTTAATGTCAAAAACGAAGGCATTATGCAAAAAACGAATCACCAGATGCTAATGTTGAATATCATCACCGGGAATATTCAGGCATGATGCTTAAGACTAATCGACATATTTAAACATCCGCGTGATAGGCATGAAAAATATCGAGACAAAATGGTTATATGATTTTCTGACGCTGGAAGCGTGTCGTCATTTTTCTCAGGCCGCAGAGGAGCGCAACCTATCCCAACCGGCATTTAGCCGGCGGATCAAGGCGCTCGAATCCGCTGTTGGGGTGCTGCTGTTTGACCGTACGACGAGTCCACTGCAGCTGACGGAGGAGGGTAAGTTATTCCATTCGCAGACCCGTAGCCTGCTACAACAGCTGGAATGCAATTTAGATGAGCTAAGTGGTCACAACCTGCTTGGCGTTCCCAATATCAAAATAGCGGCGGCACATTCTCTGTCGCTGACGATGTTGCCCAGATTAGTACATTCAATGTCGGCATGGGGCGAGGAGTTTGTTTACCACGTCGAAGCGATTGATGTAGTCCAGGCGGTGAATACATTGCGCGAAGGGAAAAGTGATTTCATTATCTCCTTTCGCGATGAAGACTTAATGCAGTCACCTTTCTGCGGCTTGAAGGTTTTTGAGTCTGAGCTCTATCCCGTCTGTGCTGCGGATGCACAGGGTAAGGCGTTGTTTGATATCTATCAGCCGCAGGTGCCGATTCTGAACTATACCAGCACTTCCTACATGGGAAGATTGGTTAACCGTCACCTGGCGGAGGTGGGCAGTATTTCAGCGCGTACGCTGTTTATGTCTTCGATGAGTGAGCTATTGAAGAATATGGCATTGGATGGTCATGGTATCGCCTGGCTGCCAGCGTGGACGATCGTGAACGAACTACGGGATAAGCGCCTGGTTTGTCTGGACACGCCGGAGTTGATGGTGCCAATTCAGGCCTATATTTACCGAATGGATACCCGTTTGAATAAAACGGCTGAGCATTTCTGGCGGATTTTGTACAACCATATGCCAGAGGATCTGGTTACGCTCACTTGATACGCGCCAGCTTGTCTGGCGCGCGGGGATCGTTACGCCACTGCTTTTTCTGTTTGCTGGGCTTTCAGCCAGGCGATCTCTTCGGCCCATATATCCGGATTAATGGTTTCCAGTACCAGCGGAATACCGTCAAAACGATTATCCTGCATAATCCAACGGAAGGCATCATGGCCAATATTGCCTTCACCCAGGCTGTGATGACGGTCAACGCGACTACCAAACGCGCTCTTGGCGTCGTTCAGGTGCATACCGCGTAGATACTTGAAACCGACAATACGTTCAAATTCCGCAAACGTCTTTTCGCACTCTTCTGCGGAACGCAAATCGTACCCCGCCGCGAAAGCGTGGCAGGTATCAATACAAACGCCAACACGGGACTTATCTTCGACGCCGTCGATAATGGCGGCCAGGTGCTCAAACTTGAATCCCAGATTACTACCTTGTCCGGCGGTATTTTCGATAACTGCCGTCACGCCCTGGGTCTGAGCGAGGACGATGTTGATGGATTCGGCAATGCGCGCCAGACATTCATCTTCCGGGATCTGCATCAAATGGCTGCCCGGGTGAAAGTTCAGCAGGGATAAGCCCAGCAGTTCACAGCGTTGCATTTCATCAAGAAACGCATCACGCGATTTTTCCAGCGCATCGCTGACCGGGTGACCGAGGTTAATCAGGTAACTGTCGTGAGGCAGGATTTGTGCGGAGGTGTAGTGGTACTTCTCGCAGGCAGATTTGAAATCATCAATGATTTCGGTGGTTAGCGGTGCAGCACGCCACTGGCGCTGATTCTTGGTGAACAGGGCGAATGCGGTCGCTTCGATTTCTGCGGCTCGAATAGCGGCGTTAGCCAGACCGCCAGCGGCGCTTACGTGCGCTCCGATATATTTCATAAATTTAACCCGCCATACTCAAATACAAAAAGGGAGAGTATAGCGGGTTAATGGAGGTGAGTCGTGATCGTTTATGCCATCAGGGCGTGGACAGCGACGTTAATCGCACCACCACCGACAATCAGCCAGACAAACAGCAGCAGGGCCATCAGTAACGGTTTGGCACCGGCTTTTTTCAGTGCGCTAACGTGAGTGGTTAACCCCAGTGCAGCCATTGCCATTGCCAGCAAAATGGTGTCCAGCGTTACCAGCATGTTCACAACCGACTGCGGCAGCAGGTGGAACGAGTTAAAAATCGCGACCACAATGAACAGGATGGCAAACCATGGAATAGTGATTTTGCTTTTCTCACCGCCCGTAGCCGGAGACAACTGTTTAACGCGTGCGGCCAGGAGGATGAGGAACGGTGCCAGCATCATGACACGCAGCATTTTGGCAATAACCGCGGCGTTTTCTGCATCCGGGTTAATGGCGTGCCCGGCAGCCACTACCTGTGCTACTTCATGCATGGTGGAACCAATGTAAATGCCGTAGGTTTCTGGGCTAAACCAGTGTGCCAGCAGCGGATACATTGCCGGATACAGGAAGATAGCGATGGTACCGAAGATCACCACGGTGGCGACAGCGACGGTTACCTTACTGGCTTCCGCTTTCACTACCGGCTCGGTTGCCAGCACGGCGGCGGCCCCACAAATGCTGCTCCCCGCACCAATCAGCCAACTGGTGTGGCGGTCCAGACCAAACAATTTCTGCCCCAGGAAGCAGGCAATCATAAAGGTACTGCTCAGCGTTAACACATCAATCACGATACCGCTGACGCCGACGTCAGCAATTTGCGCGAAGGTGAGGCGGAAGCCGTAGAGGATGATCCCCAGACGTAATAAATGTTGTTTAGCAAACAGCACGCCGCCGTCACAGCTTTTCCAGATGTGCGGATAGACGGTGTTGCCGAGGACCATCCCCAACAAGATTGCTAAGGTGAGGGCGCTGAACCCGGCACCTGCGACGGCGGGAATGGATCCACCCCATAAGGCGACCCCAGTGATAACTGCACTCAGGGCAAGCCCCGGAATAAAATGCCACGCTGTACGACGATGAGTCTGCAAGGTGAGTTCTGTCATATCCTTCTCCTTTATCTGGGTAAAAGAGTACGGCGAAGTGGTTTAAAAATAAAATTGATTATATATTTATAATTAATCTATATAAGTGGTATACCCGTCATACTTCAAGTTGCATGTGCGTTGGCTGCGCTCGTTCACCCCAGTCACGTACTTAAGTACGCTCCCGGGGATTAATGAGGGACATCCATGTCCCTCACCAGAGGCCAGCCTTTGGCTGGTCAAATTCGTTCCTGACGAATTTGTCTCTCTCTTGCCGCCTTCCTGCAACTCGAATTATTTAGGGTATAAGTAACGGATATCCGGTGGAAAACGACTATGCATATCACCTTGCGGCAACTTGAAGTGTTTGCTGAGGTACTAAAAAGCGGTTCAACGACCCAGGCGTCTGTCATGCTGGCATTGTCGCAATCGGCGGTGAGTGCGGCACTTACCGATCTGGAAGGGCAACTCGGCGTGCAACTGTTTGACCGCGTCGGCAAACGGCTAGTGGTCAACGAGCACGGGCGTTTGCTCTACCCGCGAGCGTTGGCGTTACTTGAGCAAACGACCGAAATCGAACAGCTTTTTCGCGAAGATAATGGTGCCATTCGGGTCTATGCCAGTAGCACCATTGGTAACTATATCTTGCCTGCTATGATCGCCCGCTATCGGCAGGATTTTCCTGATTTGCCGCTCGAGCTGAGCGTGGGTAACAGTCAGGATGTGATCAATGCGGTGCTGGATTTTAGGGTAGATATCGGGCTGATCGAAGGGCCGTGTCACAGTACTGAAATTATCTCTGAACCGTGGCTGGAAGACGAGCTGGTGGTGTTTGCTGCACCGTCGTCACCGCTCACAAAGGGGCCTGTTACGCTGGAACAGCTGGCGGCTTCGCCGTGGATCCTGCGTGAGCGAGGATCCGGTACGCGTGAACTGGTGGATTACCTGCTGTTGTCTCATCTGCCGAGATTTCAGATGGCAATGGAGTTGGGTAACTCAGAGGCCATTAAGCATGCGGTACGCCATGGTCTCGGGATCAGCTGCTTGTCGCGTCGGGTCATTGCGGAGCAGCTGCAGGCGGGAACGCTGAGCGAAGTTCCCGTGCCGCTGCCGCGTTTAGTCCGCACTCTCTGGCGCGTGCATCACAGGCAAAAACACATCTCCAATGCCATTACGCGATTTTTGCATTACAGCGACCAGGTCGAGCTGGGCGAATAGGGCGCTTACAGTCGTAAGGTCATCTCTTTATAGAACGGCGGTTATATCTTAACCGCTGTGCGCCGCAAATTTTCTGCTTTACTTATAATCCGCGGCCAGTCATGAAGGTCTCTTATAACAGCGTATTTGTGCCGGAAGAATGCCATTTCGTCTGCTACAATCGCGCCTCATTTTTTGGATGGATAGCATTTTCACATGGTTTCCGAAACTAAAACCACAGAAGCGCCCACGCTACGTCGTGAACTGAAGGCGCGTCACCTGACGATGATTGCCATTGGAGGCTCCATCGGTACAGGTCTTTTCGTTGCATCTGGTGCAACTATTTCTGCAGCGGGTCCAGGCGGCGCGTTGTTCTCTTATATTCTGATCGGTCTGATGGTGTACTTCCTGATGACCAGCCTCGGTGAACTGGCTGCCTATATGCCGGTTTCCGGCTCGTTTTCCACCTACGGTCAGAACTACGTAGAAGAGGGCTTTGGCTTCGCGCTGGGCTGGAACTACTGGTACAACTGGGCGGTAACGATTGCCGTTGACCTGGTGGCCGCGCAGCTGGTGATGAGCTGGTGGTTCCCAGACACGCCGGGCTGGATCTGGAGCGCACTGTTCCTCGGCGTTATCTTCCTGCTGAACTACATTTCCGTTCGCGGATTTGGTGAAGCGGAATACTGGTTCTCACTGATCAAAGTTACCACCGTCATTATCTTCATCGTGGTTGGTGTGATGATGATTTTCGGTATCTTCAAAGGCGCTCAGCCGGTGGGCTGGAGCAACTGGACGACCGGTGATGCACCGTTTGCCGGTGGTTTTGCTGCGATGATTGGCGTGGCGATGATCGTCGGCTTCTCCTTCCAGGGGACAGAGCTTATCGGTATCGCGGCTGGCGAATCTGAAGATCCTGAAAAGAACATTCCACGTGCGGTACGTCAGGTATTCTGGCGAATCCTGCTGTTCTATGTGTTCGCGATTTTGATTATCAGCCTGATCATTCCGTACACCGATCCAAGCCTGCTGCGTAACGATGTAAAAGACATCAGCGTTAGCCCGTTCACGCTGGTATTCCAGCATGCGGGTCTGCTGTCTGCGGCAGCGGTGATGAATGCAGTTATCCTGACGGCGGTGCTGTCGGCAGGTAACTCCGGGATGTACGCCTCCACGCGTATGCTTTATACCCTGGCATGTGACGGTAAAGCACCGCGTATTTTCGGCAAACTGTCTCGTGGCGG
Source organism: Citrobacter sp. Cpo126 (assembly GCF_030332445.1). Taxonomy (NCBI): domain Bacteria; kingdom Pseudomonadati; phylum Pseudomonadota; class Gammaproteobacteria; order Enterobacterales; family Enterobacteriaceae; genus Citrobacter; species Citrobacter sp. Cpo126. The sequence goes on from NZ_JAOWHT010000043.1 coordinate 415,824, forward strand.
CGTACCGCGTAACGCGCTGTATGCGACCACCGTGGTGGCGGGGCTGTGCTTCCTGACTTCAATGTTTGGCAACCAGACCGTGTATCTGTGGCTGCTGAATACTTCCGGGATGACGGGCTTTATCGCCTGGCTGGGGATTGCTATTAGCCACTATCGCTTCCGTCGCGGTTATGTGCTGCAGGGTCACGATGTGAAGGACCTGCCGTACCGTTCTGGCTTCTTCCCGCTGGGTCCGATCTTCGCCTTTGTGCTGTGCCTGATTATCACCCTGGGTCAGAACTACGAAGCGTTCCTGAAAGACAGCATTGACTGGGGCGGCGTGATGGCTACCTATATCGGTATCCCGCTGTTCCTGATTATCTGGTTTGGCTATAAGCTGACCAAAGGAACCCGTTTTGTTCGCTACAGCGAAATGAAATTCCCGGGTCGCGTGAAGAAGTAACAGTATAAAAAAGCATAACAAAAACCCCGGCATGATGAGTGCCGGGGTTTTTTATTGCGCCTAACTTAGAAGCTGTAAGTCATGCCAACCGTGTAACGACGTCCATCAAGGACGGTGTCGTAGGTATCGTAATCGATTTGTTTATCCAGCACGTTATACACGCCAGCGGTCATCAACAGATCCTTGGTAGCATAGTAACGTAAACCAACGTCGACCTGAGTATAGGACGGGGTGCCCTGTGCCATAGAGGTTCGGCTCAGGTATTCAGACGTTTTCCCGCGCAGATTCAGACGGCTCCAGAAACCGAGATCCTGCGTAGCCTGCCAGTCCAGCGTCGTGTTAAACATATGCTTCGGCATTTTGTTCAACGGCTGGCCGGAGAACTGACCGCTTTTCTGCTCAGATTCCGTGTAGGTGTAGTTCGCGGTCCAGTTGACGTCGGAGGTTATTTTCCAGCCGAAGGTGGATTCTACGCCGCGCATATTGGCTTTATCGACGTTAACGCGATCGCTGACGAAGTCATAAGTCGTATTGCCGATGGTGCAGGCCGGATCGGAACTGCTGTTACAACGGCGAACTTCGGTGATTTTGTTTTTAAAGTCGGTATTGAACAATGTAACGCCTGCGTTGAGGTTGTTGCCGTTATCCCACAGTAAACCGATCTCTTCGCTGAGGCTTTTCTCCGGTTTCAGATCCGGGTTGCCGACAATGATTCCGTTCAGACGACCACCGCCGGTAACCTGTCCCCAACTGGCAGAAGACTGGCGCAGATCCGGTGCACGATAGCCTGCGGAAACGCCACCTTTTAAGGTCCACTGATCGCTCAGATGCCATACGCCATAGCCGCGTGGCGTCCAGTTGTCACCGTAGTTTTCATCCTTATCCATACGCAGACCGCCGGTCAGCGTGAAGGTATCGGTAACGGCCCATTCATCTTCAGCAAACAGCGCCCAGCTCCAGCGGGTCAGTTTGTTCAGTCCATCAGCCGCTTGCAGCTGGTTGCCGTTATCGCGTAGTTTTTCATAACGGTATTGCCCGCCCAACGTCAGGGTGTGCGCCCCAAGGAATACCTGGTTCTGGTTATTGAAAATCGTGTTGTAGGACTTCATCTGGCGACCGGGGTTGTCGGTCTCTTCCTGCTGGACATAGCTGGTGGAGTTGAAGTCGTCGTAATAACCGCTGTGGGTTATTGAGTACGTGGTGTGCACATACTTGTTTTCGCTTTTACTGTTGGGCTTACAGCTTCCGTTACGGCAGTTTTCCTCTGCCATGGATTTGCCTGGCGTACTGTCGCGATCCTGCAATTCACGTGCGTAATCGAAATCGATGTCGTTTTTATCATCTGGCGTAAAGTTCAGGGTTAATCCCCCGCTACGCATACGCTGTTCATTGTAGCCATTTACGATTTCATCTTCTGCGCGGTGGGAGAATAATCCGGTCACCTTCGCGCCAAGTAATCCGTCAATCAGTGGTCCAGACGCATAGGCGTTGGTCTGGTAAATATCGCCGGAGTCTCTGTCTTCCTGGAAAGTGGCATCGCCGTGCAAAGAGCCGGTCCAGGCTTTAGTATTCGACACTTTTTTGGTGATGACGTTAATGACGCCGCCCATCGCATCAGAGCCATAGAGGGACGACATCGGGCCGCGGATTACCTCGATACGCTCGATGGATTCCAGCGGCGGCAGCCAACCTTGCTCAATACCTGAGTTGTCGCTGTTAGGACGTGTACCGCGGGTGCTGATGCGTTTACCGTTGACCAGGAAGAGTGTGTATTGCGAAGCCATACCGCGAATACTGATATCGCTGCTGCTCCCCCCGCCAGTGACGACGACGCCAGGGACATCTTTTAGCGCATCGGTGACATCTCGATAGGCTTTGTCCTCAATCTGCTGCTTGGTAATAACAGATATTGAAGCCGGGGCATCCTGAATTTTCTGCTCGAAACCGGTAGCGGTAACGACCACGGTGTCTTGTTCAGCGGCATGGCCGAGTGATGGGAGGCAGGCGACGCATACTGCGGCAGCTACAGCCTTAACGTGAGGTATAGTCATTTGTATCATTCCATTTAAATGAATCAAACTGCGCGTCATGTGAAAGGCCATGACAATTGTATGTATTTGTCTTTTAAGGACTCTTTTCAGTAAAGAAGCGGGGGGATTGTACAAAAGTATGAATTTTTGTAAACACAAATGATAATAGAAATCATTTGTGTTTGATATGATTTGGAGTGAAATGCTTTTTTAATCAATAAGATAGTGGGGGAAGAAAAAAGGAGAAAAAGTGAAGGAATGATGGAGAAATGAAGAGGGCTTCCGCCCTCAACTCAGGAATTACTTCAGCAAATACTGGGCGTGGAAGCGCAGGTGATCCTCAATAAACGACGCAATAAAGTAATAGCTGTGGTCGTAACCAGGCTGGATGCGTAGCGTCATTGGCCAAGCGGTCTGACGGGCCGTTTCGGCCAGTACCGCGGGCTGCAACTGATCGGCAAGAAACTGATCGCTGTCTCCCTGATCGATTAACGTCGGGATCGCGTCTGCGGGTTTGCTGGCCAGCATTAACGCGCAGCTATCCCACTCTGCCCACTGTGTTTTATCTTCGCCCAGATAAGCGCTAAAAGCCTTCTCACCCCACGGAACGCGACAAGGGTTGACGATCGGCGCAAAGGCGGAAACGCTGGTGTATCTCCCGGGATTTTTCAGCGCCATAATCAATGCGCCGTGGCCGCCCATGGAGTGTCCGCTGATGGCGCAGCGATCGCTGACGTTAAACTGCGACTGAATCAGTGCCGGAAGCTCATCACGCAGATAGTCATACATACGAAAATGCGTTGCCCACGGCTGCTGGGTGGCATTGAGGTAAAATCCGGCCCCTTGACCTAAATCGTAGCCATCATCGTTGGCAACCTGCTCGCCGCGCGGGCTGGTGTCCGGCATCACGAGAACAATACCCAGCTCAGCTGCAATGCGCTGCGCGCCTGCTTTGGTGGTGAAGTTTTCATCATTACAGGTCAGGCCCGACAGCCAGTACAGCACCGGAGGCGCGGCGTTATCACGGGGTGGTGGAAGAAAAATACTGAAGGTCATGGCGCAATTTAACGTGGCGGAGTCGTGACGCCAGCGTTGCTGCCAGCCTTCAAAACAGCGGTGCTCTTCAAGCATTTCCATGCGTGGCTCCTTGTTGTGTTGAACCTGAATGTGTTTGCGAACTCATCATAATACAGATTATTCATAGCACTGTGAGTAACTTTCACTTCCGCATTGAGCAAACATACTTCATCATCTATATAACTTTACATTAACACTCGACGTCACCGGGCTGAACGACAAGTGAAATCAGCAACGCTGAAAGGCTGTGCCAATTTCAATAATTATCACGGTGAATACTGGATTATGTGCGCCGCCTCACGCACAATGTTCTGGCTGTGACACAGCCTAAAAACTTTGCCCCATGCAGGGCAGAGGCGCCCCACCTGCAGGAGAAGAAGAAATGTCATCACTCAGTAAAGAAGCGGCACTGGTTCATGAAGCGCTGGTTGCGCGTGGTCTCGAAACCCCGCTGCGCCCGCCCGTGCAAGAGATGGATAACGAAACACGCAAACGTCTTATCTCTGGCCATATGACCGAGATTATGCAATTGCTCAATCTCGATTTGAGCGATGACAGTCTGATGGAAACTCCGCATCGCATTGCGAAAATGTATGTCGATGAGATTTTCTCCGGCCTCGATTACGCCAACTTCCCGAAAATCACCGTCATTGAAAACAAAATGAAGGTGGACGAGATGGTCACGGTTCGTGATATCACGCTGACCAGCACCTGCGAACACCACTTTGTCACTATCGATGGCAAAGCGACGGTGGCGTATATTCCGAAAGATTCGGTCATTGGTCTGTCGAAGATTAACCGCATTGTGCAGTTCTTTGCGCAACGTCCGCAGGTACAGGAACGTCTGACTCAGCAAATTCTCACCGCGCTGCAAACGCTGCTCGGGACGAATAATGTGGCGGTATCGATTGATGCGGTGCATTACTGTGTGAAAGCGCGCGGCATTCGCGATGCGACCAGTGCGACCACCACCACTTCTCTTGGCGGATTGTTTAAGTCCAGCCAGAACACGCGTCAGGAATTTCTGCGCGCAGTACGTCATCACAACTGATTAGGGCAGGAACCATGGAGCGTAATGTCACGCTGGATTTTATTCGTGGCGTCGCCATTCTTGGTATCCTGCTTCTCAATATTAGCGCCTTTGGCTTGCCAAAGGCGGCATACCTCAATCCCGCCTGGTATGGCAACATCACCTTATCCGACGCCTGGACCTGGGCGCTGCTCGATCTCTTCGCGCAGGTAAAATTCCTCACGCTGTTTGCGCTACTGTTCGGTGCCGGTCTGCAAATGCTGCTCCCGCGTGGTAAACGCTGGATCCAGTCGCGGCTTACGTTGCTGGTGCTGTTGGGTTTTATTCACGGTTTACTCTTCTGGGATGGCGATATCCTGCTGGCATATGGCTTGATCGGCCTGATTTGTTGGCGGCTGATCCGGGATGCGCCGTCGGTAAAAAGCTTATTTAACACCGGTGTGGTGCTTTATTTGGCGGGCGTTGGTGTATTGCTGCTGTTGGGTGTGATCTCCGGGAGCGAAACCAGCCGGGCCTGGACGCCGGATGCTTCAGCGCTGCTGTATGAAAAATACTGGAAAGTGAACGGCGGAATGGAAGCAATCAGCAATCGCGTGGATATGATGTCCAATAGCTTGCTAGCGTTAGGTGCGCAATACGGTTGGCAACTGGCGGGGATGATGCTGCTCGGCGCGGCATTAATGCGTAGCGGCTGGCTAAAAGGGCAGTACAGTTTGCAGCATTATCGACGCACTGGCGTTCTGCTGGTTATTATCGGCATGGCGATTAACCTGCCTGCTATCATCGCTCAGTGGCATCTGGACTGGGCCTACCGCTGGTGTGCCTTCCTGTTACAAGCCCCGCGAGAGCTGGGGGCGCCTTTGCAAACCATTGGTTATGCTGCGCTGATGTTTGGTTTCTGGCCACAGCTTAGTCGCTTCAAATGGGTCATTGCTATCGTCTGTGTGGGGCGCATGGCATTAACCAACTATCTGTTACAAACCTTAATCTGCACCACGTTGTTTTATCAGGCCGGTTTATTTATGAAATTTGACCGGCTGGAGCTGCTGTTTTTCGTCATCCCTGTCTGGGCGATTAACTTACTTTTCTCTGTCATATGGCTGCGTTTCTACCGGCAGGGCCCGGTGGAATGGCTGTGGCGTCAATTAACCCTGCGTGCTGCGGGGACATCATTACCGCGAACATCCAGATAACGATCTGGATCACATTCATTAACAAAATGGATGTAAGCGCTTTCATTCCTGTGACATCACTCACGCAGTCCGTTTCATTGTGCTGACAAAATACCCAGCCTGGGGTGTCTGCGGGCAGCCGCAATCTAAAACAGGGCAGTGAATATGGTAACCATTCGTGATGTGGCACGGCAGTCTGGCGTTTCTGTAGCGACCGTTTCCCGCGTACTGAACAACAGTGCGCTGGTGAGTCCCGATACGCGTGAAGCGGTAATGAAGGCAGTCACTCAGCTTGGCTATCGACCTAATGCCAACGCACAAGCGCTGGCGACGCAGGTTAGCGACACGATTGGTGTTGTCGTCATGGATGTATCAGATGCGTTTTTTGGCGCGCTGGTAAAAGCCGTGGATATGGTTGCCCAGCAGCATCAGAAGTATGTCCTGATTGGCAACAGCTACCATGAGGCGGAAAAAGAACGTCATGCCATTGAGGTGTTGATTCGCCAACGTTGTAACGCGCTGATTGTACACTCTAAAGCACTGAGCGATCGGGAACTGGCCGAGTTTATGGATCAAATTCCCGGCATGGTTCTGATCAACCGCCTTGTTCCTGGCTACGCACACCGTTGCGTCTGCCTGGATAACATCAGCGGTGCCAAAATGGCTACCCGAATGCTGCTAAATAATGGTCATCAACGCATCGGTTATCTGGCATCAAGCCACCGTATTGAAGATGACGCCATGCGCAAAGAAGGGTGGTTAACTGCCCTGAAAGAGCAGGGGATTGTTGCGGCAGAAAGCTGGGTCGGCACTGGTTCGCCCGATATGCAGGGCGGAGAGTCCGCGATGGTGGAATTGCTGGGGCGTAACTTACAACTGACGGCGGTCTTCGCTTATAACGACAATATGGCAGCCGGCGCGCTGACTGCGCTAAAAGATAACGGCATCGCTATTCCATTACACCTTTCTATCATTGGCTTCGATGATATTCCCATCGCGCGTTACACCGATCCGCAGCTAACCACTGTGCGCTATCCCATTGCCTCAATGGCAAAAATGGCGACTGAGCTTGCGCTACAGGGGGCGGCTGGCACGTTGGATCCGCAGGCGTCGCATTGTTTTATGCCAACGCTGGTGCGTCGTCATTCAGTAGCGCTGCGGCAGAATGCGGCACCGATCACTAACTCATAACGTTGCGCGATGTAACCGCTTTCAATATGTGAGTAAATTCACAGTATATTAACAATGCGATAGCTATGATGACACTGTTTGTTGCGCTGTAACTACTATGTAACGGTGAATAATCACTTTCATCGAGGTATAGGTGCCCTAAACAAAAATTAAAGCCTGTTTTTGGAGCGTTGCCAGACACGGAAGAAATATTTTTTAAAAGTGAGCTTCGGCGTTCAGTAACACTTCAGTAACGTTCTGCCTGCCGAGCATTTATCTCAAGTACTACCCTGCATAATAAAACCGGAGATACCATGAATAAGAAGGTGTTGACCCTGTCTGCTGTAATGGCAAGCATGTTATTCGGCGCGGCTGCGCACGCTGCTGATACCCGCATTGGTGTGACTATCTATAAGTATGACGATAACTTTATGTCTGTAGTACGTAAGGCTATTGAAAAAGATGCCAAAGCGGCACCAGATGTACAGCTGCTGATGAACGACTCGCAGAACGACCAGTCCAAACAAAACGATCAGATCGACGTGCTGCTGGCAAAAGGCGTTAAAGCACTGGCAATTAACCTGGTTGACCCGGCAGCTGCTGGCACGGTCATTGAAAAAGCACGCGGACAGAACGTACCGATCGTATTCTTCAACAAAGAACCTTCTCGTAAAGCGCTGGACAGCTATGACAAAGCGTATTACGTCGGTACCGACTCTAAAGAGTCCGGCATTATTCAGGGTGATTTGATTGCCAAACACTGGGCAGCTAACCCGAACTGGGACCTGAACAAAGACGGCAAAATTCAGTTTGTTCTGCTGAAAGGCGAACCGGGACACCCGGATGCTGAAGCACGTACCACTTACGTGATTAAAGAGCTGAACGACAAAGGCATTAAAACTGAGCAGCTGCAGTTAGATACTGCAATGTGGGATACCGCTCAGGCGAAAGATAAGATGGATGCGTGGATGTCTGGTCCAAACGCGAACAAAATTGAAGTGGTTATCGCTAACAACGATGCGATGGCAATGGGTGCAGTTGAAGCGCTGAAAGCGCACAACAAAACCAGCGTACCAGTATTTGGTGTGGATGCGCTGCCTGAAGCGCTGGCTCTGGTGAAATCTGGCGCCATGGCCGGTACCGTGCTGAACGATGCCAACAACCAGGCGAAAGCCACCTTCGATCTGGCGAAAAACCTGGCTGACGGCAAAGGTGCGGCAGATGGCACTAACTGGAAAATTGAGAACAAGATTGTTCGCGTTCCGTACGTAGGTGTCGATAAAGATAATCTGGCAGAGTTCACCAACAAATAAATACTCCGTATGTGGGCGCAATTTCATTGCGCCCTTAATAACGCACTCTGCAAGGCCAACAAGGTATAATTATGGTCAGCACACATACTCAGTCGTCAGGCGAATACTTGTTGGAAATGACCGGCATCAACAAGTCCTTCCCCGGCGTTAAGGCGCTTGATAATGTCAATTTAAAAGTCCGCCCGCATTCTATTCACGCCCTCATGGGAGAGAATGGCGCGGGGAAATCAACATTATTGAAATGTCTTTTCGGCATCTATCAAAAAGATTCCGGCAGTATTTTATTTCAGGGTAAAGAAATCGATTTTCATTCTGCGAAAGAAGCGCTTGAAAATGGTATTTCGATGGTACACCAGGAATTAAACCTGGTATTACAACGTTCTGTAATGGACAACATGTGGCTGGGACGCTATCCCACCAAAGGCATGTTTGTCGATCAGGAAAAAATGTACCGCGATACCAAAGCGATATTTGATGAACTGGATATTGATATCGATCCGCGTGCGCGTGTCGGCACATTATCCGTTTCACAAATGCAGATGATTGAAATTGCGAAAGCATTCTCCTATGACGCCAAAATCGTCATCATGGATGAGCCAACTTCATCGTTAACCGAAAAAGAAGTTAACCATCTGTTCACCATCATCCGTAAGCTGAAAGAGCGTGGATGCGGTATTGTTTATATCTCTCACAAAATGGAAGAAATCTTCCAGCTGTGCGATGAAATTACCGTACTACGTGACGGCCAGTGGATTGCGACCCAGCCGCTGGAAGGGCTGGATATGGATAAGATCATCGCCATGATGGTCGGACGTTCACTGAACCAACGTTTTCCGGATAAAGAAAACAAACCTGGTGAAGTCATTCTGCAAGTGCGTAACCTGACCTCGCTGCGCCAGCCGTCGATTCGTGATATCTCGTTTGATTTGCACAAAGGGGAGATTCTTGGGATTGCAGGTCTGGTAGGCGCAAAACGCACGGATATCGTTGAAACGCTTTTTGGTATTCGTGAGAAATCATCAGGTACGATTACGCTACACGGCAAAAAAATTAATAACCACAGTGCAAATGAAGCCATCAACCATGGTTTTGCGCTGGTCACGGAAGAGCGCCGCTCAACCGGTATTTATGCGTATCTGGACATTGGTTTTAACTCGTTAATTTCTAATATCCAAAATTACAAAAACAAAGTCGGTCTGTTGGATAATTCCCGCATGAAGAGTGATACCCAGTGGGTAATTGACTCCATGAGGGTAAAAACGCCGGGTCATCGTACGCAAATCGGTTCACTTTCTGGCGGTAATCAGCAAAAAGTGGTTATTGGTCGTTGGTTATTAACGCAGCCAGAAATTCTGATGCTGGATGAACCGACGCGTGGAATCGATGTTGGCGCGAAATTTGAAATTTATCAGTTGATTGCCGAACTCGCGAAAAAGGATAAGGGGATTATTATTATTTCCTCTGAAATGCCGGAGCTGCTGGGTATTACCGATCGTATTCTGGTGATGAGCAATGGTCTCGTTGCTGGAATTGTTGACACTAAAACAACAACGCAAAACGAAATCCTCCGTCTTGCGTCTTTGCACCTTTAAGATTAGGGGCTCCTCATGAGTGCGTTAAATAAGAAAAGTTTTCTTACTTACCTGAAAGAAGGCGGAATTTACGTTGTTCTTTTGGTTTTGCTGGCGATTATTATTTTCCAGGATCCCACTTTCTTAAGCTTACTGAACCTGAGTAATATTCTCACGCAATCCTCGGTGCGTATTATTATCGCATTGGGTGTGGCTGGACTGATTGTTACCCAAGGGACCGACCTGTCGGCGGGGCGTCAGGTTGGCCTGGCGGCAGTGGTGGCGGCAACTCTGTTGCAGTCGATGGAGAATGCCAACAAGGTGTTCCCGGAAATGGCGACGATGCCGATCATTGTAGTGGTGCTGATTGTCTGCGTGATTGGCGCCATTATCGGTCTGGTGAACGGTATTATCATTGCTTATCTGAACGTAACGCCGTTTATTACCACACTGGGTACGATGATTATCGTTTACGGGATCAACTCCCTGTACTACGACTTCGTCGGCGCATCGCCAATTTCTGGCTTTGACAGTGGATTCTCAACCTTTGCGCAGGGCTTTATTGCACTGGGCAGTTTCCGACTCTCCTACATCACATTCTATGCGCTGATTGCGGTGGCCTTTGTGTGGGTGCTGTGGAACAAGACCCGCTTCGGTAAAAACATTTTCGCCATCGGCGGAAACCCGGAAGCTGCGAAAGTGTCCGGTGTAAACGTTGCGCTGAACCTGCTGATTATCTATGCGTTGTCTGGCGTGTTCTATGCCTTCGGTGGTTTGCTGGAAGCAGGGCGTATCGGCTCTGCGACCAACAACCTCGGCTTTATGTATGAGCTGGATGCGATTGCGGCGTGCGTGGTTGGTGGCGTGTCGTTCAGCGGCGGGGTAGGTACCGTGTTTGGCGTAGTGACCGGTGTGATTATCTTCACCGTCATCAACTACGGTTTGACCTACATCGGCGTGAACCCTTACTGGCAGTATATTATCAAAGGCGGCATTATCATCTTCGCGGTCGCGCTGGACTCACTGAAGTACGCGCGTAAGAAGTAATCTGGGAAGAGAAAAATAAAACCGGTGCAGAGGCATTCTGCATCGGTTTTTTTATTTGATAAAGAGTAACCAGATACCAGTGAACAGTGCACCAATGGCCATACCGAAATAGACGATGATATAGCTCCAGTAAGTGCTGGGTTCTTTAGCGCGAGAAATGATCATTGGCGTCTGCGAACCTTTCACTGTTTTCTCGACGATACCGGAACGCAGTCCCTTCAGGCCTTCTCTGCACGTCCAGAGAACAATCATCAGTACGCCAATAACGATAAAGATCGTTTTTCCTTCCATGCTTATTTTCCTTGTTTCTTTTGTAATTCGAGTAATTGTTCAGGCGTGACCGCCGGATACCCCTGCGCATCGTCCGGTACCTGATGCATGGTAGGGATGGGCACCAGTGGACCTAAAAAACGGGGCTCACGTTTGAAAATGTAGAGATCGGCGAGTGCGCCAAAACGCGCGCCAAATTCACGAACCCGCACGGTGAGCATATCTTTTGGCGAAGGTACGGCGTAGCACTGGGCCTGGATACCCATATGCAGCGCAATAAACAAGGCGCGCTCACAGTGGAATCGTTGAGTAATAATGATGAAATCGTTGGTATCGAACACCTTGCGGGTACGCACGATGGAGTCAAGCGTCCGAAACCCGGCGTAATCAAGCACGATGTCAGCGGGATCGACGCCTGCGGCAATCAGATCCTTACGCATCGTCATGGGTTCGTTATAGCTTTGCTGGGCATTGTCGCCGCTTAACAGCAGATAGTTTACCTTCCCGCTGTTATAGGCGTTCAATGCGCCCTGAATACGGTAGCGGTAATACTGATTGATGACGCCGGTGCGGTAATACTTCGCCGTGCCCAGAACCACACCTACCTGGCGGTAGGGCAAATCCTGCAGTTCGTCGTAAATGTAGGGAGCCGTCTTCCAGCTCATCCACCGATCGAGTCCAAGCACAGTCAAAAGCAGCAAGCCTAGCAGGACTAACAGGCTGTAAAACACGCGCTTTAACATGCAGAAAACTCGTTATTTGGGTGGAATTTCAATCAGGCTACTGTACCGGAAGACGTAGCGCAAGAAACAGCAGTCTGATTGAGGGGATTTTAGGCATTCTGCATAGTGCCGGATAGCGGTGTAAACACCTTATCCGGCCTACGAACCGGCGTTATTGAGTCGATTAACCCAGGAGAACGCGCTCAATATTATTGCAGCCCAGTGCTTTCAGCGTGGCGGAGGTCGCATCCCACTGGATCAACGGCGCATCGGCTTTTTCAGCCAGCACCGCGCGCTGAATGTCCGGATAGTCGTAACCGTTCAGACTCAACAGGTTTAACGCGCCCTGCAGCGGTGGCAGGGTCGGGTTAAAGGCGGCATTTTCAGCATAGCTGCCGCTAAAAATACGGCCATCTTTACACTCCAGCGCCACGCCGCTTGGGGATTTGCTGTACGGCATATGACATCTGTTGGCAGCAGTGATTGCCGCTTGGGTCAACGCATCGCCCTGCAGCGCGAAGCCGTGATCCTGATCGTCCATCAGCAGCGTTTTAATCTCCAGATCTTTCGGGCCGAAGGCATCTGGCAGGTAATCACGCAGCATGTGTGGCGCACGTCCCGGCAGATGAATCCGTAAATCCAGTCCGCTGTTCAGTTCGTTCATAAACTGGCGACAGTGGCCGCACGGCGTGTAGTTGACGGTGATGGCGGCGAGCCCTTTTTCACCGCGCAGCCAGGCATGGCTGATAGCGCTTTGCTCGGCATGAACAGTTTGCTGCATGGTCGCGCCCAGGAACTCCATGTTCCCACCGAAGTACCAGTTGCCGCTGATGCCGCGAGAAATTGCCCCAACGTTGAAGTTGGACAGCGGAGTACGTGCGCAGGCCGCAGCCAGCGGCAGCAGAGCGAATGCCAGCGCGTCTTCGTCCAGTCCCGATTCGCGTTTTAGCAAAGAGACCTGCTCAGCAGTCAGCATGGCGGGGAAATGTGCATCCGCCAGAACAGGGGCCAGGGCTGATTGCAAGTTATCCGCGAGTTGGGCAAAAGCAGTTTGAAAACGTGGATGCATGGCGATGCCTCATAACAATGTAATGGAATCGTAGTTTACGGGCCTGTTATGGCTTTATATGTGATCCAAATCTCATTGTGTATGCAACTTATGAAACTTAAATGAAAAATGTGCAACGCATCGCAAATAAATAGCTAAAAAATGAAGATTAACCCACCACTGCCAGAATAATCGGGAACAGGAACGGGGCTACCAGCGAGGTAATAATGCCGCAAATGACCAGCGCCAGTGAGCTAAACGCACCTTCCTGATAGTCCAGTTCCGCACAGCGTGCGGTGCCCAGGGCGTGCGACGCGGTGCCCATTGCCAGCCCACGAGCGGCCTTAGTGCGAATACGCATGGCATTGAGTAACGTATGTCCAAATACCGCCCCGAGAATGCCGACAAAAATGACGCATACGGCGCTGATCGCCGGAATGCCGCCAATACTGCCACCCACGGCCATAGCGATAGGCGTGGTGACCGATTTTGGCATGATAGACGCGGCAATTTGCGGCGATGCGCCCATCAACAAGGCGATTGTTGTACCTGTAACCATCGCCACAACGCTCCCGGCAAAACAGATAGCAATGATTGATTTCCAGCGGGCGCGAATCTGGTGCAACTGTTCGTATAACGGATAGGCCAGCGCGACCACGGCAGGCTGCAGCAAATCGTTCAGCACTTCGCTGCCTTTGAAATAGTGATCGTAGGGAATACCGGTCAGCAGCAGAATGGGAATGATCACCACCATGGCAACAAGCAGCGGATTCAGCAAAGGCATTTTAAAGCGAGCTGCCAGCTTACGTGCGCCAAAAAATACCGCCAGCGTAAGAGGTAACGACCACCAGATATACGACATCATTTTTTTGCTTTAGCCTCTTTTTGCCCAACGATTTTGCGCTCACCGTGCACAATGTGCGAGCTCCAGCTCACCACCAGGAAAACGACCAGCGTACTGATGGTACAAGACACCACCACCGGACCAAATTGCGCGCGCAGCAGGTCAAAGTACTGCATGATCCCCACGCCAATCGGGACAAACAACAGGGCCATATAGCGAATCAGCACGTAGCAGCCGGGGTTAACCCATTTTGCCGGTAACACCTGCAAAGCCAGTAAGACAAATAGGATCAGCATGCCGATAATGCTGCCCGGAATGGTGATAGGGAGTAGCGATGCAAGAAAAATACCTGCATAGAGGCAGGCATAAATCAGGACGAATGCGCGCAAATATTGCCAGATAACGTTCAGTGCTTTGCTCATAGTTGAAACCCTTGACGAGACTGATTCATCATACAATTAAACTTAAAAACGTGCTACCGATCACATCATGAATTCTAAGCATAGAGGAAATAGATATCTGGAACATCGGGCGATGGCCCTAACTCTCCGCGCTAAACTTGTGCCAGGTAGTACAGAAAACGGTTCAGGGCGGTAGTAGGCGTTTCGTTGTTGCGCCAGAATACGCCGACGCTGCCTTTTTGTTCAATCTTCGGCAGATTCAGGATAGCCAGTTGTCCCTGGGCGGCATACCTTTGTGCCAGCCGTAGAGAAAGAATAGAGATCATGTCGCTACTTTGCAGCAGGTTGGTACTGACGTTGATTGATGCCGATTCAATGATGTTTTCCGGCAACATTACGCCGTTATCAACCAGCGCGTTATCAATGCTTATCCGGATAGGGGTTCCTGTCGGCCAGACAATCCAGCGCCAGTTAGCCAGATCGTGCCAGGTGAGCAGGGGATATTTTGCCAAGGGATGATCGGGGCGGGCGACGAAACAGACCGGCTCGGTATACAGCACTTGATAATTGAGCGGTAACTGAAGCGCCCGACCGCCGACCCTACCGACGACGACATCCACCGAACCCGCGAGTAGATCGTGCAGCAGCGGGGTCATCACTTTCTCTTCAATATTTAGATGCAGGGTTGGCAGTTCTGTGAGCAAACCCAGTATTGCCTGTGAAACACAGTCGGTCGCTACCGGCGAGCAGCCAATCTTCAGACTCCCTACAAGGCCGCCTTGCTTAAAACGGGCGATTTCATACTGCGAACGCTCCATATCATTGATCAGGCGTTGGGCATGTTGCAGTAGCAACTTGCCGCCTTCGGAAGGGCGCAAGCCTTTACTGTGACGTTCAAAGAGCGTGATGCCAATCTCATCTTCGAGCTGTGATAACCATTTCGACAACGCGGGCTGGGTGATATTCATCATCCGGGCGACGTGCGTCAGATTTCCCTGTTCGCCCAGCGCGATAAGCGTTTGCAGGTGTTGCAACTTCAGTTTCTGCGCCCAGTTTGCCATTTGCTATAACCTCCAGGTTATGCCTCTGCATGAAAAGCCATTGTACATTTCATCTCCAAACATACAAAGTCGCAACATACCTAAAACAAAACAGACATCTACTCTACCTGCACTGAGGCATTCACTATGACTCAACAACGTGATCTACAAGCACTGATCGATTCCGCCCCCGTCGGTAAGACCCAGTGGCGCGTTATCATCTGCTGTTTTCTGGTTGTCATGCTCGACGGATTTGATACCGCGGCGATTGGTTTTATCGCACCCGATATTCGCACTCACTGGCAGCTGACTGCTGGCGATCTGGCACCGCTGTTTGGCGCTGGTCTGCTGGGGCTGACCGCTGGCGCGCTGCTCTGTGGCCCGCTGTCCGACCGTTTTGGCCGCAAACGAGTGATAGAACTCTGCGTGGCGCTGTTCGGTGCGCTCAGTCTAATTTCGGCTTTTTCACCCGATTTGCAAACGCTGGTTATTTTGCGCTTTCTTACCGGCTTAGGGCTGGGCGGCGCGATGCCGAATACCATTACTATGACCTCGGAATACCTGCCCGCGCGTCGGCGTGGCGCACTGGTCACCATGATGTTCTGTGGCTTTACTCTGGGATCGGCAATGGGCGGTATCGTCAGCGCACAGCTGGTGCCGGTGATTGGTTGGCACGGCATTCTGGTGCTGGGAGGCGTTCTACCGCTAATGCTGTTTGTTGCTCTGCTGTTTGCGCTACCGGAATCCCCGCGCTGGCAGGTTCGTCGTCAACTGCCGCAAAACGTGATTGCCAGAACCGTTAGCGCCATCACCCGGGAACGTTATGACAATACCCATTTTTATCTCAACGAGGGTGCCGCGATAGCTAAAGGCAGCATTCGCCAGCTGTTCGTTGGGCAACAGCTGCCTATTACCCTGATGCTATGGGTAGTGTTCTTTATGAGCCTGCTGATTATTTATCTGCTCTCCAGCTGGATGCCAACGCTGCTTAACCATCGTGGAATTGATCTGCAGCATGCCTCCTGGGTAACTGCCGCCTTCCAGATTGGAGGAACGCTGGGGGCACTGGCGCTGGGCGTGCTGATGGACAAATACAATCCTTTCCGCGTGCTAGCCGTGAGTTATGCGCTGGGCGCAGTGTGCATCGTCATGATTGGCCTGAGCGAAAACGGTCTGTGGCTGATGGCACTGGCTATTTTTGGCACCGGCATCGGCATCAGCGGTTCTCAGGTTGGTCTTAATGCGTTAACCGCCACGCTTTATCCGACACAAAGCCGGGCGACGGGCGTCAGCTGGTCTAATGCAGTGGGGCGCTGCGGCGCGATTGTCGGCTCGCTTTCCGGCGGGGTGATGATGGCGATGAATTTCTCATTCGATAACCTGTTTTTCATTATTGCCGTCCCGGCGGCCATCAGCGCGGTAATGCTTACGCTGCTGACGGTTGTTATCCGCCAGTCGGCCTCTGCCTCAAATACTCTGCCACGCGCAGGTGTTGTGAATGAATAAGGAGAATCCCTATGTCTGAACTGAATCAGGACGTTAAGAACAGCCGTCAGCAGTTTTACCAGCATATTTCCGGGCAGAATCTGACCCCGCTGTGGGAGTCGCTGCACCGCCTGGTGCCGCCAACACCGAACGCACATTGCGCGCCTGCGTACTGGAACTATCAGGAGATCCGCCCGCTGCTGTTGGAAAGTGGCGATCTGATTGGCGCGAAAGAGGCGATTCGCCGCGTGCTGGTGCTGGAAAACCCAATGCTGCGTGGACAGTCTTCAATCACCCCAACGCTGTACGCGGGATTGCAGTTAATTATGCCGGGCGAGGTTGCGCCGAGTCATCGTCATAATCAGTCTGCACTGCGCTTTATTGTCGAAGGGAAAGGCGCATTTACCGCCGTGGATGGTGAGCGCACCCAAATGCATGAAGGCGATTTTATTCTGACGCCGCAGTGGCGCTGGCACGATCACGGCAACCCGGGCAGTGAACCGGTGGTGTGGCTGGACGGTCTGGACCTGCCGTTGGTGAACCTGCTGGGCTGTGGCTTTGCGGAAGACTACCCGGAAGATCAGCAGCCGGTCACGCGCAAGGAGGGGGATTACTTGCCGCGTTACGCGGCCAATATGCTGCCGCTGCGTCATCAGAAAGGTAACTCATCGCCGATTTTTAACTATCGCTACGATCGCAGCCGTGAAGCACTGCATGACCTGACCCGCATGGGCGACGCCGATGAGTGGGACGGTTACAAGATGCGTTACGTCAACCCGGTAACCGGCGGTTATCCCATGCCTTCGATGGGGACCTTCCTGCAACTGTTGCCGCAGGGCTTTTCCTCACGAATGGCGCGTACCACCGACAGCACTATCTACCACGTGGTGGAAGGAAGTGGGCAGGTCACCATCGGCAATGAGACCTTCAACTTTTCGCCAAAAGATATCTTTGTGGTGCCGACCTGGCACGGCGTGTCGTTCCAGACCCGCGAAGATACCGTCTTATTCAGTTTTTCGGACAGACCGGTTCAGGAAGCACTGGGGCTGTTCCGCGAAGCACGCTATTAATTTGGGAGAGAGAAAATGACGCAATACGTATTTGAACCACAAGCGCCTGTTACCGTTCCGGTTGTTGGCTGTGATGAACAATTTCCTGTGCGCCGTGTTTACTGTGTGGGCCGTAACTATGCCGCTCATGCGCGTGAAATGGGCTTTGATCCGGATCGTGAACCACCGTTCTTCTTCTGTAAACCTGCCGATGCGGTAGTCCCCGTGGCGGCTGGTCAGATCCTCGAACTGCCGTACCCATCGCAGACCGATAACTATCACTATGAGATAGAGCTGGTGGTGGCGATTGGCAAAAAGGGCAGTGATATTCCGCTGGAAAAAGCGCACGAATATATATGGGGCTATGCCACCGGTCTGGATATGACCCGCCGTGACCGGCAGATGGAGATGCGCCAGATGGGGCGTCCGTGGGAAATTGGCAAAGCGTTTGATCTCTCCGCGCCCATCGCGCCGCTGCATAAAGCCAGCGAAAGTGTGGATGTTAACCATGCGCCAATCTGGTTGCAGGTCAACGGCGACGATCATCAGCGTAGCGATATTCGCCACCTCATCTGGTCTGTGAATGAAACCATCAGCTATCTGTCTGGTTTCTTCGAACTGCAGCCGGGCGATCTGATCTACACCGGTACCCCAGAAGGCGTGGGGGCGGTAGTGAAAGGGGATGTGATCACCGGAAACGTAGACGGTTTAACCCCCATCGCCGTGAAGATTATCTGAGGTGGATGATGAAGCTGTACAGTTTCTTTAATAGCTCGGCGTCATATCGGGTGCGCATTGCGCTGGCGCTGAAGGGGCTGGATTACCAGACGGTGGGCGTCAACATTCGCATCGGTCAGCAGAACGAACTGGCCTACCGACGGATGAACCCGGTGGGACTGGTGCCGACTCTGGTGACCGATGACGGAGAATCACTTGGGCAGTCGCTGGCAATAATTGACTGGCTGGATAGCCACTTTCCGCAGTCGCCGCTGCTGCCTGCTGACTTTCCGATGCGCAGTAAGGTGCTGGAAATAGTCTATGCCATCGCCTGTGATATCCACCCGGTGAATAACATGCGGGTACTGCGCTACCTGAGCGAAGAGTTAAAGGTCAGTGAAGAAGATAAAAAACGCTGGTATGCACACTGGATCCAGCAAGGGTTAAGCGCGGTGGAACAGATGCTGCGCCAGAGCCATTCGGGGACGTTCTGCGTGGGTGATGCGCCAACGCTGGCGGATTGCTGTCTGATCCCACAGTGGGCGAACGCGTTACGTATGGGCTGTGATCTGAGCGGATATCCGCGCTGTAAGGCGGTATATGATGCCTGTACTCAGCTTCCGGCGTTTATCGCCGCCGCGCCCGAGAATCAACAAGATAAAATTCCAGCCTGATAAGGAGAACGACAATGGCTAAAGTGACACGCGCAATTATCGTGGGTGGCGGGATTGGCGGCGCGGCGACCGCGCTATCGCTGGCCCGTCAGGGCATTAAAGTGATGTTGCTGGAGAAAGCGCACGAGATTGGTGAAATTGGCGCGGGTATTCAGCTCGGGCCGAATGCATTCTCTGCTCTGGACAGCCTTGGCGTGGGGGAAATCGCCCGCCAGCGCGCCGTTTTTACCGACCACATCACGATGATGGATGCGGTAAATGCGAAAGAGGTGGTCCGCATTGAAACCGGCCAGGCGTTCCGCGATCACTTTGGCGGTCCTTATGCGGTTATCCATCGGGTTGATATTCACGCCAGCGTTTGGGAAGCGGCGCTGGTGCATCCTAACGTTGAGTATCGCACTTCAACTAACGTGGTTGATATCCGCCAGACAGAGAATGACGTGACGGTATTTGACGAGCACGGCAACAGCTGGACGGCGGATATTTTGGTCGGCTGTGACGGTGTGAAGTCGGTTGTCCGCCAGTCTCTGATTGGCGATGCGCCACGGGTTACCGGACACGTGGTCTATCGCGCCGTGATTGATTGCTATGATATGCCGGAAGATTTACGCATTAACGCACCGGTGCTGTGGGCCGGACCACACTGTCACCTGGTGCACTATCCGCTGCGCGGCGGTAAGCAATATAACCTGGTGGTGACCTTCCACAGTCGTCAGCAGGAAGAGTGGGGCGTGAAAGATGGCAGCAAAGAGGAAGTGCTCTCCTATTTTGCGGGTATCCATCCGCGCCCGCGCCAGATGCTTGATAAACCGACGTCATGGCGGCGCTGGTCCACCGCCGACCGCGAGCCGGTAGAGAAATGGGGAACCGACCGCATCACGCTGGTGGGGGATGCCGCGCACCCGGTGGCGCAATATATGGCGCAGGGTGCCTGTATGGCGTTGGAAGACGCTGTAACGCTCGGTAAAGCGCTACAGCAGTGTGATGGCGATGCGGCTGATGCCTTTGCGCTGTATGAGTCGGTGCGTATTCCGCGTACCGCACGCATCGTCTGGTCAACGCGTGAAATGGGCCGTGTCTACCACGCCGCAGGTGTCGAGCGTCAGGTGCGTAATCTGCTGTGGAAAGACAAATCGCAGGCGGAGTTTTATCGCGGTATGGAATGGCTGTACGGTTGGAAAGAAGATAACTGCCTGTTGCCGCGCTGAGCCTCTTTAATCTCCCGAACGGAGGCGCTACCATAGCGCCTCTTTTTTTGCGGGTGACGATATGCGTGTTTTACTGGCGCCGATGGAAGGCGTGCTCGACTCACTGGTGCGCGAGCTGCTGACTGAAGTGAATGATTACGATCTGTGCATCACCGAGTTTGTGCGCGTGGTGGATCAGCTCCTGCCGGCAAAAGTATTTCATCGACTCTGCCCGGAACTCCATAACAACAGCCGGACGCCATCCGGCACGTTGGTTCGCATTCAGCTGTTAGGACAGTATCCGCAGTGGCTGGCGGAGAATGCCGCGCGCGCGGTAGAACTGGGCTCATACGGTGTCGATCTAAACTGTGGCTGTCCATCGAAGCTGGTGAACGGCAGCGGCGGTGGCGCAACGCTATTGAAAGATCCTGAGCTTATCTACCGGGGCGCAAAAGCTATGCGCGAGGCGGTTCCGGCTCATCTTCCGGTGACGGTGAAAGTTCGTCTGGGCTGGGACAACAGCGACCGGCAGTTTGAAATTGCCGATGCCGTCCAGCAGGCTGGTGCCAGCGAACTGGCGGTGCATGGCCGAACCAAAGAGCAGGGCTACAAGGCGGAACATATCAACTGGCAGGCGATTGGCGAGATCCGCCAGCGACTAACCATTCCGGTTATCGCGAATGGTGAAATCTGGGACTGGCAGAGCGCCCAGGATTGTATGGCCATCAGCGGATGCGATGCGGTGATGATCGGACGTGGCGCATTAAATATTCCGAACCTGAGCCGCGTGGTGAAATACAACGAGCCGCGTATGCCGTGGCCTGAAGTCGTGACGCTGTTGCAAAAATATACCCGCCTTGAAAAGCAGGGGGACACCGGGCTGTATCATGTAGCGCGGATTAAGCAGTGGTTAGGGTATTTGCGCAAAGAATATTCAGAGGCAACAGAACTGTTTCAGGAAATTCGTGCGTTAAATAATTCGCCGGATATCGCACGTGCGATTCAGGCTATCGAGATTACTGCCTGAACTCAGCTCCAGTAGGCCGGATATGGCGTTTACGCCGCCATCCGGCATCAGAGAGAATAATAGCCTGAGATTTCTGCTATCAGGCCTGGGCGAAATGACGACATCAGAAAATCATCTTAAACACGCCTGTTACCACCAATAGCCCAATCAGAAAAATAATCAGAATTACCCACAGCAGAATTTTCATTAACTTTCCTTTTTTTGGTAAGTTCAGATTGAGTATAGGAAAGTATTAATCATTCTGCCTGGAGGCGTTGTTATGCTGGTTTACGTGCGCTGAGCAGAAACACCATCGGCCGCTCTTTTTCTTCATCTAAAGCCGGGTTTTCAGCAATCTGTTGCCCGGACGGCCCCCATTCATCGACATAAACGATCTCGAATCCGGCGGCAATCAGCGCATTAATCCAGGTCGCCAGCTTACGGTGCTGTTTTTTGACGCCTTCAGCAAACCAGTTACTGATGCGCTCACCTTCCTGCTGATAATGATTAACCGGCCAGGACAGCTGCCCAGTTTTATCTTTTATCCAACCCTGATTAAGCGGTGCGGTATAAATTGGATGCTCGGCAGAGAAAACTAACATACCGCCTGGTGTTAATGACTGGTAAATGGTTACGAATAATCGTTCTATATCGTGCAA
The DNA here is from genome assembly GCF_030332445.1 of Citrobacter sp. Cpo126. NCBI lineage: Bacteria > Pseudomonadati > Pseudomonadota > Gammaproteobacteria > Enterobacterales > Enterobacteriaceae > Citrobacter > Citrobacter sp. Cpo126. The sequence continues at coordinate 437,778 of NZ_JAOWHT010000043.1, forward strand.
ATAGTGCAGGGCAAGCGAGCTATAAACCAGGTCAAAAGAATTTGGGGACAGGGTTAGCGTTTCGAGATCTTCACGCTGATAAACGATGCCATTACCCTGCGTCATACTGTGTGCCTGGGTTAACATTTTTTGTGAAATATCCAGTCCCATTACGCTGGCTGCCTGATTATCGCGCGCGTAGCGGCAAAACCAACCATATCCACAGCCCAAATCAAGAATGTTTTTGCCTTGAAGAGAGGGGAGCATCGCTTGTATTGTCGGCCATTCTGGCGCGCCGTCGAGTCCCTTTACTGAACGATCCAGCGTGGCATATCCGGCAAAGAACTCAGGATCGTCATAGATATTCTGTGACATAACATCTCCATCCATTAATTATTAAAATTATTTAATCTATATTATTCACGAGGTGTATATTTTTCTGATTATATATTTTTATTGCCAAAGATGTATTGCCACGCGTAACTAAAAAAGCAACAGCGACAAGTCGTAATCTCTGCACATCTTTTCTTACCTGTATATCTCCATGAATCGTAATTCTGTGTTTGTCACGACGGCATTGTTGCCGCTTTTTGTTCTGATGTCTGGCTGCGCGCCGATGCATGATGACCGCCAGTCTCTGTCACAGCAGACGCCTGCCGCAAATGTCGATACCACATTGCCTGCCGCGTTAAAAAATGGCTGGCCGGACAGCCAGTGGTGGAAGGCATATCACGACCCCCAGCTTAATGCGTTGATTGACAGCACGTTACGAAATTCTCCTGATATGCAGGTCGCGGAACAGCGCATTCAACTGGCGGAGGCGCAGGCTAAGGCCGTGGAAGCGCAGGATGGCCCGGAGATCGACTTCTCCGCAGACGTTGAGCGTCAGAGAATGTCAGCTGAGGGGCTGATGGGACCTTTCGCCATAACCGATCCCGCAGCAGGAACCACGGGGCCGTGGTATACCAACGGTACTTTTGGTTTAACTGCCGGCTGGAATCTGGATCTGTGGGGTAAGAATCGGGCCGAAGTGACTGCGCGCATTGGAGCCGTTAAGGCGCGTGAGGCTGAGCGCGAGCAAACCCGGCAGCTGCTGGCGAGCGGTGTCTCCCGTCTTTACTGGGAATGGCAGACGCAGGCCGCACTGAAAACCGTGCTGACGCAAATCGAAAACGAGCAGCAAAATGTGATTACCGTCGATCGTCAACTGTATCAAAACGGCCTCACTTCTTCGGTGGAAGGTGTTGAAACCGATATCGATTCCAGCAAGACGGAGCAGCAGCTGAACGATGTCAGCGGTAAAATGAAGGTGATTGAGGCGCGCCTAAGCGCGCTGAGCAACTCGCAGTCCGTTGCCCTGAAGCTCCATTCGACCAAACTGCCCGTGGTTGAAAGTCAGCTTCCGTCCCAGCTAGGTTATTCGCTGCTGGCCCGTCGACCAGATTTGCAGGCAGCACACTGGTACATTGAGTCATCGCTGAGCAGTATTGATGCGGCGAAAGCGGCGTTTTATCCCGATGTGAATCTGATGGCATTTTTACAACAGGATGCGTTACATCTGAGTGACCTGTTCCGCCATTCCGCGCAGCAAATGGGCGTAACCGCCGGGTTGACGCTGCCTATCTTTGACAGTGGCAGACTGAATGCGAATCTCGATATTACGAAAGCGCAAAGTAATCTGACGGTGGCGAATTACAACAAAGCTGTGGTGGATGCGGTGAATGACGTGGCACGTGCGGCATCGCAGGTAGAAACACTGGCGCAGAAAAATCAGCATCAGCAGCAGATTGAACATGACGCTCAGCGCGTAGTGGGGCTGGCACAGGCGCGCTTTAATGCGGGTATTATTGCGGGCTCCAGGGTTAGCGAGGCAAAGATCCCGGCATTACGTGAGCAGTGCAACGGTCTGCTTTTGCAAGGCCAGTGGCTGGATGCATCAATCCAGTTGACCAGCGCGCTGGGCGGCGGTTATCACGCATCCTGATTTAATCGGCCCGCCGGTGTTCCGCTGTCGGGCCATATTCATTGCGCTTTACGCGTGCTTCGACGTTTCATCCACCAGCGGACGCCCGCGACTATCGCGATAACCAGCACCAGCCAGATGCCATGCTTGATATGCTGGTCAAGGCTGTGCAGCCACGGCGCGATCACTTCACCACCGACGTAGCCGAGGGTGGTAAATAGCAATGCCCAGACAAACGCGCCAAGAATATTTAGCGGTAAAAAGATCTTCGGCGGCAGGTGACTGGCGCCAATCAGTAAGGGACCAATAACGCGAAAGCCGTACATAAAGCGCGTACCGACCACAAACAGGTAAGGACGCCGTTGGATCATTTTCTGCGCATAATGAATTTTCGCCTGATGGCGCGAGAAACGACGCAGAATTTTGCCGCCAAAACGACGTCCGAGTAAATAGAGCAACTGATCGCCAATCATCCCACCTAGTGCGACCGAGAGTACCACCAGCGGGAATTTCAGGACTCCCTGATGCGCCACGACGCCGCCTAACAGGGTAATGGTTTCACCTTCCGCCAGGCTGCCGATGATTAACGCAGCATAGCCGTACTGCGCAACATAATGCGTTATATCCATACGTTGTATGACCTCCACGATAATAGCATACACCCTATGAATACTTGATGCCGGAAAAGACGCATAGTAGCGCTTAACGTCGTTCAGTTCCCTAATGCCTGATGGCGCTTCGCTTATCAGGCCTACGGCTTACACACTTTTTACCCGGCGCTTCGGTATTTTTCATGTGTACATAAAATAATCAAAAGCTGAATTATACTTGAAGTGTTGAGGTCCGGAGCTGACAAGAAGGGGGCGGTATGAACCATGTCTGGGGGCTGTTTTCCCATCCCGATCGTGAAATGCACGTGATCAACAGCGAAAACGAAAGTGTTTCGCATCACTATACCCACCATGTACTGCTGATGGCGGCAATCCCGGTTGTTTGCGCGTTTATCGGTACCACGCAAATCGGCTGGAATTTTGGCGATGGCAATATCCTGAAGTTATCTCTGTTGACCGGATTTGCGATGGCAATTCTGTTTTACGGGGTGATGCTGGCAGGCGTCGCCGTCATGGGCCGGGTTATCTGGTGGATGGCACGTAATTACCCGCAGCGTCCGTCGTTGGCGCATTGCATGGTCTTTGCAGGGTATGTCGCGACGCCGCTGTTTTTAAGCGGATTGGTCGCACTTTATCCGCTGGTCTGGCTGTGCGCATTGGTGGGGACCATTGCGTTGTTTTACACCGGTTATTTACTCTATCTCGGCATTCCGACGTTCCTGAATATCTCTAAAGAGGAAGGCCTGAGCTTTTCCAGTTCGACGCTGGCGATCGGTGTGCTGGTACTGGAAGTTCTGCTGGCGATTACGGTAATCCTGTGGGGTTACGGCTATCGGTTATTCTGACGGATAAACCTGTCTGCGCTGCGTTGTTGACGTAAAAGTCAGCAACGCAGCATTTCGAGACGATTCTCCTGTGGCGGCAAACCTGCCGGATCGCTATGATGCCAGAGCTAGCTTGAGATAATACTTAGTCTCTGGCGGTGTGCGTTGTGACGTGCGTGAACCATTATCAGAAATCTCATCATGCTGAAATTCCGAGTTTCATTATTAAGCCTTGCCCTGGTGCTGGCCGTTCCTTTTGCACCCCAAGCCGTGGCTAAAACGGCACCTACTGTAGCAGCTTCTCAGCCTGAGATAGCGTCCGGTAGCGCGATGATTGTTGATCTGAATACCAACAAAGTTATCTATTCGAACCACCCGGACCTTGTGCGTCCGATTGCGTCGATTACCAAATTAATGACCGCGATGGTGGTGCTTGATGCACGACTGCCGTTGGATGAGAAGCTGAAAGTTGATATCAGCCAGACGCCGGAAATGAAAGGCATCTACTCTCGTGTGCGACTGAACAGTGAAATTAGCCGTAAAGACATGCTGCTGCTGGCGCTGATGTCATCAGAAAACCGTGCGGCGGCGAGCCTGGCGCATCATTACCCTGGCGGTTATAACGCGTTTATTAAGGCTATGAATGCCAAAGCGAAAGCGCTCGGCATGACTCAGACTCGCTTTGTGGAACCAACCGGCTTATCGATTCATAACGTCTCGACCGCTCGTGATTTAACCAAGCTGCTGATCGCCAGCAAGCAGTATCCGCTGATTGGCCAGTTAAGCACCACGCGTGAAGATATGGCGACCTTTGCCAACCCGGCTTATACGCTGCCATTCCGTAACACCAACCATCTGGTATACCGCGATAACTGGAATATTCAGTTAACCAAAACCGGGTTTACCAATGCGGCAGGCCACTGTCTGGTGATGCGCACCGTGATCAATAACAAACCGGTGGCGCTGGTGGTGATGGATGCGTTCGGTAAATATACCCACTTTGCCGATGCCAGCCGTTTACGTACCTGGATCGAAACGGGCAAGGTGATGCCGGTTCCGGCAGCGGCGCTGAGCTATAAAAAGCAAAAAGCGGCGCAGATGGCAGCGGCGGGTTCAGCGACGAGCGAGCAAACTGCACAGAACGATTAAATAAGACAACTTATCCGGCATACACATAGCTAATGTAGCGGTAGGCCGGGCAAGCGAAGCGCCCCGGCAACATGCCCGGTGGCGCTTATCTTTTTCTGGTTTACGACTCTTTCCAGAACTTTTGCTTACTCGTTTTACCAATCCCCGGATTCATACTGTTGGTGGGGTCATTCTCGCGGTAAAAACGGGTTAATGTTTCCGGTGCTTTATACAGATGTCCGACGTTATGCTCTGCTGGATACTGTGCTCCGCGCTCGTGCAGAAGCTCCAGCATCTGCTCTTTCAGGGCATGCGCATCCACGCCTTTTTTCACGATGTAATCCTGGTGGAAGACGTAGCACATAAAGTGGCCGTAATAGAGTTTGTGCACTAGTTGGCTGTCGATCTCTGCAGGCAGATGCTCGTACCATTCGGTGTCGTTACGGCGCAGCGCGATATCCAGCGCCAGAATATCTTCCACTTCATCGGCATGTACGGCCTGATAACGAATCGCCGCGCCAGCCGCCGCAAAGCGATGCAAAAACGCCTTGCTGCCTTCTTCCGGCGTACAGGCAAAGAAGTCGCCTTCAGCGGTTTTGAAAAACTCGCTTAGCCAATTTTGCGCTTCAGCCACGCCACCACCGGCCATTTTTAACAGCAGGTGATGTTCGTACTTATCGCGCCAGCTTTTCATGCGCGCGGGTAAGTGGCTGGGGAACAAATGGCCAAATTTCTGCATTGCCCGATCGGTGAAATGTGGACGGAAAATTTTCACTTTTTCCAGCATTGCATCGGTGCGACCTTTCAGGGTGAAGAAGAACGGCATTTTGTCGGTGCCGAGCTTGTCGATCATCAGAAACGTATCTTTGCCGTATTGCTCAGCGATGTCATAAATATCGCGGTGCATATATTCACCGGCGACCGGCAGATGCTCAAATTTTGCCAAAATATGACGGCGGATCTCCGTCAGCACCTCTGGCTGGTTGGTACCGATGTAAAAGACCTGCTGGTTTTTTTCGGCTTCGAAGGTGTCCAGACGCACCGCAAAAACCGCGAGCTTGCCTGCACAACCGGATGATTCAAACAACCGATCCGGATCGGCGTTATAGCGAGCGGGCGTGTCCGCCTCAATATCTCTGACGCGGGTAACGTAGTCGTGATCGTGTGCATGACGCCCGTCATGGCGCACATCGTCATCTTTGATCCGCTCGTCATCAAGTTTGCTCAGAATCTGTTCCGGGGTTTGGCCCAGTTCGATACCCAGATGGTTAACCAGCTGTAACTTACCCTGCTCGTCAATACGCGCAAACAGCGACATCTCCGTGTATGCCGGACCGCGCTGAACCAGCGAGCCGCCGGAGTTGTTACAAATACCGCCAATCACTGAAGCGCCGATACAGGAAGATCCGATCACCGAATGCGGCTCACGGCCAAACGGTTTGAGCGCTTTTTCCAGTGAATAAAGCGTGGTGCCGGGATAGGCCAGCACCTGTTCGCCTTTGCCGATGACGTGCAGCTTATCAAGGCGCAGGGTGCTGATAATGACAATCTCGCGGTCGTAATCATTACCGCTTGGCGTAGAGCCTTCGGTCAGCCCAGTGTTGGCGGCCTGCATCAGGATAATTTTATCTGCGGCGACACAAGCGTTCAGGACGCGCCACAATTCTAAAAGCGAGCCAGGGAACACCACGGCGAGTGCATCGCCCTGACCGGAGCGGAATCCCTTGCGATAGCGGGCGGTTTTAGCAGGGTCTGTGAGCAGGTGTGAATGACCTACCAGACGGGTCAGTTCATTCAGAAAAGCTTTATTATCTGTTGTAATGGAAGACATTCTCCACTCCTTGTGGTGGGACTCAATATCAGAAACAAGCATAGCGCTTTGTATGACAATACGCTTTCTCATTCACATTGTCTCTGGGTTGTCTTCCACTGAGTCGCGTTGGTTTCGAAAATTAGGAGAATAACCTTAGCTTTCTTTATCGCTCCCGTTTAGTCTTACGGCAAACTGCGGTTTTTGTTATATTTTCGCTGCCTCGTCGGGAAAAAATAAAGAGAGAATCAACATGAAATGGCTATGTTCTGTAGGTGTCGCGGTGAGTCTGGCGTTGCAACCAGCGCTGGCGGACACGCTGTTTGGTAACCATCCTCTGACGCCAGAAGCGCGGGATGCATTCGTTACCGATTTACTTAAACAGATGACCGTGGATGAGAAAATTGGGCAACTACGCTTGATAAGCGTAGGGCCTGATAACCCGAAAGAAGCCATCCGCGAGATGATCAAAGACGGGCAGGTTGGGGCAATTTTTAACACCGTCACGCGCCAGGATATCCGCAAAATGCAGGATCAGGTGATGGAGCTCAGCCGCCTGAAAATTCCTCTCTTTTTTGCCTACGACGTATTGCACGGCCAGCGTACCGTGTTCCCGATAAGTCTCGGTCTGGCGTCCTCTTTTAATCTCGATGCGGTCAGAACCGTTGGCCGTATTTCCGCGTATGAAGCTGCCGATGATGGTCTGAATATGACCTGGGCGCCAATGGTCGATGTCTCTCGCGATCCGCGCTGGGGCCGTGCTTCAGAAGGTTTTGGTGAAGACACGTATTTAACGGCTACGATGGGTAAAACCATGGTGGAAGCGATGCAGGGGAAAAGCCCGGCTGACCGCTATTCGGTGATGACCAGCGTCAAGCACTTCGCCGCCTATGGCGCGGTTGAAGGTGGCAAGGAATATAACACCGTCGATATGAGCCCACAGCGTCTGTTCAACGACTATATGCCGCCGTATAAAGCCGGGCTGGACGCCGGTAGCGGTGCGGTGATGGTGGGTCTTAATTCGCTAAACGGTACGCCTGCAACCTCAGACGCCTGGCTGTTAAAAGACGTGCTGCGTGATGAGTGGGGCTTTAAGGGGATTACCGTTTCCGATCACGGCGCGATTAAGGAACTGATTAAGCACGGTACCGCCTCCGATCCTGAAGATGCGGTGCGTGTGGCGATCAAGTCCGGCATCAACATGAGTATGAGCGATGAGTATTACAGCAAATATCTGCCGGGCTTGATTAAATCCGGCAAAGTGACGATGGCGGAGCTGGACGACGCCGCGCGTCATGTGCTGAACGTGAAATATGATATGGGGTTGTTTAACGATCCGTACAGCCATCTGGGGGCCAAAGAATCTGACCCACAGGACACCAACGCAGAAAGCCGTTTGCATCGCAAAGAGGCGCGTGAAGTGGCGCGCGAAAGCCTGGTGCTGCTGAAAAACCGTCTGGAAACGTTGCCGCTTAAAAAATCCGCCACCGTGGCGGTTGTCGGACCGCTGGCCGACAGCAAGCGTGATGTAATGGGCAGTTGGTCCGCCGCCGGTGTTGCCGATCAGTCGGTAACGGTGCTGACGGGGATTAAAAATGCCGTCGGCGAACAGGGCAAAGTGCTGTACGCCAAAGGGGCGAATATCACCAACGACAAAGGCATTGTCGATTTCCTCAACCTGTATGAAGAAGCGGTAAAGGTTGACCCGCGTTCGCCGCAGGCGATGATCAATGAAGCCGTTAACGCCGCGAAGCAATCTGATGTGGTTGTCGCGGTAGTCGGTGAAGCGCAGGGCATGGCGCATGAAGCCTCCAGCCGCACCGATATCACCATTCCGCAAAGTCAGCGTGACCTGATTGCCGCGCTGAAAGCCACGGGTAAACCGCTGGTTCTGGTGTTGATGAACGGTCGTCCGCTGGCGCTGGTGAAGGAAGATCAACAAGCCGATGCGATCCTCGAAACCTGGTTTGCCGGGACGGAGGGCGGTAACGCCATCGCCGATGTGCTGTTTGGTGATTACAATCCGTCAGGCAAGCTGCCGATGTCTTTCCCGCGCTCTGTTGGACAGATCCCGGTCTATTACAGCCATCTCAATACCGGTCGTCCGTATAACGCCGATAAGCCGAACAAGTACACGTCGCGCTACTTTGATGAAGCCAATGGTCCGTTGTATCCCTTTGGTTATGGCCTGAGCTACACCACGTTTACGGTTTCTGATGTGAAGCTCTCTTCTCCGACGATGAAGCGTGACGGAACCGTGACGGCCAGCGTGCAGGTGACCAACACCGGCAAGCGCGAAGGTGCAACGGTGATTCAGATGTATTTACAGGATGTGACCGCCTCCATGAGTCGTCCGGTAAAACAGCTGAAAGGTTTTGAAAAAGTGAATCTTAAGCCAGGTGAAACCCAGACAGTCAGCTTCCCGATTGATATTGAAGCGCTCAAATTCTGGAACCAGCAGATGAAATACGATGCAGAACCTGGCAAATTTAACGTTTTCATCGGCGTGGATTCCGCCAGAGTGAAGCAGGGCGAATTTGAACTGCTGTAATAGATGAATAAAGTCATGCAGCATGCCTGATGGCTCTACGCTTATCAGGCTGACAAAGTCGTATCATCCGGCAAATTCATATTGGGTTTGCCGGATTTTTTTTATTTTATTATCGCCTTACCGCTAATAACTCTCAGCGTTACCACCCAATTGCCAGGTTAAGGCTTGATTTTTCGACTATGCTTTTTCCTCAAGTCTCTGAAAAGGGCCGCAAAAGGATGAGGAGTACAGCATGATAATCTCAAAAGTATCGGTGGGTTCGCTGGTGCTGTTAGCCGCGATAAGCCTACCCTTACAGGCCGCGTCACCCGTCACAGTTGGTTCAAAAATAGATACCGAAGGGGCGCTGCTCGGCAACATTATTTTGCAGGTGCTCGAAAGCCATGGCGTGAAAACTGTCAATAAAGTACAGCTGGGCACCACCCCAGTAGTACGTGGGGCAATCACCTCCGGTGAGCTGGATATTTATCCGGAATATACCGGTAATGGCGCATTCTTTTTTAAAGATGAAAATGATCCCGCGTGGAAAAATGCGCAGGCCGGTTTCGAGAAAGTGAAAAAGCTGGATGCAGAGCAAAATAAGCTGGTCTGGCTAACACCTGCACCCGCCAATAATACCTGGACCATTGCGGTACGCCAGGATGTCGCGCAAAAGAACAAGCTTGAGTCCCTTGCTGATTTAGGCCGCTACCTGAAAGACGGGGGAACGTTCAAACTTGCTGCCTCTGCTGAATTTATCGAACGGGCTGACGCGTTGCCTGCGTTTGAAAAAGCCTATGATTTCAAACTGAATCAAAATCAGCTGTTGTCGCTGGCAGGAGGAGATACCGCGGTGACGATTAAAGCAGCGGCGCAGCAGACTTCTGGCGTCAATGCGGCGATGGCTTATGGCACCGATGGCCCGGTAGCGGCGCTCGGTCTGCAAACTTTAAGCGATCCCAAAGGTGTCCAGCCCATTTATGCGCCAGCACCCGTCGTACGTGAATCGGTGCTGAAAGACTACCCGCAAATGGGAGAATGGCTACAACCGGTTTTTGCCAGCCTGGATGAAAAAACATTGCAGCAGCTGAATGCCAGTATTGCCGTGGAGGGGCTGGATGCGAAAAAAGTTGCAGCAGACTACCTGAAGCAAAAAGGATGGGTGAAGTAACGGAGTTTGCAGCAGGTGGGTGTTTTGTCAAAGATTTCAGTTAATCGGGTGCTGTTGTTACTGGTACTTCTTACCTTCGCGGCGGCAGCGCTGCCTTTCATTAGCTATGCGCCTAATCGCCTGGTCTCCGGTGAGGGGCGCCAACTCTGGGATATCCGGCCCGACATGGCGTGGGGATTGGCAGTAGCCTGTTCGCTGCTGTTTCTTCTGTGCTTTGTACCGGGAAAGCCCGGCAATATATTGACGCTTGTTATTAGCCAGTTGCTGGTGATTGCGGCGCTGGTAACCGCAGGAACAACGGCAACGTATCTGGCCCAGACGGGAAGTCCACTGGCCAGAACCAGCCTGGGCAGCGGGTTCTGGTTGGGGCTAGGACTAATGTTGCTGGCCGCCAGTGACGCCATTCGTCGCATAACCGAGCTGGCATCATGGCGTTGGCTGTTGCACGCGCAAATGTTTATTTTTCCGCTGGTGCTTTTGTTCTCCGGCACGTTTAACGATCTTTCCCTGCTTAAAGAATATGCCAACCGTCAGGATGTCTTCAACGACGCCCTGGCGCAGCATCTGACAATTCTGTTCGCTACCGTGGTGCCCGCGCTGCTTATTGGTGTGCCGTTGGGCATCTGGTGTGCTTTCTCTGTCTCCCGTCAAGGGCCGGTTTTTGCGGTACTGAATATCATCCAAACCATTCCATCAGTCGCGCTGTTTGGCCTGTTAATTGCGCCCCTTGCCGGGTTGGTGAAGCACTTTCCTTTGTTGGGTTCGCTCGGCGTCGCCGGAACCGGCCTGACGCCTGCGCTTATTGCGTTAGTGCTGTATGCGCTGTTACCGCTGGTACGTGGCGTTGTGGCTGGATTGAATCAGGTGCCGCGGGATGTACTGGAAAGCGCCCGAGCGATGGGAATGAACACTTTCCAGCGATTTGTTTCGGTGCAGTTCCCGCTGGCATTGCCGGTCTTCTTGCGCAGTTTACGGGTAGTGATGGTGCAAACGGTGGGAATGGCGGTGATTGCTGCGCTGATTGGCGCAGGGGGATTTGGCGCGCTGGTCTTTCAGGGATTGCTCAGTAGCGCCGTCGATTTAGTGTTGCTGGGCGTGATCCCGGTTGTGGTACTGGCGGTATTGATTGATGCGCTGTTTGATTTAGGGCTCGCGCTGCTAGAGGTATCGAATAATGATTGAATTTCGCCATGTCAGTAAAACCTATGGCCAGCAAAAAGCCGTTGACGACCTTAATCTGCGGTTGGGGGAGGGCAGCTTTTCGGTGTTAATTGGCACGTCAGGTTCCGGGAAATCCACCACGCTGAAAATGATCAATCGGCTGGTTGAACATGACAGCGGACAGATTCGCTTTGCCGGGGAAGAGATCCGCAGCCTGCCGGTGCTGGAGTTAAGGCGGCGTATGGGATACGCGATTCAGTCGATTGGCTTGTTTCCCCACTGGACAGTCGCGCAGAACATCGCCACGGTGCCGCAGCTACAAAAGTGGTCGCGTTCTCGTATTGATGACCGAACAGACGAACTGATGGCGCTGCTGGGTCTCGAGGACAGTTTGCGCCATCGTTATCCGCATCAGCTGTCTGGCGGGCAACAGCAGCGGGTCGGGGTTGCTCGCGCACTGGCGGCAGATCCGCAGGTACTGCTGATGGATGAGCCTTTTGGCGCGCTGGATCCGGTCACCCGCGGTGCGCTGCAGCAGGAGATGACGCGTATTCATCGTCTGCTCGGGCGTACCATTGTGCTGGTGACGCATGATATCGACGAGGCGCTAAGGCTGGCGGAGCATCTGGTTCTGATGGATGCAGGAAAGGTAGTGCAGCAAGGCACGCCGCTGTCGATGCTGACAGCACCGGCGAACGAATTCGTGCAAACATTCTTTGGCCGTAGTGAACTGGGCGTACGTCTGTTGTCGCTTCGCACGGTAGGGGATTTTATCCGTCGCGGTGAACACACAGCCGGTGAACCGTTGGTAGATGAAATGACGCTGCGTGATGCGTTGTCGGTGTTCGTAGCGCGCGGTTGCGACGTCTTGCCGGTCGTGACCCCGCAGGGGGTGTCCTGCGGGACGCTTCATTTTCGTGATTTGCTTTCGGAGATGCCGACCCGTGAAACGTCTTGCTGATCCGTTGTTGTGGCTTATTGTCCTGTTTCTGGTCCTGTTAGTTGGGTTGCCTCATAGTCAGGCCTTGTTCAGTGCGCTATTTCCGGCGCTACCGCGTCCCGTGTATCAGCAGGAAAGTTTTGCGGCGCTGGCACTGAGCCATTTTGGCCTGGTGGGGATTTCAAGCCTGATTGCCGTACTCATTGGCACCGGGGCCGGTATAGCGGTAACCCGACCCTGGGGCGCGGAATTCCGGCCGATGGTGGAAACCATTGCCGCCGTGGGGCAGACCTTTCCGCCAGTTGCGGTGTTGGCGATAGCTGTACCGGTGATGGGATTTGGTCCTGAACCGGCAATTATCGCGTTGATCCTGTATGGCGTATTACCGATCTTGCAGGCAACACTGGCGGGACTCGGCGGAATTTCACCCAGCGTGATGGATATTGCCAGCGGAATGGGAATGAGTCAGGGGCAGCGGCTGCGTAAAGTCGAGTTGCCGCTGGCGGCCCCGGTGATTCTGGCCGGGATTCGCACGTCGGTGATTATTAATATCGGCACCGCAACCATCGCCTCAACCGTTGGGGCGAACACGCTGGGTACGCCGATTATTATCGGGCTGAGTGGGTTCAATACCGCCTATGTGATTCAAGGAGCGCTGCTGGTCGCGCTGGCGGCGGTAATTGTTGACCGCGGGTTTGAGAAATTAGCGAGGCATCTTACCCGGCACGTAAAATAAAAGTATAGCCTGCCAGCATGACACCGCCGATACCGCCGATGGCCATCAGCAGGAAGAGGGTAATGACACCGATTTTAGCTGCGCTCATTATGCACTCCTTATGTGAATTCAAGGATTGTACACGTTTGTTAATAGAATATTAAGAGCCTGGATCATTAGGCGTTATTGGCGCAGACAGTTTGAACACGGCCAGCGCGGAAGAACCGGAGCGTACACGTAGTACGTGAGGATTATTCGCTACGCTCACCCTCCGGGCCGCCCTAAAGGGCGTTCAAAACTCTCTGAGTGTTGTCTGAGCACTGCCCAGGTTCGAAATGGCAAGCAAAATAGCCCTAATGGGCCAGGCTCTAAATACCGAGTGGATAAATATCGTGACCCAACGCGCGCCATTCGTTCAACTGTTGCTGCTGTGCGGGCGTTTGGCTCTCGCCGCACCAGACAAGCAAGGTGCGACCTTCAAACAGCTCCGGTCGCAGTTGGTTCAGCGAATGGGCAAGGACGTCAATGCGCCATCCCTGCTGGCTGGCGACCCAACCCTCCAGCCATAAACGGGTCGTATCCTGAATGTTCCAGCCAACCACCAGAGCATCTTTCCCCTGTTTCTTACGTGCTGAGGCCAGACAAATCGCGATATAGTTGATCAGTACGCCGTCGAGGATCCCCAGTAACGCCTGCAGGATCGGCTGTTGGCATTGCAGACGTCGGCGTAACGGAATGAACAAATGGGTGTTGAGCGTTTGTGCGGGATAATCCTGGCCGCGCTCTTTGATCCACAGTCTGAGGCTATGCAGATTATTACTTTGCAAATAGCTCAACAGCGTCTCTTGTTGTTCACGCCAACCGTTATGCACATCAATGCTCTCATTGCTGAGCAACATTTTAACCTTGCTGACCTGAACACCGTTGTTTATCCAGCGTTTTATCTCGCGGATCCGGTCGATATCCGCATCGTTAAACAGGCGATGCCCGCCGTCTGTCCGCTGCGGTTTAAGTAATCCGTAACGCCTCTGCCACGCGCGTAAAGTGACAGGGTTGATATCACAAAGCAAAGCCACTTCACCTATTGTGTAAAGCGCCATCGTCGTCTCACTCTTGCTCGCGAGGTCCCAGTTTTACTTTAGACGCTCTTTTGCGAACCAGGTAGTTTTGTCTGTTTTTTGATCTATGAATGGGTGATTTTGTAACCATGCTCGCGCTTTCGAGTGATCGTTCTCACAAATTCGTCTTTTTTTGCAACACTTCAAAGAAAGTTACACGCAGCCCATGTATGTTACGCGCTTTTAAGTGATGTGTGGTTGGCGGGTATGTACGAGTTTAATCTGGTGTTGCTGCTGCTTCAGCAGATGTGTGTGTTCCTCGTTATCGCGTGGCTCATGAGCAAAACGCGTTTGTTTATCCCGCTGATGCAGGTGACTATCCGACTCCCGCACAAACTGCTTTGCTATGTTACTTTTTCCATTTTCTGCATTTTAGGCACCTATTTCGGGCTGCACATTGATGACTCCATTGCCAACACTCGCGCTATTGGCGCGGTGATGGGCGGGCTGCTTGGCGGCCCGGTGGTTGGCGGTTTAGTTGGTCTTACCGGCGGTTTGCATCGTTATTCGATGGGGGGGATGACTGCGCTTAGCTGCATGATCTCGACCATTGTGGAAGGGTTGCTCGGCGGGCTGGTGCACAGCGTGCTTACCCGTCGTGGTCGTACCGATAAAGTCTTTAGTCCGCTGACCGCGGGAGCGATTACCTTTGTTGCCGAACTGGTGCAGATGCTGATCATCTTATTAATTGCGCGTCCGTTCGACGATGCGTTTCGGTTGGTCAGCAATATTGCCGCGCCGATGATGGTGACCAATACCGTGGGCGCAGCCTTATTTATGCGTATTTTGCTCGATAAACGGGCGATGTTTGAAAAATATACCTCCGCTTTTTCCGCCACAGCACTCAAAGTTGCCGCCTCAACGGAAGGTATTTTGCGCCAGGGATTCAACGAGGTTAACAGCATGAAGGTTGCTCAGGTGCTGTATGAAGAGCTGGATATCGGTGCGGTGGCGATTACCGATCGTGAGAAACTGCTGGCATTTACCGGTATTGGTGACGATCACCATCTACCCGGAAAACCTATTTCATCGTCATATACCCAACGCGCGATTGAAACCGGAGAGGTGGTGTATGCCGATGGGAATGAAGTTCCTTACCGTTGCTCTTTGCACCCGCAATGCAAATTAGGCTCGACGCTGGTGATCCCTCTGCGAGGTGAAAACCAGCGGGTAATGGGGACCATCAAACTGTATGAAGCCAAAAACCGCCTCTTTAGTTCGATCAACCGTACGCTGGGGGAAGGGATCGCCCAACTGCTTTCGGCACAGATTCTGGCCGGGCAGTATGAGCGGCAAAAAGCGATGCTCACGCAGTCGGAAATAAAACTCCTGCACGCCCAGGTCAATCCCCATTTTCTGTTTAATGCACTCAACACCATCAAAGCTGTGATCCGACGCGATAGCGAGCAGGCCAGCCAACTGGTGCAGTATCTGTCGACGTTCTTTCGTAAAAATTTAAAACGCCCGTCGGAAATTGTGACGCTGGCCGATGAAATTGAACACGTTAATGCTTATCTGCAAATTGAAAAGGCACGATTCCAGTCGCGTCTTCAGGTGACCTTGACAGTGCCAGAAGAACTTTCGCATCAGCAATTACCCGCCTTTACTCTGCAACCCATCGTGGAGAATGCCATTAAACACGGTACTTCTCAGTTACTGGATACCGGTGAAGTATCGATTACCGCCCATCGCGAAGGGCAATATCTGATGCTGGATATCGAAGACAATGCCGGGCTGTATCAGCCAACCTCAGAAGCCAGTGGACTGGGTATGAATCTGGTCGATAAACGACTGCGCGAGCGGTTTGGCGATGATTATGGCATCAGCGTAGCGTGTGAACCTGACCGCTTTACCCGAATCACTTTACGACTTCCTCTGGAGGAACTGGCATGATCAAAGTGCTGATTGTCGATGACGAACCGTTAGCCCGGGAGAATCTGCGGATCCTGTTGCAAGAGCAAAGCGACATCGAGATTGTCGGTGAATGTTCGAATGCGGTGGAAGCCATTGGCGCGGTGCATAAATTGCGTCCGGATGTTCTGTTCCTTGATATTCAGATGCCGCGAATCAGCGGCCTGGAAATGGTTGGCATGCTTGATCCCGAGCATCGTCCGTACATTGTTTTTCTGACCGCCTTTGATGAGTATGCGGTGAAAGCCTTCGAAGAACATGCGTTTGATTATCTGCTCAAGCCGATTGAAGAAGCACGGCTGGAAAAAACGCTAATCCGTTTGCGTCAGGAGCGTACCAAGCAGGATGTATCACTGCTGCCAGAAAATCAGCAGGCACTGAAGTTTATTCCGTGCAGCGGCCATAGTCGGATTTATTTGCTGCAAATGGATGATGTGGCGTTTATCAGCAGTCGCATGAGTGGTGTGTATGTGACGAGCAGCGATGGTAAAGAAGGCTTCACTGAGTTGACGCTCAGGACGCTGGAGAGCCGTACTCCTCTGCTGCGTTGTCATCGGCAATATCTGGTAAATATGGCGCAATTGCAGGAGATCCGTCTGGAAGACAACGGTCAGGCGGAACTGATTTTGCGTAACGGACTGACCGTTCCGGTGAGTCGTCGTTATCTTAAAAGTCTAAAAGAGGCGATTGGACTGTAAAACTGATACACTGCGCGCCATTGCATCACCGACAGTTGAAGGCTCTATGCTAAGTAACGATATTCTTCGTAGCCTGCGCTACACCCTAAAAGCGAACAATAACGACATGGTGCGTATTCTTGCGCTTGCTGACATGGAATCCACCTCCGCAGGTTTCGATACCTGGATGACAAAAGAAGATGAGGCTGGGTTTGTTCGTTGCCCGGATATCATTCTCTCCGGTTTTTTAAACGGCCTGATTTATCATCTGCGTGGTAAAGATGATTCTGCACCGGAACTGGCGCTGGAGCGTCGTGTTAATAACAATACGGTGCTGAAAAAGCTGCGTATCGCCTTTTCGCTGAAAACCGACGATATTCTGGCTATTATGACCGAGCAGAAATTCCGTGTGTCGATGCCGGAAATTACCGCCATGATGCGTGCACCTGATCATAAGAACTATCGCGAATGCGGCGATCAGTTCCTGCGTTATTTTCTGCGTGGTTTGACATCACGGGTACATAACGCGAAGCCATAAAGAGAAAATGGGCGACGCCGATTAACATCGGGTCGCCAATGGTTTACTTCACTTCTTTAAAACCCGCCGATTCCATTACCGTTTGCATTTGCTTCATGCTGATGTTTTTATCGGCGTTTTCAGAGAGTTTCATCCCTGAAATGGCCTGCAACGCTTTTATATCAACTTTTTCCATATCGATAGTGACATTTTCTTGCGCGTAGGTATCTGAATAGGTGAGTTTTTCTTCTATGCCAGTAATGTTCTGATATTTGGCGCTTAATGCGTCGAATACTTTTTCTGCTTCCTCTTTATTGCTGGCACCGACTGACGCATAGCTAATTTTACTTTCGGAGATTTGCTTCAGGACCTTATCACCTTTATAGGTGTAAGAGACGGTGATATCAGAACCATTAATGTTGGCATTGAATGTTTTTGTCTCTTCTTTATCACCACATCCCGCCAGGGAAAAAACCACAATCGATGCCACGGCGAGAGAAAATAATTTTTGTAACGCTTTCATGTAAAACTCCATTTCATGAATATCGGATGCTAAATAATAACGTCCACGAATCTGGTGAGCCCGGACTACCTTGATACCAGAGCAGTATAGAATAAATCTAATATTAACAACGAAGCAGTCCGAAAATGGAGCAGGGGTTAAGATTAGAGGAAGCACTTGCGTAGCAAAAAAAAGCGCTGCGGTTGCAGCGCTTGAGATGTTTGATTTACTTCACCTGTTGGCCTGGTTTTGCACCTTCGTCCGGGCTTAACAGGAAGATATCTTTCCCGCCAGGACCTGCGGCCATCACCATCCCTTCGGAAATGCCGAAGCGCATCTTACGTGGTGCCAGGTTGGCAACCATAATGGTCTGGCGGCCAATCAGGACCTGCGGATCTGGATACGCAGAACGAATACCAGAGAAGACGTTACGTTTCTCACCACCGAGATCCAGCGTCAGACGCAGCAGTTTGTCGGAACCTTCCACGAATTCGGCGTTTTCAATCAGCGCTACACGCAGGTCAACTTTGGCGAAATCGTCAAAGGTGATGGTTTCCTGAATCGGGTCATCAGCCAGCGGGCCGGTAACCGGTGCTGCAGCTGCTTTCACTTCTTCTTTCGACGCCTCAACCAGCGCTTCAACTTGTTTCATGTCGATGCGATTGTACAGCGCTTTAAAGGTGTTGACCTTGTGGCCGAGCAGTGGCTGTTCAATGGCATCCCAGCTCAGTTCGCTGTTCAGGAAAGCTTCAACACGTTCAGCAAGCGTTGGCAGAACCGGTTTCAGGTAGGTCATCAGCACGCGGAACAGGTTGATACCCATGGAGCAGATCGCCTGCAGGTCGGCATCGCGGCCTTCCTGTTTAGCCACGACCCACGGTGCCTGTTCGTCAACGTAGCGGTTTGCCACGTCGGCCAGCGCCATGATTTCACGGATAGCTTTACCAAATTCACGGCTTTCCCATGCTTCGCCAATCACCGCTGCGGCGTCGGTGAAGGTTTTATACAGCGCCGGATCGGCCAGCTCAGCCGCCAGAACGCCGTCAAAACGCTTAGCAATAAAGCCAGCGTTACGGGATGCCAGGTTGACTACTTTGTTGACGATATCGGCGTTAACGCGCTGGACAAAGTCTTCCAGGTTCAGGTCGATGTCATCAATACGTGAAGAAAGCTTCGCGGTGTAGTAGTAGCGGAGGCTGTCGGCATCGAAGTGCTTCAGCCAGGTGCTGGCCTTAATGAAGGTGCCGCGAGATTTGGACATCTTCGCGCCGTTCACCGTCACATAACCGTGTACGAACAGGTTGGTCGGCTTACGGAAGTTGCTGCCTTCCAGCATGGCAGGCCAGAACAGGCTGTGGAAGTAAACGATATCCTTACCGATGAAGTGATACAGCTCGGCGTCGGAATCTTTCTTCCAGTACTCGTCAAAACTGGTGGTGTCACCGCGCTTATCGCACAGGTTTTTGAATGAACCCATA
This sequence comes from Citrobacter sp. Cpo126, assembly GCF_030332445.1. Taxonomy (NCBI): domain Bacteria; kingdom Pseudomonadati; phylum Pseudomonadota; class Gammaproteobacteria; order Enterobacterales; family Enterobacteriaceae; genus Citrobacter; species Citrobacter sp. Cpo126. The sequence continues at coordinate 456,813 of NZ_JAOWHT010000043.1, forward strand.
TAGCCAATTGGCGCGTCCAGCCAAACGTAGAAGTACTTGCCAGGCGCATTCGGGATTTCAAAACCGAAGTACGGGGAATCGCGAGAGATATCCCACTGTTGCAGGCCGGATTCGAACCATTCCTGCATTTTGTTGGCGACCTGCTCCTGTAACGCGCCGCTGCGCGTCCACGCCTGCAGCATTTCGCTGAATGACGGCAGATCAAAGAAGAAGTGTTCGGAGTCACGCATCACCGGTGTTGCGCCAGACACGACGGATTTCGGCTCGATAAGTTCGGTCGGGCTGTAGGTTGCGCCGCAGACTTCACAGTTATCGCCGTACTGATCCGGAGACTTACATTTCGGGCAGGTGCCTTTAACAAAACGGTCCGGCAGGAACATGCCTTTTTCCGGATCGTAAAGCTGGGAGATTGTACGGTTCTTAATAAAACCGTTCTCCTTCAGGCGAGTATAAATCAGCTCAGACAACTCACGGTTCTCTTCGCTGTGCGTCGAGTGGTAGTTGTCGTAGCTGATGTCAAAACCTGCAAAATCAGTCTGATGCTCCTGACTCATTTCACCGATCATCTGCTCTGGCGTGATCCCAAGCTGCTGTGCTTTCAGCATGATTGGCGTACCGTGTGCGTCGTCCGCGCAGATGAAGTTAACCTGGTGGCCGCGCATTCGCTGGTAACGGACCCAGACATCAGCCTGGATGTGCTCCAGCATATGGCCGAGGTGGATTGAGCCGTTGGCGTACGGCAGCGCGCACGTTACCAGAATTTTCTTCGCGACTTGAGTCATAGTGGGCAATTACTTCTTTTGTAGTGAAAAGGGCTTTGATAGTACCAAAATGGTAATTACTGCGCCAAGCGATAAGGGCATTTATCCGTAAATGAATAATTGTTGCGGTTGGAGTAAACTACCTGGTGACTATTGTATATTCAGAACAACAAAAAGGAGTCGGGATGAACGCACAATCCCAGGCCAAATCACCAGAGACCCTGCGCGCCATGGTTGCCGGGACGCTGGCGAATTTTCAGCATTCAACCCTGAAGCATAATCTGACGACGCTTAAAGCGTTGCACCACGTCGCCTGGATGGATGACACGTTGCACGTTGAGCTGGTCATGCCGTTTGTCTGGCATAGCGCGTTTGAGGACTTAAAAGAGCAATGTAGCGCCGATCTGCTGCGTATTACCGGTGCGAAAGCGATCGACTGGAAACTGTCGCATAACATCGCGACGCTGAAGCGCGTGAAAAACCAGCCGGGTATTAATGGTGTGAAAAACATCATCGCCGTCAGTTCAGGAAAAGGTGGCGTGGGTAAATCCTCTACCGCTGTGAACCTGGCGCTGGCGCTGGCTGCAGAAGGGGCGAAGGTAGGGATTCTGGACGCCGATATTTATGGTCCGTCTATCCCGACAATGCTTGGCGCGGAAAACCAGCGTCCAACCTCGCCAGATGGTACCCACATGGCACCGATCATGTCTCACGGTCTGGCGACGAACTCTATTGGTTATCTGGTCACTGACGATAACGCGATGGTATGGCGCGGCCCGATGGCCAGCAAAGCGCTGCTGCAGATGTTGCAGGAAACTTTATGGCCGGATCTTGATTATCTGGTACTGGATATGCCGCCGGGCACCGGTGACATCCAGCTGACGCTGGCGCAGAACATTCCGGTAACGGGCGCGGTTGTTGTCACTACGCCGCAGGACATCGCGCTGATCGATGCGAAAAAGGGCATCGTGATGTTCGAAAAAGTCGAAGTGCCGGTACTGGGTATTGTTGAGAATATGAGTATGCATATTTGCAGCAACTGCGGTCACCATGAACCGATCTTCGGTACCGGTGGGGCACAGAAGTTGGCCGAGCAGTATCACACTCAACTGCTGGGGCAGATGCCGCTGCATATTTCTCTGCGTGAGGACCTCGATCGTGGTACGCCGACGGTGATTAGCCGTCCTGATAGCGAATTTACTGCTATTTACCGCGACCTGGCAGGACGAGTGGCTGCACAGCTCTACTGGCAGGGAGAGGTTATTCCGGGCGAGATTGCCTTCCGCGCGGTGTAATTTATAGCGTTACAGATATTCACCGCATCAATATATTATTGATGCGGTGAATATATTAAATTTAAAAATCTTACGATATTGTTCATTCTGCGTTTATAATTCATGCCTTTTTCCGAATAAATCACCTCAATGCATCATTACAATTGATCAAATCTATCTCATTAATCTACAATTTCAATTGGTTCAAATAGGGTGTTATGCCCATAATCTGCTGAACAGGTCCTCTGTATGCTATTTGATGCTAACCATAGGAATAACGATTAAAATGAAAAAAAGTTTACTGATGGGAATTATAGCTCTGACTTATGGAATGAGCGCCCCTACCTTTGCTTCCGATACTGCGACCTTAACAATCAGTGGGCGAGTCGTTGAACCAACCTGTAGTGCTGACGTCGTGAATAACAACGTTCAACAGAAATGTGGTCAATCTCTTCATCTTTCAAATGTTAGTCATGTGGATCCTGTTCCAGCGAAGGGCGTCGTGACCGAGATCGTTTCTGTACCAGGGAATTCTATGCGACAGATAGTGTTAAACCGTTACGATTAGACTAAGAATCTCAGTGTTGATATTAAGCACTCATCATTTATATGAATGATGAGTGCTTTTTTTATTTCTCTAACAAATAAAAAACGACAATTAATAACGCTAATTTATTAAATATATAAATAGTGTTTATCTTCACTTATTTGTTGCGATTATATTGCAATTAGTAACTTGTTTTAAATCAACAAAACAACACGTTTACATTGCGGTAACGTTTTTGGTGTGCGAATTTAAATCCAAGAGTTAACCCTCTTAACAAATAGAAATTATTTTATTAAGGAAGATATTATGAAGCGTTCAATTATTTCTGCTGCTGTGCTGTCTGCTGTATTTATGAGTGCTGGGGCTTTTGCTGCTGATGATACAGGAACACTGACTATTAAAGGGGTTGTTTTACCTGTTTCATGCACTATAGTCAGTGGTGCTGCTGAAGATAATATCGTTATGCCTGATGTCAGTCAGAGCGCTTTAAGCCAAATAGAAGTTGGTGAACAATTGGAAGGGTTTACTAACTCATCTAGCTCAAAGATTAAATTTAAATGTGAAGGGAAAAATAACCCTAGCATTTCATTCATAGAGGATGGATTTACTAGCCAATACAGAGATATTACCGCAAAAAGTTCTGGGGCCGCGGAAGGTGTGGGATATAAAGTATATCTGCAGAATGAAAGGGCAAGTGGTGGGGCTTCAAAAGCTATCCAACCAGGAGAGTCAGTTAAGCTGAAACCAACCGATAATGGTGAATATGAATTAGATTTTAAAGCCTATTATGCGAAAACTGCGACAACGGTGACTGCTGGTGAGGTTAACTCTGTAATTAAATTGCAAGTATCTACTGATTGATTTTATTCCGGCGGCTTTGCCGCCGTTTTTACTTTCTTATATATGGTGGTTGAGATGAAAGGACTCATTAGTTTTATTCCTTTTTTGTTTACTCTCCCTGCTCATGCTGGTGTAGTTATTTATGGTACGCGTGTTATCTACCCGGCAGAAAAAAATGAAGTTCTGGTACAATTGATGAACCAGGGTGAACGCTCTTCACTGGTACAGTCGTGGATTGATGATGGCGACAGCTCGTTACCACCGGAAAAAATTCACGTACCGTTTATGCTCACCCCTCCGGTAGCAAAGATCGCAGCGGACTCTGGCCAGCAGTTAAAAATTAAAAAAATGGCGAATACGCTGCCTAACAACAAAGAAAGTTTATTTTTTCTCAATGTTCTGGATATTCCGCCAAACAATCCTGATAGCGCAGGAAAGAATGTACTCAAGTTTGCTATGCAGAATAGGATTAAACTATTTTATCGACCTAAAGGTATCTCGCCAGTTAATAAACATACGTTTCAAAAACTATCTATGAAACGTAGCGGTAGTATTTATTCCATTAAGAATGATGCCGCTAACTGGGTCACGGTGACGGAAGTAAAAGCTAATAATGTTAAAATTAATAACGAAAGCATTATGCTTGCACCGCTCTCCAGTGCGGATGTGGCGTTAAAAAATGCTAATACCAATCAATATAAAATGACCATTATTGACGATCACGGTAATTATATTAGCGATAACGTCAGCCTAAAATAACAGGAGCTGGTTATGTTAAGGATGACTCCGATTGCTTCGGCGGTATTACTGTTGCTACTCGGTATTGATGCCCATGCCGCAGAAGAAACGTTTGATACAAATTTTATGATGGGTGGAATGAAGGGTGAGAAAGTTTCTGCATTTCGCCTCGACGATAATCAACCCCTGCCAGGCCAATATGATATTGACATCTACGTCAATAAACAGTGGCGTGGTAAGTATGATATTACTGTTAAGGATAATCCGGATGACACCTGTCTATCCCGCGATGCATTAACGCGTCTGGGGATAAATATACAGGCGTTGGACAAGAAGAATGAATGCCCAACCTTGAAGCAGGCGGTGCAAGGGGGCAGCTATGCATGGAATATTGGCACGTTTCGCCTGGATCTCAGCGTTCCGCAGGCCTATGTCGATGAACTTGAGCAAGGGTATGTTCCTCCTGAGAACTGGGATCGTGGCATCAATGCCTTCTATACCTCGTACTATGCCAGCCAGTATTACAGCGACTATAAAGATTCTGGTAACAGCAAAAGTACCTACGCGCGCTTTACCAGTGGGTTAAACCTGCTGGGTTGGCAGCTGCATTCCGATGCCAGCTATAACAAAACCGATGACAGCAGCGGGGAGTGGAAAAGCAACACCCTGTATCTGGAACGCGGAATCCCGCAAATTCTCGGCACCCTGCGTGCCGGGGATATGTATACCTCATCAGATATTTTTGATGCGGTGCGCTTTCGTGGTGTTCGTTTATATCGCGATATGCAGATGCTGCCGAACTCCAAACAAAACTTCACGCCATTAGTGCAGGGGATCGCGCAGAGTAACGCGTTGGTTACCATCGAACAGAACGGTTTTGTGGTTTACCAGAAAGAGGTTCCGCCAGGCCCGTTCTCTATTGCGGATTTACAGCTTGCAGGCGGCGGTGCGGATCTTGATGTTAGCATCAAAGAGGCTGACGGATCGGTAACAACCTATCTGGTGCCCTATGCTGCGGTGCCCAATATGTTGCAGCCGGGTGTCTCAAAATATGATTTTGCGGCTGGGCGTAGCCATATCGAAGGCGCCAGTAACCAGACCGACTTTGCACAGATGAGCTATCAGTACGGGCTGAATAATCTGTTAACGCTGTACGGCGGTACCATGCTGGCGGATAACTACAATGCGTTTACGTTGGGTACCGGCTGGAATACGCGTATTGGCGCGATTTCTGTTGATGCAACACAGTCCCATAGTAAGCAGGATAATGGCGATGTGTTTGACGGGCAAAGTTATCAGATCGCCTATAACAAGTATTTGACGCAAACTGCCACCCGTTTTGGCTTAGCGGCGTATCGCTACTCTTCCAAGGACTATCGCACGTTTAACGATCACGTCTGGGCAAATAACAAAAATAACTACCGTCGTGATGAAAACGATGTGTATGACATTGCAGATTATTATCAGAATGATTTTGGCCGTAAGAACAGCTTTTCGGCGAACGTCAGTCAGTCTTTGCCGCAAGGCTGGGGCTCGTTTTCGCTCAGTACGCTGTGGCGAGACTACTGGGGGCGTAGCGGTAGCAGCAAAGATTATCAGCTGAGTTATTCCAATAGCTGGCAACGGATAAGCTATACCTTTTCAGCTAGTCAGACTTACGATGAAGATCATCACGAAGATAAACGTTTTAACATCTTTATCTCCATTCCGTTTGACTGGGGAGATGATATTAGCGCTCCGCGCAGACATTTGTATGTGTCTAACTCAACGACTTTTGATGATGATGGTTTTGCGTCTAACAATACCGGGCTTTCCGGTACCGCAGGCAGTCGCGATCAGTTTAACTATGGGGTGAATCTCAGTCATCAACGGCAGGACAGCGAGACAACAGCGGGCGGCAATCTGACGTGGAATGCGCCAGTTGCTACGCTTAACGGCAGCTACAGCCAGTCGTCTAAATATACGCAAGCTGGCGGCAGCATTTCGGGTGGCCTTGTGGCCTGGTCTGGTGGTGTGAATTTAGCCAATCGATTATCAGAAACGTTTGCTGTAATGCATGCACCGGGTCTGGAAGGGGCGTATGTAAATGGGCAAAAATACCGTACGACCAACCGTAATGGTGTGGTGGTCTACGATGGGTTGACGCCTTATCGTGAAAACCACTTGATGCTGGATGTTTCTAATACTAATAGCGAAACCGATCTGCAAGGGAATCGGCGTAATACAGCCCCATATCGGGGAGCAGTCGTTCTGGCGACGTTTGATACTGACCAACGTAAACCCTGGTATATCCGGGCGCTACGCCCTGATGGTTCACCGCTGACGTTTGGTTATGAAGTAGAAGATATTCATGGACACAATATTGGCGTGGTAGGTCAGGGAAGCCAGCTTTTTATTCGTACCAATGAAGTGCCGCCGGAGATAAAAGTGGCGATTGATAAGCAACAGGGACTTTCATGCTCAATCACCTTCGATAAAACGATTGATGAAAGTAAAGTTTATATTTGTCGGTGAGGTGGTAGATGAAAAAATATCTTATAATATTAATTATGTTATTTCCTATGATGTCTTATGCAACTTGCAATGGCTCACAAAAAAAGAGTAATAATATTAGTGTTACCTTAACAGACGGAGAGGGTTCTCAAAACTTCAATACGAATTTCGATGGTGATTTTACTTGTCATTTATCTACTGATAAAATGTATATGGTCAATGCGTTACAAAATTACATAGTTGAGCTATATGATATTTCAGGTGAGAAACCTATCTACATAAAGTTAAATGCATCTGTTGAAGGTGATTTCCCGATAGATACGCCAAGTTCATCTATATTCGGAAAGCAATATTCGGCGGCAAGTTTATTTAATACAAAAAATATTGTACTTAAGATGGAGTATGTCGATGCTCCTGGTAATGTAAATCTGAGGTCTTCTAATGTGAACACCTTTACTATTTCTGATGCGATTATATTCTCATCAAATTCTAGCTGCAGTTGGCAAAATATTCTTGCATGCTTTGGGCTTAATGCTTCATTTGCACAAAGTATAATTTTTAATGTAACGCACCAACCAACAACGTGTAAATTCCTACAGTCTGATTATTCTATTACATTACCTAACATTTCTATAAATGATTTACATGCAGGTAGATATGGAGGAAATGTTTCTGATACATTAAAGTTAGAATGTAATGGTGTTAATAATGTAGCAACAAACCCGGTAACACTTAAAATTTCTTCTGGCGATTGGTCGGATGATGGGCTTACATTAAAAAATACTTTAGCTGATGGTGCGCAAGGTGTGGGGTTTAATATCTACAGTGGTTCAGATACTAGTATCCCCCTAAAAAATGGCTCTGTTTTAAAAAGAATAAAAAAGATGGGGGTTGTTGATAAATATTATAATTTTATAGTTAGTGCTAGGTATGCACGAATTAATGGTGAATCATTACGAACAGGGAAAGTGCAAAGCAAGGTTGTTTTTACTATTGCATATGATTGATTTTATATATAAAAAATAGAACACGAATTGCCCATTGGACAGCACGTGTTCTTCATTTTAATTAAATACCTTCACCGATGATAAAAAATCTCGCCGTCGTAGGCTTTAATGATCTTAGCATCGGCATCATTGACCAGTACATACGCGCCGCCCATGTAGGTCCAGTGGGTGCCTGCCGTCGGCGCGGGCAGGTTGCGCAGATTCCACTGTTTAATGGTGTATTCTTCGGTGAGATACAGTGGTGGAACCTTGTCACCGGGTTTGAAATGGGTGAAGTCAGCAATAAAGCTGCTCAGTTCATACTTATCGATACCGGTGGGGGCAGCTGTTGCAGCTGGTGCGGCCCAGACGACGCTGCTTGCAAGCAGAAGTGCACCCAGCAACATTTTATTCTTCATACCCATCCTCTCTACCTCTTCGGGTCATCAAAATCAGTCATGTATCATTCCTGGCATACCGGATGTCTGACAAGCACTATTTTGTGATCACTCCAGTAATTTCGTAAAAAGTGTAAATGAAAGTACAGAAATCCGGCAACTGTGACCAGAGGTTTAGCGGCGAAGCATCAGCGTGCAGTGCCAATTTACATCATCAGACACAGACAGTATCCTGTTGCTGAAACCAACATATTACATTTGCGTTTCAACGACTCGGGGTGCCCTTCCTGGTGAAGGCTGAGAAATACCCGTACCACCTGATCTGGATAATGCCAGCGTAGGGAAGTCTGACACTGCTCGTGTCCCTTCTTCGCGCGGGCAGGAGCTGAACAATGCAGCCTGACCTGCACAGCCGCGCGCTCGCGGCTCACACTTTGCACCAATTTAGAAACTTATCCCCGCTCACACACTGTATGACCAATGAGGTCGTGCAGAGCTTTACTGCCAATACGTTACTGGCGCTGGGCGCATCGCCTGCGATGGTGATCGAGCCTGAAGAAGCCAGCCAATTCGCCGCTATTGCCAGTGCATTGCTGGTTAATGTCGGCACCTTAACTCGGGAACGGGCCACGGCGATGCGTGCCGCAGTTGAGCAGGCTCATCATGCTAAAACCCCGTGGACGCTCGATCCCGTTGCCGTAGGCGCGCTTGAGTTTCGCCGCCGCTTCTGCCTGGAATTATTGTCACTACAGCCTGCGGGTATTCGTGGCAACGCTTCGGAAATACTTGCTCTGGCCGGCATGAACGGTGGGGGACGCGGCGTGGATACAACCGATACGGCTGTCGCTGCGCTTCCGGCAGCGCAGGCGCTGGCTCGTCAGATTGGGACCATTGTCGTGGTTACCGGCGAAGTGGATTACGTCACCGATGGTCAGCGTACCGTTTGCGTGGACGGTGGTGACCCGTTGATGACTCGCGTGGTGGGCACCGGATGCGCGCTATCAGCGGTTGTTGCGGCCAGTTGCGCTTTAGGTGGTGACCGACTTGATAACGTCGCCTCCGCCTGTAGCTGGATGAAACAGGCCGGGCAAATAGCCACACAACAATCAAACGGACCGGGCAGCTTTGTCCCGGCATTTCTCGACGCCCTCTATAACCTGAACGCCCAGGAGCAAGCATGAAACGGATTAACGCATTAACGATCGCCGGAACCGATCCAAGCGGTGGCGCGGGTATTCAGGCTGATTTAAAAACCTTCTCGGCGCTGGGCGCTTACGGCTGTTCCGTTATCACGGCGTTGGTGGCGCAAAATACGCGTGGGGTGCAGTCGGTGTATCGCATTGAACCTGATTTTGTCGCCGCGCAGTTGGATTCTGTGTTCAATGATGTGCGTATTGATACGACTAAAATCGGTATGCTGGCTGAGACGGACATTGTCGAAGCTGTTGCCGAACGTTTACGTCGCCATCGAGTACAAAATGTGGTGCTGGACACGGTGATGTTGGCGAAAAGCGGCGATCCGTTGCTGTCGCCCTCGGCGGTAGAAACACTGCGTACCCGATTGCTGCCGCAGGTTTCGATTATCACCCCTAATTTACCCGAAGCTGCTGCACTGCTCGGGGCATCGCATGCGCAGACTGAGCAGGAGATGATAGAGCAGGGAAGGGCGCTACGGGCGCTGGGCTGCGAGGCAGTGTTGATGAAGGGCGGTCATCTGGATGATGCGCAAAGCCCCGACTGGCTCTTTACGCGCGATGGTGAGCAGCGTTTTACCGCACCAAGGGTGATGACCAAAAATACCCATGGCACCGGTTGTACGCTATCGGCGGCGTTGGCAGCCCTGCGTCCGCGCCATAACAACTGGGCCGATACCGTACAGGAAGCCAAACTGTGGCTTTCAGCGGCGCTGGCACAGGCCGACACGCTGGAAGTTGGCGAAGGAATCGGTCCGGTGCATCATTTCCACGCGTGGTGGTAATGGGTATACTGGCTGCAGAAACGGCGGCCAGGAAAAAGATAAATGGAACAAGCGCATACCCAGCTTATCGCACAACTGAATGAACGTATTTCAGCGGCGGATAACACGCCGCTGTATATGAAATTTGCGCAGACGGTGAAGAATGCTGTGCGCAGTGGGATCCTGGAGCACGGTAATATCCTGCCCGGCGAGCGCGACCTCAGCCAGTTGACCGGCGTTTCTCGGATTACGGTACGCAAGGCGATGCAGGCTCTGGAAGAAGAAGGTGTAGTAACACGTGCCCGCGGTTACGGAACGCAAATTAACAATATCTTCGAGTATTCGCTCAAAGAAGCGCGTGGTTTTTCTCAGCAGGTGGTGTTACGCGGTAAAAAACCGGATACGTTGTGGGTTAACAAAAGAATTGTGCCTTGCCCGGAAGAGGTGGCACAGCAGTTGGCTGTTGTCGCAGGGAGTGATGTCTTCCTGCTCAAACGCATTCGTTACGTTGACGAAGACGCAGTCTCTATTGAAGAGTCCTGGGTACCCGCACATCTAATTCATGACGTGGATGCCATCGGTGTTTCGTTGTATGACTATTTTCGTAGCCAGCATATTTTCCCGCAGCGCACGCGCTCACGTGTTAGTGCCAGAATGCCTGACGCAGAGTTCCAGGCGCACATTCAAATGGATAGCAAAGTGCCGGTACTGGTGATCAAGCAGGTAGCGCTTGACCAGCAGCAACGGCCTATTGAATACAGCATCAGTTACTGTCGTAGCGATCTATACGTTTTTGTGTGCGAGGAGTAGCTCCTCGCGTGACGGGGCGCAATCGCCGCCGCGATGTCCAACTACCCAGGACGCCACCGCGTTACCTAACAGCACTGAGTCGGCCAGCGTCCAGCCAGACGCCAGCCCAGCCAGCATGCCGCCAGCGTGGCTGTCACCTGCGCCGATAGTATCAACGACCGCCGTTGCAAATGCCGGTACGCAGCCGGATGTCTGTGCGCTGAAATACCATGCGCCGTCTTTATCGTGACGCACGACCACCGGTGCGGTGAAACGCTGCACCCATTCTGCGCCAAAACCTTCCACATCCTGACTTAATGCAAACCGCTCGGCAGCAATTTCCGCCTCCTGACGATTAAGTGACACCAGCGGACGACAGGCCATAATTCTTGCCAGTAAGGGCTCGGGAATGTCGCCGATGCGCGGGCCAAAATCGATAAATGGTGTCACCTCTTCCTGACCTTCCAGCCACTGCACCAGCAATTCACCGCACGGGGACGCTAGCTGATAACCCGAAAGATACACCAGGCTATGACGCGGGATATCCAGCTGTGCCAGCCAGGCGGCATTCCACTGATTCTCAACGCCGCTAAAAGACATAAAGGTACGCTCGCCATCCGGCTCCACCAGTGCCAGACACCAACCGTTATCGCCTTCGGCATTGTCGATCCGGCTATGCAGTCCCTCTTTTGTCATCCGGTTGCGGATAATGTCGGCCCACACTCCCTGACCCAGTGGTAGAGCATTGCAGGCATCGATACCTAAACGCTTAAGCGTGACGGCGATATTGAGTGCGCAGCCGCCAACGTTAACACCTTGCTGCTTGAGCTCGATGTCACAGCCGCGCCAGGGGAGGGCATACGCATCGGCAATGACATCAATCACCGCCGCACCCACCACCGTTACTGGCCGCTGTGTACGTAATTGCGAGAGAAGTTGTTGCAGATGCGTGTTGCTCATAGCGCCTCCCGCTGCTCGCGCAGTCGCATTAACCCGTTGGCGTAGTGGGCAAAGTCCAGCTGATTCACCGCGTCCAACTCCTGCTTCAATGCTGGGTTGATCGCGCTCACGCCGTGTAATGCACCACAAATGGCGGTTGCCATCGCCCCGATGGTGTCGGTATCGCCGCCGAGGTTAGCGCACAAAATGGCGCAGCGGTTAGGATCGGTCTGTGCCAGCTCAACCATGGCGATAGCGCAAGGAACGGACTCAATGGTGCTGGTTCCTGCCCCCACAACCTGATACAACTGCTCGCTGGCGGACTCGACGCCATCGGCGTTACGGACGATTTTCAGCGCCAGTTCAAGGCGTGCACAAAGCGATGCGCTAAAGGTGGTGATTCGTTTTTGCTGCGCATGCAGGGCAATGGCAGGTAGCGCGTCGACAATCTCTGACCATTTTCCTCCGTCGATGGCGCGCGATACCGCCCACGCGACGACAACGGCTCCCGCGATAGCCAGATCCGATTTATGCGTTGGGCTGGAGGCCAGTGCTACATCATCGATAAAGGCATCAAGATCGCGGGCGGGCAGCAGGCATCCCAGCGGGGAAACGCGCATTGCCGCGCCATTAGTCACGCCGTTGTTTTCCAGTTCGGCGACCGGTTTACCGTCACGAATAGCTTTCAACGCAATTTTCGAGGTCGGGCCGAGCACGTTTTTATTAAAAGCATCAAACTGCTCGGCCCAGGCCAGAATATTGCGACCAATAACGTCTGGCACAATTTCGCCGTCGCACTCAAGCAGGGCATCTGCCAGACACAGTGCCATGGACGTGTCATCAGTGAACTCCGCCTGGTTAAAATAGCAGGCGGCATTATTTTCCGCAGGGCCGGGCAAAAAACGGTCGATCCAACCGAAGTGTGTTTTTACCCGGGTTCTTGGCCACAGTTCCGACGGCATGCCCATCGCATCCCCTAACGCCTGCCCATAAAGAGCACCGAGAATACGTTCTGCTTTCATTTTACTTCCCCTTGTTTCAACGCTACATCGCGATCGTCCACCTTAATGGCGGTGATTTCTTTGTCTGATTCGCGAAAGAAAATCATAAACATCACGGCAATGACGGCAATCATGACCGCGCCAAATCCCCACATGCCAGCCCAGTTAAAGGTGAGACCATTAACCGGTTCTTGATAAGCAAACATTTTTTCCATCATCACGCCGCCCAGACGGTAACCGAGCAGGCTGCCGAACCCCTGACAGCAGAGGGTGATAAGCCCTTGAGCTGCGGTGCGCATGTGGACCGGCGCTTTTTTATCGACATAGATGTAAGCCGTGACGTAATAGAAGTCGTAACTGACGCCGTGCAGCAGAATGCCGAGAAACAGCAGGGCGTAAGTGAAATATTCTTCCGCACCGCCGTAAACGAAAAATCCGTAGCGGATCGCCGCAGTAATAAGACCAAGCAACAATACCTTTTTAATGCCAAAGCGTTTGGTGAAAAACGGTAGCGCCAGCATGAAGAAGATTTCAGAGAATTGGCCCAGTGTCATCCAGCCGGTGGCGTTTTTCATACCGACTTCTGTCAGGTAACCGTTGGCAAAGATGTAATAGAACGCCAGTGGCATCGCAAACAGGAAAGAGCAAAAGAAGAAGACGAGGAAGCTCTTATCGCGGAGCAGGATCAGCGCATCCAGACCCAGCATAACTTTGAAATCCATTTTGCCGGTACTTTTTGGCGGCGTATCCGGTAAAAAGAAGGCAAAAACGCCTAACAATGCGGAGCTTCCGGCAGTGATAAGCAGGGGAATATTGGTCGGTGAGATGTCGTTATAGCCAAGCATTTGCGGTAAGAAACCGCAGGCCAAACCGGAGGCAATCCAGCCAATGGTGCCCATCACGCGGATGCGCGGGAAATCACGTTCAACATCCGGTACGTTGGCAAAAGCAATACTGTTGGTCAGCGCAATCGTCGGCATATAGGTCAACGAATAGGCCAGTAACAGAGGGAAGAATCCGCTAAAGGTGGTTTGCTGGGCGGCGAAGTACATCAGAATAGCGCCGACGAACATCAACACCGCCAGCACTTTTTGCGCGGAGAAAAAGCGGTCAGTGATTGAACCGACCAGAATGGGCGACAGGATCGCCGCAATGGCGGTGCAGGCGTAGGACCAGCCGATCTCACCGGCACTAAAGCCACTTTTACTCAGCCACAGCCACAGTGGTACAAACCAGGCGCCCCAGATAAACCACTCTACAAACATCATGAACGACAGCTTAACTGTAGTTTTCATCTTTAAATCCTTCATGACAGGTAAGGTACGCGCTGATAGTACCATTCAATAATACCTTTGAAATACCTTTGAGATTAAACTTTGACCGCCTTAACATTATTTTTTCCTGAATCGAGCCAGCAGAAGTTGCTGAAAAGTGCGCTAAAGATGGAAAAAAAGCGCAGTCGGTACCAGGCTTAATGCTGCCCGCAAAAAGGCGGGTCAGGACAATCCATATTCCGGTTTTAAACCGGAACTTACGGGAGCATAGCTATGACTGATATTGCGCAGTTGCTTAGCAAAGATGCCGACAGCCTTTTACAGCATCGTTGTATGACCATTCCTTCTGACCAACTTTACCTGCCTGGACATGATTACGTCGATCGCGTGATGGTGGATAACAACCGGCCGCCTGCCGTGCTGCGTAATATGCAGACGCTGTATAACACGGGGCGACTTGCCGGGACAGGGTATTTGTCGATCCTACCGGTGGATCAGGGGGTAGAGCATTCTGCTGGGGCTTCGTTTGCCGCTAACCCGCTGTACTTTGATCCGAAGAATATTGTGGAGTTGGCTATCGAAGCAGGGTGCAACTGCGTGGCATCGACTTACGGTGTGCTGGCTTCTGTCTCCCGCCGCTACGCGCACCGTATCCCGTTCCTCGTTAAAATTAACCACAACGAAACGCTCAGCTATCCGAATACCTTTGACCAGACGCTGTATGCCAGCGTAGAGCAGGCGTTCAATATGGGTGCGGTTGCGGTAGGGGCAACCATCTATTTCGGTTCTGAGGAATCTCGCCGCCAGATTGAAGAGATTTCAGCAGCGTTTGAGCGCGCACATGAGTTGGGTATGGTTACCGTGCTGTGGGCGTATCTGCGTAACTCCGCGTTTAAAAAAGATGGCGTGGATTACCATGTTTCCGCCGATCTTACCGGGCAGGCTAACCATCTGGCTGCCACTATTGGAGCGGATATCGTTAAGCAGAAAATGGCGGAAAATAACGGCGGGTATAAAGCGGTTAATTTTGGCTACACCGACGATCGCGTCTATACCAAGTTGACCAGCGAGAATCCAATTGACCTGGTGCGTTACCAACTGGCGAACTGTTATATGGGGCGCGCCGGGTTAATTAACTCTGGCGGGGCGGCCGGCGGCGACACCGACCTGAGCGATGCAGTACGTACGGCGGTTATTAACAAACGTGCGGGTGGTATGGGGCTGATTCTGGGGCGTAAAGCGTTCAAGAAAACCATGGCCGACGGCGTTAAGTTGATTAACGCCGTACAGGACGTTTATCTGGACAGCAAAGTCACTATTGCCTGATCCTTCGGATTGTCGTTGGGTTAGCGCAACAGCGGACAACCTGGCGGCAGTCTGCAACGTAGCGCAGCGGGCAGGATTTCAATATGAAACTCTTGTCCGCTGAGCGGTTCGCCATCGAGATTAAAGGTAATTTCGTGTGGGGCGCGGATATCAAACCACGACGATGCGCCGTCAATAATGTTAGGGTTGTCTTCGGATTGCGTTAACGCCGAAAGCAGTCCTGGCAGTAGTTCTTCGCCGGTAAAAATGCGCAGTTGCAGCAGACCGTCGTTGATCAGCGCCGTCGGGCAAAGCTGTTGCCCACCACCGGCCTGGCGACCGTTACCGATACCAATCACCAGCGCCTTACCCTGCCAGTGAAAATCCTCCCCACGAATGTCACAGATGTCGGGCTTGAGCGTATCCATGCGCATTAATCCGTGAATAAAATACGATACACCGCCCAGTGCGGCCTTGAGTTTTTCCGGCGTTTCGGTGGTGATGCGCGTGCCAAATCCCCCGGTCGCCATGTTGATAAAACAGGTTTTATCGTTGACCTGCACCATATCGATCGCAGTCGCATTTGCAGCGATAGCCAGCTTTAACGCCTTATCAAGGTCGTCGGGTATACCAACGCTGGTGGCAAAGTCATTCGCCGTTCCCAACGGTAAAATACCCAGCGCTGGAATATTGCCACCCTGCGACTGAATCAGCGCTGTCGAAACTTCGTTGATGGTGCCGTCACCGCCGCCGGCTATCACCGTAGCAACGCCTAGCTGACGAGCTTCATCAACGTAGCGTTGGGCATCGCCTTTTTCCCAGGTCACGCGAACATGGATTTCCACGCCTTCATCGCGAAGCTTCGCAATGGCATCACGCAGGGGGAGATTATCAGCACTTTTTCCATTGAGGATCAGTAAACTGGCAGGGAACGCTATCATCCGTTTGCCTCACTTTTTTTCGTTTTAACAAGTGTATGCCAGGAAAGCGTTTATGGCGTAAGAACTGACTGAAAGCGCAGGCGAAGAGATAAAAAAAGCCGCAGAGCGCGGCTTTTCAGATTGGGCAGACGTTACTGCGGGAACCATTGATCGCTGATTTTCTGGTACGTGCCGTCAGCTTTGATTGCCGCCAGCGCGCTGTTCAGTTTTTCCAGCAGGGCTTTGTTATCCGGGCGAACCGCGATGCCAAGGCCAGTACCGAAGTATTGCGGATCGGTTACTTTGTCAGTGGCTACGCCTAACTGCGGGTTGGTTTTCAGCCATTCGTTAACCACAGCGGTATCGCCAAATACGCCATCAATACGGCCATTTTTCAGGTCGATAATCGCATTCTGATAGCTATCGTAGGCCACGGTTTTCACCTCAGGATGTTTGTCCTGCAGGTATTTCTGATGGGTGGTGCCGTTTTCCATACCGATGCGCTTACCTTTCAGGTCGGCAAAGGTTTTATAGGTGTCTTTTTTCGCAATCACCAGCGCGGAGTTGGCATAGTAAGGCTGAGTGAACGCAACCTGTTTGCTACGCTCGGGCGTGATATCCATTCCGGAAATCACTGCATCATATTTTTTGAATTTCAGCGCGGGGATCAGGCTGTCGAAAGCGTGATTGGTGAAAGTACATTCTGCCTGCATTTGTTTGCACAGCGCCGTTGCCAGGTCGATGTCAAAACCGACAATTTTATTGCTCGCGTCCAGTGATTCAAATGGCGGATACGTGGCTGATACACCGAAACTAATTTTTTCAGCAGCTGAGGCGCCAGCGGCGAAAGTAGCAAGTAATGCGGCCAGTACTAACTTTTTCATGGTGGAACTCCCGTCTGTCAATCTTATGATTATTACCGTGTCTGCGGCGTGGAGTAACAATGCCATTTAATGAATTTATATGCAATAAAAGCGATTAAATATTTTTACTGGTATAAAAAAAGACGGACAATTTAGGTTGTTGTCCGTCTTTATTATTTTGCTTTATGCATATTTGTGGGATGGCGGTGCTAGCACCTTATCCGGCCTACAAAAGGTGCATGAACCGTAGGCCTGATAAGCGTAGCGCCATCAGGCATATGCTTAATTCCGGTGTTCAAACGCCAGCGCTTTACGTTCGATTAAGCGCATCATCAGCGTCAGCAAGCCGTTGACGATCAGGTAAATCACACCTGCCGCACCGAAGACCATAACGTCATAAGTACGACCGTACAGCAGCTGGCTATAGCCCATGACTTCCATCAGCGTGATAGTGTAAGCCAGTGAGGTACTTTTAAATACCAGCACCACTTCGTTGGAATACGAGGAGAGGGCGCGTTTAAAGGCGTACGGCAACAGAATCGCCAGCGTATCCTTTTTGCTCATCCCTAACGCTCCGCAGGACTGCCACTGGCCTTCCGGGATTGCACGGATAGCGCCGTAGAACAGTTGCGTAGTGTAGGCCGCACTGTTTAACGACAGCGCAATTAAGGCGCATAACCAGGGTTCAGAGAGCAGATGCCACAATACCGGATATTCTTGCAATGCCGGAAACTGTCCTGGTCCGTAGTAGATCAGGAAGATTTGCACCAGCAGCGGTGTACCGGTAAACAGCGTGATATAAGCGCGAACCAGCCACACCAGCACCGGCGTTTTCAGCGTCAGGATGACGGTGAAGATCAGCGCCAGCACCAGAGCAACCACGATGGAGGCGACCGTCAGCGTCAGGCTGGTATGCAGCCCTTTCAACAATTCAGGTAAATACTCAAGCATCAGCCTGGTCTCCGCTCAAAACGTGTCGCGCGTAGGTCAATGCGTTTGAGAATGTACTGACTCACCAGCGTAATCACCAGGTAAATAGCGGCCGCCACAATGTACCAGGTAAACGGCTCCTGGGTGCGGGTGGCAATACTCTTCGTTTGCAGCATCAGATCGTTCACGCTGATAAGGCTGACCAGCGCGGTATCTTTCAGCAATACCAGCCACTGGTTACCCAGTCCCGGTAAGGCATGACGCCACATCTGCGGCATCACCAGACGAAAGAAGATCGCGGCTTTAGACAAACCCAACGCCTGACCTGATTCCCATTGTCCGAGTGGCACGGCCTTCAGTGCGCCACGCAGCGTTTGTGATGCGTAAGCGGCGTACAGTAATGACAGTGCAATGACACCGCACAGGAATGGGCTGACGTCGAAGTTTTCGATCTGCATCTGAACCGGGATTTGTACAAACCCGAGATTGATCGTAAAGCCATCGGCCAGCGTCAGCAGCAGCTGTGAGGAGCCGAAATAGATAAACAGAACCACCAGAATTTCTGGCAGACCGCGCAGGATGGTGACCAGGGCCGAGCCCGCCCATGCCACCGGGCGCCATTTTACTGACTCCCAGACGGCAAAAAACATGGCGAGCGCAAGGCCAATGATCAGCGCACAAACGGCAAGGCCGACGGTCATCCCGGCGGCGCTTGCTAAAGGAAAAAATTCATTCATCAAATATTACTTCTGGAACCATTTGTTGTAGATGGTCTCGTAAGTCCCATCTTTCTTCACTTTTTCCAGCGCAGCGTTAAATTTCTGCTGCAGCTCGGTATTGCCCTGGCGTACCGCGATGCCCAGACCTGTACCGAAGTAATCTTTATCCGTTACTTTGTCACCAACCGCGGCAAGCTTAGGATTGTCTTTCAGCCACTCGGTTACTACTGCGGTATCACCAAAGACGCCGTCAATACGACCGTTTTGCAGATCGAGTTTGGCATTCTGGTAGCTGTCATACGGCACAGTGGTCACTTCCGGATGTTTATCCATGATGAATTTCTGGTGCGTGGTACCGTTTTGAACGCCGACTTTTTTACCTTTCAGCTGGTCGATGCTGGTGTATTTACCCTGCTGGCCCACAAACAGCGCAGAGTTGTCGTAGTAAGGGGTGGTGAACAGCACCTGTTTTTCACGCTCAGGTGTGATGTCCATACCGGCCATTACCGCGTCAAAACGACGGAACTTCAGGCTCGGAATCAGGCTGTCGAAGGCCTGATTGGTGAAGGTACACGTAGCGTCAATCTCTTTACACAGCGCATTTGCCAGATCAACGTCAAAACCTACGATCTTGTTATTCGCATCGATAGATTCAAACGGAGGATAAGACGCTTCGGTGGCGAAACGAATGGTTTGGGCTGCGGTAGCGGAAAGACTAAAACCTGCGATTAGCGCGGCAATCAGAACTTTTTTCATTGTATTGTCCCGAATCTTAGTGAGAAAGATAGTTTTTAAACGCTTCGGTTTGCGGGTTGGCAAAGCAGCTCGCATCCCCAAACTCGACGATATGACCGTTTTCCATATACACCACACGGCTGGCCGTTTTACGTGCAACTTCCACTTCGTGGGTGACGATCACCTGAGTAATGTTGGTTTCCGCCAGTTCGCGAATGATGCTGACGATTTGGGCGGTAATTTCCGGGTCAAGCGCGGCGGTCGGTTCATCAAACAGTAGCACCTGCGGCTCCATCATCAATGCGCGGGCAATGGCTACACGCTGTTGCTGGCCACCGGAAAGATGTAATGGGTAACGATCGCTGTAAGGCTTGAGGCGCAGACGTTCCAGCAGTTTCTCGGCGCGCGCCATCGCTTGCTCTTTTGTCAGGCCCAGTACACGGCAGGGCGCTTCAATCAGGTTCTGCACAACCGTGAGATGCGGCCAGAGATTATATTGCTGAAAGACCATGCCCACGTTCTGACGCAGATCCCGAATGGCTTTATCTGACGGGGTCTTCGTGAAGTCGAAACGGTTGCCTGCAATAGAGAGCGTGCCCGAGCGCGGCATCTCAAGCAGGTTGAGTACGCGCAGCAGCGAGCTTTTCCCGGCTCCACTTGGGCCAAGTAACACCAGTGTTTCACCCTGAGGGCAATCCAGCGTGATATCGAACAGCGCCTGATGTGCGCCGTAGAAGCAGTTAATGCCGTTTAATTGAATACTCATTGACACTCGATACTGGCAGTCTGATAGCTATTGAAGCCGCAGATACTACCTTTGACAGAATAGTTATGCAATATTTATGCGTTAAAAGTTAAATGCAAACCGCATTCTTCTCTAAACATAGCACAAAATAGCGGGGCCACCAGTGGGCAAGAATAAATGTCGGCATTCTATGCAGAATGCCAGACAATTTATGGGGGTTATGATTTAAGCGGGTGAATGGGGCGGTTAGCGGTTTTCGACAGACTGGCGTAGCGTCCCGGCTGGCGCGTGTACGCTGCCGCCCAGATAGCGTACATCATCAACGACCCAGCACTGACCTTCACGGATCATCAGCACTTCATCACGCCAGCTTTGGTCACCTTGTTTCAGCTCTACGCGCAGTGGAATGTTGCGTGCATCACTATTCGGAATAGTCGATGCGCTGGCGACACTGGCGCTGTCTGGTAACGTAGCGCGACTGGAGAACGGATCGCTGTTAAACAGGTCGCGGTGTGCATTATCGCGGCTGGCGTCGGTTAGCAGTTTAGCCAGATTGTCGCTCAGGTACGGACGAAGGGCGGTAATGTCATTGTTTCGATGCTGAATACGGTAATCATAGAATTGTTGAGCCACGCTGTCTGGCCCACCTTCTATGCATGAACCACTACGCGTGCCGTTATCTTTATAGACCGGCGTCACGGTCGTACAGGCGCTGAGAAGTAGTGCACATGGAACCAGCAGAGAGAGTTTCGAATAGCGCATAATGATTTCCTTATAAGCTTCCTACTAATTGTGTTCTACGATGAACAATTCGGTCTCACTAAAGATTGTATGATCGATTAACACATTGTTTTTGCTAAAGCAAATTCGCGGACACCCCACCTGAAGCATGTTGGTGGCGCTCGTTGCCAGCTTCAGCTTTAGTATATCAACCTGCAACGGGGCGTTGGCAGCCATTCATGCTTCTTATACTGTATAGACCATCTGAGCATTTGCATGTTCCATTTGCCGCGCTTTACGCCTGGCTAAACAAAACTCATGCCGTGTTGTTGGCTATAAGGGACTCCGGATAGCTAAAATAAGAGTTGCTTAATCTCGGTGCCCGTGCGTTAATGATCCGGTCGGTTTGAATAACAGACGATATACAAAGTAGTTTACTCAAGCAGTTCTCATTTTCAGGTGTAATCCGTTTATCCCCTCTTTGAGTCTCTTCATTAAGCACTACGAAGTTTCTGTCATAAAAACCAAGCTTGCCGAAAGGCTCAAATTAAGGAATAAATATATGTCTACTAAAATGACTGGTTTAGTTAAATGGTTCAATCCTGAAAAAGGTTTTGGCTTCATTACGCCTGCAGATGGCAGCAAAGATGTCTTTGTCCATTTCTCAGCGATTCAAAGTAATGAGTTTAAGACGCTGAATGAAAACCAGAAAGTCGAATTCGGTGTGGAGCAGGGACCTAAAGGTCCATCCGCAATTAATGTTGTGGCGCTTTGAGGTAACTATTATTACTAATCATATTCACTTTCGCTGTCCATGTTGCCATGGTTCCCAATACAGAACATCAACCTTTGATGTTACTGAGGGAAATCCGTTCGGGGCAAAATGTATTTTTTGTAAATCAAAAATGATTACATTTGATAACGTAGCAATGTACATTCAGTCCGGCCAGGCGCCATTAGATTTTAGAAAATAATAACTTCAGGCCCCCAAACATCTGGGGGCTTTTTTATTTCTGGCGGCATGCCAGTCAAATAAAAATAAAAAACGCACCACCTGAAACCGCTACACATCAACAAGGATAGCAGTTTTATTTGGCGGGCTTTCCTTTGAGTGTCATAGTGTATTGGTTTGATAATGCTTTTGAGATTGTGCTCTTAGCACAAAAAGGAGATTAACCATGCAGTTTTCGACAACCCCTACGCTGGAAGGACAGAGCATCGTGGAGTACTGCGGTGTTGTTACCGGTGAAGCCATTTTAGGCGCGAATATTTTCCGCGATTTCTTCGCCGGCATTCGCGATATTGTTGGCGGTCGCTCCGGCGCGTATGAAAAAGAGCTGCGTAAAGCGCGTGAAATTGCTTTTCAGCAGCTGGGCGAACAGGCGAAAGCGCTGGGTGCTGATGCGGTGGTCGGTATCGATATCGATTACGAAACCGTAGGCAAAGACGGTAGCATGCTGATGGTGAGCGTCAGCGGTACCGCGGTGAAAACTCGCCGATGAAACGTCTGTTGTGTCTGCTGGCATTTACGCTGTTGCTGGTGGGATGTGCTGGCGAAAAAGGGATTGTCGACAAAGACGGGTATCAGTTAGATACCCGCCGTCAGGCCCAGGCTGCTTATCCGCGCATTAAAGTACTGGTTATCCATTACACGGCCGATGATTTTGACTCTTCCCTGGCTACGCTGACCGATAAAAACGTCAGTTCACACTATTTGATCCCCGCAGTGCCGCCGCTTTACCATGGTAAACCGCGTATCTGGCAACTGGTGCCGGAAAAAGATCTGGCCTGGCATGCGGGGATTAGCTTCTGGCGCGGTGCTACGCGTATTAACGATACCTCAATTGGTATTGAGCTGGAAAACCGCGGCTGGCAAAAATCAGCGGGCAGCAAGTATTTTGCGCCGTTTGAGCCCGCGCAGATTCAGGCGTTAATCCCATTGGCGAAAGATATCATCGCCCGCTACGACATAAAACCGCAAAACGTGGTGGCTCATGCAGACATTGCGCCGCAGCGTAAGGACGATCCCGGTCCGCTGTTTCCGTGGCAAGCACTGGCCGCTCAGGGCATTGGCGCATGGCCGGATGCTCAGCGTGTGGCATTTTATCTCGCCGGACGAGCGCCCCATACGCCGGTAGAAACCGCGTCATTGCTCGATCTGCTGTCACGCTATGGCTATGAGGTAAAACCCGAGATGACGCCGCGTGAACAGCAGCGGGTGATTATGGCGTTCCAGATGCACTTCCGCCCGACGTTGTGGAATGGCGTGGCGGACGCGGAAACGCAGGCGATTGCCGAAGCGTTACTGGAGAAATACGGGCAGGGTTAACGCAGACACCAATGCCTGATGGCGCTTCGCTTATCAGGCCTACGGTTAATTTGGCAGGATTTTGTGGCGCTTGTGCCGCCACCCTGCAATGGCTATCAGCCTAACGCGGCAGCTTACCGTGGTCGCGCAGCCAGGCCGCGGTACGCTCAATCCCTTCATCCAGCGTCACAACTGGCTGATAACCTAACTCTTCCTGGGCGCGGCTGGTATCCAGCGTAAAGTCAAAATTCAGCTTCGAAACGCCGTAATGCGTAAGCTTTGGCTCTTTCGCCGATTTATTGCCTAAACGCTCCATGCTGCGGGCAATCATGTCCAGCATCGGGTAGGGCACGGAGCGGATACGGCAATCAATATTCAGCTCGTCGATAAGTTTCTGCACAATACTGCGCAGGGTGCGATGTTCACCGTTGGTTATATTGTACGCGCGACCCGACGGCAGCTTATCGCAGGCTTGCTGACTCGCCAGCCACATCGCGTGAACCGCGTTCTCGTAATAGGTCATATCCACCAGCGCACTCCCGCCGTGCGGCAACAGGATGCTGCCGTAGTGGTACATCATATGGGCGAGGCGGGGAATAAAGACTTTATCGTGAGGTCCGAACAAGCTTTGTGGGCGCAAGACAGTAAAGCGAGTCTGCGGGTTGGCCTGGGCGAGCAGCGCAATCACCTCTTCACCAGCCGCTTTGCTGCGGGCGAATTCGTTGGCGAAGCGATGGGGACGGAAGTCTTCTTTGATATCGCGATGATGGTGATAATCAAAATACAGCGACGGAGAGGAGATATGAATAAAGTTACGTACGCCCCAGGCTACGGCCCACTCGCCCAGACGGCGGGTAGCACGAACGTTGGCCAGATCAAAAGCTTCCTGAGTTCCCCATGGAGAGGTGAAACTGGAGCAGTGCCACAGCGTGTCAATGCCGGCCAGCATCACTTTTGCCTGCGAAGAAACCAGCTCGGTCAAATCCGCATGCACAAACTCTGCGCCCATTTTCTCCAGCAGCTTGCCCATCGCTTCGTTGCGACCGGTGGCTCTGACGCTGACGCCTTTGCTGCATAAAAACTCAACCGCGTTTCGGCCCAAGCCGCTGGTGGCTCCGGTAACCAGTACCTTCATATCAATCCACTGTGTTTAAAAAACGTCGTGCGCATTCTTCCGTGAATTACGCCTGTATGCAATGGGAAACATGAAAGAATACAGGCTCTTTTTATCATTAGTCTGTGATTTGTTCTGCAAGTTTGGCTATACGCTTCGCCATCCCCCTGAAAATGAACAGGTGGGCGGGGATCATCAACAGCCAGTAGAAGAGGCCAGGCATACCGTGCGGATGCCACCACGCGCGTACATCAATGCGTCGGTGATCGCCTTTATCTTCCAGTGTGAAGCTCAGGCGACCCAGTCCCGGCGCTTTCATCCCAAACAGCAGCGTCAGCTGTTTCTCCGGCTCAACGATGATGACTTTCCAGCTATCAACGGTGTCGCCAACTTGCAATAGTGGGTGTTCGGGACGACCTTTTGCCAGCTTATGGCCGACCAGCAGGTCCAACGCCGCGCGCGTCTTCCATAGAATATTGCCAAAGAAATAGCCTTCTTTGCCGCCGAGTCGATTCACAACCTGCCACAGCGCTTTTGTGCTGGCAGAGGTTTCAACGCTAAAGCCAGCTTGTTTGGCGAAATAGCCATATTCTGGACGCCAGCGGGCAAACGCCTGTGCGTCGTAACCCCAGTCGCTGGAGTTGACCAGCTTCTCTTCTTCCTTCAACGTGCTGCGCACCGCGTCATCAAAGGCAATCAGTTTTTGAGGGATCAGCGCACGTAATTCGGTGTCATCGGCCAGCAGGTCGTGTTTTAAGCCCTGGATCAGCGCTTTGGCCGTGGTTGGCGGCACTGACGTAATGACGTTTAAAAACCAGACCGAAATCCAGCGGGTAGGAAAGGGGATGGGGATGAGCAGGCGATGTTTACCGCTGACCGCCATAAAATGCTCGAACTGTTCCTGATAGCTCAACACCTGCGGCCCGGCGGCTTCGAGGACGCGGTGATGTGGTGTGGGATTTTCCAACAATGCCACCAGATAGTACATTAAATTCTCCAGCGCGATAGGCGTGGTACGCGAGCGTACCCAGCGTGGAGGGGTGAGAACCGGCAGGTTGTAAACCATATCGCGCATGACTTCAAAGGCAGCGGAACCCGCTCCCACGATAATGCCCGCGCGCAATTCCGTCATTGGCACGCCTGACTCGCGCAAGGTGTCCGCGGTTATCTGTCGTGCACGCAGATGATCGGATTGTTCATGCCGGGGAGCCTGCAATGAGCTCAGGAAAATAAGCTGTTTAACTGGCGTATTACGCAGCGCATCGCGCACGTTCATCGCCACCTGGCGTTCGTGGGCGATAAAATCACCGCCTTCGCCCATACCATGAACCAGATAATAAACCGTATCAACACCCGTCAGCAGCGGGGTGAGGTTATCTGGCCAATTCAAATCGACCTTGTGGCAACTGACATTGGCCAGTTGATGCTTTTCCAGCCGTTCAATGCGACGTGCCGCAGCCAACACCTGGTGCCCTTGCTGACTGAGCGCCTGTACCAAATGCTGACCAATGTAGCCACTGGCGCCAAGAACCAAAATCCGTTGCGGCACGCCCATCTCCTTATTGGGTTAAAAAAGCGCGCCAGTGGGCGACGACTTCAGCAAGTTGTTCACGTGATACGTCCAGGTGCATCACCAGGCGCACAATCGGGGAGGCGTTAATCAGCACACCTTGCGCTTTCATATACTCGCCCAGCGCGGTAGCGTGCTCTTCGCCAACGCGAACAAACAGCATGTTGGTGTCGTGGCGCATGACGTCCGCCCCTGCTTCGCGCAGCTGCTCCGCCATCCAGGCGGCGTTGTCATGATCTTCCTGTAACCGCGCCACGTTATTTTTCAGCGCATACAGCCCGGCCGCTGCCAGAATACCGGCCTGACGCATTCCGCCGCCGGTCATTTTGCGCCAGCGAATAGCGCGTTTGATGTACTCGTGGCTGCCGACCAGCAGTGAACCAACGGGGGTACCGAGGCCTTTGGAGAGGCAAATGGTGAACGAATCACAGTATTGCGTGACATCTTTAAGTTCACAGCCGTAGGCGACGATGGCGTTAAAAATACGTGCGCCGTCGACGTGCAGGGCAAGATTACGCTCACGGGTGAATTCCCAGGCGTCTTTCAGATACTCGCGCGGCAGCACTTTGCCGTTGTGGGTATTTTCCAGACTGAGCAAGCGGGTGCGGGCAAAATGGATATCGTCCACTTTGATTTTTGCAGCTACTTTGTCCAGAGGCAGGGAGCCATCTGGTGCGGCGTCGATAGGTTGCGGTTGAATGCTACCGAGCACCGCTGCGCCACCTGCTTCGTAGAGATAGTTATGCGCGCCCTGACCGGCAATGTACTCTTCGCCACGCTGACAATGGCTGAGCAGCGCCACCAGGTTAGCCTGAGTACCGGTAGGTAAGAAAATAGCGGCTTCTTTACCAGAAAGCTCTGCGGCGTGTTGCTGGAGGGCGTTAACGGTAGGGTCGTCTCCATACACGTCATCCCCGACCGGGGCTGCCATCATCTCTTCCAGCATGGCGCGACTCGGCCGGGTGACGGTATCACTGCGTAAATCAATCATGGTGTCTCCTTATTACACTTCATCCTTCAGGCTGCCTCGGCGTTGGCCGCACCCTTAAACCCCAGTCACATAGTATACCTATGCTCCTGGGGATTTTCGGGCTAGCCGCCTTGATGCATCATGAATGATTTTGTGTGTGATTTAATAAGGATGTTTTACCTGAGCCAGTTCGTTTTCGCCAGTTCGATCACTTCATCACCGCGTCCACTGATGATTGCACGCAGCATATACAGGCTAAAACCTTTGGCCTGTTCGAGTTTGATCTGCGGCGGGATCGCCAGCTCTTCTTTCGCCACGACCACATCGACCAGCACCGGGCCGTCAATCGACATCGCCCTTTGTAGCGCTTCATCAACCTCTGAGGATTTTTCCACGCGAATGCCTGTAATGCCGCAGGCTTCGGCAATCCGTGCGAAGTTGGTGTCGTGCAGTTCGGTGCCGTCGGTCAGATAACCGCCCGCTTTCATCTCCATTGCGACAAATCCCAGTACGCTGTTGTTGAAGACAATAATCTTCACCGGCAGCTTCATCTGGACAACCGACAGAAAGTCTCCCATCAGCATGCTAAAGCCGCCGTCACCGCACATTGCTACAACCTGGCGTCCTGGTTCGGTCGCTTGTGCGCCGAGTGCCTGCGGCATAGCATTCGCCATCGACCCGTGGTTAAACGATCCGAGCAGACGACGTTTGCCGTTCATTTTCAGATAGCGTGCTGCCCACACCGTTGGCGTACCAACGTCGCAGGTAAAGATGGCATCGTCAGCGGCAAAGTGGCTGATCTGCTGCGCCAGATACTGCGGGTGAATGGCTTTATCGCTGGGTTTGGCTAAATCATCCAGCCCTTTGCGCGCCTCGCGATAGTGCTCCAGCGCTTTGTCCAGGAATTGCCGCTCGGTTTTCTCTTCCACCAGAGGCAGTAGGGCACGGAGAGTGGATTTAATGTCGCCTACCAGCGCCATATCAACTTTACTGTGTGCGCCAATGCTCGCCGGATTGATATCAATCTGAATAATTTTGGCGTCGGTGGGGTAGAACGGGCGATAGGGGAACTGGGTGCCAAGCAGGATCAGCGTGTCGGCATTCATCATGGTATGGAAGCCGGATGAAAAGCCAATCAGCCCGGTCATACCCACGTCATAGGGGTTATCGTACTCAACATGCTCTTTACCACGCAGGGCGTGAACAATCGGCGCTTTGATTTTAGCCGCAAACTCAACCAGTTCTTTATGCGCACCGGCGCAGCCACTACCGCACATCAGGGCGATATTGCTGGAGTAGCGCAGCAGTTGCGCCAGTTTTCTCAGCTCTTCTTCTTGTGGAGTCACCACCGGGAGCGGCGCATGATACCAGTGCGTGGTGGCGCTTTCAGGTGCAGGTTTTAGCGCCACGTCACCGGGTAAAACCACCACGGAAACGCCACGGTTGAGCACCGCCTTACGCATGGCAATTGCCAGCACCTGTGGGATTTGTTCTGGGCTGGAAACCAGCTCGCAATAGTGGCTACATTCGCGGAACAACTCTTGCGGGTGGGTCTCCTGAAAATAACCGCTGCCTATTTCACTGGAGGGAATATGCGCGGCGATTGCCAGTACCGGGACGTGGTTACGGTGACAATCAAACAGCCCGTTGATCAGGTGCAGGTTGCCTGGCCCGCACGAGCCTGCGCAGACGGCCAGTTCGCCCGTCAACTGCGCTTCAGCGCCCGCAGCGAAGGCTGCAACCTCTTCATGACGGGTTGGCATCCAGTCAATTGTTCCCATACGATTCAGACTGTCACTCAGACCATTAAGTGAGTCACCCGTTACACCCCAAATGCGTTTTACGCCAGCCTGTTCGAGTGTTTTAGCAATAAAAGCGGCAACCGTTTGTTTCATGGTTTTCCTTCTCCTCTAATGTGATACCGGTTACAAGTTTAGATGAAGATAATAGTTATGCTTCTCATTTCCCCCTTATTTCCGGCAGGTTTCATTTAACCTGTATTAAGCGTAGTTTGTTATTGGACATGGTGAAACAAGGAATAAATTCAAATGGTTACAAAACTATTAAATTCAGTTAACCGAGTACTGACTCACGAAGATTTTGGCAAGTTATTGTTACGCTTTGCCGTCGGTGGGCTGATGCTGTTTCATGGGCTGCATAAACTCTTTGCGGGTATTGATGGCATCAGCGGTATGTTGATAGCGAAAGGTTTCCCAGGCTTTATTGCGTATGGCGTTCTGTTGGGAGAGGTTGTGGCACCGTGCCTGATTATTCTTGGCATCCTGACGCGTCCGGCGGCGTTGGGGCTGGCGTTTACGATGGTTGTGGCATGGCTGATGGTCGGGATGGGTGAAACCTGGACACTGGATAAAACCGGTGCATGGGCGATTGAAAGTCTGGTTTATTTCTTCATCGGCGCGCTGGCCGTGGCGTTTTTGGGGGCGGGGCGTTACTCCGTTGCCGGGAATTCAGCCTGGCGATAGTTACCATCTAAGAGTCTATACCGAGGCGGGAAAGCGTAGCATTGCTCCGCCTCGTCGCTCAATTTGTCGCTAATCTATATGTCATCACTGTTCCATAGTTTGTGCCGACGTTTCAGCGCTCGCTGCGTCAATGCCCTTGCCATCGCGGCGCCTATTTCAGCGCTGACCACCAGCCCCTGAATAAACGGACGATCGTGCATCAACCACGGCAGCCCGCCAAAAGCGATGCGATTGCGGGCGTTTTCCGGCGCTTGCAGCGTGTAATCTTCGCCGATATCCGGGATCTCATCGCCACAGGCCAGCAGTTGATCGCGTAGCGTTGGGAACGGGATATCTTTGCTCTGCAATGCCCGTTGTCCTCGGGCGTCAATAAACACATCAAATTCGCTGCGCTGACCGTGGTGGGAAATTACCGTTATTTCCTGTTCATTCATGCGCTCATAATCTGTGCCGAGCGCGAGGATCTCAATCAGCCCAGCTTCGTGCAGCGCCAGCAGTCGGCGAACTGACTCTGACGGGATTGCCGCATAGTTATCAATAAATACCCGCGCCAGTCCGCGCTTGAAACGTTTTTCGTCGCGGGTATCAAGATGAGGGACTATCTCCTCGATAACCTCGTGCAGGCGCAGCAAGGTATAGCGCCAGGCGACGGTATGTTGTTTCTGCTTGTTGCGCTCAACTTCTACCAGGTTACGTCTTGCCCAGTCAAAAGGGTCATGCCTGAGCCTGTCGGCGAAATAGACTTCGGGGAACGTGTCGGCGTTAAGCGTCGCAAGCGCCACCTGTTGGCACCAGCCTGGCGCTGCGTCTTGCAGTTGTTGCGCCATAAGCTGAAAGATGCGGTCCAGTAATCCGTTTTGTCCATGGGCAATGGCATCTTCAATCGCTTCTGGCGTCGCGATATTCAGCGATTCATACGGAAGGGGGCAGTAAAAATCCGCTTCAGGCAGTACCCCGCTGCGCGACATCAGGGTTAGTTTCAGGTTTTGACTGTCGGATTTGGGTGTGA
The DNA here is from genome assembly GCF_030332445.1 of Citrobacter sp. Cpo126. Classification (NCBI taxonomy): domain Bacteria; kingdom Pseudomonadati; phylum Pseudomonadota; class Gammaproteobacteria; order Enterobacterales; family Enterobacteriaceae; genus Citrobacter; species Citrobacter sp. Cpo126. The sequence goes on from NZ_JAOWHT010000043.1 coordinate 487,201, forward strand.
ATTGCAGTGAATGGTCGGTATTGGTAGTGAAGGTGCCATGCTGACTGGCCACAGCCATCGCGGCGTCGATAGCACTTAACGAGGTGCCCAGAATCCCTACCCGGCAAGCACCAATCTGCGCGTCCATCAGACCGGTCCACGGACTGGGGAAAAATTTGCGTTCCTGAGCATCCGTTTCAGGCCACAGATGACCAGTGGCGATAGCGGCGAAATCCACCTCAACGGGCTGTGACGCGTGGTTGATCCACAAAGAAACCCCATTCGGGTCTGCTCGCAGGTCGGTGACTTCGCTTGATTCATGTACGCGAATCGTGAAACCGGCTTGTTGCGCTTTCTCGACAATGGCTAAAAAACGATCGCGATAATAGTCGCCGAGGATCACGCGGGGCAAAAATTGCCGCTCATGCAAAGACGCGCGTTCAATCTGAAACTGGGCCAGATAGTCATCACTTTGATTCTGAAGCCACGTCAGATAACTGATATAGATCGGCGGGATCTCAATGCTGGCTATATTTGCCAGCATGTGGTCTGCGTTGTTGTCGCTATTGTAAGGCATGCCAACGCCCGCCTCTTCAGCTTGCTCGTAAAGCTCTATTTCCAGCGGTTCACCGCGCTCAACCAGGGCATGAAACGTATAAATCCCGGTGGGACCGACGCCGACAATGGCCACTTTTTTCATGGGGATCCTTGTAGAAAGTTCGACGTGGTAGTCAGGGATTATGTTTAATCTGCGCAGGGTAAGTGTGGTCGATAATTTGCGGGGAGAGTGAAAACATCAGAATTTTTCAACGCCTGACAGCATAAAAAAAGGCCACCCGGTACAGCCAGGCAGCCTTTTGCACATCAGATACCGGCCAATTACGCCAGCACTAAATCACCCTGCGGATGACAGGAACAAGCCAGCACATAACCTTCAGCGATTTCTGCGTCGGTCAGCGTCATGGTGCTGCTGACCGTGTAGTTACCGTCAACCACTTTGGTTTTGCAGCAGCCGCAAACACCTGCACGGCATGCGGCGACAACCGGAACCTTGTTGCTTTCCAGCGCTTCCAGCAGCGTACTGCCCACTGGCGCGTAGAACTCTTTCGCCGGCTGTAGCTTGGTAAACTTCAGGCCACTGGTGGCGGCTTCGGCAACAGGTGTGAAGAACTGCTCTTTAAAGAAGCGCGTCACACCCAGCGCTTTGACTTCTTTCTCGACCAGATCCATATACGGTGCCGGGCCACAGGTCATCACGGTACGCGAGGTCAGATCCGGTACGCTTTTCAGCAGTTCAGTCGTCAGTCGGCCGGAAACAAAACCTTCTGTGGCATTGTTTTCAGCAACTAATGTCACCGGATATTCGCGCCACTCGTCGGCAAAAATGACATCTTGCGGCGAGCGAACGTTAAAGATTACCTGTACATCCGCTTGTGGGCGGTACTTTGCCAACCAGCGACGCATTGACATGATTGGCGTGACACCACAGCCGGCGGCCAGCATCAGGAACTTGTCTTCCGCTTTATCTTCACAGGTGAACTCACCCATTGCATCCGACAGCCAGATATAGTCGCCGCGCTTCACGTCGCGGGTTAGCCACTGTGAACCTGCGCCATCGTCAATCCGGCGGATGGTCAACGTGATGTACTCGCTAACGCCCGGTGTTGAAGAAATGGTGTAAGCACGCAGCGTATCCGCTGAATTACGTACGCTGACCAGTGCATACTGCCCGGCGCGGTAAGGATAATAATCGTGGCATAGCAACGAAATTGTCCATACATCCGGCGTTTCCTGATGGATGTGGTGAACCTGCATCCGCCATGGGCACTGATGAGTTGGCATTGTCATTCTTTACTCCTTACGCGCTCAGCAGTTGCTTCATGTCTTCTTCAACGGTGGTCACGGAACGCAGACCAAATTTCTCGTTGAGAACTGCCAGCAGATCCGGTGTGAAGAAACCAGGTGCAGTCGGGCCAGTGACGATGTTTTTCACGCCCAGAGACAGCAGGGTCAGCAGAATAACAATCGCTTTCTGTTCGAACCAGGAGAGCACCAGAGACAGTGGCAGATCGTTCACACCACAGCCCAGTTTCTCAGCCAGGGTTACCGCCAGGATGATGGCAGAGTAAGCATCGTTACACTGACCAGCATCCACCAGACGCGGCAGGCCTTCGATATCGCCGAACTCCAGTTTGTTGAAGCGGTATTTACCGCAAGCAAGGGTCAGGATCAGGCAGTCATCCGGCACGCTGGTGGCGAAGTCGGTGAAGTAGTTACGTTCACCACGTGCACCGTCACAACCGCCAACCAGGAAGATGTGACGCAGTTTTTCGCGGCTCACCAGGTCGATCAGGGTATCAGCAGCGCCCAGCAGGGTCTGACGACCGAAACCTACGGTGATCAGGTGCGGGATTTCGCTGTACGGGAAGCCAGCCATCTGCTGTGCCTGAGCGATAACCGGACCGAAGTTGTCGCCTTCGAGGTGGCTCACACCCGGCCAACCGACGATGCTACGGGTCCAGATACGGTCGTCGTACGCGCCAACGGTCGGGTCGATGATGCAGTTAGAGGTCATCACGATCGGACCTGGGAAGCGGGCAAACTCTACCTGCTGGTTCTGCCAGCCGCTGCCGTAGTTACCGATCAGGTGCTTGAACTTACGCAGTTCCGGGTAGCCGTGCGCCGGCAGCATTTCACCGTGGGTATAAACGTTAACACCAGTACCTTCGGTCTGCTCCAGCAGGTTGTAAAGATCTTTCAGGTCGTGACCGGAGATCAGGATGCACTTACCTTCGGTTGCTTTTACGTTGACCTGAGTCGGGGTCGGGTGGCCGTATTTGGTGGTTTCACCGGCGTCCAGAATGCTCATCACTTTGAAGTTCATCTGGCCGATTTCCATTGAACACTCCAGCAGAGCGTTCATATCGGCAGGCCAGGTACCCAGCCATGCCATGATTTTGTGGTACTGAGCGTAGATTTCGTTGTCGTACTGACCGAGAACGTGCGCGTGCTCCATGTAAGCTGCCGCACCTTTCAGGCCGTACAGACACAGCAGACGCAGGCCGAGAATGTTCTCGCCAATGGCTGCTTTGTCTTTGTTCGGGGTAAATTCAGCGGCCTGACGTTGCAGGTCGCCCAGATCGTCGCTGACCAGTTGCAGATCGGCCATCGGGTTGGTGACCGCTGCGTTCGCGTCGATGTTCAGGCATTGCGCTTTCAGGGCGTCGCGCATGGCGATAGCTTCACGGGCATAGCCAACAATACGCGGAGAATCGAAGTTAACGTTAGTCAGCGTGGAGAAGAACGCACGCGGCGCAAAGTTATCAACCTCATGGTCGATGATGCCGTATTCACGTGCTTTAACAGCCCATGCAGACAGACCTTGTAGGGAAGCAATCAGCAGATCCTGCAAATCGGAGGTCTCAGCCGTTTTACCGCACATACCCTGCGCGTAAGAGCAGCCGTTTCCTGCCGGAGTACGGATGGTTTGTTCACATTGCACACAAAACATGGTCACACCTTTTAAAGTTATATTTAATATACATGTTTAAGATTATGCCTGTGCGCGAATGGATAAAAGGGATTTCTACTACTACTTGCAGGGAGATTGATTTAGCGCAATTTTGGCGGTAGCTGACTACCGCCAGAGAGGTATTTGTTCCGGCGTCAGGCGGAGAAAAACGCCATCAGCAGAGGCACTAACAGACTCAGAATAAAGCCGTGGACGATGGCTGCTGGGACCATTTCCAGACCGCCGCTGCGTTGTAAAACGGGCAGGGTGAAATCCATTGATGTCGCGCCGCATAATCCCAGCGCGGTAGAGCGGCTGCGGCCCACCATTCCTGGAATCAACATAATGGCGATCAGCTCACGGGCCAGGTCGTTAAAGAAGGCGGCACTACCAATTACGGGCCCGAACGATTCGGTTAACAGAATACCGGACAGGGAATACCAGCCAAAACCTGATGCCATCGCCAGCGCGGTTTTCAGCGGTAGACCGAGGATCAAGGCATTGATAACCCCCGCCAGCATCGAACTGGCGACGACGACGACGGCCACGATCATCCCCCGACGGTTCAACACAATTTGCTTTAAGGTCATGCCGCTGTTGCGCAGTTGAATCCCCACCAGGAACAGTAAAAAGATTAACGTATATTCGCTGGCTTCGGTGGCATGCTGCAGAATGGGAAGCCCAGTGAGGCCGAGCAGGAAACCGATGACGACGACGCCGCAAAGCTGAAACGACTCAAGCGCCATTGCAATTCGCGAGGGGAGCTTTTCTTGCTTGTGGTTGTGTCTCCAGGGCAGCGAACGCTCCAGCCAGAACAGCGCCGCAATATTACACAGTATAATGACCGTCACGCTGACCGCAGAATAATGAAGAATGGCTAACAGGTTGCTGGCGAGATTATCCAGAAACGCCAGGCTAATACCCATAAAAAAGAGAATAAGGTAGACGATCCAGCTTAACAGGCGATTGATAAGTTGTAATGCAGTCCTGTGCCGGAGCGGAATAAGGTAGCCCACAATAAGGGGAACCAGAATGATTAACAGCCCTGAAAACATGAAAATCAGATCCTTGCTGAGAAGTAAGACGAAATGCGTCACTATAACCTAAATAATTCAAGTTGCAGGAAGGCGGCAAGGGAGTGAATCCCCGGGAGCGTACATAAGTACGTGACTGGGGGGAGCGAGCGCAGTCAACACATCTGCAACTTGAAGTATAACGGGTATACACACTACTCAATGCAAAGAGGGGAGTAAAGTTGCAAATAAAAGGAAATATAGAGAGGAAAAAAAAGACCTGACTTTCGCCAGGCCTTTTTGTTAGCGATTAATCGCGTTTTTCCAGCAGGGTGCGGTAAATAAGACCGCCGAGAACCCCACCGATAATCGGCATGACCCAGAAGAACCACAATTGTTGCAATGCCCAGCCGCCCTGGAAAATGGCTACTGCGGTACTACGCGCCGGGTTTACGGAGGTGTTGGTGACCGGAATACTGATCAAGTGAATCAGTGTTAACGCCAGACCAATTGCGATAGGTGCAAAACCTGCCGGAGCATGTTTATCGGTCGCGCCGTGGATCACTAATAAGAAACCTGCGGTCAGAATAATTTCAATGACGACGGCAGAAAGCATGGAATAACCGCCTGGTGAATGTTCACCAAAGCCGTTCGAAGCAAAACCACTGGCCGTTGCATCAAAACCTGCTTTACCGCTGGCAATAAGATACAGTGCCGCAGCTGCAACAATACCGCCCACAACCTGAGCAATAACGTAACCAATAACATCTTTTGCCGGGAAACGACCGCCAGCCCATAAACCGAAGGTTACCGCCGGGTTAAAATGCCCACCTGAAATATGACCCACAGCGAATGCCATGGTTAATACTGTCAGGCCGAATGCCAGCGCGACACCGGCAAATCCAATTCCCAATTCCGGGAATGCGGCTGCCAGCACTGCACTACCGCACCCACCAAAAACGAGCCAAAACGTACCGAAGAATTCAGCTGCTAATTTCCTGAACATAACCACCTCAATTAAAAGTTCCGGGTTCGTGTTCCTTGCCCGGTAATTCATCGCTAAAAGGGACGATGATGAAAGAGCGGGTATTTTAGAAAAAAATATCATCCCTTCGCCAGTTAAATTGATGAAAAAATTTGATTTAAGGCAATATGTTGCGATTCCTTTTTGAATCTTGGGTGAATGAAGCATAGTTCAATTAGCGAAAGGACGATGATTAAGTTCTGAAATTATATTCAGGAGAAAACATAAGAAGAATATTCTTATTTTTTTTGCTTTTGCGATTCACGCCAGATTGATATCGGGTGTCCTGAGCGCCCGCTTGCCGTTATACTCCTGATAACTTGAAGGAAAAAGTTAGCATTTCCGGAGGCTATATGATTCTCGAACGCGTTGAGATTGTTGGATTTCGCGGTATTAACCGTCTGTCGTTGATGCTGGAGCAGAGCAACGTGCTGATTGGGGAGAACGCGTGGGGTAAATCCAGTCTGCTGGATGCCTTGACCCTGCTGCTGTCGCCGGAGTCAGACTTGTATCATTTTGTCCGCGAGGATTTCTGGTTCCCGCCGGGTGATATACAGGGCAGGGAACACCACCTGCACATTATCCTGACGTTTCGTGAATCCCAGCCGGGTCGTCACCGGGTGCGTCGCTATCGTCCTCTGGAAGCCAGTTGGGCGCCTTGCCAGGATGGCTATCACCGCATTTTTTATCGCCTGGAAGGCGAGTGTGCGGATGACGGTAGCGTTCTGACCTTACGCAGTTTTCTTGATGGCGACGGCCATCCATTACCTCTCGATGACATTAACGATCAGGCGCGCCACCTTGTGCGTCTGATGCCGGTACTGCGTCTGCGCGACGCGCGATTCATGCGACGGATCCGCAACGGTACCGTGCCGGACTCGGCGGATGTCGAAGTCACCGCCCGCCAACTGGATTTTCTGGCGCGTGAGCTGGCTACCCGGCCGCAAAACCTGACTGACGGGCAGATCCGCCAGGGGTTATCGGCCATGGTTCAGTTGTTGGAGCACTATTTTTCCGAGCAGGGGGCTGGCCAGTCCCGCTACCGTCTGATGCGCCGTCGCTCCAATAACGAACAACGGAGCTGGCGCTATCTGGACATTATTAACCGCATGATTGATAAACCCGGCGGACGTACGCACCGGGTTATTCTGTTGGGCCTGTTTTCGACCTTGTTGCAGGCCAAAGGCACGCTAAGGCTCGATAAAGACGCCCGACCTTTACTGCTGGTGGAAGATCCGGAAACGCGTTTACATCCCATCATGCTGTCGGTGGCCTGGCACTTGTTGAATTTACTGCCTCTGCAGCGAGTGGCGACCACCAACTCCGGTGAGCTGCTGTCCCTTACGCCTGTTGAGCATGTTGTTCGCCTGGTACGTGAATCATCCCGTGTCGCTGCCTGGCGGCTGGGGCCGGGTGGGATCAGTGCAGAAGATGGTCGGCGAATCGCATTTCATATTCGTTTTAATCGTGCGTCATCGTTGTTTGCCCGCTGCTGGCTGCTGGTGGAAGGTGAAACGGAAACCTGGGTTATTAACGAACTGGCCCGCCAGTGCGGACATCACTTTGATGCAGAAGGGATTAAAGTCATTGAATTTGCCCAGTCCGGTCTTAAGCCGCTGGTTAAATTCGCCCGCCGGATGGGGATAGAGTGGCATGTGCTGGTCGATGGCGATGAAGCCGGGAAAAAGTACGCGGCCACGGTACGTAGCTTATTGAATGACGACAGAGAGGAAGAGCGTGAGCATTTGACCATGCTCCCCGCGCTGGATATGGAACACTTTATGTATCGCCAGGGATTTGCTGACGTCTTTCACCGGGTGGCGCAAATTCCGGAGAATGTGCCTATGAATATGCGCAAAATAATCTCCAAGGCGATACATCGTTCGTCAAAACCGGATTTGGCCATTGAGGTGGCGATGGAAGCCGGGCGGCGGGGCGTTGATGCGGTGCCAACGCTGCTGCGAAAAATGTTTTCCCGCGTGCTGTGGCTGGCACGCGGCAGAGCGGATTAGTGGCGAAACATCGACGACAGCTGCGAATGGATGCTGTCCAGTAGCTGATAGCGGCGGCGGTATTCTGCGCGTTTTTTGCTGGCAATATCCGCCTCGCTTTTTCGCGCCAGCGTGCGTGGAATATGATAGTACCCGTTGCTGTCGCACTCACCGCCAACCGACTCCCAAAAAGTGTTGTAGTCGGAAAGAATTACCTTGTTTTTATCGTCGTAGCGCGGGCTACGAAAAATATGCTGTTCATTGCTTACAGCCAGAATTTGTTCGATATTTAATTGTTCCGCAAAACAGCAAATGGCTTCCATCACAATACGTTTTGGGAAAATCCCATGGCATGATTTGGTCGCTTTTTGAATTTCTTCATGTGGCAGTAATCGGCTTCCTCCCTGTAACCCGCCAATAAACAACGTACTGTTCCCTTCATAATTGCACAGCGTAAACGTCATTTCCGCTAAAGTCTCGCCAGCGCAATTGCGTACCAGAATGGTGCTTTCACCTTCTTTATCCAGTATGATGAATGAAGTCATTATTACACTAAATACTTCGCTATTTTTTCCCTCAATTTGTGCTAGTTGTAATCCATCTTCACTTAAATAATCCTTAAATTCAGTGGCTGAAAAAAAGCTGCGGATAGCATTGTAGTGATAACGCACGGCATCCAGTTTCGTTTTGTGGTCAAGTTTTTTCGCGAGATAGGCGCGATGCAAACGAACCGGCAATCGTGGCTGGCGTGCAAGTATGCTATCAAGGTCAGGCCATTGCGCCAACTCGGTCATCCATTCACGCGTTAATCGCGGCATAAGCGCTGAGCGCAACAAAAACTTACGACGAAAGCTACGCTGATGCCAAAATTGTCCGGGGCGCCAATGTCCGGTCATCAGGCTACAAAAAAGGCTAAAACTTGTGACTGGTTTTGAGGAATGAAAAGTGCTTTCAGTTAGCTGGCTCATAATATAAATCCGATTGATACCCTTATGCTAATTTCAGCACAGCGGATCTTAACCATTCATCAATAAGTCTGTTATTCTTGCGCTTTTCAACGGCGATTTATTTAACGTTGATGTTTAGCACTCCACTCTGGTGGACGTATTGGGGGTATTGGGACATTTATGAAGCTCAAGGGAAAAATCAAAAAACGCTATTTTCTGTTCGCCGTCATCCTTATTGTGGCGGTAATTGCACTTTGGCGAACGCTTAATGCGCCTTTACCTCAGTATCAAACATTAATTGTTCGTCCTGGCGATCTGCAACAAAGCGTGCTGGCGACCGGTAAGCTGGATGCGCTGCGTAAAGTTGACGTCGGGGCACAGGTCAGCGGGCAGTTAAAAACGCTGTCGGTTGCGATTGGCGATAAAGTGAAAAAAGATCAGTTGCTCGGTGTTATCGATCCTGAACAGGCGCAAAACCAAATCAAAGAGGTTGAAGCGACGCTGATGGAATTGCGCGCCCAGCGTTTACAAGCCGAAGCTGAGTGGAAGCTGGCGCGGGTCACTCTCTCCCGCCAACAACAGCTGGCGAAAACCCAGGCTGTTTCACAGCAGGATCTCGACACGGCGGCCACCGAAATGGCGGTCAAACAGGCGCAAATTGGCACAATTGACGCGCAAATTAAGCGTAATCAGGCCTCTCTCGATACGGCGAAAACCAACCTTGATTACACCCGCATCGTTGCGCCAATGGCTGGCGAAGTAACACAAATTACTACCCTGCAGGGGCAAACCGTTATTGCCGCCCAGCAGGCACCTAACATTCTGACCCTGGCCGATATGAGCACCATGCTGGTGAAAGCGCAGGTTTCTGAGGCTGATGTAATTCACCTGCATCCTGGGCAAAAGGCCTGGTTTACCGTGTTGGGCGATCCGCAGACGCGTTACGAAGGTAAGCTCAAAGATGTTCTTCCGACGCCAGAAAAAGTGAATGACGCGATTTTCTACTATGCCCGCTTTGAAGTTCCCAACCCGAAAGGGATCCTGCGCCTGGATATGACCGCGCAGGTTCATATCCAGCTCACTGATGTCAAAAATGTCCTGACCATCCCGCTGTCGGCGCTGGGCGATCCTATTGGCAATAATCGTTATAACGTCAGGTTGCTGCGTAACGGCGAAACCCGCGAACGTGAAGTGGTTATCGGCGCGCGTAATGACACCGATGTGGAGATCGTGAAAGGGCTGGAAGAGGGGGATGAAGTCATTACCGGTGAGGGCAACGCTGGAGCTGCAAAATGACAGCATTGCTTGAGCTGAGCCATATCCGCCGCAGCTATCCGTCAGGTGAAGGCCAGGTTGAGGTGTTGAAGGACGTATCCTTGAGCATTCAGGCTGGGGAAATGGTGGCGATTGTCGGGGCGTCGGGTTCGGGTAAATCGACGCTGATGAACATTCTCGGCTGTCTGGATAAGCCAACCAGCGGTATGTATCGGGTTGCCGGACGCGATGTCTCTACGCTGGATAGCGATGCGCTAGCGCAACTGCGTCGTGAGCATTTTGGTTTTATCTTCCAGCGCTATCACCTGCTGTCGCATTTAACCGCCGCACAAAACGTTGAGGTACCGGCGGTCTACGCTGGCACCGAACGTAAGCAGCGCCTGGCGCGTGCGCAGGAATTACTCCAGCGGCTGGGGTTGGGTGACCGGGTTGACTATCAACCTTCCCAGCTTTCCGGTGGTCAGCAGCAGCGGGTCAGTATCGCGCGTGCGCTGATGAACGGGGGGCAGGTTATTCTTGCCGATGAACCCACCGGCGCACTGGATAGCCATTCCGGCGAAGAGGTGATGGCGATTTTGCATCAGCTGCGCGATCGCGGGCATACGGTAATTATCGTTACTCACGACAGCCAGGTCGCCGCGCAGGCCGAACGGGTCATTGAAATTCGTGACGGCGAGATTGTGCGCAATCCACCGCCACAGAAACCCTTTGGCGGACGCGATATCGCGGAGCCAACGGTGAAAACGGCATCCGGCTGGAGCCAGTTTGTCAGCGGTTTTCGTGAAGCGCTTACCATGGCCTGGCTGGCAATGGCCGCGAATAAGATGCGTACGCTACTGACCATGCTTGGGATCATCATCGGTATTGCTTCGGTGGTGTCGATCGTGGTGGTAGGCGATGCGGCTAAACAGCTGGTACTGGCAGATATTCGCGCTATTGGTACTAACACCATTGATATCTATCCAGGCAAAGACTTCGGCGACGACGATCCGCAATATCAACAGGCGTTGAAGTATGACGATTTGACGGCGCTACAGAAGCAGCCCTGGGTCAGTTCAGTAACGCCTGCGGTGTCGAAGAACCTGCGGTTACGCTATGGCAATATCGATGTTGCTGCCAGTGCTAATGGCGTTAGCGGCGACTATTTCAACGTCTATGGCATGACATTTAGCGAAGGGACCACCTTTAACGCCGAGCAACTGGCGGGGCGCGCTCAGGTGGTGGTGCTCGACAGCAATACCCGTCGTCAGTTGTTCCCCAATAAAGCGAAAGTTGTTGGCGAAGTCGTGCTGGTGGGGAATATGCCTGCCACGGTGATTGGTGTTGCAGAAGAGAAACAGTCGATGTTTGGCAGTAGCAAGATCCTGCGTGTCTGGCTGCCTTATAGCACTATGTCCGGGCGCATTATGGGACAGTCGTGGCTGAACTCGATCACCGTGCGAGTGAAGGATGGTTTTGACAGTGCCCAGGCCGAACAGCAACTGACCCGACTGTTGACGTTGCGCCACGGCAAGAAGGATTTCTTCACCTGGAATATGGACGGCATCTTGAAAACCGCCGAAAAGACCACACGTACATTACAACTCTTCCTGACGCTGGTGGCGGTGATTTCGCTGGTGGTCGGTGGGATTGGCGTGATGAATATTATGCTGGTTTCAGTAACCGAACGAACGCGTGAGATTGGCATTCGTATGGCGGTTGGCGCTCGCGCCAGTGACGTGCTGCAACAGTTCTTAATTGAAGCAGTGTTGGTGTGTCTGGTTGGCGGCGCGTTGGGCATTAGCCTGTCGATGCTGATCGCTTTTACGCTACAGCTATTTCTGCCGGGCTGGGAAATTGGATTTTCACCCGTCGCGCTGTTGACGGCGTTTCTGTGTTCGACTGCAACCGGGGTGTTGTTTGGCTGGCTACCGGCGCGGAATGCGGCACGTCTGGATCCGGTAGATGCTCTGGCGCGGGAATAATGCCACAGAGATAAAAATGCCAGCCGCAAGGGCTGGCATTTTGACTGCGGGATGTACACAATGAGACAGAAGAGCTATGCGACAGCTTCTGCTTCAATGACAGGCACGATGACACTGGCATGATTGCCTTTTGGCCCCTGGTGGACATCAAACTGGACAGACTGTCCGGCTTTTAGCGTTCTGTAACCATCCATCTGAATGGTGGAGTAATGGGCGAAAATATCTTCGCCGCCGCCTTCGGGGCAAATGAAACCAAACCCTTTGGCGTTGTTGAACCACTTAACAGTACCCGTTTCCATACTTCGACATCCTTCGTAAATCTTATATAAGTAAGATGGAATGAACCGGTGGCGGAGTGGGGGCTGTTCAAAACCTCGCCAACTCTCGAGACTACAATTTAGAGAAATCAGGCGGGGCGTCAAGCGCCATGCAGACGGAATAGGGTAAAAATGCATCAAAATTTGAAGCAGTTAACGCTATTGTCGGTTATGTGACAGATGTCGCGGATGGCACTAATAGATGATAGTTATCTAATACTTGAGGTAGATTGATTGTGCGCATAGGCTGCTTGTCAGCGGCAAGATTTTCTGCCGGAAACCGTAACTGAAGATGACGACTGACAATGGGTAAGACGAACGACTGGCTGGATTTCGATCTGCTGGCGGAAGACAAATTGCGCGACGCGCTAAAACCGCCATCTATGTATAAAGTGATATTAGTCAATGATGATTACACTCCGATGGAGTTTGTTATTGACGTGTTACAAAAATTCTTTTCTTATGATGTAGAACGTGCAACGCAACTGATGCTTGCAGTTCACTATCAAGGCAAAGCTATCTGCGGTGTGTTCACTGCCGAAGTGGCTGAAACCAAAGTAGCGATGGTGAACAAATATGCGAGGGAGAACGAGCATCCGTTGCTGTGTACGCTGGAAAAAGCCTGAATGCAGGCATAAACATTGGGGGAGGTGCCTATGCTCAATCAAGAACTGGAACTCAGTTTAAACATGGCTTTCGCCAGAGCGCGCGAGCACCGACATGAGTTTATGACCGTCGAGCACTTGTTACTGGCGTTGCTCAGTAACCCATCGGCCCGCGAAGCGCTGGAAGCGTGTTCTGTGGATCTGGTGGCGCTCCGTCAGGAACTCGAAGCCTTCATTGAACAGACCACACCTGTATTGCCTGCCAGTGAGGAAGAACGCGACACGCAGCCAACGTTGAGTTTTCAGCGTGTACTGCAACGCGCGGTCTTTCATGTTCAGTCCTCCGGGCGTAATGAAGTTACCGGCGCAAATGTGCTGGTCGCTATCTTCAGCGAGCAGGAATCTCAGGCGGCTTATCTGCTGCGTAAGCATGAAGTAAGTCGTCTTGATGTGGTGAATTTTATTTCTCATGGCACGCGCAAAGACGAACCCAGTCAGTCTTCTGACTCTGGGAATCAGCCAAATAACGAAGAGCAAGCTGGCGGGGAGGACCGTATGGAGAACTTCACGACTAACCTTAACCAGCTTGCCCGAGTGGGCGGAATTGATCCGCTCATTGGCCGGGACAAAGAGCTGGAGCGCGCCATTCAGGTACTGTGCCGTCGCAGAAAAAACAACCCGCTGCTGGTGGGAGAGTCTGGTGTCGGTAAAACCGCCATTGCTGAAGGGCTCGCCTGGCGTATCGTCCAGGGTGATGTGCCTGAAATCATGGCTGATTGCACCCTTTACTCCCTGGATATCGGCTCGCTGTTGGCTGGCACCAAATATCGCGGTGATTTTGAGAAACGCTTTAAGGCGCTGCTGAAACAGCTGGAACAGGATACTAACAGTATTCTGTTTATCGATGAGATCCACACCATTATCGGTGCGGGTGCGGCATCGGGCGGCCAGGTGGATGCGGCTAACCTGATCAAGCCGCTGCTCTCCAGCGGTAAGATCCGTGTGATAGGGTCCACAACCTATCAGGAATTCAGCAATATCTTTGAAAAGGACCGTGCGTTAGCGCGCCGTTTCCAGAAAATTGATGTCACTGAGCCATCGGTAGAAGAGACCGTACAGATAATCAACGGTCTGAAACCAAAATACGAAGCGCACCATGATGTCCGCTATACCGCCAAAGCGGTGCGTGCAGCGGTCGAACTGGCGGTGAAATACATTAACGATCGTCATCTGCCGGATAAAGCGATCGACGTGATCGATGAGGCGGGCGCGCGTGCGCGTCTGATGCCGGTCAGCAAGCGCAAGAAAACCGTCAACGTGGCGGATATCGAGTCCGTTGTGGCCCGCATTGCGCGGATCCCGGAGAAGAGCGTTTCGCAGAGCGATCGCGACACGCTGAAAAACCTGGGCAACCGTCTGAAAATGCTGGTATTCGGACAGGATAAAGCCATTGAGGCGCTGACTGAAGCGATCAAAATGAGCCGTGCCGGTCTGGGACACGAGCATAAACCGGTTGGTTCGTTCTTGTTTGCCGGACCAACTGGCGTCGGTAAGACTGAAGTCACGGTGCAGTTGTCCAAAGCACTCGGCATTGAACTACTGCGTTTTGATATGTCCGAGTATATGGAACGCCACACCGTCAGCCGCCTGATTGGTGCGCCTCCGGGGTATGTCGGTTTCGACCAGGGCGGTTTGCTGACCGATGCTGTTATTAAGCATCCGCATGCGGTACTGCTGCTGGATGAAATCGAAAAAGCGCACCCGGACGTCTTTAACCTGCTGCTGCAGGTAATGGATAACGGCACGCTGACCGACAATAACGGGCGTAAAGCGGATTTCCGCAACGTGGTGCTGGTCATGACCACTAACGCCGGTGTACGTGAAACTGAGCGTAAATCGATTGGGTTGATTCATCAGGACAACAGTACTGATGCAATGGGCGAAATCAAAAAAGTGTTTACGCCGGAATTCCGTAACCGTCTCGACAACATTATCTGGTTCGATCATCTCTCTACCGAGGTGATTCATCAGGTTGTTGATAAGTTTATCGTCGAGCTTCAGGTTCAACTGGATCAGAAAGGTGTCTCTCTGGAAGTGAGCCAGGAAGCACGTGACTGGCTGGCAGAGAAAGGCTACGACCGCGCAATGGGCGCACGTCCAATGACGCGTGTGGTCCAGGATAACCTGAAAAAACCATTGGCTAACGAACTGCTGTTCGGTTCGCTGGTGGATGGTGGCCAGGTGACCGTTGCGCTGGATAAAGAGAAAAATGAGCTGACCTATGGTTTCCAGAGTGCACAAAAGCACAAGCCAGAAGCTGCACATTAATCTTTAATCACCTAATCAGCCGGGCGTAATGCCCGGTTTTTTTTCGCCTGATAATCGTGATTTGAATTGGGATATTCAGGGAGTTTAAACGGCAGGCAAAAAATAAGCCTGCGTAAGGGAGATTACGCAGGCTAAGGAGGTGGTTCCTGGTACAGCTAGCATTTATGGGTTATGTTTTTCAGCGGAGGGGATAATACCCTTAATGAACGAAACGGTATGTGATCGATTTCTAAGAATCTTCCGAACGCTGAAAAATAACCGTAATTAACTACTTAGCATGCGGGTTGCGCGTGGACTCACCGGTAAAATTACGCATCAACAATGCATAATTCAGATCGATATCCTCTGGTACTGGCATCCACACGGTGTAACCATCGCCCGGCGCAACCGGCATGGCTTCGCCTTTCGCGTTTTCCAACTGTTCGAGGGTAAAGTTAATGTTGCCCTGTGGGGTCATCAGCTCCAGGCTGTCGCCGACGGTGAATTTGTTTTTCACCAGTACGGCGGCCAGTTCACCTTTACGTTCGCCGGTAAATTCGCCGACAAACTGCTGACGCTCGGAAACAGAGAAGCCGTATTCGTAGTTCTGATAGTCGTCATGGGTATGACGGCGCAGGAACCCTTCGGTGTAACCACGATGCGCCAGACCTTCCAGCGTTTCCAGCAGTTGCGGGTCGAACGGTTTACCGGCAGCAGCATCATCAATGGCTTTACGATAGACCTGCGCGGTACGTGCACAGTAATAGTATGACTTGGTGCGGCCTTCGATCTTCAGGGAATGCACGCCCATCTGCGTCAGGCGTTCAACGTGGGCAATGGCACGCAAATCCTTCGAGTTCATGATGTAAGTGCCATGTTCGTCTTCGAACGCGGTCATATACTCACCCGGACGCTGGGCTTCTTCAATCATAAAGACTTTGTCTGTCGGTGCGCCAATACCCAGCGTAGGCTCAACGTTTTGTACCGGAATAGGCTCGTACTTATGCACGATATTGCCCACCACGTCTTCTTTACCTTCCTGCACGTTGTATTCCCAGCGACAGGCATTGGTGCAGGTACCCTGGTTAGGGTCACGCTTGTTGATGTAGCCAGAGAGCAGGCAACGGCCGGAGTAGGCCATACACAGCGCGCCGTGAACGAAGATCTCAAGCTCCATATCCGGAACCTGGGTGCGGATCTCTTCGATTTCTTCCAGCGACAGCTCGCGGGAGAGGATCACGCGGGTCAGTCCCATCTGCTTCCAGAATTTCACCGTCGCCCAGTTTACGGCGTTAGCCTGTACTGAAAGGTGAATGTCCATGTCAGGGAAGTTTTCGCGCACCAGCATAATCAGACCAGGGTCTGACATGATCAGTGCATCCGGCCCCATTTCCACCACCGGTTTCAGATCACGAATGAAGGTCTTCAGCTTGGCATTGTGTGGGGCAATGTTAACCACCACATAGAATTTTTTACCCAGTTCATGGGCTTCATTAATGCCGAGCTGCAGGTTTTCGTGGTTGAATTCGTTGTTGCGTACGCGCAGTGAGTAACGCGGTTGGCCCGCATACACAGCGTCAGCGCCATAGGCGAAAGCGTAACGCATGTTTTTCAGCGTTCCCGCCGGGGAAAGGAGTTCCGGTTTAAACATAATTTTCTCGTTCTGATGACAGGTCAGACTCGCCTCACTCAATGAGGCGGTTAGGGGAGTGCCCCCATATTAAGGGCGGGCATTGTAGCGCTGCGAGGAAGTCAGGTAAAGAAAAACGCCGGGCGACAGCGTTGCGTTACCCGGCTGAGCAAATAATTATCAGGTCTTATCTTTTATCGTCTGACTGACACCATTGGTCTTAACTGAAGCAATACCGGTCTCGCGTGACTGTTCATTCGCATACAGTTGACTGCTACCAATAATCTGGTGGTTTGCAGCTTTCAGGTTGAAATGTAATTTGCCATTAGACGCTGTTTTTTTCTCATAACGCTCATCCAGAGGGCTGTTAGCATGGACAGATGCGATCCCTTTTTCTGCAGCACCTTTTGTAGTGTAAAGCTCACTGGTAAGGATTATTTCCCCGTTCCCAGCTTTAAGAACAAAGCGGTACTGATCATCGCTACTCTTACTTAATTCAAACCAACCAGCCATATGAACTCCTTGATTAAAAGTTTTATATCAAACAGTTATTGACGACAGTATTGTCAGAAAGAGTATGAGCGATATTTGGAGAGTTGCTAGTTACCAGGGCTCACGGAGCAGCGGAGCCCTGAAGGGCAGGAGAGTTTAAGCAATTCGGCAGGCGTCGGCTTCCCAGCGATACCCCACGCCATAGACCGCGCGGATAAACGACTGCTCGGTATCCAGCGACTCCAGCTTGCGTCGCAGGTTCTTAATATGGCTGTCGATGGTGCGGTCGGTAACGACGCGGTAATCGTCATAGAGATGATTGAGCAACTGTTCACGGGAGAACACTTTACCCGGCTCATGTGACAACGTTTTAAGTAAGCGGAATTCGGCGGGCGTTAAATCGAGCATCTTCCCACGCCAGGAGGCCTGAAAACGGCCTTCATCGACGATAAGCGGGCTGTCTGCATCCATTTGTTGCAGTTCGCGCTGCGGTTTGCAGCGGCGCAGGATCGTTTTTACGCGCGCGACAACTTCGCGCGGGCTGTAAGGTTTACAAATATAATCATCAGCACCGATCTCCAGCCCCAGCAGGCGATCAATCTCTTCAATTTTAGCGGTTACCATCATGATGGGGACTTCTGAGAAGCGGCGGATTTCCCGACACAGAGTCAGACCGTCGGTACCGGGCAGCATCAGATCCAACAAGATCAGATCGGGCGGCGTTTGGCGCACGTAAGGCAGAACCAGGTCGCCGTGGTTGATCAGCGTAGGGGCATAGCTCGCTGCCCGCAGGTAGTCGATCAGCAGTTGCCCCAGCTTAGGCTCATCTTCCACGATCAGAATACGCGGTGTGTTTTCATCAATGGGTAACTCAGTCATACATCTCTCTGTAAATCGCGTTCCAGCGGTAACTCTACTGTAATGCTAACCCCACCAAAAGGCGAATGGGCGGCGCGGATTAGACCATTATGCGCTTGTACGATATTGACGCAAATCGCCAGCCCCAACCCGGAACCTCCGCTGGCGCGGTTGCGCGAGCCTTCGGTGCGATAAAATCGTTCAAACAGCTTCTGTAACTGCTCGTCACTTACGCCGGGAGCGGAATCAGCGAAGGTTAATAACACCATGCGTTCGCGTTGTTCGGCGCTGATATGCAACCCGCCACCGCTATCGGTGTAGCGCAGACTGTTTTCCAGCAGGTTGTTGAACAACTGCATCAGACGATCCCTGTCACCAAATACCGTCATGCTGTCGGGGAGCGAAAGCTGTATGGTCAATCCACGGCTGGCGAAGCGTTCACGAAATGCGCCGCTTGCCACTTCCAATAGGGGGATGAGGTCCAGCGATGTTTTCTGGTAGGCCAGCGCGCCTTCATCTGACATGGAGAGCTGATGAAGGTCGTCAACCAGTTTGGTGAGCGTACCGACTTCAGCCTGCAACGAGGCAACGGAGTCAGGGGTAAACTGGCGGACACCATCCTGAATGGCCTCCAGTTCACCGCGCAACACCGCCAACGGCGTACGCAGTTCGTGAGAAATATCGGCCATAAAGTCACGACGCATCTGCTGGTTTTTTTCCAGTGTACTGGCGAGCTGGTTGAAGTCCTGCGCCAGCTTGCCCAGCTCATCCGTACTGGTTGGCGTAACGCGAGTGGTGAAATCGCCCGCCGCCAGTTTGTGCGTGCCTTCCACCAACCGCTTAACCGGGGCCAGCAGGCTGCGCGCCAGCGTAAACGTCGCCAGCGCGGCCAGGATCGTGGAGAGCGCAACGATAAGCCAGCTGGATCGTCGTTGCTGCATGTCGAAATTGATATCCGTATTCCGCGTTAAGCGTTCCACAGGAGAGGCAATCACGGCGCCCACTTCGCTACCGTTAACGCGTATGGGATGGCGCATGCCGTCGCGAGGAACTGGGCCGCGCGGGCCGACAAGCACACGGGCGTTTTGGTCGACAACCCAAAACTGTGTACGCCAGCCGTGCGGCGGCATGCCTGGACCCGGTTTATCATCGTCGTTGTCGTGTTCAAAAGAGCGCAGGATCTGGAAAACAAAACGATCGTTATTGCGTAAGAATCGCCAGTTGCCGTGCTGCTCGTACTGCTCGCTTAATGCGTCGCTGAGCATTTGCAGCCGCTGCTCGTTGCCGTGCTTGATATAGTCAATAAAACCACGTTCGAAGCTAATGCGTACGGCCCAGTGCATGCTGATCAGCAACACAATGCAGGTGGCGAAAATCGCCAGAAACAGTTTGCCGGTGATACCGGGCCGCCAGAACTTCATCAGGTGCTCCTTTTGCGCCGTGAAATCACCGCGTTGGTTTGCGTGTCGTTCGGCACGCGGGCAAAAATAATGGCGGGCAGCGCAATAATGAAGGCGATGCACAGCCAGGTATACATAAAGACGGTATGCGTACTTCCGCTGTCGATGGCGATAAGCTGTTGGCCGAACATGCCCAGCAGCAGGCCTGCGATGGTCACACCAATACTCATCGATAGCTGCATGATCATCGACAGCAGGCTGTTACCGCTGCTGGCCAGATCGTCAGGCAGATCTTTTAACGTAAGCGTATTCATGGATGAAAAACGCGTTGAGTTGACCATTCCCTGTAAAAACAGCACGAAGGGCAGGGCGTAATACCAGCCCAGCAGTGCCGTGGTCATTAGCAACAGACTGACCAGCGACAGGCCAAGCGTAGTAATAATCAGTACACGACGGTAACCAAAGCGGTTAACGACCTGCACCACAATGCGCTTCATGCCCATACTGCCCAGCACCATCGGGATCATCATCAGCCCGGCATGAAAAGGTGAAAAACCGAGGCCAATCTGTAAAAACACCGGTGTCATAAACGGCAACATGCCGCTGCCGATGCGTCCGGCAAAACTGCCGAACAGACCTAGCGAGAAGGTTGGTGTGCGAAACAGATTCAGGCTGAATAGCGCACGTGGATTACGATGGGCGTGTTTCAGATACAGCGCAATAGCCAATACCCCGCAGATAACCAGCGCCGCCAGCGTGATACTGGAGAGGCCGGTTCCTTTGCTGCCATCAAGCGCCAGCGTCAGTACCGCCATGCCGACCGCCAGCATCGCGAACCCTGAGAGGTCGAAACGTCGGGTTTGCATGGTGTAGTTGGGCATCAGCATTAACGTCGCTATCGCGCCGACAATGCCTACCGGAATGTTAATCAAAAATATCCAGTGCCAGGAGGCGTATTCAACCAGAATTCCGCCTAACGCCGGGCCCAGCAGCGGGCCGATTTGACCAGGTAAAGTGACAAACGTCATTGCCGCCATATATTGCTCACGCGGGACGATTTTCATCACCGTTAGCCTGCCGACCGGCACCATCATCGCACCGCCAACGCCTTGTAAGACGCGCGCCATCACCAGCTCGTTGAGCGTGCTGGACCCGGCGCAAAAAAGCGAGCCAAGCGTAAACAGGATGATGGCGGTGAAGAAGATATTACGCACGCCAACTTTGTCCGCCAGCCATCCGCTGGCGGGCAGCATCACGGCAACAGTTAAAACATATGACACAATGACCATATGCATGTGTAACGGGCTTTCCCCGAGGCTTGCCGCCATCGAGGGAAGCGCGGTGTTAACGATGGTGGTATCCAGCGACTGCATAAAAAAGCCAAATGCCACAATCCAAAGTTGCCAGCGGGTGCTGTCGGGAAGTTCTGTCATAACTCTGCTACCGGTTTGCTGTTTTTACGCGAAAAACGCAGACGCAGACGGTCGAAAAAGAGATAGACCACGGGCGTGGTGTACAGCGTCAGGAGCTGGCTCACGACCAGCCCACCGACAATGGTTATCCCCAAAGGCTGACGCAGTTCAGAGCCATCGCCTGCGGATAACACCAACGGCAACGCGCCAAACAACGCCGCCAGCGTGGTCATCATTATTGGGCGAAAGCGCAACAAGCAGGCTTGGAAAATAGCTTCTTCCGGCTGTAGCTTGCCGTTTCTCTGCGCTTCCAGCGCAAAATCGACCATCATGATGGCGTTTTTCTTCACAATGCCAATTAATAGCATGATCCCTATCAGGGCGATTAGGCTGAATGGGGCATTGAACAGCTCCAGCGCTAACAACGCCCCGACGCCAGCCGAAGGTAGCGTGGAGAGAATGGTCAGCGGATGGACATAGCTTTCATACAGCATACCCAGCACGATATAAACCGTGGCGATGGCGGCGATAATCAGGATCACCTGCGAATTCATGGTGTCCTGAAATACCTGTGCGGTACCGGCAAAGCTACCGCGAACCGTGGAAGGGACGCCTAGCTGGGTCATGGTTCTGTTGATGGCCTCTGTCGCTTCTGACAGTGAAGAACCTGTCGGCAGGTTAAACGACACGGTTGAGGCGGCAGACAAACCCTGATGATTCACAGACAGCGGCGCATTCGCCGGCTGCCATTTAGCAAAGTACGATAACGGGATCGCTTTACCGTCATTGTTGATGACGAACATTTTGTCCAGTGCGCTGATGTCCTGGGTGTAACGTCGATCGACCTCCATCACCACTTTGTACTGGTTCATCGGCTGATAGATGGTAGAGATCTGTCGTTGTCCGAAAGCATTATTCAACAGGCTGTTGGCGGCTGCCACGTCGATCCCCAGACGAGACATGGTGTCGCGATCGTAAATCAGATTCATCTCCGCGCCATTGTCCTGCTGATCGGAGTTGACGTCTGCCAGTTGGGGCAGGGCGGCAAGCGCCTTACGGATCTTCGGTTCCCACTCACGCAGCGCCGCGAGATCGTCGGACAGTAATGTGTATTGATAGCTGGCGTTGGCCTGGCGTCCACCAACGCGAATATCTTGCACCGCCATTAAAAACAGATTCGCACCTGGCTCTTTTGAAAGCGCGACGCGCAGGCGGTCGATCACCTGCTGAGCCGTTTCATGGCGCTCATCACGTGGCTTGAGGGTAATAAACATCATCCCGCTGTTGACCCGCGAACCACCGGTAAAACCGGTGACGTTATTCACCGCCGGGTCGTCGCGGATGATCTTCATAAAGTCCTGCAGTTTGCCGCGCATGGCCTGAAATGAGATGCTCTGGTCGGCCTGGATCCCACCCATCAATACACCCGTATCCTGCTCCGGGAAGAAGGTTTTGGGGATGGAAATATAAAGCCAGATATTCAGCGCAATGGTACCGAGTAACACCACGCCTACCAGCCGCGTATGGCGCAGCACCCATTTAAGCGAGGTACCGTAACTCTGTTGCAGCGCCACCAGCATACGACCAAAACCCCGTTTGCGAGACTGTTCGCGCGGGGTGCTGGATTTGAGCATCCAGCCGCACATCATTGGCGTTAATGTCAGCGACACCAGCAGCGAGATACCGATAGCAACCGACAGCGTGACGGCAAATTCGCGTAGCAAGCGCCCAGGCAATCCGCCCATTAACAGCAGTGGCAGGAACACCGCCACCAGCGACAGACTCATGGAGAGCACGGTGAATCCCACTTCGCGCGTACCCTGTAACGCCGCCTGGAGCGGCTTCATTCCTGCTTCCAGGTGGCGGGCAATATTTTCCAGCACAACGATGGCGTCATCGACGACAAATCCCGTAGCAATGGTGAGCGCCATCAACGACAGGTTGTTCAGGCTGAATCCACACAGATACATGGCGGCAAAGGTACCGATCAGCGAGACCGGAACTGCTACCGCGGGGATCAGCGTCGCACGCCCGGAGCGCAGGAAAATAAAGACCACCAGGATAACCAGCGCCACGGAGATAATCAGCGTCTGTTCGACTTCTTCCAGCGAGGCGCGAATAGTCGGCGAGCGGTCCTGGGCGATTTGCAGATCGATGGCGGCCGGGACCAGCGTTTGTAACTCCGGCAATTTGGAGCGAATGCTGTCTACCGTCTGAATGATATTGGCTTCCGGTAGCTTGCGGATCATCAGCAGAATGGCCGGTTTGGCATTGGTCATCCCCGCGTTGCGTACGTCCTGCACCGAGTCGGTTACAGACGCAACGTCGCCCAGTCGCACCGCCGCGCCGTTATTGTAGTGGATGATAATCGGCTGGTATTCGGCGGCGGTTTTCAGCTCATCGTTGGTTTGTACCTGCCAACGGTGGGTATCATTCTCGATAGCGCCCTGCGGCTTACGCACATTGGCGTTGTCAATTGCGCTACGCACGTCGTCCAGCGACACGCCCTGGTTAAACAGTGCCTGCGGATTGAGCCCTACACGCACCGCAGGCAGTGAGCTGCCTCCAACGTCCACGTCGCCCACACCGTCAATTTGCGCGATGGTTTGCGCCAGTTGTGTTGATGCGAAATCGTACAATTCACCTTGCGAGTACGTGTCCGACGTTAGCGTCAGGATCATGATTGGCGCATCGGAAGGGTTGGCTTTGCGATACGTTGGTCGGCTCGGCATCCCGCTGGGTAGCAGACTTTGCGCGGCGTTAATTGCGGCCTGAACGTCCCGCGCCGCGCCATTGATGTCACGGTCGAATTTGAATTCGAGAATAATACGCGTACTGCCAAGTGAACTGCTTGATGTCATTTCGTTCACGCCCGCAATGCGCCCCAGCGAGCGCTCCAGCGGAGTTGCGACCGAGGACGCCATCGTTTCGGGTGAGGCACCGGGTAACGATGCGCTGACCATGATCACCGGAAAATCCACCTGCGGTAGCGGAGCGACCGGCAGCAGACGAAATCCGAGTATGCCGCACAGGGTGATGGCCACCGAAATGAGAATGGTCGCCACCGGACGATGAATGAAAAGCGCAAAAAATTTCATTTACGCTTCCTCTTCCTGGCGCGGGAAGCGGCTTTTCACATACAGCGACAAACGGTCAAACAGCAGATAAATCACCGGGGTGGTAAACAGGGTTAATACCTGGCTTACCAGCAGGCCGCCGACCATACCAATTCCTAATGGGCGGCGTAATTCGGCACCTACGCCGGTACTTAACATCAGCGGCAAGGCGCCGAGCAGTGCTGCCAGCGTGGTCATCAGAATTGGGCGAAAACGCAGCAGACACGCCTGGAAGATGGCATCGCGCGGTGCCATGCCCTGTTCGCGCTCTGCAGCCAGGGCGAAGTCGATCATCATGATGGCGTTTTTCTTGACGATACCGATGAGCAAAATAATGCCGATAATCGCGATGACGTCCAGTTCGCTCCCGGCAATCATTAACGCCAGAAGCGCCCCGACGCCCGCCGTCGGCAGCGTGGAGAGAATAGTAATTGGGTGAATAAAGCTCTCATACAGCACACCCAGTACGATATACATCGCGACAACCGCAGCCACAATCAACCAGATGGTATTTCCCAGCGCGGCCTGGAAAGCGAGCGTGCTGCCCTGGAACTGGGTGGTAATATTTGCGGGCAGGTTAAGCGTTTTTTCGGCATCCAGAATCGCCTGTACCGCATCACCCAGCGACCACTCGTCTGGCACGTTGAACGAGATGGTGGTGACCGGGAACTGATCGAGGTGGTTAATCGACAGCGGGGCAAAACGCTGTTCAATACTGGCGATCGCGCTGAGCGGTACTATGCCACCGTCGCTACTGGTCAGACGTATTGTATCCAGTGCCGCAAGCCCCGGCGTATTGTTGGTGTCATGTTCTAACACCACGCGATACTGATTGGCCTGGGTGTAGATGGTTGAAATCAGTCGCTGGCCGAAGGCGTTGTACAGAGCGTTATCGACATCTGACATGCTGATGCCCAAACGGCTGGCGCTGTCGCGATTGACGTTCACATATGCTACCAGCCCTTTGTCCTGCCAGTCGCTACTGACATCGGACAGTTGCGGTAGCTGATTTAGTTTTGCTATCAGCTGTGGAACCCAGGTGCTGAGGGCATCAAGGGATGTCGCTTGCAGCGTGAACTGATATTGCGTCCGGCTGACCTGAGTATCAATCGTCAGGTCCTGAGTGGGCTGAAGATAAAGGTCAACGCCGGGAACTCTGTCAACCGCGTCCTGTAGGCGCGCAATCACTTTCTGCACCCGATCGTCACGTTCATCCAGCGGCTTAAGGTTGATTTGTAAGCGCGCGCTGTTCAATGCCGTATTAGTGCCGTCCACACCGACAAAAGCGGTCAGGCCTTCTACCGCCGGATCTTTCAGAATGACATCTGAAACCTGACGCTGGCGCTGGGCCATGCTGGCAAATGAGCTGGACTGCGGTGCCTGTAGCGTGCCCTGGATAATGCCGTTATCCTGGATCGGAAAGAAGCCTTTGGGGATAAAGACCCATAGCATAACGCTCAGCGCCAGCGTGCCGAGCGCAACGCTCAGCGTGAGCCACGGATGGTTGAGCACTTTCGCCAGCCAGTGGCCGTACCCGGCAATAACGCGTTCAAACATGCGCTCTGAGGCACGGGAGAAGCGGTTTTGCTTACGCAATGAGGCCTGATTCAGCATACGCGCGCACATCATCGGCGTAAGAGTGAGCGAGACAACGGCGGAAATTAGAATCGCCACGGCCAGCGTCACAGCGAACTCCCGGAATAATCGACCTACGATATCACCCATAAATAGCAGTGGGATCAGTACGGCGATCAGTGAAAATGTCAGAGAGATGATGGTAAAACCAATCTCGCCCGCGCCCTTCAGGGCAGCAGTCAGCGGTTTTTCGCCTTTTTCGATATAGCGTGAAATATTCTCGATAACCACGATAGCGTCATCCACCACAAAGCCTGTCGCGATGGTTAGCGCCATGAGGGTCAGGTTGTTGATGGAGAAATCAAGAAATACCATCACCGCGAAAGTACCGATTAACGATAACGGTACGGCGACTGCAGGAATAATAGTTGCCGGAATATTGCGCAAAAACAGGTAGATAATCATGACTACCAGCGCAATCGCCAGCATCAATTCAAATTGGGTATCCGCTACGGACGCACGAATATTGGTTGTACGATCGGAAAGTACGCTGACCTTAACCGATTTAGGCAGGCTCTCGGTGAGCTGCGGCAGCATCTGGCGGATACTGTCTGCCGTGGAGATGATGTTTGCGCCAGGCTGACGCTGAACATTCATCACTATAGCTTGTTGCTTATTGGCCCATGCGCCCAGCCAGCTGTTTTCGGCACCTTGCTCAACGGTGGCAACATCGCCCAGACGAACCGGTGCCCCGCTTTTATAGGCAACAATGAGCTGACGATATTCATCCGCGGACTGCATCTGGTCGTTGGCTGAAAGGGTAACGGCACGCGTTGGACCATCAAGACTCCCTTTTGCCGAATTGACGTTGGCACCGGTAATGGCCGTACGGATGGTTTCGCTGGTCAGACCGAGTGCGGCGATGGCCTGAGCGTTAAGCTTCACGCGGACCGCCGGACGTTGCCCACCGGAAAGTGTTACCAGGCCCACGCCGGATACCTGAGAGATTTTCTGCGCGACGCGGGTTTCGACCATATCTTCCACCTGCGTCATCGGCATGGCGCTGGATGTGACCGCCAGCGTCATGATCGGTGGATCTGCCGGGTTTACCTTGCTGTAGACCGGAGGGTTAGGGAGATCGCTGGGTAATAAATTGGTGGCGGCGTTAATCGCGGCCTGAACTTCCTGCTCGGCAACATCCAACGGGAGCGTCAGTTGAAACTGTAACGTAACGACCGATGCGCCCCCGGAGCTTTGTGATGACATCTGTTTTAAGCCAGACATCTGTCCAAACTGACGTTCAAGCGGTGCGGTGACCGCCGAGGTCATGACGTCCGGGCTGGCGCCAGGGTAGAGCGTAACGACCTGAATCGTGGGGTAATCCACTTCAGGTAAGGCGGCGATTGGCAGGAAGCGATAACCGATAATTCCGGCAAGCAAAATCGCGACCATCAGCAGCGTGGTGGCGACGGGGCGCAGAATAAACAGGCGCGATGGTCCGCCTGTGTTGTCCGGAGGTAACACCTGCATCAGGAGTTAGCTCCTTTTTTGCCGTATCCGCGTGGCGCTGTTTTCTCGTCGGAAACAGAGGCGTCGTGCGCCTCAACGACTTCGACTTTTGCGCCTTCCGTCAGACGGTCAATCCCGTCGGTCACGACCCGATCGCCCGCAGAAAGCCCGGCGGCAATCACCACTTTTTGGCTATCCTGAATACCCGGTTTAACCAGGTGTTTGCTCACTTTATTGTCGCTATTCAGTACCCAGACAAAGTGGCCTTCGTTACCCATTTGCAGGGCGGCAGTTGGGATCACAACGGCATTTTGTTGTGTGTCGACCAGCATGCGGGCGTTAACGAACTGGTTAGGGAATAAGGCATCATCCTGATTGGAAAAACGAGCCTTAACTTTGATTGTTCCGGTGGTGGCATCAATTTGATTGTCGAGACTGAGCAGGACGCCTTCGCTCAGCTTTTGCGAATTGGTTCGGTCCCAGGCTTCGACCTTCAGCGGGCTCCCCGATTTTTGTGCCTGCAACACGGTAGCAATGTCGTTTTCAGGCAACGTAAATATCAGGTCGATGGGATGCGTTTGCGTAATGACGACGATTCCGGTGGTATCGCCGCTGGAAATTTGGTTACCGACATCGACCTGCTTCAGGCCGACACGACCATCGACAGGCGCGGTTATCCGGCTCCAGTCGAGCTGCAACTGAGCGCTGGCGACACTGGCTTCATCCGCTTTGATTGTGCCTAACGTCTCGTTGACCAGCGCCTGCTGGGCATCCAGCTCCTGGCGGGAGACCAGATTGGTTTTAACCAACTGTTGATAGCGGGCAAGATCGCGACGGGCATTCGCCAGCGTGGCTTTATCTTTTGCCAGTTGTCCCTGCGCCTGAGCCAGAGCAACTTTGAACTGGCTGGGATCTATCTCTGCCAGCAAGTCGCCGGCTTTAACCTGTTGTCCTTCCTCAAAGTGTAAGGCGATGAGTTGACCATCCACCCGACTACGCACCGTGGCGGTATTTGCGGCAGTAACGGTCCCCAGCCCTGTCAGATAGCGTGGCACGGCTTCCTCGGTGGCGGTGGCAGCCTGCACGGGAGCCAACGGTCCGGAGCGCATTCCACGCCGTCCTGACCCCGCCGTGTGCTGCGCGGGTTTGGTCGCGCCCGGTGCGGTTCCCTGGGATGCGCTGCGGCTTTGCCAGAACCAGATGGCGGCGACGGCGGCCACGACGATCACGATTGCTATCACCCAGCGGGATTTATTACTGCCTTTCATTGTTATGAGTTTCTCATCCTGAAACGATTCGCGGAATGATACTAGTTTAGCCAGTGAACAAGGGAGAAAAATGGAGGAATTATGAAACACTGTCGGGATTCGTCTGAATGCTGACGCGGCTTTGCGAGGCGTTACGCAACAATCGGTGGTGAAGATAGCGAATACGCAATTGTGCGATAGAGTGCTGACAAGGCAAAAAGGAGGAAAGTCAGAGATTTCAGCAGGACGCTGGAACGGGAAAGCCCCTCCCGAGGAAGGGGCCAAAATAAGGAAAGGGTTATGATGAAGTACGTCATCATACTGGTGATACTCTTAGTCATTAGCTTACCGGCTTACTAAGACACCAGGGGGAGGGGAAACCTTCCCTAACCCTCACTCCTGAAAATAAGCCACAGCAAGGATGATGTCAATACGCACACTTTTCAGCATGCGAGCGGCTTAGCGGAAAACAACGTCAGCCCAGCGGGCCAGTCCGGCGGTGACAGAACCGAAGTCATCGCCACCCGCGATAGGGATCCCGGGAAGCTGCTGGGCGAGGGCTTTTTTAATCAGCGGCGAACGCGCGCTGCCGCCGGTCAGATAAATCACGTCTGGTTTTTCCTGTGCGTTGTCCAGCGCCAGCTGGACCTGCTCGAGAATACGCGCCAGGGGCTGATTGAGCGCAGCTTCCAGTCCGTGTTGATTGATATCGGTTGCCAGCGTGTCGCTGATAAACGGTATCGCCGCCGTTACAATAGTCTGGTCGGAGAGTGCGATTTTGCTCTCTTCTGCACTACGCACCAGGCGATAGCTCAGACGCTCGCGCCAGACTTTAAGCAGCAGAGCGACTTTATCGGCTTCTCTCGCGTCGCGGACAAGATCGTTGAGCAGTCGACCGTTGGCGCTGCTATAGAAATCACTTTGCGCGGGAACGTCGTTGATTGCGACCGCGTTCCACCACGGGAGAATCGGTAAGGCGATACCTTTTTCTGTCTCACCGCCCATACCTAGCAGTGGCATCAGGTGTTTAAACGCCAGCGCGATATCCAGATCGTTCCCGCCTACGCGGCAGCCACTGTGTCCCAGCAGGCTGTTTTCGCGATCGGCACGCTGATGCCATTGCGGCCCCATCAGCAGCAGTGAACAGTCGGTCGTACCCCCGCCGATATCCACCACCAACACGCGTTTTTCTTCCTGCAGCGTTGCTTCGTAATCCAGTCCCGCCGCTACCGGCTCGTACTGGAAGACGACATCCTGAAAACCGGCGCGTTTGGCCGCACGTTCAAGAATACCCTGCGCCTGGGTGTTGGCGTCATCGCCACCTAATCCCTGGAAGTTGATGGGCCGACCAATCACGGCCTGAGTGATAGCTTCCGGCAGCTGGCTTTGCGCCTGGTTGCGAATGTGCAGCATCATTGCACAGACCAGATCTTCAAACAGCGCAACCTGCTGCGGCTTCAGACCGCTGGCGCCCAAAAATGATTTTGGCGATTTAACGAAGTACACCTCTTCCGGGTCTTCAATATACTGACCCAGCGATGCCAGACCGAACTGTACGCTGTTGGCGTTAACGTCGATGTCTTCTTCGCGGTTGTAGCGCATCGCACGGCGAAGCAGCGCCTGCGTTTCATCGTCCGTAGTTGGGATGTCGTGATGGCGATACAGCCACTCGCTAACCGCTTCGCGCGTTGGTGCGCACAGCATTGAGGGTAGCAGCGTGCTGTTATTTTCCATTTTGAGCAGGTGGGGCTGCCCATCACGCATAACGGCCACTGAACAGTTTGCCGTACCGTAGTCAAAACCAATAAACACCGTAAAAATCCCCATGCCAGTGAAGAAGGGGCGTGACTTTAACGAATAGTTGACGCCCCGACAACTGGAATATGAAAGCAAGGCGTACTGATTGAATACCGTTTATGCTGTAGGTTTGCGTAAAAAGGAAAACTGAATGTTCACGCTGAGCTGGCAACCACCTTATGACTGGCCCTGGATGCTGGGATTTCTTGCCGCCCGTGCGGTTGAAGGTGTCGAAACCGTAGAGGAACTGAGCTATGTCAGAAGCCTGTGCGTAGGGGGGCATCGTGGTCTGGTGCGCGTTGTCCCGGATCTGCACGCCAACGTGCTACACGTGACATTGAGCACAGGGTTACAGCCGGTCGCCTCCGAGTGTCTGGCAAAAATAACGCGCTTGTTCGATCTTGGCTGTTGCCCGCAGCAAATTATCGCCGCGCTGGGTAGCCTCGGTGCGGCGCGTCCGGGACTGCGCCTGCCGGGATGTGTCGATGCGTTTGAGCAAGGGGTACGGGCGATTTTAGGGCAGTTAGTCAGCGTATTGATGGCCGCTAAACTGACGGCGAAAGTGGCGCACGCTTACGGGGAAGCGCTGGAGGATGCGCCCGAGTATGTGTGTTTTCCTACGCCGGAAGCGCTTGCCAATGCCGATCCGCTACGCCTGAAAGCGTTAGGAATGCCGCTCAAACGCGCTGAAGCGTTGATTCACCTGGCTCATGCAACCCTTGAAGGAACGCTCGCGACAACAGCCCCTGCCGATATCGAACAAGGCGTTAAGCAGCTACAAACGTTTCCCGGGATAGGGCGCTGGACCGCCAACTATTTCGCGCTACGTGGTTGGCAGGCGAAGGACGTTTTTCTGCCGGATGATTATCTGATTAAACAGCGTTTTCCCGGCATGACACCGGCCCAGATCCGACGGTATGCAGAGCGCTGGAAACCCTGGCGCTCCTATGCCCTGTTGCATATTTGGTATACGGATGGCTGGCAACCGTCAGTTGATGGCGAAATTACTGGTATTCAGTAGCAGATCCAGCGGTTGGGCGTCGGCAATAATATCGCCATAAATCATATCAACACCGATGCCAGAAAGCGTATCCATGATGAGTGGCAACTGCACCGGACCGGCGATAGTTTTTATGTCCAGGCGCTGGGCATGACCCTGGATAATGGACACCCACATTTCGTCGTTCAGGTTGCCGGGAGCGCTGGCACTTAGCTCGCTGTCGAGCAACAGGTAATCGACAATGTGATATTTCAGGTTGTCAAAGAGCTCTAAATCGCGACCAACCTGACTTAATACAATTCGACAGCCGTACTGGCGCAGCCGATGCAGGGCGGATATCGCCTGCGTTGGGTTGGTTTTGATGACGCTTGCCGGAATGGTCAGATGCAGCAATCGCGGCGGTAGTGGACTGCGTTGCAAGTGCTCCAGCAACTCATCGATAAGTTCTGTGTTGAGCAGGCCGACGGCGGAAAGGGGCAGGGCAATACTGAGGCCCTTACTGGCTACTGCTTGGGCAGAGTTCTGGAAGAACTCGCTAAATACCCGACGGTCAAGCGCCTTGCTTAACGCGGGATCGACCAGCCCGGCGCGGAAGGCTTGCTCCTCAATGACTTCACCCTCAGCGGTGCCTAAGCGAAGCGAGAGAAGCCAAAAGCTAAACGTCTCCGGTATACGCGGGGAAGCCACACCTCTGGCGATCATCAGCATTGGATTGTGCATAATGGTGTGTCTTTGTTCATCCAATGTCAGTTGACTACGCGCGGCATGGGCCTGGCTTTGCTGAGGTTCATAGACACAGACTCGCCCACGGCCGCTGTTTTTCGCCGCGTAGCAGGCGATATCGGCCTGAGACATCACATCGGTCGCGACATGGTTTTTCTCATCAATGAGCGTAATCCCCGCACTGGCGCCAATGCGGTGTAACCGGCCCTCCCACATAAAGTGGTAATCGTTGATGGCGCTGATGATGCGACCTGAGATAAAGCGGGCGCTTTCGATATTACAATCCGGTAGCAACAGACCAAACTCGTCGCCGCCCAGGCGTGCCAGCATATCGCTGGATCGCAACATGCTGAGCATAAGTGCAGAGAGTTCACGCAGCAGAGCATCGCCGGCGGCATGACCCGCGCTGTCGTTCACCGCTTTAAAACGATCCAAATCGATAAAAACCAGTACATGGCGCTGGTGCGTGTCGTGTACCGAATGCAGCAATTGTTTTAGATGGTTTTCGAAGCTGACCCGGTTTGCCAACTGGGTCAGGTCATCATGCGAGGCGCTGTAGCTAAGCTGGCGGAGCATCTTCCGCGACTCTGTGACGTCCTGAATAACCAACACCGAGCCAATGCTGCCGCCGTCGAGGGTGCTGAGGGGCGTGATGCTGTACTGAATGTCATAACTGTTGCCGTTACGACAATGCAGAACCACTTCCTGTTCGATTGCCGTACGTGACATGTCAGCACTGTAGATATTTTCCATCAGCGGACCGTTCTCGCCAAAAGTAATATGTAGTACCGTCAATAGCGGAATGCCGATGGCACTGTCCTGCTGCCAGCCGCTCATTTTCTCAGCAACCGGATTCATAAAGGTCACGTTCATATCGACATCAATACAAATCACCGCTTCGCCGATTGAATCCAGCGTAATGTGAAGGCGCTCTTTTTCCTGATACAGCGCTTCGTTAAGCTGCTTGACTTCGGTCATATCCATATTGATACCAAGTAAGCGTTCAACTTCACCGTCTTTATTCAGTACCCGGTTGGCCAACGAGCGGATATGGCGTATGCCATCTTTTACCGCGATACGAAACTCAAGTTTGAACGGAGCCCGTGCGGCCAGCGAATCACGAATCACATTTTCGGCGTACTCACGATCTTCGGGTACCACGCACTCATACCAGACTTGCCAACTGGGCTTGATATGCGCAGGAACTTCGTAGAGATCGAACATCCGTTTATCCCAGCTGATCACGTCAGGCTGGAGTTCCCATTCCCAGATCCCAATCCCCCCGGCTTCATTGGCGAGGGTAATGCGCTCCATCAACCGTTTGTTAATCCACTCGGTATGCTTCAGGTCGTTAATGTCCTCAACCTGCGCGATAAAATAGAGTGGGGTATTGTCGCTATGACGTACCAACGAAACGGCCAGCAACGCCCAGACGACGTCGCCCGAACGGGTGTAATAGCGTTTTTCCATGGAATAGCTATTAATCTCTCCGCGTGCCAGCATGTTCAGCTGTTCAATGTCGTTGTTCAAATCTTCCGGCCAGGTTAATTGCTGGAAGGTCAGTGAACGTAACTCCTCCTGGCTATAGCCCAGAAACTGACACAAGGCTTTATTGGCCTGTAACCATTGCCCCTCGGTACCGACTAACGCCATGCCAATCGCGGAATATTCCATGGCGTTGCGAAAGCGTGACTCGCTTTCTGAAATGTGCTTGCGTTCGGCTCGAAACGCGTACATCACCATGGTCATCATATTAGCTGGCAACAGGATCATCAAAAACGGCAACCAGGGGATGTCCGTCATCATGTTCGGTTTCGGGGTGTAAAGCAGCGAAGGGTCGGCAGCCAGCATCAGCGAAACCATCATCACGGTGCTGAGGAATATTAAAAACGCCTCCATACGCGGCAGACGGACAGCGCTCCACATCAGCAGGACAATAACGCAGGTAAATGGCCATGGAATGTACATCATGGACAGCCAACTGAGCGTTAAGGTCACCAGCAGGGTAATCAGGGTCTCAAGCAATAATCGCGGGTCGCGATGGCGCAACAGGTAATGTGGTTTAAACAGTAAACCTAACGGCACCAACGCCAGTGCGCCAATGGATTCTGACAGTACCCAAATGAGAAAGGTATTTAACGACGTGTCCTTCGGCAGCAACAACCACATCAAAATGCCGCCCAACAGTGGCGGAACAACCGCGCTACCAAATGCCAGGCGCGCCCAGTCATTCAAATTTTGTAAGGGATTGTACCAGGGCAGCAGTTTACGCAATAACATTGCGCCAACAACAGCCTCAATAATGTTAATGACCGTATAGGAGAAATTAAGCGACTGTCCGGGGAAAAAAAGTAAAGAGGCGCCGATGCTACCGAATGAGCAAGCCAGCGCGATCCCAGGCCACATCTTTCCCGCGTGACGGTAAAAAGCCACCATCATGATAGAGGTTGGAAACCACAGAGGGGCAAGCTGTGCGCCGTAACGTGATAGTTCCAGCGAAAACAACGTAAAGATGAAAGCCACCAGACCTAAACTGGCCAGGCGCAGTAGAGGATGGGGTAAGGTAACTAAAACATGTTGGGATTGTTTACTCATTACCACTCTACCCAAATAGCCGTTGTCGCCCAGCAGAGATGCCGGACGCATCACATTTAATCTGGGATTATGCTAGTACAAACAATTTACAATTTATACGCCAGCTGCTCATAAATTAACACTCCCAAGCTATTAATTCCTAAGGCAGGTGAATAAATATAGCGGCTGTTCTAAATCTGACCATTTTAATTTGCGACAGGGACAGCATTGGTGCAGCCTGGGGTGGCATCGCGCCGCTGAAATCCCTATAATTGCCGCGTTTGGCGTTTCGACGCCGCCCTTCCTTACATCCAGGTTAATCAGGTCGCTAAATTTATGACTGATCAGTCCCATCAGTGCGTCATTATCGGCATTGCCGGCGCATCGGCTTCCGGCAAGAGCCTTATTGCCAGTACTCTTTATCGCGAATTGCGTGAACAAGTCGGTGACGAACATATTGGCGTTATTCCCGAAGACAGCTATTACAAAGATCAAAGCCATCTGTCGATGGAAGAACGCGTAAAAACCAACTACGACCATCCGAACGCGATGGACCACAGCCTGCTGTTTCAACATCTGCAAACGCTGAAGCGCGGCTCTGCCATTGAGCTGCCGGTTTATAGCTATGTTGAGCACACGCGTACGCAAGACACTATTCATATCGAACCGAAGAAAGTCATTATCCTGGAAGGCATTTTGCTGCTGACGGATGCGCGTTTGCGCGATGAGATGAACTTTTCTATTTTTGTTGATACGCCGCTGGATATTTGTCTGATGCGCCGTATCAAGCGGGATGTGAATGAACGTGGTCGTTCAATGGATTCGGTGATGGCGCAATACCAGAAAACCGTCCGTCCAATGTTCCTGCAATTTATTGAGCCTTCAAAGCAATACGCCGACATCATTGTGCCGCGCGGGGGTAAAAACCGCATCGCCATCGATATTCTGAAGGCTAAAATCAGTCAGTTCTTTGAATAAGTTCAGCGAATTGTGTACCGTTCAGTGATAACCTGGTTCACCCTTAACGCACCTGGCATTAAGGGTTTGAAGCACGAAAGGAGAAAGTGCCATGCGTTTATGTGACCGAGATATTGAAGCCTGGTTGGATGAAGGTCGCCTGTCGATCACTCCACGCCCTCCTGTCGAGCGAATCAATGGCGCCACGGTAGATGTGCGTCTTGGCAACAAATTCCGTACGTTCCGCGGTCATACGGCGGCGTATATCGATTTGAGCGGACCGAAAGATGAAGTCAGCGCCGCGCTGGATCGCGTGATGAGTGATGAAATCGTCCTCAAGGACGGCGAGGCATTCTTCTTGCATCCGGGTGAGCTTGCGCTGGCAGTAACATTCGAATCCGTGACGTTGCCTTCCGATCTCGTCGGTTGGTTAGATGGCCGTTCATCTCTGGCGCGTCTGGGACTGATGGTACACGTCACCGCACACCGTATCGATCCGGGCTGGTCTGGCTGTATCGTACTGGAGTTTTACAACTCCGGAAAATTACCGCTGGCTCTGCGTCCGGGCATGCCGATTGGCGCGCTAAGTTTCGAACCGCTTTCCGGTCCGGCAGCGCGACCATACAACCGTCGTCAGGATGCGAAGTATCGCGACCAGCAGGGCGCCGTTGCCAGCCGGATCGATAAAGACTGAGTGTTTTTCAGTCCATTGGGGATAGCATGAGACGATTTCTGACGACGCTGATGATTCTTCTGGTCGTGCTGGTGGCT
Organism: Citrobacter sp. Cpo126; assembly: GCF_030332445.1. NCBI lineage: Bacteria > Pseudomonadati > Pseudomonadota > Gammaproteobacteria > Enterobacterales > Enterobacteriaceae > Citrobacter > Citrobacter sp. Cpo126. The sequence goes on from NZ_JAOWHT010000043.1 coordinate 523,195, forward strand.
GGCTTTTCTGCGTTAGTACTGTTGGTGAATCCGAATGATTTCCGCGCGTATATGGTCAAGCAGGTTGCCGCACGTAGCGGATATCAGCTGCAGTTGGATGGCCCCCTGCGTTGGCACGTATGGCCGCAACTGAGTATCCTCTCAGGGCGAGTGGTGTTAACAGCTGAAGGCGCCAGCGAGCCTCTGATTCGTGCCGACAATATGCGTCTCGACGTCGCGTTGTGGCCGCTGTTGAGCCACCAGCTCAGCGTGAAGCAGGTGATGCTCAAAGGCGCAGTGATTCAACTGACCCCGCAAACTGAGGCGGTGCGCGGTAAAGATGCGCCCGTTGCCCCAAAAGACAATATGTTGCCCGATCTGGCGGAAGACAAAGGGTGGTCGTTTGATATCGCCCGTTTGCGCGTTGCCGACAGTGTTCTGGTATTCCAGCATGAAGACGACGAACAAGTTACCGTTCGTGATATTCGTCTGGAGATGGAACAAGATAGCCAGCACCGCGGCACGTTTGATTTTTCCGGGCGTGTGAACCGCGATCAGCGCGATCTCGCGTTATCCTTTAACGGCACGGTCGATGCCTCCGATTATCCGCACAACTTATCTGCGAATATCGAGCAGTTAAGCTGGCAATTGCAGGGGGCCGATCTGCCGCCCCAGGGGATCAACGGTCAGGGACATCTTCAGGCGCAATGGCTGGAAGAGAAAAAACAGCTTTCGTTTAGCCAGATAAATTTGACCGCCAATGACTCTTCGTTCTCCGGGCAAGCACATGTGGCCTTGTTGGAAAAACCGGAATGGGCCGTCGACTTAAAATTTGGTCAGCTCAATCTGGATAACCTGCTCGTACAGCATGATGCAGCGGCGACAGCAAAAGGTGATGTTCAGCAAGGTCAGAGTCAGTCAACGCTGGCGCGCCCCGTCATTGCTTCCCAGGTTGATGCCGTTTCGTATCAGGGACTCAAGGGTTTTTCGGCAGACATCGCTTTGCAGGCTGACAAAGTGCTGTGGCGGAAAATGGCGTTTGAGAATGTTTCGGCAAAAATAGACAACCAGTTCGGCTTACTGAACATTGCGCAGTTGCAGGGAAAAAGTGATGGCGGGCTGATCTCACTGCCCGGCACGCTGGATGCCAGAAAAGGAGAACCGCGAGCGGTCTTTCATCCGCGCCTGGAAGGTGTGGAAATTGGCACGATTCTGAAGGCCTTTGATTACCCCATCGCACTCACCGGCAAGCTGTCGCTGGCGGGAGATTTTTCCGGCTCAGATATTGACGCCCAGGCGTTTCGCCATAGCTGGCAAGGGCAGGCCCATGTCGAAATGAACGATACGCGAATGGAAGGGATGAACTTCCAGCAGATGATTCAACAGGCTGTAGAACGCAGCGGTGGGGATGTTAAATCTCAGCAAAACCTCGATAACGTGACCCGGTTGGATCATTTTGTAACCGATATGACGCTGGATAACGGTGAGGTGACGCTGGATAACATGGCAGGGGAGTCCGCGATGTTGGCGCTAACCGGCAAAGGAACGTTAGATCTGGTGAAGCAGAATTGCGACACGCTGTTTAACATTCGCGTGCTGGGCGGTTGGGATGGCGAAAGTAAGTTGATTAGTTTCCTGAAGGCCACCCCGGTTCCTCTCAGGGTCTATGGCCAGTGGCAATCACTGAACTACAGTCTGCAAGTTGATCAGCTTTTGCGTAAGCATCTGCAGGATGAAGCAAAACGTCGTCTGAATGACTGGGCAGATCGCAATAAAGATTCCCGCAACGGCAAAGATGTTAAAAAGTTGCTGGATAAGCTCTGATTCATATTGCCGGATGGTGGCTAATGCCCCATCCGGCTCGTGACTTACACCTCGTAATCCATCTCTTCTTCACCGTGTAGCGGTATCAGCTGGACCTTTTGCACGCGATGATTTTCCACCTGCAGGGTTTTTAGCCGATAGTCGCCAACCTGGACTTCCTCCCCGGTTTTCGGGATGCGCTGCAAATACTCCATTAACAGTCCGGCAATGGTGTGATACTCACGCTTATCGTCTAACGGGATAGGCACGTACTGCACCAGGTCTTCCAGTGGCATATGTCCGTTAGCGGTCCACGAACCATCGGCGTTTTTCTGAATATCATGACGGGCGTCGATTTCCTCTACCTCGTTTGGCAGATTGCCGGCGATGGTTTCCATCACATCACTCAGCGTCACAATCCCTTCGACGGAACCAAATTCATCGGCTACAAACGCGAAGTGCGTGCGGGCATTACGGAACTGCTCAAGCGCCGGAAGCAGCGGCAAGGTCTCCGGGAACACCAGCGGCTGGCGAATCAAGACGCGCAGGTCGAGCGGTTCGCCGCGCAGAGACTGTTGCAGTAAATCGATGACATGCACCACGCCCAGCAGTTCCTCCTGCTCGTCTTCGCCAGTGACCACCAGACGCGTATGCTGGTTTTTTTCCAGTAAGGCGCGGATTTCTGCTTCGGGCGCATTGAGGTCGATATGTTCAATATCATGGCGCGAGGTCATGATACTGCTGACGGTACGCTGATTGAAGTTCAGCACACGTTCAATCATCCGCCGCTCCTGAGGCGCAAAAATCTGACCTTCATGATGATCCGCCAGCATCGCCGCGGTTTCGGCATCCAGTTCGGCATCTTCTTTTTGCCCGCTCAGCAGTCGCATTACCGCCTCGGCGGTGCGCTGGCGCAGAGTATGGTTGGCTGAGAGGAAGCGACGACGGTTAAAGATAGCCAACTGGTTCAATGCTTCGATCATGACCGAGAAGCCGATGGCCGCGTACAGGTAACCTTTCGGGATATGGAAACCAAACCCTTCGGCCACCAGACTGAAACCAATCATCAGCAGGAAGCTCAGACACAGAATAACAATAGTTGGATGGCTGTTAACAAAGCGCGTCAGCGACTTGCTGGCCAGCAACATCAGGCTGATGGCAATAATGACTGCCGCCATCATCACCGCCAGGTGATCGACCATGCCAACAGCGGTAATGACGGAATCCAGAGAGAAGATGGCATCAAGCACCACGATTTGCGCGACCACACCCCAGAACTTAGCGCCTTTACGCTGGGTGGGGTTATCGCTGTCTTTCCCTTCCAGCCGTTCGTTGAGCTCCATAGTGGCTTTAAACAGCAGGAAGAAACCACCGAACAGCATGATCAGATCGCGGGCGCTGAAGCTGAGATCGCGAATGCTGAACAGCGGCGTGGTCAGCGTTACCAGCCAGGATATTGATGCCAGCAGCAGCAGGCGCATAACCATCGCCAGCAGTAGCCCGGTAATACGCGCCTTATCCCGCTGGGCAGGAGGTAGTTTCTCCGCGAGGATGGCAATAAAAACAAGATTATCAATGCCAAGAACAAGTTCGATCACGATTAACGTGACCAGTCCGGCCCAGATTGACGGATCGGCAATCCATTCCATAGTAAATGCTATACCCATAGTTGTATGACAATTGTCACAATTCGATCATGGGTAAAACTGGCGAAAAATGCAATGGCGAGAAGGGATTTCTCTGTCGGTTATATCAGAACTGATGCAGGATAATAGCCTTAATGTAACTACAGGAAATGATTTTATTAATCTAAATATATTTAGGAAATATCGCAGGTGGAGTATTTCTATATCAATGTTGTCAATATCAATAAAATCCTAAAAATATATAAATCCGACGCTTAATATTAATCTTAAAAGCCAGGTATCGGCGGTTTGTTATCTTGCCTGATATTCGCATAGCTGCAACAATTCTTGCGGTAATAATCAAAAGATAAATATTTCCTCATCAATCAGTGGCGCCATTCCCGATGCGTTAACGCTGTAAATGTGATGAAAATAAAGGAGAGGATAAAAATTTAAATTAATCAGTGCATTGGTAGCTAGTGAAGCCAGGGGCGGTAGCGTGTCTGGTCGCCTGAAACAAGCCTAAATTATTCTGTCAAGAGACCGCAGATGAATTCATTTTTTTTAGGACTGATGCCAGTTAAATTCCATTTCAATTAACGGCAAGGTAAATACGTACAGGCGAAGTCGCTATTTAGATTGCATGTGATAAATACTCTGCCAAAGTGATAAATAATCAATGATGAAATCCAAACTTAAATTGATGCCAGTATTGGTATCGGTGATCTTGATAAACGGTTGTACCGTGCTTCCGGGCAGCAATATGTCTACGATGGGCAAAGATGTGATTAAACAGCAGGACGCTGATTTTGATATCGATCGCATGGTGAATGTTTATCCACTTACGCCACGGCTGGTCGAACAATTACGTCCTCGACCAAATGTTGCCCAGCCAAATATGTCGCTGGACCAGGAGATTTCCGGATATCAGTACCGGGTCGGCCCGGGGGATGTCCTGAATGTGACCGTCTGGGACCATCCTGAACTCACCACGCCAGCTGGGCAGTACCGTAGCTCAAGCGATACCGGCAACTGGGTGCAGCCTGATGGCACCATGTTTTACCCCTACATCGGCAAAGTCAGCGTGGTGGGAAAAACGTTGGCAGAGATTCGTAGTGATATTACCGGGCGCTTAGCGAAGTACATTGCTGACCCGCAGGTGGACGTTAATATCGCCGCTTTCCGCTCGCAGAAGGCCTATGTCTCCGGGCAGGTGAACAAATCCGGCCAGCAGGCCATCACCAACGTACCGCTTACCGTTCTCGATGCCATTAACGCCGCTGGCGGTCTCACCGAGGCAGCAGACTGGCGCAACGTTGTACTGACTCATAAAGGGCAGGAGCAACGTATTTCACTGCAAGCGCTGATGCAAAATGGCGACCTGAGCCAGAACCGGCTGCTCTATCCTGGCGACATTCTGTTTGTTCCGCGTAATGACGATCTGAAAGTCTTCGTAATGGGGGAAGTGAAAAAACAGAGCACCCTCAAAATGGACTTCAGCGGCATGACGCTTACCGAAGCGCTGGGCAATGCCGAAGGTATTGACCTGACCACCTCCAATGCCAGCGGCATTTTCGTTATTCGACCATTGAAAGGTGAGGGCGGGAACAACGGCAAGATCGCCAATATCTATCAGCTTGATATGTCCGATGCGACGTCGCTGGTGATGGCAACATCATTCCGACTCCAGCCATACGATGTGGTGTACGTCACTACCGCGCCGGTTGCTCGCTGGAACCGTTTGATCAATCAGTTGCTGCCGACTATTAGCGGTGTTCGCTATATGACGGACACGGCCAGCGACCTTCACAACTGGTAATCATCATGTTTAACAAAATCTTAGTTGTCTGTGTGGGGAACATTTGTCGTTCCCCGACGGCAGAGCGCTTATTAAGGCAATTTCATCCGGCGTTAACGGTCTCTTCAGCCGGTCTTGGGGCGCTGGTGGGGAAAGGCGCGGATCCGTGTGCTATTAGCGTGGCGCAGGAGCACAACCTGTCACTGGATAATCATTGTGCCCGGCAGATCTCGGGACGAATGTGCCGGGAGTATGACCTGATCCTGACCATGGAAAAGCGCCATATCTCTGCCTTGTGTGAAATGGTGCCGGAGATGCGCGGCAAAGTGATGCTTTTTGGGCACTGGGACAGCGAGCGCGAAATTCCCGATCCGTATCGTAAAAGCCGTGATGCGTTTGACGCGGTGTACGCATTACTTGAACGGTCTGCCCGCCAATGGGCTCAGGCACTGAACGCAGAGCAGGGAAAACAATGACAGAAAAAGTTAAACAGTCTGCTGCGCCGCTAACGGGCAATGATGAAATCGATATTGGTCGTCTGGTTGCAACGGTGGTGGAAGCCCGCTGGTGGGTATTAGGTATTACCACGGCTTTTGCATTGTGTGCCGCGGTCTACACGCTGTTCGCCACACCCATCTACAGTGCGGACGCGCTGGTGCAAATTGAGCAAAATACCGGAAATTCACTGGTGCAGGATATTGGCTCGGCGTTGTCGAACAAACCGCCGGCCTCGGAAGCGGAAATTCAGCTCATCCAGTCGCGTCTGGTATTAGGGAAAACGGTAGACGATCTTAACCTCGATATCGCCGTTACCAAAGATACATTCCCTATTTTTGGCGCGGGCTGGGACCGGCTGATGGGCCGCCAGAACGAAACGGTTAATGTGACCACCTTCACGCTGCCAAAGGCAATGAATGAACAGACCTTCACGCTCAATGTGCTGAATGACACAAGCTATCAACTGGTGAGTGACGGGGGTTTTAGCGCCCGGGGGCAAGTCGGCAAAGTGTTGGAACACGATGGCGTGACGATGCTGGTTGAGGCGATTCATGCCAGCCCGGAGAGCCAATTTACCGTCAGCAAATTCTCCACGCTGGGCATGATAAACACCCTGCAAAATAATCTGATGGTGGCGGAAACAGGCAAAGACACCGGCGTATTGAGCCTGACGTTTACCGGTGAAGACCGCGAGCAAATCCGCCAGATCCTCGACAGTATTACCCGCAACTATCTGCAACAAAACGTGGAACGTAAATCCGAAGAGGCTGCCAAAAGTCTGGCGTTTCTGGCAAAGCAACTGCCTGAGGTGCGTAATCGGCTGGACGTTGCTGAAAACAAGCTGAACGCCTTTCGTCAGGATAAAGACTCCGTGGATTTGCCGCTGGAAGCCAAAGCGGTGCTGGATTCGATGGTGAATATCGATGCGCAGCTGAATGAACTGACCTTCAAAGAAGCGGAGATTTCCAAGCTGTTCACCAAAGCGCATCCGGCGTACCGCACGCTGCTGGAAAAACGCCAGGCGCTGGAAGATGAGAAAAGTAAGCTGAACGGGCGCGTAACGGCGATGCCGAAAACGCAGCAGGAAATTGTTCGTCTGACGCGTGATGTGGAGTCCGGTCAGCAGGTCTATATGCAGTTGCTGAACAAGCAACAGGAACTGAAGATTACCGAGGCCAGTACGGTCGGTGATGTGCGCATTGTCGATCCCGCGATTGCCCAACCTGGCGTGCTGAAGCCGAAAACGGCGCTGATTATTCTCGGCAGTATCATTCTCGGTTTAATGCTTTCGGTGGTGGGCGTACTGCTGCGTTCTCTGTTTAATCGCGGTATTGAAAGCCCGCAGGCGCTGGAAGAGCATGGTATCAGCGTGTATGCCAGTATTCCGCTATCTGAATGGCAAAAAGCGCGTGATAACGTTCAGACCATTAAAGGTGTGAAACGCTACAAGCAAAGCCAGCTGTTGGCCGTGGGGAATCCAACGGATCTCGCCATAGAAGCGGTCCGTAGCCTGCGTACCAGCCTGCACTTTGCCATGATGCAGGCGCGTAACAACGTGTTGATGCTGACCGGCGTCAGCCCGTCGATTGGTAAAACGTTTGTCTGCGCCAACCTGGCGGCAGTCATCAGCCAGACCAACAAACGCGTGCTGTTGATCGACTGCGATATGCGCAAAGGCTATACCCACGAACTGCTGGGGACCAATAACGTCAACGGCCTGTCTGAGATCCTGATTGGCAAGGGGGATATCTCATCCAGCGCCAAACCGACATCGATTCCGCATTTTGATCTGATCCCTCGTGGTCAAATCCCTCCCAATCCTTCCGAGCTGTTGATGAGCGAACGTTTCGGCGAACTGATTGCCTGGGCCAGCTCGCACTATGACCTGGTGTTGATTGACACCCCACCAATTCTGGCGGTGACCGACGCGGCGATTGTTGGCCGTCATGTCGGCACCACGCTGATGGTGGCGCGTTATGCGGTCAACACGCTGAAAGAGGTGGAAACCAGCCTGAGTCGCTTCGAGCAAAACGGCATTCAGGTGAAAGGGGTGATCCTCAACTCGATCTTCCGCCGTGCCAGCGGGTATCAGGATTACGGCTACTACGAATACGAATACACGTCGGATGCGAAATAAATCACCAACCCTGCCGGATGAGGCGAAAACGCCTTATCCGGCCTACAAAAGCGTATCTATCCGGAAACGAAAATGACGACAGAAAACCCGCTAATTTCAATTTATATGCCAACCTGGAACCGCCAGCAGCTGGCCATTCGGGCGATTAAATCGGTGTTGCGCCAGGACTACCCTCACTGGGAGATGATCATTGTGGATGATTGCTCTTCCTCATATGAGCAGTTGCAGCAGTTTGTTGAGGAACTCAACGATCCGCGCGTGTCGTATACGCATAATTCCACCAACTCCGGGGCCTGTGCGGTGCGTAATCAGGCCATTATGCTGGCCAACGGGCAATACATTACGGGGATTGATGATGATGATGAATGGACGCCGAACCGACTGAGCGTGTTCCTGCAGTATCGGCATCAACTGGTCACACGGGCGTTTCTGTATGCCAATGACTATGTCTGTGAGGGCGAAGTGTATTCGCAGCCGACCAGTCTGCCGCTCTATCCGAAGTCCGTTTATTCACGCCGCAGGTTTTATAAGCGCAACATCATTGGTAATCAGGTATTTACCTGGGCATGGCGGTTTAAAGCATGCCTGTTCGATACCACGCTGAAAGCGGCGCAGGATTACGACATCTTCCTGCGCATGGTGGTGGCGTATGGCAAACCGTGGAAGGTCAAAGAGGCGACGCAGATCCTGCATGTGAATCACGGCGAGATGCGTATTACCTCATCGCCGAATAAATTCTCCGGCTACTTTCAGTTTTACCGCAAGCACAAAGGCAAATTTGACCGGGCCAGCAAGAAATATCAGTTGTTTACCCTCTATCAGATCCGCAACAAACGGATGAACTGGCGCACGCTGCTGACGCTGCTTTCTGTTCGCAACAGTAAGCGTCTGGCCGACGGACTGCGAGGACGCTAAGTATGCTGGAAGATTTACGCGCGAACGGCTGGAGTCTGCGCCCCTGCTGCATGGTGGTGGCCTATCGGATTGCCCATTTTTGCTCCGTCTGGCGTAAAAAAAACATCATAAACAACCTGTGGGCGGCGCCGGTGCTGGTGCTGTATCGCCTTATCACCGAATGCCTGTTTGGCTATGAAATTCAGGCTGCTGCATCAATCGGTCGTCGTTTCACCATCCATCATGGTTATGGGGTGGTTATCAATAAAAACGTGGTGGCGGGGGATGATTTTACCCTACGCCACGGCGTCACTATCGGCAATCTTGGTGCCAACGATCCATCTTGTCCGGTCATCGGTAACGGCGTTGAGTTGGGGGCCAATGTCACTCTGCTCGGCGACGTTGCTATTGGAGATAACGTGACGATTGGCGCCGGGAGCGTCGTGGTGGATAGCGTCCCGGACAATACGCTGGTCGTGGGCGAGAAGGCACGGGTGAAGGTAATAAAATGAAGATATTACAGTTTAATGTGCGACTCGCAGAAGGCGGTGCAGCAGGCGTGGCGTTAGATTTGCATCTGAGGTCGCTGGAAAAAGGACTGTCGTCGCGCTTTGTGTACGGCTATGGCAAAGGTGGCAAGAAAAGCGCCAGCCACAGGGATTATCCGCATGTTATCAAACATACGCCGCGTCTGACATCGGTGGCGAATATTGCGCTATTTCGTTTCGCGAACCGCGACATGTTTGGCAATCTCAACAAGTTATACCGTGAAGTTACCTGCACCAGCGGCCCACTGGTACTGCATTTTCATGTGTTGCACAGCTACTGGTTGAACCTGGAAGAGGTGGTGACCTTTTGCCAAAAAGTGAAGGCGCATAAATCGGATATCACCTTCGTCTGGACGCTGCACGATCACTGGAGCGTGACCGGGCGCTGTGCCTTTACTGATGGCTGCGAAGGCTGGAAAACGGGCTGCCAGAAATGCCCAACGCTCAGCAACTATCCGCCGGTAAAAATCGATAAAGCCCATCAGCAGTTGCCCGGCAAGCGGCAGATGTTTCGCGCCATGCTGGCGCTGGGCTGCCAGTTTATCTCACCCAGTCAACATGTGGCCGAGGCATTCAACAGCCTGTATGGCGTGGGACGATGTCACATTATTAACAACGGTATTGATGTGGCAACTGAAGCCATTCTTGCCGAACTACCCGCGATGCCTGCGGAGAGCGGTCGGCCGAAAATTGCCGTGGTAGCTCATGACCTGCGCTATGACGGCAAAACCAGTCAACAACTGGTGCGAGCGATTAGCGCGCTTGGGGACAAAATTGAGCTGCATACCTTCGGCAAATTTTCGCCATTTGCGGGAGATAACGTCATCAACCACGGTTTTGAGAGCGATAAGCGCACGTTGATGAGTGCGCTTAACCAGATGGATGGACTGGTGTTCAGCTCCCGTGTCGATAACTACCCGCTGATTCTGTGTGAAGCGCTTTCCATCGGCGTACCGGTAATTGCCACGCACAGCGATGCCGCGCAGGAAGTGCTGGCTAAATCAGGCGGCAAAACGTTCAGCGAAGCGGACGTATTGCAGCTGGTGCAGCTGAAAAAATCAGACATTGCGCAGGCGGTATTTGACACGTCCCTTACCGCGTTCAGTCAGCGCAGTCGGGTGGCATACAGTGGGCAACAGATGCTGGAGGAATATGTCTCGTTCTATCAGAATCTGTAGCTATCTGGTGCTACCGCTGCTTTATCTGCTGGTTAACGTCAAACTTGCCCAGCTTGGCGAGAGCTTCCCGATAACCATCGTCACGTTCTTGCCCGTTCTGCTGTTGCTGTTTGTCGAGCGCATCAATATCAAAAAATTAATGATTGCGCTGGGCGTAGGGGGCGGGCTGACGGCGTTTAACTACCTGTTCGGCCAATCACTGGATGCAAGCAAGTACGTAACGTCAGCGATGCTGTTTGTTTATACCGTGGTGATCATTGGCATGGTGTGGAGTATTCGCTTCAAAACCATTTCACCGCATAACTATATTAAGATTTTGCGTTTTTTCTGGCTGGTGGTGGGACTGGTGGTGGGGTTAGCTGCGGTTGAAATGGCACAGATAATTCTTAGCGGCGGCAGCAGTTTAATGGAAGTTATTTCGAAATATCTTATTTACAGTAACAGCTATGTTCTGAACTTTATTAAGTTTGGTGGGAAACGTACCACTGCGCTCTATTTCGAACCGGCATTCTTCGCTCTGGCGTTAATCTCAATTTGGCTCAGCATCAAACAGTTTGGTATCAAAACACCTAAGTCCGATGCTATGATTCTGGCAGGGATAATATTATCAGGATCGTTTTCAGGGGTAATGACGTTTATTTTGTTTTATCTCCTGGAGTGGGCGTTCCAGTACCTGAATAAGGATGCGATAAAAAAGAAGCTGCCGCTGGCGATAATCTCATTAAGCGTGTTTTTAGTTGGGGTGATATTTGCTTTTCCGTACATCGCAACGCGGCTTGGTGATTTAGGAACTGAAGGTTCGTCATCGTATTATCGTATCGTAGGGCCATTAGTGATGGTCGGTTATTCGTTACTGAACGTTGATGGCGTAGTGAGATTTGGCTCACTTTATGAATACGTTGCTTCATTCGGAATTTTTAACGGTGCAGATGTCGGTAAAACAATAGACAATGGTTTGTATCTGCTGATTATTTATTTTTCATGGTTCGCGGTGATATTAGCCCTGTGGTACATGGGGAAGGTCATGAAAATGATGATCAATGCGTTTGGCGATAATCAGAATTATCGGGTGCAGCTTTATCTTTTTACACCGTTGTCACTGTTTTTTACAGGTTCAGTATTTAGTCCGGAATACGCATTTTTAATTGTGTGTCCGTTTATATTGCGCAAGGCGCTGAATATCGCGAGGTAACTCACATGCTGCTCAGTATCATTACCGTCGCCTTTCGCAATCTGGAAGGGATCGTCAAAACTCACGCATCGCTGGCACATCTGGCGCAAGCGGGTGATATCAGTTTTGAGTGGATTGTTGTTGATGGCGGCTCCTCGGATGGTACGTCGGCGTTTCTTGAAGGGCTCAGTGGGGAACACCGGTTACGGTTTGTCAGCGAGCCGGATAACGGCATCTATGATGCGATGAACAAAGGCATCGCGATGGCGCGCGGGCGGTTCGCGCTGTTCCTCAACTCCGGGGATATTTTGCATGCGGATGCGGCACATTTTATCCGCCAGCTAAAAATGCAGAGCGACCAAACCATGGTCATTGGCGATGCGTTGCTGGATTTCGGCAATGGCAACAAAATTAAGCGCCGGGCAAAACCGGGTTGGTATATTTATCACAGCCTGCCCGCCAGTCATCAAGCGATATTCTTTCCGCTCTCAGGACTGAATGTCTGGCATTATGATTTGCAATATAAAATATCGTCTGATTACGCGTTGGCAGCCCAATTATACAAGTCCGGTTACGCTTTTAAAAAGCTTAGCGGGTTGGTATCGGAGTTTTCTATGGGCGGAGTGTCAACGACGAATAATCTGGAATTGTGTCGGGATGCCAAAAAAGTACAGCGCCAGATATTACACATGCCAGGTTTTTGGACCGGTTTGTCAGAATATTTACGTCTGCGCACAACCGGTAAAACAAAAACCTTATATGGGAAAACGTAAGGGCATATTATGCAGGACTTAAGCGGATTTAAAGTGCCTGGAGGTTTTCGCGGCGGTGGTGCTATTAAAGTGCAATTATGGTGGGCGGTGCAAGCAACATTATTTCGCTGGTCTCCACAGGTCATGTATCGCTGGCGTGCATTTTTATTACGAATGTTTGGCGCAAAAATAGGAAAAAACGTAGTCATTCGGCCTTCAGTAAAAATTACTTATCCGTGGAAATTAACCCTGGGAGATTATGCCTGGGTGGGTGACGACGCGGTTTTATATACGTTAGGTGATATTACGATTGGCGCCCATGCGGTTATTTCGCAAAAAAGTTATTTATGCACCGGGAGTCATGATTATGCCAGTCAACATTTTGATATTAACGCCACGCCGATTGTGGTTGGCGCTAAATGCTGGTTGGCGACAGATGTCTTTGTCGCGCCTGGCGTGACGATTGGTGATGGCACCGTCGTTGGAGCACGAAGCAGCGTATTTAAATCGCTGCCAGCAAATGTTGTTTGTCGGGGAAATCCCGCAGTAGTCACGCGCGAACGCGTCGAGAAAGTTACTCCCTGAGGGGATCACTGAAGAGGTTATAACATGTCAAAAGTCGCTCTCATTACTGGCGTAACCGGGCAGGATGGTTCTTACCTGGCAGAACTCCTGCTGGAAAAAGGGTACGAAGTACACGGTATTAAGCGTCGCGCTTCATCATTCAACACCGAACGTGTGGACCACATCTACCAGGATCCGCATTCAGGCAATCCCAAATTTCATCTGCACTATGGCGATTTGACCGACTCCTCCAACCTGACCCGTATTTTACAGGAAGTCCAACCGGATGAAGTCTATAACCTGGGCGCCATGAGCCACGTTGCGGTGTCGTTTGATTCACCGGAATACACCGCAGACGTTGATGCGATCGGCACCTTGCGTTTGCTGGAGGCGATCCGCTTCCTTGGTCTGGAGAAAAAGACCCGTTTTTATCAGGCGTCCACCTCTGAACTGTATGGTCTGGTACAGGAAATTCCACAGAAAGAGACCACGCCGTTCTACCCGCGCTCGCCGTATGCGGTAGCTAAGCTCTACGCCTACTGGATTACCGTTAACTACCGTGAGTCTTACGGTATGTACGCCTGTAACGGCATTCTGTTTAACCACGAATCTCCGCGCCGTGGTGAAACTTTCGTCACCCGTAAAATCACCCGCGCCATTGCCAACATCGCTCAGGGGCTGGAGTCGTGCCTGTACCTGGGCAACATGGATTCGCTGCGTGACTGGGGGCATGCCAAAGATTACGTCAGGATGCAGTGGATGATGCTGCAGCAGGATCAGCCGGATGATTTCGTCATTGCCACCGGCGTGCAGTATTCCGTGCGCCAGTTCGTGGAAATGGCGGCCGCTCAGTTGGGGATTAAATTGCGCTTTGAAGGCGAGGGCGTGAATGAGAAAGGCATCGTGGTTTCTGTGACCGGACACGATGCGCCGGGGGTGAAACCCGGGGATGTCATGATTGCCGTTGACCCGCGCTACTTCCGTCCGGCTGAGGTGGAAACGCTGCTGGGCGACCCGGCCAAAGCACATGAAAAACTGGGCTGGAAACCGGAAATCACGCTGCGCCAGATGATCTCGGAAATGGTTGCCAACGATCTTGATGCGGCGAAGAAACATTCCCTGCTCAAGTCGCACGGTTACGAGGTCGCCATCGCGCTGGAGTACTGAGGATGAAGACACAACGTATTTTTGTGGCGGGCCATCGCGGGATGGTGGGGGCCGCCATCGTCAGACAATTGTCGCAACGAAATAACGTAGAGCTGGTGCTGCGTACCCGCGACCAGCTTAATCTGCTGGACGCCGGTGCGGTGCAGGCGTTCTTTGCCGCTGAACGTATTGACCAGGTTTATCTGGCGGCGGCAAAAGTGGGGGGGATTGTGGCGAACAATACTTATCCTGCTGATTTTATTTATGAAAATATGATGATTGAGAGCAACATTATTCATGCAGCGCATCTGCATAACGTGAATAAACTGTTGTTTCTCGGGTCATCCTGTATTTATCCCAAGCAATCTACCCAGCCAATCGCCGAAAGTGAACTCTTGCAGGGGCAACTGGAGCCGACCAATGAGCCGTATGCGATTGCCAAAATTGCCGGTATCAAGCTGTGCGAATCGTATAACCGACAGTATGGCCGTGATTATCGCTCGGTGATGCCGACCAATCTGTACGGGCCGCATGACAACTTTCATCCGAGCAATTCGCATGTGATCCCGGCGCTGCTGCGCCGCTTTCACGAAGCCTGCGAGCAAAATGCGCCGGATGTGGTGGTGTGGGGAAGCGGGACGCCAATGCGTGAATTTCTGCATGTCGACGATATGGCGGCGGCCAGTATCCACGTGATGGAGCTGGCTCAGGAAGTGTTGCAGGAATATACCCAACCAATGCTGTCGCATATCAATGTGGGTACCGGTGTGGACTGCACCATCCGTGAACTGGCCCAAACCCTCGCGCAGGTAGTGGGTTACAAGGGGCGCGTGGTGTTCGACGCCAGCAAACCGGATGGGACGCCGCGCAAATTGCTCGACGTTACGCGTCTGCATCAGTTGGGCTGGTATCACGAGATATCTCTGGAAGCGGGGCTTGCCAGTACATATCAGTGGTTCCTTGAAAACCAGCAGCGTTACCGGGGGTAAGCATGTTTTTACGTCATGAGGATTTTGCCACCGTTGTACGTTCAACTCCGCTGATTTCCATCGATTTGATCGTGGAAAACGCCCAAGGCGAATTTCTGCTTGGCAAGCGCCTCAATCGTCCGGCGCAGGGGTACTGGTTCGTGCCGGGCGGTCGGGTGCAAAAAGATGAACCGCTGCGCGCGGCTTTTGAGCGGCTTACTGAAGCTGAGCTGGGGTTACGTTTACCGCTGTCCGCTGCAGAGTTTTACGGGGTCTGGCAGCACTTCTATGACGACAACTTTTCCGGGGAAGATTTCTCAACGCATTACATCGTGCTGGGATTTCGTCTGCGGGTGTCGGAAAACGACCTGCAACTGCCTGACGTTCAACATGGCGCGTACCGCTGGCTGGCAATTGAAGAGATCCTGGCCAGTGACCACGTGCACGACAACAGCCGGGCTTACTTCTGTGAGAAGAGTCAGGCCGGAGTACCCGGGCTATGAAGATCCTTGTGTATGGCATCAACTATTCGCCGGAGTTGACCGGTATCGGTAAATACACTGGTGAAATGGTGGAGTGGATGGCGCAACAGGGGCATGACGTACGGGTGATCACTGCGCCGCCTTATTATCCGCAGTGGAAGGTCAACGGTCGCTATTCATCCTGGCGCTATCGTCGTGAAGAGGGCTATGCCATCGTCTGGCGTTGTCCGCTGTATGTGCCTGAGCAGCCTTCTACGCTCAAGCGCTTGCTGCATTTAGGTAGTTTCGCCCTGAGCAGTTTCTTCCCGCTGCTGGCGCAGCGCCGCTGGAAGCCGGATCGCATCATTGGGGTAGTGCCGACGCTGTTTTGTACGCCGGGCATGCGCCTGCTGGCGAAGCTGTCCGGGGCGCGCACGCTGCTGCATATTCAGGATTACGAAGTCGATGCCATGCTGGGGCTTGGCATGGCGGGCAAAGGCAAGCGTGGCGCGGTGGCAAAACTGGCCAGCGCCTTTGAGCGCAGTGGGCTGTTGAATATGGACCATATTTCGACCATTTCTCGCTCAATGATGAATAAAGCGCAGGAGAAGGGCGTTGATGCACAGAAGGTCATTTTCTTTCCGAACTGGTCAGAAGTAGCGCGTTTTCGTGACGTGAACGATGCCGATGCTCTGGCGTTGCGCCAGCAACTGGGCTTGCCTGATGATAAAAAAATCATTCTCTACTCAGGCAATATCGGTGAAAAGCAAGGGCTGGAGAGTGTGATCGACGCAGCGGCCCTGTTGAGCGAACAGCCCTGGCTGTTTGTGATTGTCGGGCAGGGCGGGGGTAAAGCGCGGCTGGAGAGTATGTCTGGCGAACGCGGCCTGAACAATGTGATCTTCTTTCCGCTGCAATCTTATGACGCGCTGCCTGCGCTGCTCAAGATGGCGGACTGCCATCTGGTGGTACAAAAGCGCGGTGCGGCGGATGCCGTATTGCCCTCCAAACTGACCAATATCCT
The DNA here is from genome assembly GCF_030332445.1 of Citrobacter sp. Cpo126. NCBI lineage: Bacteria > Pseudomonadati > Pseudomonadota > Gammaproteobacteria > Enterobacterales > Enterobacteriaceae > Citrobacter > Citrobacter sp. Cpo126. The sequence goes on from NZ_JAOWHT010000043.1 coordinate 539,741, forward strand.
CGCCGTTGGTGGAAACGCGGTGATTACCGCCGAATCTGAGACCGAGTTGGGTCAGCTGTGTGACGCTCACCCAAGCATCGCGGTGTGTGTCGAGCCTGAATCAGTGAATGCGCTGGTTGGCGGGATTCAACAGGCGCTAACCATGCCAAAGATTAACACGGTGGCACGTGAGTATGCCGAACGCACGTTGGATAAAGAAAACGTGCTGAGCCAATTTATTGCAGATATTCGGGGTACATGATGAGTCAAAACAAACTCTTTCCGGTGGTGATGGCCGGTGGCTCGGGTAGCCGTTTATGGCCACTGTCCCGCGTGCTGTATCCAAAGCAGTTCCTGTGTCTGAAAGGCGATCTCACCATGCTGCAGACAACGATCTGTCGTCTGAACGGCGTGGAGTGTGAAAGCCCGGTAGTTATCTGTAATGAACAACACCGTTTCATTGTGGCGGAACAGCTACGGCAACTGCACAAGCTGACTGAGAATATTATTCTCGAACCCGCCGGACGTAACACGGCACCGGCGATAGCGCTGGCCGCGCTGGCGGCAAAACGTCAAAGTCCGGGGGAAGATCCGCTGCTGTTGGTATTGGCGGCCGATCACATGATTGCCGATGAAGAGGCATTTCGAGAGGCGGTTCGCAATGCAATGCCGTATGCCAGCGCGGGTAAGCTGGTGACGTTTGGTATCGTGCCGGACCAGCCGGAGACCGGCTACGGCTATATCCGTCGCGGCGAGGTTTCGCCGACCAATACCGACGCCGTGGCTTTTGAGGTGGCGCAGTTTGTTGAAAAGCCCAATCTGGAAACCGCGCAGGCTTACGTGGCGAGCGGCGACTACTACTGGAACAGCGGCATGTTTCTGTTCCGGGCCGGGCGCTATCTGGAAGAACTGAAAAAATATCGCCCCGACATTCTTGAGGCCTGCGAAAACGCCATGAGTACGGTTGACCCCGATCTCGATTTTATCCGCGTTGATGAACAGGCGTTTCTCGCCTGCCCGGAAGAGTCTGTGGACTATGCGGTAATGGAGCGTACGGCCGATGCGGTGGTGATGCCCATGAACGCAGGCTGGAGCGATGTTGGCTCCTGGTCATCATTGTGGGAAATCAGCGCCCATACTGCTGAAGGTAATGTGCATCATGGTGACGTCATTAGCCATAAAACGGAAAACAGCTACGTGTATGCCGAATCTGGCCTGGTGACGACCGTCGGGGTGAAGGATCTGGTGGTGGTGCAGACCAAAGATGCGGTGCTGATCGCCGATCGCAACGCGGTGCAGGACGTCAAAAAAGTGGTGGAGCAAATTAAAGCTGACGGACGTCATGAGCACCATATTCACCGTGAAGTTTACCGTCCATGGGGCAAGTACGACTCTATCGATGCCGGAGACCGTTACCAGGTGAAGCGGATTACCGTTAAACCCGGTGAGGGATTGTCCGTGCAGATGCATCATCACCGGGCTGAACACTGGGTTGTGGTGGCTGGTACCGCGAAGGTGACAATCAATGATGACATCAAACTGCTCGCTGAAAACGAGTCTGTCTATATTCCGCTAGGGGCGACCCATTGTCTGGAGAACCCGGGGAAAATCCCGCTCGATCTGATTGAAGTGCGTTCCGGATCTTATCTCGATGAGGATGATGTGGTGCGGTTTGCGGACAGATACGGGCGTACCTGATGCCGGATGTGCTGCGCTTATCCAGCCTACAACACCGTAGGCCCGATAAGCGAAGCGCGCCGGGAAATGCATTTAACACTCATTAAAAGGCTCATTAAGAGTCAGGGCCTCCTGTTGCCTGAAGAAGGGTAAATCATGACGAAATTAACCTGTTTCAAAGCCTACGATATTCGCGGCAGGCTGGGCGAAGAGCTGAATGAAGATATCGCGTGGCGCATTGGCCGCGCTTACGGCGAGTACCTGAAGCCAAAAACGATTGTCCTCGGCGGTGACGTGCGCCTGACCAGCGAGACGCTAAAGCTGGCGCTGGCGAAAGGACTGCAGGATGCGGGCGTGGATGTGCTGGATATTGGTATGTCGGGCACCGAAGAGATTTACTTCGCCACCTTCCACCTGGGCATTGATGGCGGTATTGAAGTCACCGCCAGCCATAATCCGATGGATTACAACGGCATGAAGCTGGTGCGGGAAGGGGCACGGCCCATCAGCGGTGATACCGGTCTGCGCGACGTGCAGTGCCTGGCGGAAGCCAATGACTTCCCGGCGGTTGATGAGACAAAACGTGGCCGCTACCAGCGCATTACTACCCGTGATGCCTACATTGACCACCTGCTGGGTTACATCAATCCCGCCAAACTGAAACCGATGAAGCTGGTACTCAATTCCGGCAACGGCGCGGCAGGTCCGGTGGTTGACGCCATTGAAGCCCGTTTTAAGGCGCTGGGCGTGCCGGTCGAGTTCATCAAAATTCACAACACGCCGGATGGCAGTTTCCCCAACGGTATTCCCAATCCTCTGCTGCCGGAATGCCGGGCCGACACGCGCCATGCAGTGATTGAACACGGCGCGGATATGGGGATTGCCTTCGACGGTGATTTTGACCGCTGCTTCCTGTTCGATGAAAAAGGTCAGTTCATTGAGGGCTACTACATTGTCGGCCTGCTGGCGGAAGCGTTTCTGGAGAAGAATCCGGGGGCGAAAATTATCCACGACCCGCGCCTGTCCTGGAACACCGTGGATGTGGTGACGGCGGCAGGCGGTAAACCGGTGATGTCAAAAACCGGGCACGCGTTTATCAAAGAGCGGATGCGCCACGAAGATGCCATTTATGGTGGCGAAATGAGCGCGCACCACTATTTCCGCGATTTTGCCTATTGCGACAGCGGAATGATCCCGTGGCTGCTGGTGGCGGAGCTGCTGTGTCTGAAAGGACAGTCGCTGGGCGAACTGGTCCGTGACCGGATGGTGGCCTACCCGGCGAGCGGAGAAATAAACAGTACGCTGGCAGAGCCGGCGGCAGCGATTGCGCGCGTGGAGCAGCATTTTTCCCGTGAGGCGCTGTCGGTGGACAGAACGGACGGTATCAGCATGTCGTTTGTCGACTGGCGCTTCAATTTACGCTCTTCCAATACCGAACCGGTGGTGCGCCTGAACGTGGAATCGCGCGGAGATATTCC
>NZ_JAOWHT010000044.1:0-10329 GCF_030332445.1 Citrobacter sp. Cpo126
AGGCGATTCAGTTCCTGCGTACGCATATCCGTCAGTGACTGATGGCGCAGCACCAGTGCCCGTAACGCCCGTTCAACCGGATGCGGAGCTTCCCAGACTGCCGGGCGCTTCTGACGGCAAAACTCTGCCAGCATGCGGGCATCAACGGCATCGGTTTTGCTGCGCAGCCCCTCGCTCTGTGCGAAGGCTTTGCCGAGGGCAGGATTGATGATGGAGACGGTGAATCCGGCATCACTGAGATGGGCGGCCACGTCTTCCATATACGTACTGGTGGCTTCCATACAGATATGCGCCGGCGCCACGTTATGGCTGTTGAGCCAGTGGAGGAGTTCATTGTGGCCCTTCAGGGTGTTCGCAAATTTTTTACTGCGGTGACGGCCATCGGGACGCAGCACATCGACATCCAGCTTGGCTTTAGAGACGTCAATACCGATAAAATGAAGTTCCTGTTCCATAGTGAGACCAACCTTGTGAATGCGGATTACCGGGAAAACCGGTCCATGATACTGTCCGGTTTGTCACTTGTGGAGAACGGCAGTCCGCTGCATAAATCTACAATACAGGTTGTTAACCTAAGGCCGGATACGGCATGCGGACGGCATGGCAGGGAGAACTGGCCGGCCCTCTCTGCACAGAGAGGATAATACAAGGCCGGATAAGGTGTTTACACCGCCATCCGGCAGAGGTTTTACCGCGAGCATTGAGATTGGTTTTCGAGGATGCAGGCGCTTATTTCCTTCTTATCTAATTTTTATATCCCTATTATTTAGGTACCGAATTTCTTTTATCTGAGGGGAATGTGTCGGTGGATATTTCTAATTTTGTGACGACCAACACAAAACGCTGCGCGATACGTTTTTATCGAGAATAATTGAACGCAATCGATCGCCATCACAAAATTACTTGCTAATAAATTGCACAAAATCAGTGTTAATATAATGTTGCATATGATAATTGTTTGTGTTTTTTAGATTGAATTTTAATAAACGCAATGTTTCTTTACAAACAAATATGGCGAAAAAATGTGATGCATAACGTTATTTAATCGCCATAATCATTAAAATATAATTAAATTTGATAAGTTGTTTATTAAATTTAAGCGCCATCTTGCCTGGTAATTGTTCTGTAATTGATTGAAATATAGCCTTTCATGGTTTTAAAAAATAGTGGAAAAAATGGAGGTGTTATAGCCATAAAAAATCGTTATCCCCCCATCTTTTTTTGACTAAAGTCAGGATAAAGTGAGATCGATAATTCATATCTATATGATTGTTAAGTGATTTAAATTTTAACGATAGTCTTACAAAATGTAAGTCAAGGGGATTTGTGAGGGGTAGCACATATCCTTGTTCGCTTAATTTGGTACACTTCCTGCCGTCAACAAAGTAATTAACGCAGGTCGATATGAATACTATTACACTCCCTAAAACACAGCACTTAGTGGTCTTTCAGGAAGTCATTAGAAGCGGTTCTATCGGCTCAGCTGCAAAAGAATTAGGTTTAACTCAACCGGCTGTCAGCAAAATCATTAATGATGTAGAGGCTTATTTCGGTATTGAGTTAGTTGTACGTAAAAATACTGGTGTGACATTGACTCAGGCAGGTCAGGTGATGCTCTCATGGTCTGAATCTATTACCCGTGAAATGAAAAACATGGTTGATGAGATGAACAGCATGACGAGCAACGCGGTCGTTGATGTGTCGTTTGGCTTTCCTTCACTGATTGCCTTCACCATCATGTCCGGCATGATTAAAAAATTCAAAGAAGTGTTCCCGAAGGCGCAGGTTTCTATGTATGAAGCTCAGCTCTCCTCCTTCTTACCGGCAATCCGTGACGGACGTCTGGATTTCGCCATCGGTACGCTGAGTGATGAGATGAAACTGCACGATCTGCATGTTGAGCCGCTCTTTGAGTCAGACTTTATCCTGGTTGCCAGCAAGTCCCGAACATGCACCGGCATCACCTCGCTGAGCGCGTTGAAAAACGAACAGTGGGTGTTGCCACAAACGAATATGGGGTACTACAGCGAACTTCTTACCACGTTACAGAATAATGGCATCAGCAGTGAAAACATCGTTAAAACAGACTCTGTCGTTACGATTTATAATCTTGTTCTCAATGCTGATTTCTTAACAGTAATTCCCTGCGATATGACCACACCGTTTGGCTCAAACCAGTTTATTACTATCCCGGTAGAAGAAACCTTACCCGTCGCGCGTTATGCCGCCGTGTGGTCGAAAAATTATCGAATTAAAAAAGCAGCATCTATTTTGGTGGAATTAGCCAAAGAGTATTCATCATATAATTGTCGGAGACGAAGGCAATTAATTGAAATTGATTAAAGATTAAATTTGTTTTAACACGAAATAAACGCCATTTGTCTATATCTGACAATGGTCACGGCTATCTATTTACTTTAATACCCAGGTAAGAGGTTCTAATGCACATTACATACGATCTCCCAGTTGCAATTGAAGATATCCTCGAAGCGAAAAAAAGACTTGCGGGGAAAATTTATAAAACGGGAATGCCTCGCTCTAACTATTTTAGTGAACGTTGCAAAGGGGAAATTTTCCTCAAGTTTGAAAACATGCAGCGTACCGGTTCATTTAAAATCCGCGGCGCTTTTAACAAGCTCAGTTCATTAACCGAAGCGGAAAGATGTAAAGGCGTGGTGGCTTGCTCTGCAGGGAACCATGCGCAAGGGGTTTCTCTCTCCTGCGCCATGCTCGGAATTGACGGCAAAGTGGTGATGCCGAAAGGCGCACCGAAGTCTAAAGTAGCGGCAACCTGCGATTATTCCGCAGAAGTTGTACTGCACGGCGACAACTTCAACGACACCATCGCTAAGGTTAGCGAGATTGTGGAAACTGAAGGCCGTATCTTTATTCCACCCTATGATGACCCGAAAGTTATTGCTGGTCAGGGCACTATTGGTCTGGAAATTCTGGAAGATCTGTACGATGTCGATAACGTGATTGTGCCAATTGGCGGTGGTGGACTGATTGCTGGTATTGCGGTGGCAATTAAATCTATTAACCCGACCATTAAAATTATTGGCGTACAGTCTGAAAACGTTCACGGCATGGCGGCTTCTTTCCACGCTGGAGAAATAACCACGCACCGAACGACCGGCACCCTGGCGGATGGTTGTGACGTTTCCCGCCCGGGTACTTTAACGTATGAAATTGTTCGTGAGTTGGTGGATGACATTGTCCTGGTCAGCGAAGATGAAATTCGCAACAGCATGGTGGCATTAATTCAGCGAAATAAAGTTGTGACTGAAGGTGCCGGCGCGCTGGCATGCGCAGCATTATTAAGCGGGAAATTAGATAGCTATATCCAGAACAGAAAAACAGTCAGCATTATTTCTGGCGGTAATATCGACCTTTCTCGTGTATCTCAAATTACTGGTTTAGTTGACGCTTAATATACTTCGTTGAGGATAGGATATGAGTACTACTGATAGCATTGTATCCAGCCAGACAAAACAGTCGTCCTGGCGCAAATCGGACACCACCTGGACACTGGGTTTATTTGGTACAGCCATCGGCGCTGGGGTGCTGTTCTTCCCTATCCGCGCAGGTTTTGGCGGACTGATCCCCATTCTGATCATGCTGGTGTTAGCATACCCCATCGCTTTCTATTGCCACCGTGCGCTGGCACGCCTGTGTCTTTCCGGTTCTAACCCTTCCGGTAACATCACAGAAACGGTTGAAGAGCACTTTGGTAAAACGGGCGGCGTGGTTATCACGTTCCTCTACTTCTTTGCGATTTGTCCGCTGCTGTGGATTTATGGCGTCACCATTACCAACACCTTTATGACCTTCTGGGAAAACCAGCTGCAGATGCCAGCGTTAAACCGTGGCTTCGTGGCGTTGTTCCTGTTGCTGTTGATGGCATTCGTCATCTGGTTTGGTAAAGATCTGATGGTTAAAGTGATGAGCTACCTGGTATGGCCGTTCATTGCCAGCCTGGTGCTTATTTCTCTGTCCCTGATCCCTTACTGGAACTCTGCGGTTATCGATCAGGTTGATATCAGCAATATCGCCCTGACCGGCCATGACGGCATCCTGGTTACCGTATGGCTGGGTATTTCCATCATGGTGTTCTCTTTCAACTTCTCACCGATTGTTTCTTCCTTCGTGGTCTCCAAACGTGAAGAGTATGAGAAAGATTTTGGTCGCGAGTTCACCGAGCAGAAGTGTTCTAAAATCATCTCTCGCGCCAGTATGCTGATGGTTGCCGTGGTTATGTTCTTCGCCTTTAGCTGCCTGTTCACGCTGTCTCCGGCAAACATGGCGGATGCGAAAGCGCAAAACATTCCTGTGCTGTCTTACCTTGCGAACCACTTCGCTTCACTGTCCGGTACGAAGTCCACCTTCGCAACTGTTCTGGAGTACGGTGCTTCAATCATCGCCCTGGTTGCTATCTTCAAATCTTTCTTCGGCCACTATCTGGGCACGCTGGAAGGTCTGAACGGTCTGGTGCTGAAGTTTGGTTATAAAGGCGATAAAACGAAAGTTTCTGCCGGCAAACTTAATACCATCAGCATGATCTTCATCATGGGCTCCACCTGGGTTGTGGCTTACGCCAACCCGAACATCCTGGACCTGATTGAAGCAATGGGCGCGCCGATTATTGCCTCTCTGCTCTGCCTGCTGCCGATGTATGCCATTCGTAAAGCGCCATCACTGGCGAAATACCGTGGCCGTCTGGATAACGTGTTTGTTACCGTGATTGGTCTGCTGACCATCCTGAACATCGTCTACAAACTGTTTTAATCCTTAAGCTCAGGATGAGCGGAGTAGTGAAATGAATGAGTTTCCGGTAGTACTGGTTATTAACTGTGGTTCGTCTTCCATTAAATTCTCAGTGCTGGATGCAGCAAACTGTGAAGTTTTAATGGCGGGAATTGCAGACGGTATTAACTCTGAAAATGCGTTCATAGCAATTAATGGAGGAGAGCCAGCTAAGCTGGCTCACCACAGCTACGAAGACGCATTAAAAGCAATTGCCGTTGAACTGGAGAAACGTAATTTAATGGACAGCGTGGCCTTAATTGGCCACCGCATTGCCCACGGCGGAAATATCTTTACCGAATCAGCAATTATTACTGACGAAGTTATCGATAATATTCGCCGGGTATCGCCATTAGCCCCGTTACATAATTATGCGAACTTGAGTGGGATCGAATCCGCTCAGCACCTTTTCCCAGGCGTGCAGCAGGTTGCGGTTTTTGATACCAGCTTCCACCAGACGATGGCCCCTGAGGCCTATCTGTACGGTTTACCGTGGAAATATTATGAGGAGTTGGGCGTTCGTCGTTATGGCTTCCACGGCACGTCGCACCGCTATGTTTCTCAACGGGCGCATGAGCTTCTCGAGTTGCAACATGATGACTCCGGTCTGGTTGTGGCGCACCTGGGCAACGGCGCGTCAATCTGTGCGGTACGTAATGGACAGAGCGTTGATACCTCAATGGGCATGACGCCGCTGGAAGGGCTGATGATGGGCACACGCAGTGGCGACGTCGATTTCGGCGCCATGGCGTGGATTGCCAGCGAAACCAACCAGACGCTCGGCGACCTTGAGCGCGTAGTGAATAAAGAGTCCGGTTTACTGGGTATTTCCGGTTTGTCCTCTGACTTACGTACGTTAGAAAAAGCCTGGCACGAAGGACATGAGCGTGCGCAGCTGGCGATTAAAACGTTTGTGCATCGTATTGCACGCCATATCGCCGGACATGCCGCATCGCTGCATCGTCTTGATGGGATTATTTTCACCGGCGGAATTGGTGAGAACTCGGTATTAATTCGTCGTCTGGTTATTGAACATCTCGCCGTTTTAGGGGTGAATATCGACAGCGAAATGAATAGCCTGCCAAATTCCCATGGCGAAAGAATTATCTCTAATAAAGATGCTCGTGTTATTTGTGCGGTTATTCCCACAAATGAAGAGAAAATGATTGCGCGTGATGCCATTGCCTTAGGCAAAATTAATACACCAGTAGAATTTGCATAATTAAATTTCAGCAGAGAGATTATTTTTCATGAAGGTAAATATCGATACCAGCGATATGCTGTATGCCGAAGCCTGGAATGGCTTTAAAGGTACGGACTGGAAAGAAGAAATTAATGTCCGTGATTTTATTCAGCACAACTATACGCCTTATGAAGGGGATGAATCTTTCCTCGCCGAAGCAACGCCTGCGACCACTGCATTGTGGGAAAAAGTTATGGCGGGCATCCGTATTGAAAACTCGACGCACGCGCCGGTTGATTTCGATACCAATATTGCGACCACGATAACCGCGCATGACGCCGGTTATATTGAACAAGAACTGGAAAAAATCGTCGGTCTACAAACGGATAAGCCGCTCAAGCGTGCTCTGCATCCGTTTGGCGGCATCAATATGATCAAAAGCTCTTTTGATGCTTATGGTCGTGAGATGGATGCTGATTTTGAATACCAGTTTACTGAACTGCGTAAAACCCATAACCAGGGCGTATTCGACGCCTACTCTCCGGATATGCTGCGCTGCCGTAAATCCGGCGTGTTGACCGGCCTGCCGGATGGTTACGGTCGTGGTCGTATCATCGGTGATTATCGCCGCGTCGCGCTGTACGGTATCCGCTATCTGGTGCGTGAGCGTGAACTGCAGTTTGCCGATCTCCAGTCGAACCTGGAGTGGGGCCAGAATCTTGAAGCCACGATTCGTCTTCGCGAAGAGCTGTCTGAACACCGTCGCGCTCTGCTGCAAATGCAGGAAATGGCGGCGAAATACGGCTGCGATATCTCCCGTCCGGCGCGTAATGCGCAGGAAGCGGTGCAGTGGGTGTACTTTGCTTACCTGGCTGCGGTGAAATCTCAGAACGGTGGCGCTATGTCGCTGGGCCGTACCGCATCGTTCCTCGACATCTACATTGAGCGCGATTTCAAAGCGGGCGTGCTAAATGAGCAGCAGGCGCAGGAGCTGATCGACCACTTCATTATGAAGATCCGTATGGTGCGCTTCCTGCGTACGCCGGAATTCGACACCCTGTTCTCAGGCGACCCAATCTGGGCGACCGAAGTTATCGGCGGTATGGGGCTGGATGGCCGCACGCTGGTGACCAAAAACTCGTTCCGCTATCTGCATACGCTGCACACCATGGGCCCGGCACCTGAGCCGAACCTGACGGTGCTGTGGTCTGAGCAGCTACCGATAGCCTTCAAAAAGTACGCCGCCCAGGTGTCTATCATCACCTCGTCTTTGCAGTATGAAAACGACGATCTGATGCGTGCCGACTTTGACAGCGATGACTATGCCATTGCCTGCTGCGTCAGCCCGATGGTTATCGGCAAGCAAATGCAGTTCTTCGGGGCACGTGCCAACCTCGCCAAAACGTTGCTGTATGCAATCAACGGCGGCGTGGATGAGAAGCTGAAAATCCAGGTCGGGCCGAAAACGGCACCGCTGATGGATGACGTGCTGGACTACGACACGGTGATGGAGAGCCTGGACCACTTTATGGACTGGCTGGCCGTGCAGTACATCAGCGCGCTGAACATCATCCACTACATGCACGACAAGTACAGCTACGAAGCTTCGCTGATGGCGCTGCACGATCGTGATGTCTATCGCACGATGGCCTGTGGTATGGCGGGTCTGTCCGTGGCGGCGGATTCTCTGTCGGCTATCAAATACGCTCGCGTGAAACCGATTCGTGATGAAAATGGTCTGGCAGTTGATTTCGAAATCGAAGGCGACTATCCGCAATACGGCAACAACGACGAGCGCGTAGACAGCATTGCCTGCGACCTGGTCGAACGCTTTATGAAGAAAATTAAGGTGTTGCCAACCTACCGTAACGCGGTGCCGACGCAGTCCATTCTGACCATTACCTCCAACGTGGTGTACGGACAGAAAACCGGTAATACGCCGGACGGACGTCGCGCAGGTACGCCGTTTGCGCCAGGGGCGAACCCGATGCACGGCCGCGATCGTAAAGGTGCGGTGGCGTCGTTAACCTCGGTTGCCAAACTTCCGTTCACCTATGCCAAAGACGGTATCTCGTACACCTTCTCCATTGTGCCGGCAGCGCTGGGCAAAGAGGATGGAGTGCGTAAAACCAACCTGGTCGGTCTGCTGGACGGTTACTTCCACCATGAAGCACATGTGGAAGGTGGTCAGCATCTGAACGTTAACGTTATGAACCGTGAAATGTTGATGGATGCCATTGAGCACCCGGAAAACTATCCGAACCTGACGATCCGCGTGTCTGGTTATGCGGTGCGCTTCAACGCGCTGACCCGCGAACAGCAGCAGGATGTTATTTCACGTACTTTCACCCAGGCGCTCTGACGCCGGAGGGACTATGAGAAAAGTAATTGCAACCGAATGTGCGCCAGGGGCGATTGGGCCTTACGTACAGGGTGTGGATCTGGGCAGCATGGTGTTGACGTCAGGTCAAATTCCGGTGTGTCCACAGACCGGTGAAGTGGCTGAAAACGTGGCCGATCAGGCGCGTCAAAGCCTGGAAAACGTGAAAGCGATCGTCGAGTCCGCAGGTTTGAAAGTGAGCGATATCGTGAAGACGACCGTTTTCGTTTCTGACCTGAACGACTTCGCCACCATTAATCAGGTGTACCAGAAGTTCTTTGATGAGCATAAGGCAATTTACCCTACGCGCAGCTGCGTACAGGTCGCCCGCTTACCAAAGGATGTGAAGCTGGAGATTGAAGCCATCGCCGTACGTGGCGACACGCTGTAATCCCTTGCGGGGCGATCTCAGGATCGCCCCGATCCTTAATGAGTGTGAAACCTGGTCTTCACTGAACGGCAATCCGAGGGTGTGGATATGATTAGCGCATTCGATATTTTTAAGATTGGCATTGGACCTTCCAGCTCCCATACCGTGGGGCCAATGAACGCAGGTAAAAGCTTTATCGATCTGTTGGTCAGCAGCGGGGAACTTCCCAAGGCTACGCATATTGTGGTCGATCTTTATGGATCGCTTTCCCTGACCGGAAAAGGTCATGCGACGGATGTCGCCATCATGATGGGACTGGCCGGTAACAGTCCGCAAAACGTTAATATAGATTCTATCGCTGGTTTTACTCAGGAAGTGGCCCGTACCGGGCGTTTACCGGTTGCAGAGGGCACGCATATTGTCGATTTCTCCCCAGACAAAAATATCCTCTTTCACACCGAAACGCTGCCGCGCCATGAAAATGGCATGCGTATCACCGCATGGAACGGCACCGAGACGCTATTAAGCAAAACCTATTACTCCGTCGGCGGCGGTTTTATCGTTGAAGAGGAGCAATTTGGTCAGGCGCATGATGTTGAAGCACACGTGCCCTACAATTTTCATTCCGCCAGCGAACTGCTGAAACTGTGTGAGCGTAACGGGCTGTCCGTTTCCGGTCTGATGATGCAGAACGAACTGGCGATGCGCAGCAAAGAAGAAATCGATGCTGGCTTTGCCGCCATCTGGGATGTCATGCACGCCGGGATTGAGCGCGGCATGAACACCGAAGGCGTCCTGCCTGGCCCGCTTAACGTACCGCGTCGCGCCGTAGCATTACGTCGGTTACTGGTTTCCAGCGATAATCTGTCCAGCGACCCGATGAACGTTATCGACTGGATCAACATGTTCGCGCTGGCCGTGAGCGAAGAAAACGCCGCCGGATGCCGGGTTGTGACGGCACCGACCAACGGCGCATGTGGAATTATCCCTGCCGTATTGGCCTATTACGACAAGTTCCGCCGTCCGGTGAATGCAAACTCCATTGCCCGCTACTTGCTGGCCGCGGGGGCGATAGGGGCGCTGTATAAAATGAACGCCTCTATTTCTGGTGCCGAAGTCGGCTGTCAGGGTGAAATTGGCGTAGCCTGTTCAATGGCGGCAGCCGGGCTGACCGAGTTGCTCGGCGGTAGCCCGTCGCAGGTTTGTATTGCGGCGGAAATCGCCATGGAGCATAACCTGGGGCTGACCTGCGATCCGGTTGCTGGACAGGTGCAAATACCGTGCATTGAGCGTAATGCGATCAACGCGGTAAAAGCCGTCAACGCCGCACGCATGGCGCTACGTCGCACATCTGAGCCACGCGTTTCGCTCGATAAAGTGATCGAGACTATGTACGAAACGGGCAAAGATATGAACGACAAATACCGCGAAACGTCACGCGGTGGTCTGGCGATTAAAGTGGTCTGTACCTGAGATGAAAGGGTGCGTTTGTAGGCCGGATAAGGCGTAAGCGCCGCCGCCTCCCTTGCATCCCAGGCTCCCGGCGGGAAAATCGTCGCTGCGCGAGCTATTCGTCTTATTCCGTCTGCCTGT
>NZ_JAOWHT010000044.1:10379-42549 GCF_030332445.1 Citrobacter sp. Cpo126
GCCGGACCGGGGTCATCGCTTCAACGCTCTGACTTCCAGTTAAATCTGTTTTGCTGTTTTAACAAAAAACGCAGAAGGTGAGGTGTTAACTGATCAGCATTAACACTTTAGTGCGCATTTTTTTTGTTGTGATCTGCTTCAAAAATAGAATTTAAATCCTAAATATGCATATAAAAGAGAAAATATTTCTTAACTTTTAGAAATTACAGGGGTTTGTTTGTGAAGTTTTTCTCTGATCCTGCGCGTATGATTTCTTCATTACTCCAATAGCTCACCTGCACCTAAGTACTGCGTATCGCATTGATGCAGTACGAAAAAAATATAAAAACCTCTACCTACACATTGAGCGGGAAATTATGGAAACGGCAACGAATAGTAGCGTAATACTCGACGCATCTGCTCCGGCACGTCGGGCGGGAATGACCGAAAGCGAATGGCGTGAAGCCATTAAGTTCGACAGCACGGACACCGGCTGGGTCATTATGAGTATCGGTATGGCAATTGGCGCGGGGATTGTTTTTCTTCCTGTCCAGGTAGGATTGATGGGGCTGTGGGTGTTCTTGCTCTCCTCTATCATCGGCTACCCTGCCATGTACCTGTTCCAGCGCCTGTTTATCAACACGCTGGCTGAGTCCCCGGAGTGTAAAGACTACCCGAGCGTGATCAGTGGCTATCTGGGTAAGAACTGGGGCATCCTGTTAGGTGCGTTGTATTTTGTGATGCTGGTTATCTGGATGTTCGTTTATTCCACCGCCATCACCAATGACAGCGCCTCCTATCTGCACACGTTTGGTGTGACGGAAGGTTTACTGTCCGACAGCCCGTTCTATGGCCTGGTACTGATTTGCATCCTGGTGGCTATCTCGTCACGCGGGGAACAAATGCTGTTTAAAATCTCCACCGGCATGGTAATGACCAAGCTGCTGGTTGTGGCAGCGCTTGGCGTGTCGATGGTAGGGATGTGGCATCTGCATAACGCGGGTTCACTGCCGCCGATGGCGCTGCTGATCAAAAATGCGATCATCACTCTGCCGTTTACGCTGACCTCGATTCTGTTTATTCAGACCTTAAGCCCGATGGTTATCTCATACCGTTCACGCAACAAATCCATCGAAGTGGCGCGCCATAAAGCCCTGCGTGCCATGAACATCGCGTTCGGTATTCTGTTTGTTACCGTCTTTTTCTACGCCGTTTCCTTCACGTTGGCGATGGGCCACGACGAAGCGGTTAAAGCTTATGAGCAGAACATTTCCGCTCTGGCGATTGCCGCGCAATTTATCAATGGTGCGGGTGCTGGCTGGGTGAAAATCGTCAGCGTTATTCTGAACATTTTCGCCGTTATGACCGCTTTCTTCGGTGTCTACTTAGGTTTCCGTGAAGCGACTCAAGGGATCGTGATGAACATTCTGCGCCGCTATATGCCGGCTGAGAAAATCAACGAAACCTTTGTTCAGCGCGGCATTATGATTTTTGCCATCCTGCTGGCCTGGAGCGCAATTGTGCTCAACGCGCCGGTGCTGAGCTTCACCTCTATTTGTAGCCCTATCTTCGGCATGGTGGGTTGTCTGATCCCGGCCTGGCTGGTCTACAAAGTTCCTGCACTGCACAAATACAAAGGCGCTTCCCTGTATCTGATTATTTTCACGGGCCTGCTGTTGTGCGTTTCTCCGTTCCTGGCATTTTCCTGAGATATTTGAGCAAAGGTTGTTGTTATGTTTGAGACTACATTGAATCCATTATGGGATAGTTTTATCCGCGCGGTGCAGGAAGAAGTTAAGCCTGCGTTGGGCTGTACAGAACCTATCTCTCTGGCTCTGGCGGCGGCGGTTGCCTCCTCTGAGCTGGACGGCGCGGTTGAACGCATTGACGCGTGGGTCTCACCGAACCTGATGAAAAACGGCATGGGCGTTACCGTGCCGGGTACCGGAATGGTCGGGTTACCTGTCGCGGCGGCGCTGGGTGCGCTGGGGGGAAATGCCCGTGCCGGTTTAGAGGTACTGAAAGATGCGTCGCCACAAGCGATCGCCGATGCGAAAGCGATTCTGAGCGCTGGCAAGGTTGCGGTGATGCTGCAGGAGCCTTGCGAGGACATCCTCTTTTCCCGCGCGAAGGTTTACAGCGCTGAAGGATGGGCGTGCGTGACGATTGTGGGCGGTCATACCAACATTGTGCACATCGAGACCAATAAGGGCGTAGTGTTCACCACAGAACAGAACGCTCAGGAAGAGGAGCAGGAGTCGCCGCTGGCGGTATTGTCTCACACCTCGCTGGAAGAGATTCTGGCGTTCGTGAACGCGGTACCGTTTGAGTCAATCCGCTTCATTCTCGATGCGGCAAAACTGAACGGTGCGCTGTCTCAGGAAGGGCTGCGCGGTAACTGGGGTTTGCACATCGGAACTACGCTTGAGAAGCAGTGTGCGCGTGGCCTGCTGGCGAACGATCTCTCCACCTCTATTCTGATCCGCACCAGTGCGGCATCGGATGCGCGAATGGGCGGGGCGACGCTGCCGGCCATGAGCAACTCCGGCTCCGGTAATCAGGGCATTACCGCGACTGTTCCGGTGATGGTGGTGGCTGAGCACTTTGGCGCGGATGAGGAGAAACTGGCACGTGCGCTAATGTTGTCTCATCTGAGCGCTATCTACATCCATCATCAGCTTCCGCGTTTGTCTGCACTGTGTGCGGCAACTACGGCGGCGATGGGGGCAGCAGCGGGGATGGCATGGATCGTAGATGGTCGCTACAACACCATCGCGATGGCGATCAGCAGCATGATTGGCGACGTGAGCGGAATGATATGCGATGGCGCTTCAAACAGCTGCGCGATGAAAGTCTCAACCAGTGCTTCCGCGGCGTGGAAAGCGGTACTGATGGCGCTGGATGATACTGCTGTAACCGGCAACGAAGGGATTGTGGCGCATAACGTGGAACAATCTATCGCTAACCTGTGTGCGCTGGCGTGTCGTTCAATGCAGGAAACCGACAAGCAGATTATTGAGATCATGGCCAGTAAGGCACATTAATCTGTAAGCCGGGTAAGCCGTTGACGCCACCCGGCATAAGTCTAAGCCGCCTGTTCAGGCGGCTTCTTCGTCTTCCAGCCGTAGTTCGGCATCGGCCACAATCGCTTCCAGCTCTGTCAGCATTTCTTCATAGCCGAAGGTAACTGTTTCCTGTTTTTTCGGCTCAACCTGAGGCTGGCGTTTTTTTGATGATTTCTTGCTCAATAGTCGTACTCCATTGTTTTCCCTGACTATACGGGCAAATCTATCAGCAAAGCGCGCAGCGGAGTATCGGCGACTAACGTTATGTTAGTTTCGTCACGAATAAATGCCCCATCGCCACAGGTGAGCGCTTCTTTTTCGGCGCCAGACGTCACCGCATGGAATCTGCCGTGAATCGACTGTAAATAAGCACGTGGCCCATGTAACTGAAAACTCAACGATTCACCTTGCTGCAGCTCAACGTGGTGCACCCATACCTGTTGGCGCAGATGTAGGCTGCCTTGTTCACCGTCCGGCGAGGCCAGCAGCTGATGCTTACCGGTGCCCAGCGTGGCTTTCTGTACACAGGCGTTTTCACGCTGCGGGCAGGCGTCCAGCCAGAGCTGCATTCTGGTTAACGGCTTATCTTTGCTGATATTGTGTTCGCTATAGCTGATCCCGGGCTGTGTCGCGAGCAATAGCACTTCACCTGCTTTGGCCTTGATATGGTTGCCTTCGCTGTCTCGGTACTCCGCTTCCCCTTCGAGGATCAGATTGACGATATCCACCTTCGGATAGGTCCGTGGCTGGAAAGAGGCCCCCGGTGCCAGAACTTCCTGGTTCAGAACACGCAGCGAGGCATAACCCAGCAGTTTAGGATCAAAATAGTGTCCAAAGGAGAAGGTATAACGGGCCTGCAGCCAGCCGTAGTCTGCTTGCCCGCATTGTTTGGCTGTACGGGTAGTAATCATAGTTCTTGACCTCTCTTTACTTCCTTTTATGTTAAATGGCTAGACGCTGCATTGTTAGCCAGATATTCTGCCCGGTATGTTCAAATTTCCTGAATGAGAACGAGATGGCCAAAGAAAGGGCTTTAACGCTTGAAGCGTTACGCGTCATGGACGCAATAGACAGACGCGGTAGTTTTGCTGCTGCGGCAGACGAACTGGGACGCGTTCCTTCCGCACTTAGCTATACCATGCAGAAGCTGGAGGAAGAGCTGGACGTGGTGCTGTTTGACCGCTCAGGCCACCGCACAAAATTTACTAACGTTGGGCGTATGTTGCTGGAGCGCGGGCGCGTACTGCTGGAAGCTGCGGATAAACTGACTACCGATGCCGAAGCATTGGCTCGCGGTTGGGAAACGCATCTGACTATCGTTACCGAAGCGCTGGTGCCGACGGCGGCGTTTTTCCCGCTGATCGACAGGCTTGCCGGGAAGGCCAATACCCAGCTTTCCGTTATTACCGAAGTTCTGGCCGGGGCGTGGGAGCGTCTTGAGCAGGGGCGGGCGGATATCGTGATTGCGCCGGATATGCATTTTCGCTCATCCTCAGAAATCAACTCGCGCAAGCTGTACTCGCTGATGAACGTCTATGTAGCGGCCCCGGATCATCCCATTCATCAGGAGCCGGAACCGTTATCGGAAGTCACCCGCGTTAAATACCGTGGGATCGCGGTGGCGGATACCGCCCGTGAACGTCCGGTGCTGACGGTTCAACTGCTGGATAAGCAGCCGCGTCTGACGGTGAGTACGATAGAAGATAAACGTCAGGCGCTGTTGGCAGGACTTGGCGTGGCGACGATGCCGTATCCACTGGTGGAAGAGGATATTGCGGCTGGTCGGCTGCGGGTCGTTAGTCCGGAATCGACAAGCGAGATAGATATTATTATGGCCTGGCGTCGTGACAGCATGGGCGAGGCGAAATCCTGGTGTCTGCGGGAAATCCCCAAGCTGTTTGCGGGTAAATAGCCTGACTGTTACGCCGGATGCGGTGCGAAGCACCTTATCCGGCCTGGAAGACGGAGTATGTTGTAGGCCTGATAAGCGCAGCGCCATCAGGCATCTACATATGCTACGTCAGGATAACTGTTTGGGATCGGGCCCGAAGCGGTTGCTCCCCTGAGTCCCGTTTTGACAGTTGAAAATGATGATCACCAGCCAGCCTACGATCGGGATCAGCAGCACCAGTAGCCACCAGGCTGAACGATCGGTGTCATGTAAACGCCGGAACTGTACCGCCCACCACGGAATAAAGACCAGAACCCCGTAAATCGTCGTTAATATGCCTTCTCCACCGGCGCGCTCCCAGCCAAACATTCTGTCCAGAATACCCAGCACGAATGTGAAGATGATGTTGACCAGCACAAACATCCAGTATTCTTTACGACGCGCGCGGCCACCAAAACCAAAGTAATTCTTTAATACGTTTAAATACCAATCCATTTTTGCCTCGTTCTGCATTCAATTACTTGTTTTTAAAGTAATCAAATTAAGAATAGCCGTGAATGAAATGATGGTAAATATTTACGGTATTAATTATTTAGCCCCCAAATGGGGGCCTGTGTAAATCATGCGAAACGCTCGTCACGCCCATGAGGTTCGTTGAGGTCCTGCCACGGCCCAACAGAAATAATGCCGGTCGGGTTAATGGTTTTGTGGCTACGGAAGTAGTGATTGCGGATATGATCGAAATTGACGGTTTCCGCAATACCCGGCATCTGGTAGATATCACGCAGGAAACCGTACAGGTTCAGATAGTCGCTAATCCGGTGTTTGTCGCACTTGAAGTGGGTGACATACACGGGATCAAAGCGTACCAGCGTGGTCCACAGGCGAATGTCGGCCTCGGTTAACTGGTCGCCGGTCAGGTAGCGATGTTGCCCAAGGATCTGCTCCAGCCGTGCCAGAGATTGAAAGACGTTATCCACGGCGTCGTCGTAGGCTTCCTGACTGGTGGCAAATCCGGCTTTATACACGCCGTTATTAACGTTGTCATAAATCCAGCCGTTCAGCTCGTCGATTTTGCTTTGCAGGGCAGGGGGATAGTAATCTCCGGCTTTCGCGCCCAGCGCATCAAACGCGGTGTTAAACATGCGGATGATTTCTGCAGATTCGTTGCTGACAATAGTGTGGTTCTTTTTATCCCACAGCACCGGAACGGTGACCCGACCGCTGTAGTGCGGATCGGCGTGTAAATAGAGCTGATAAAGAAATTCGTGTTGATACAGGGTATCGCCGGTTGCCGCCGGGAAGTTATCGTCAAAGGTCCAGCCGTTTTCCAGCATCAGCGGATGCACAACAGAAACGGAAATAAACGGTTCCAGCCCTTTGAGTTTGCGCAAAATCAGCGTGCGATGCGCCCACGGACAGGCCAGAGAAACGTACAGATGATAGCGGTCTTTTTCGGCAGCAAAGCCACCTTCACCGGTAGGGCCAGGCGCGCCATCCGCGGTGAGCCAGTTACGGAA
The DNA here is from genome assembly GCF_030332445.1 of Citrobacter sp. Cpo126. Taxonomy (NCBI): domain Bacteria; kingdom Pseudomonadati; phylum Pseudomonadota; class Gammaproteobacteria; order Enterobacterales; family Enterobacteriaceae; genus Citrobacter; species Citrobacter sp. Cpo126. Next base: position 16,835 of record NZ_JAOWHT010000044.1, read on the forward strand.
AGCCGATGCTGAACGTTGAAATTCTCCACCGGTTGATTTGGTATCGTACCAGGTGTCATGCCAGACGCCGTCAATCAGTTGTCCCATTATCTCTCTCCCGGATAGCAAAACGAGGAGTAAACCCCCTCGTCTTTTAATAAGTATATACCCTAAATAATTCGAGTTGCAGGAAGGCGGCAAGGGAAGAAACTCCCAGGAGCATAGATAACTATGTGACTGGGGTTTCTGAGTGAAGCCAACACACCTGCAACTTGAAGAATGACGGGTATAGTTTGCTTACCACTTTTTATTCAGTACACGGTCAATACTAAATGCGCCTGGACCGGTGATAGCCAGCAGCAGGAAACCGCCTGCGATGGTCAGGTTTTTCATGAACATCAGAGAGTTCACACCTTCCGCAAAGTTGCTGTGGAAGAGGAACGCCGTCAGCAATGTGAAGCCTGCGGTGAACAGCGCGGTTGTACGAGTCAGGAAACCGAACAGAATTGCCAGACCGCCGCCAAACTCAAGCAGAATCACCAGCGGCAGCATAAATCCTGGGACGCCCATGGCTTCCATGTACTGTTGGGTACCCGCATATCCGGTGATTTTTCCCCAACCTGCGGTAATAAACAGGATTGGCATCAGAATGCGCGCTACCAGTACACCAACATCTTCTAATTTCTTCATCATACTCTCCAGGAAACCACTCAGGCGGCTTATTGTGTTTTTTTGTGCATCGACGCTGCAGAGCGCGTCGTTGCTGTCGATGGAGAGAATCATAAACGTGCTTAATGAGAATTGTTAGCAAGGAAAACTGTCAGTATTTTTCAAAAATTTTGAGGTTGGGGGCAAGGAAAGGATTAGCCGCGCAGTTGCTGCTGTCTGATGGTCGATTTCACCAGACGCCAGATACTCCAGACGCTAAAGCCGCGCTTAGCCCAGCGTACCAGCAGATTCGGGTTGCGGATGGTGCGAACCGCCATAATACTGCTCCCGACCAACACCCAGCCACGCAGGTTCAGTAGCGTCTTCCAGCCACGATCGTAGACCTCGGTGGCTTCCAGCCAGTCGCGGCGAGTCGCAGACAGATCCAGCCGTTGCTGCTGGATCTGTCCAAGCAGTTGCGCCTTACGCTTTTGACGTTCGACTTTGCTGCTCATTATGCATCATCCTCCAGGGCTTGCCTGTCATTAGCGAGTTCCTGGCGTGTATGGCGTAGCAGCGTTGTTTTACGTGCTTTACGCAGCGTCCATATCCCGCCAATCAGCGCTAACAGCAACAGCACAACGGTGGTGGCAATCATGGCGTTCAGGCGGTATTGAGGGTCAATGGCCCAGATGATAAGCACCATCAGGCTCATCAGGCCAAACGCCGCGAACAGCATAGTCAGCCCAAGCATCAGCAGGATCTGGATGAGATTGGCTTTTTCCTCTTCCAGCTCAACGACGGCCAGCCGCAGCCGTGTTTCTACGATCTCAACGAGAATCGTCAGGATCCGCTGTCCAATACCCAGTACGCCTTTGCCTGGACCTTGTGCGTGTTGAGAATCAGCCATTGTTAACGGCGCGACAGCAGTACACCAAGCACCACACCGACTGCAGCGCCAATGCCGACGCCTGTCCATGGGTTTTCGCGCACGTAGTTATCGGCTTTAGCCGCGGCCTCACGGGTCTGTTTGGCAATTACATCGCTGGTTTCACTCAGACGATGGCGGCTCTCGCGCAGCGCATGTTCGGCTTTGCTGCGAATTTTACTCATCTCTTCCTTCGACTTATCGCCAGAGGAGCTAAGTACTTCTTCAAGCGTATCCGCAAGAGATTTCAGCTCAGCGCGCAGGTTTTCCGTAGCATTATCTTTCGACATAGTTTTCTCCAGTTGAGTGGCTAGTTACCGTACTTAGTAATCGCGGGTCTCGAGTTCTTTTAGCTCTTGCTGGGCTTCAGCAAGCTTGTGTTCACGCTTTGCTACCTTATCCGCATCGCCTTTTTGCTTAGCTTCGGCTAAGTCACGTTGACGCTCGGCAATCTCATTTTTCTGCTCGGCGATTTTTTTCTGATGGTTGGCGCGCAGTTTGCTGTCAGTACAGTTTGCTCTGACTTCGCTCAGTGCTTTGTTCAGCCCATTGATACGGCTCTGATTGTTGTGTTTTTCGGCATAGCTAATCTCCCGCTGAATGTCTTGTTCTTTTTCCTGACAGAGGGTGGTGGCGTAGCTGCCGGCACTGAGAGCGAAAAGGCTAATTGCCAAAGCGATGCGGTATTTCATTCTTGAACCTTCCATTGTGATTCGACCTCGTCGTTTAGGGTCGATGCTCCAGAATAATAAAGCGTTGGGTCATAAACCCAGTTTATTAATCATAGGCGCTAAACGGTGAAATCACCAAAGTGAGTGATCTAATTCAGATTCCTGGAAATTAACCAAAACGGTGTGGGGTCTCACGTAAGCGGGATAACCACTGAACCGCCTGATTATTATCATCCTGCTGAGCGATAACGAAACCGTGCGGTAACGTTCGATCCAGTACGACCTTCGCCGCTGCGCTCTGTGCACTGGAATCAAAGGTAATCAGCAGGGCGTCATTTTGCGGAGTGATGCTTTTAAAACGAATGCCGTTGGCATCCAGGTGATGCCAGATAGAGAAGCCATCAGGCATGCTGGCTCCCTGGTTTACGGCACGAATGGCAAGCGTTGACTCCTGCTGGCGAATGACCGACCAGGTCAGGAGCAACGCGCCGATGAACAACATAAAAGTGGTGGACCAGGCAAGTCGTCGGAGCGTTATGCATGATTTCAGCATAATTTACCCTCGGTTCCCGTATTTCTTTTTCCAAAGAACAACCAGTGAACCTGCCAGACCAAACACCAGTAACACCACAGGAAGCAGCATCAGGCAAGACATCAGCTGATCTTCATATTTGAGAAACACCGGTGTTTTGCCAAGCAGATAGCCCAACGATGTGAGAATAAGGACCCAAAGCAGTCCGCTCATCCAGTTGAAGAACTGAAAGCGCGCATTGTTCAGGCCGGACAATCCTGCGATGGTCGGCAGTAATGTTCTGACAAACGCGATAAAGCGGCCGACCAGCAGCGCAGACAAGCCATGCTTATGGAACAGATGATGCGCACGCTGATGATAATGTGCAGGAAGATGAGATAACCAGTTTTGCACGGTGCGGGTATTACCCAACCATCGACCTTGTATATAGCTGAGCCAGCAACCAAGGCTGGCTGCGGTGGTGAGCAGCAGTACCGTTTGCGGAAAACCCATTGCGCCTTTGGCAATAAGTACGCCGACCAGTACCAGCAAGCTGTCGCCAGGTAAAAAGGCTGCTGGCAGCAGTCCGTTTTCCAGAAACAAAATAGTAAAGAGTACAAAATAGAGCATGCCAATCATGGAAGGATTGGCCAGCGTTTCAAAATCCTGAGCCCATAAAGCATTTAGTAATTGAGTCAGTAGTTCCATTCAATATTCCTGGAGAATCGGTTGTCGTCATGCCGGTTTTCTGGATTTTGTAACACCACGATTTTATTAATATTTTTTACATGACTTGTGGTCTGTTACAAACTCACGGCCTGAACTATTCCCTGTAAAGTTGTGAAGTTAGCAAGCTCTTAAACACAAAAATTCAAACAGCATCTAATTGTAACAAAGGTCAACGTAGTCCGTTATAGAAATTACGGTTGTTGAACTGTGATTTTGCTTATCGCAATGGAGGGAGGCGAGAGGATTTACACAGGCTGACACTTTATACCTAACGCTTACCAAGTGTCAGAAACAGGCGCGTGGTCGCGCCTGCATTGATAAGATTGTTTATTTTGCGCTGTTAGCAGCTGTATCGAGGTGAACGACCGGATTTTCGGTAAATAGATAACGGTCCGCATTGAACTCAAAATCATCGCTGGTTTCGTTAAACAGCATCTGCTTCGTGTTCTCAAGATGCTGCCACATCGCCAGTTTGGCGGCATGAGGATCTTTGCGAATCAGCGCCCGAAGGATCTGGTCATGGTCATCACACCAGTTATCAACCGTGCGCAGGTCGATGTGGTCGTGCAGTTTCTTCCAGTAGGGGTTATGAATGCGCTGAGTCCACATTTTTTCAACAATCGCGGCCAGAGCCGAGTTCTGCGTTGCCAGGGCGACCTGCACATGGAACTGGAGATCCCACTCGGAGTCACGAAAGCTTTTTTCGTTACGTGATTTCTCCTGAATCTCCATCAGCTTCATGATGTCCTGTTTGGTCACCTGGGTGGCGGCAAACTCGGCAATGTTGCTTTCTATGAGCTGACGCGCCTGGAGCAGCTCGAAAGGACCGTAGCTGGCAAATTCCAGGTTTTCATCTGGCGCGACATAGTGTCTGGGTTGGTTGGAAATGACGTGGATCCCCGATCCTTTGCGTACCTCAACGTAACCCTCTACCTCGAGCATGATAATTGCTTCACGAACCACGGTACGGCTGACATTTTTTTCATCGGCGATAAAGCGCTCGGCAGGGAGTTTGTCACCCACCAGATAGACGCCTTGCTCAATGCGTTCTTTCAGATCAGCTGCAAGTTGTTGGTACAAACGTCGTGGTTCGGTGATTTCCATATGCGCTCCAGGCATGATACGGCAGACTATATTTGTTATACCACTTTTGCGATTACTGCTCCACTCGCGGCGATAAAAAAGCCGCCAGATAACTGGCGGCTTCGCATTATATACCCTTGATGAAAAACAGCGGGTTAATTTTGCGGAGCAGGATCGCCAGTCTGTGATCCCGAGTCGACCTCGCTGGCCGATTTGTTCTGCAAGACCGTCCAGATAACGAGTGCGCCGAGCAGGTCGAATACCGCCAGTACGGCGAACAGCGGGCTAAAGCCGATAGTGTCAGCCAGTGCGCCAACAACCAGTGCAAACAGCGTACTTGCAAGCCAGGCGGACATACCGGTCAGGCCGTTTGCCGTTGCCACTTCATTACGACCAAATACGTCAGAAGAAAGCGTAATCAGCGCACCGGACAGCGCCTGGTGAGCAAAGCCGCCGACGCACAGCAGGGCGATAGCAATGTACGGGCTGGTGAACAGACCAATCATCCCTGGGCCAATCATCAGCAATGCGCCCATGGTGACGACCATTTTACGTGAAACGATCAGGTTAACGCCGAACCAGCGCTGGAACAGCGGCGGTAAGTAGCCCCCAACGATACAGCCCAGGTCAGCAAACAGCATCGGCATCCAGGCAAACATCGCAATCTCTTTCAGGTTAAAGCCGTAGACTTTAAACATGAACAGCGGGATCCAGGCGTTGAAGGTACCCCAGGCCGGCTCAGCCAGGAAACGCGGCAGTGCGATGCCCCAGAACTGGCGGTTACGCAGGATCTGACCGAGCGACATTTTTTTCGAGGTGTTGTTTTTATGCTGTGATTCCTGACCATTCAGAATGTAATCACGTTCTTCATCAGACAGTTTTTTCTGGTCGCGCGGGTGTTTGTAGAACACAAGCCAGCACATCGCCCAGATGAAGCTCAGCGCACCGGAAATAATGAATGCCATCTGCCAGCTGTGCATGACGATTGCCCAGACGACCAGCGGCGGAGCAATCATCGCACCGATAGAAGAGCCGACGTTAAAGTACCCCACGGCAATTGAACGTTCTTTTGCCGGGAACCACTCAGAACTGGCTTTCAAACCCGCAGGGATCATTGCGGCTTCAGCGGCACCTACCGCGCCACGCGCCAGCGCCAGTCCACCCCAACTGCCAGCCAGTGCGGTCGCGCCACAGAAGACGGCCCACAGAACGGCGAACATCGCGTAACCAACTTTTGTGCCGAGCACATCGAGCACGTAGCCGGCAACGGGTTGCATTACGGTGTAAGCAGCAGAATACGCTGCGATGATATAGGAATACTGTTGAGTGGAGATGTGTAACTCTTCCATCAGAGTTGGCGCAGCTGCCGCCACAGTGTTACGTGTCAGGTAACCCAGCACGGTGCCAAGCGTCACCAGTGCAATCATGTACCAACGTAACCCTTTAATTTTACGCATGTAAAACCTCATCGTTTTGTTATGTCCGCGAACGAGCGGTCATCTTCCAGTTCAGGGCGGAGGATGTTCTTTTACGAGGGGGACCGAAAAAAAGCCGGTACTCCCCGAACTTTGCCATGTCAATAATTGTGCTAATTCGGTTTCCGTACCGGTCAATCCGATGGTGATACATCGGTAATTTGCATTCCGTCGGCTTATGTATCGCGACGGCCAAAAGATAACTTGTCATACAGCTTTAAAAGGTGAGTGCCATCACAAAAGTGTGAATCTTCGTGTGGTCATTATTTCGATTCAGCAAAGCCAGCACTGGCGCGGCTTGACGCGTGATTTACCTCTTTGAGAGTAATTTTTTTGTTACCATTTGTTGATCTAACTCACGAAAATATCTTCAGTGTATGGAAATTGGTGTGATAACTTTGTCAACATCAAAACATAAGCAATCTGACGCACTCGTTGAGAGGAAGACGATAATGACCCCGTTTATGACTGAAGATTTCCTGCTGGACACCGAATTTGCCCGCCGTCTGTACCATGATTACGCCAAAGACCAGCCGATCTTCGATTACCACTGCCATTTACCACCGCAACAAATCGCTGAAAACTACCGTTTTAATAACCTGTATGACATCTGGCTGAAGGGTGATCACTACAAATGGCGTGCGATGCGTACCAACGGCGTCGCTGAGCGCCTGTGTACCGGCGATGCGTCCGATCGTGAGAAGTTTGACGCCTGGGCCGCGACCGTACCTCACACCATCGGTAACCCGCTGTACCACTGGACCCACCTCGAACTACGTCGTCCGTTTGGTATTACAGGTAAGCTGCTGTCTCCTGCGACTGCCGACGAAATCTGGAACCAATGCAACGAGCTGCTGGCGCAGGATAAATTCTCCGCACGCGGCATCATGCAGCAGATGAATGTGAAAATGGTCGGCACTACCGATGACCCGATCGACTCTCTGGAGCATCATGCGGCCGTTGCTAAAGACGGAAGCTTTGATGTGAAAGTGCTGCCGAGCTGGCGTCCGGATAAAGCCTTTAACATTGAACTGGCGACCTTTAATGACTACATGGCGAAGCTTGGTGAAGTGTCTGACACGGATATCCGCCGCTTCAGCGATCTGCAAGCTGCACTGACCAAACGTCTGGATCACTTCGCGGCTCACGGCTGTAAAGTTTCTGACCACGCGCTGGACGTGGTGCTGTTTGCCGAATCTAACGAATCTGAACTGGATAGCATTCTGGCGCGTCGCCTGGCGGGTGAAACCCTGAGTGAGCATGAAGTTGCCCAGTTTAAAACTGCCGTGCTGGTGTTCCTTGGTGCGGAATATGCTCGTCGCGAATGGGTACAGCAGTACCACATCGGCGCGCTGCGTAATAACAACCTGCGCCAGTTCAAACTGTTGGGCGCGGATGTTGGCTTCGACTCCATCAATGACCGTCCGATGGCTGAAGAACTGTCCAAACTGCTGAGCAAGCAGAACGAACAGAACCTGCTGCCGAAAACCATTCTCTACTGCCTGAACCCGCGAGATAACGAAGTGCTGGGCACCATGATCGGCAACTTCCAGGGCGAAGGTATGCCGGGCAAGATGCAGTTCGGTTCCGGTTGGTGGTTCAACGATCAGAAAGACGGGATGGAACGTCAGATGACGCAGCTGGCCCAGCTCGGCCTGCTGAGCCGTTTCGTCGGCATGCTGACCGATAGCCGTAGCTTCCTGTCATACACGCGCCATGAATACTTCCGTCGCATTCTGTGCCAGATGATTGGCCGTTGGGTTGCTGCAGGTGAAGCACCGGCAGATATCCAGTTGCTGGGTGAAATGGTCAGAAATATTTGCTTTAACAATGCGCGTGATTACTTCGCCATTGAACTGAACTAAGGCCCGGGTGAAGGTATGCAATACATCAAGATCCATGCGCTGGATAACGTCGCGGTAGCGCTCGCTGATTTGGCTGAAGGAACCGAAGTCACCGTTGATGGGCAGGCGGTAACCCTGCGTCAGGCGGTCTCTCGTGGCCATAAATTCGCTTTACGTGATATTGCGAAAGGCGAAAACGTCATTAAATACGGTTTGCCAATTGGTCATACGCTGGTGGACGTTGCGGCGGGTGAGCATATTCATGCTCACAACACGCGCACTAATCTGAGCGACCTGGACACGTATAGCTACCACCCTGATTTTCAGGCGGAAGTTGCACAACCGGCGGATCGCGATGTGCAGATCTACCGTCGTGCTAACGGCGATGTTGGCGTGCGCAACGAACTGTGGATCCTACCGACGGTTGGCTGTGTTAACGCCATGGCGCGCCAGATGCAGAACCGTTTTCTGAAAGAGACTAACGATGCCGAAGGAATCGACGGCGTACATCTCTTCAGCCACACCTACGGCTGTTCACAGCTCGGCGACGACCACATTAACACCCGCACCATGCTGCAAAACATGGTGCGTCACCCGAATGCGGGGGCGGTGCTGGTGGTTGGCCTTGGTTGTGAAAACAACCAGGTTGATGCCTTCCGCGAAACCTTAGGCGAGTACGATCCTGAGCGCGTTCACTTCATGGTCTGCCAACATCAGGAAGACGAAGTGGAAGCGGGGATTGAACATCTTCACCAGTTGTACAACGTGATGCGTAACGATAAGCGTGAGCCGGGTAAACTGGGTGAGCTGAAGTTTGGTCTGGAATGCGGCGGCTCTGACGGCCTGTCCGGTATTACCGCCAACCCGATGCTGGGGCGTTTTTCTGACTACGTGATTGCCAACGGCGGCACCACCGTACTGACCGAAGTACCGGAAATGTTCGGCGCCGAGCAACTGCTGATGGACCACTGCCGCGATGAAGAAACGTTCGGCAAGCTGGTCACCATGGTCAATGACTTCAAGCAGTACTTCATTGCTCACGACCAGCCGATCTACGAGAACCCATCGCCGGGCAACAAAGCGGGCGGTATCACCACGCTGGAAGATAAATCTCTCGGCTGCACGCAAAAAGCAGGCTCCAGCCAGGTGGTGGACGTACTGCGCTACGGCGAACGTCTGAAGACGCATGGTCTGAACCTGCTGAGCGCACCGGGTAACGATGCGGTGGCGACCAGTGCCCTGGCGGGCGCGGGCTGTCATATGGTGCTGTTCAGTACCGGTCGCGGTACGCCGTACGGTGGTTTTGTGCCGACGGTGAAAATTGCTACCAACAGCGAGCTGGCGGCGAAGAAAAAGCACTGGATCGACTTTGACGCTGGACAGTTGATCCACGGCAAAGCGATGCCGCAGTTACTGGAAGAATTTGTCGATACCATCGTCGAGTTCGCCAACGGCAAGCAAACCTGCAACGAGCGGAATGATTTTAGAGAGTTAGCGATATTTAAAAGCGGCGTAACGTTGTAGTAAATACCTGATGGTACCTGCATGCAGGTCTGCGCAAACCGTAGGCCTGATAAGCGCAGCGCCATCAGGCACAAACCGTTGCCGGATGGCGGCGAACTCGCCTAATCCGGCCTACGAGATAGAATTGGGGTTGCTTGCATGACCGCGTATTGGCTGGCCCAGGGCGTAGGTGTCATCGCCTTTCTGATCGGTATTACCACCTTTTTCAATCGCGATGAGCGCCGGTTCCGGCTGCAACTCGCCGTCTATAGCGCCACCATCGGCGTGCATTTTTTCCTGATGGGGGCCTGGCCTGCGGGAATGAGCGCAGAACTCAACACCATCCGCACACTTGTCTCAATGCATACCCGCAAACTGTGGGTAATGACCGTTTTTATTGTCCTCACCCTGGTTCTCGGGCTGGCGAAATTACAGCATGCGATGGAGCTGTTGCCGATAATTGGCACGCTGGCCAGCACCTGGGCGCTGTTCCGCTGCAAAGGGTTAACCGTGCGCTGCGTCATGTGGTGCGCAACTGCCTGTTGGGTTATCCATAATTTCTGGCTGGGATCGATTGGTGGGACGATGATCGAAGGGAGTTTTCTGGTGATGAACGGCCTGAATATTATTCGCTTCCGGCGAATGCAAAAACGCGGAATTGATCCGTTCAAAATTGAAAAAAGCGTACAAGAAGAGAACCCCTCCGCCCGATGACGGAGGGGCGTAGGGATTAGCCGCGCAGGGCGTTATTTGCCAGACGCTCGTCTTCTGCCTGGCAGGCTGCAGCGGTAAACAGGACGTCTGTAGAAGAGTTCAGCGCTGTTTCACATGAGTCCTGCAATACGCCGATGATAAAGCCAACGGCAACAACCTGCATGGCGATGTCATTCGGGATACCGAACATGTTGCACGCCAGCGGGATCAGCAGCAGAGAACCGCCCGCCACGCCCGATGCACCACAGGCACACAGTGAAGCCACCACGCTCAGTAACAGCGCAGTCGGTAAATCAACCGGAACACCCAGCGTATTCACCGCCGCCAGCGTCAGTACGGTAATGGTGATCGCCGCGCCCGCCATATTGATGGTGGCGCCCAGCGGAATAGACACCGAATAGGTATCACGATCCAGATTCAGTTTCTCACACAGTGCCATGTTCACCGGAATATTTGCCGCCGAACTGCGGGTAAAGAAGGCATACACGCCGCTTTCACGCAGACAGGCCAGCACCAGAGGGTACGGGTTACGGCGAATTTTCCAGAAGACCAGCAGTGGGTTAACCACAAATGCCACCAGCAGCATACAGCCTACCAGTACGGTCAGCAGTTGGGCGTAGCCCCAAAGCGTGGCGAAACCGGTGGTTGCCAGCGTGGAGGAGACCAGACCAAAGATACCGATTGGCGCGAAACGAATTACCAGCTTCACCATAAAGGTGACGGCGTTGGACATATCATTGACCAGATTTTTGGTCGTTTCATTGCCGTGGCGCAGTGCAAAGCCCAGGCCGACAGCCCATACCAGAATACCAATATAGTTGGCGTTCAGCAGAGCATCAATTGGGTTAGAAACCATGCTCATCAGCAGGCTACGCATCACTTCCACAATCCCGGATGGCGGTACGATATCCCCCGCGCTGCTGGAAAGATGCAGTGTTGATGGGAAAGCAAAGCTGAAGACAACGGCGGTTAATGCCGCTGAAAATGTTCCGAGCAGGTAGAGGAACAGAATGGGGCGGATATTGGTTTTTTGCCCGTGCTGGTGGTTGGCGATAGAAGCCATCACCAGCATCAGAACCAGAATTGGCGCGACGGCTTTTAATGCGCCGACGAACAGCGTACCCAGCAAACCAACGGCTTCAGCCGCAGGTTTTGACACCAGTGCCAGTAAAATCCCCAGTACCAAACCGATCAAAATTTGTTTAACCAGGCTCCCTTGCGCCAAACGCGAGAGTAGCCCCGATGAACGTTGCGTAGTCATGTAGTGATCCTTTCATTGTGTTGTTGCCTTACCTTTGTGCGTTCTGTTGACGCATCTTTCAGGATCGGGCAAATGTTTGCATGGCTGAGTATAAGGAAAGAACAGGGTTCTGGAAGCGAAATATCCTGGATTCCGCGTTGAGATCATATTTTATAACTTTGACTTAACATTATTTTGACATGATAAACAAAAAGCCCGACGCACGCAGTGTGCTGTCGGGCTTTTCAGCTAGCAGATGAAACTTACTGTATTTGCTGCTTTTTATCGTGCTGGTGGTTGACCCAAGCGTTAACAACCAGCGTCACAAACAGAATGCCAAATACCACGCCTAACGAGATAGCGATCGGGATATGGTAGAAATCGACGATCAGCATCTTAATACCGATAAACACCAAAATGACCGACAAGCCGTACTTCAGCATGGAGAAACGCTCCGCCACGCCCGCCAGCAGGAAGTACATCGCACGCAGACCCAAAATAGCAAACAGGTTCGAGGTCAGCACGATGAACGGGTCGGTGGTCACGGCAAAGATAGCCGGAATACTGTCGACGGCAAAAATCACATCGCTCAGCTCAACCAGAATCAACACCAGCATCAGCGGCGTAACAAACAGCAGGCCGTTTTTACGCACGAAGAATTTTTCATCTTCGATGGTATCGGTCATGCGCAAATGACCGCGTAGCCAGCGTACTAACGGTCTGTCGCCAATACCGGAGGCATCTTCTTTCGCCAGCGCCATCTTCACGCCGGTAAACAACAGGAACGCGCCGAACACGTATAACAGCCACTCAAACTGGGTGATAAGCCAGCTGCCCGCGAAGATCATGATCGTACGCAGCACAATCGCACCCAGCACGCCATACACCAGTACCCGACGCTGCAACGCAGGCGGCACGGAGAAGTAGCTGAAGAGCATCAACCAGACAAAGACGTTATCTACTGCCAGTGATTTTTCGATCAAATAGCCGGTAAGGAACGCCAGCGCCTGTGGGTCGGCAACGGCTCGCCCCTGGGTTTCCGCCAGGTACCACCAGAAGGCAGCGTTAAACAGTAACGACAGCGTTACCCAGACGATTGACCAGGCCGCAGCCTGCTTCATTGACATCGTATGCGCGCCACGACGCCCCTGCAACAGCAGGTCGATGGCCAGCATAATTACCACTACGACAGCGAAGCCACCCCATAACAACGGTGTGCCGACAGTATTCATTGTATTTCCCCATGCATAAAAAAACGGCCAACGCCGAATGACGTTAGCCGCTGCTTTTTATGCATAGACCTTGCCATTCGGCAAGGTCTCACTTACAACAACAAAGGAATACGGTGGCGTATTCCTTTGTTATCGCCCGGTGACCGGATGTGGTTTTTCACACATCGTAATGACGATCAACCGACAACGAAGTTACTCCCCTTTGCGGGTTACAAAATATTACAGGCCATGCTTTCAGTCAATGGCCTGCAACATTCGTTTTACACACCTTTACGCAGTCAGCGATGTTTCCGCTTCGTCTGCCGGGAAAACCACGCCGGTCTGGCGGCGAATCTCCGTTTGCAGTTTGGCGGTGATACGGCTGACGGCCAGTGCCGGGTGATCCACTTCGCCGGATTCAACCAAATGGGCAAAAGCCTCTGCCTCATACAGCATAGTATTGATGTGTTGAGGCGTCGTCAGATCCTGCGTTTTCCCACCGCGTGGCACGAAGCACACCTTTTGGCATTCGGAGATATGCTCGATGACCAGCGATCCCGACTCGCCCTGAATTTCACTGGCTAATACCGAGTCGCTTACTTTTGAGTGCTGGAGCGTAACGCTGAAATCACCGTAATTCAGCACTACCACGCCGTGGGCATCCACGCCACTTTCCAGCAGGCTGGCGCTGGCCTGAACGCTCTGCGGTTCGCCCCACAGCGCAACCGCTGAGGCCAGGCAGTAAAAACCGATATCCATAATCGAGCCATTGGAGAATGCCGGATTAAACGTGTTCGGATTTTCACCGTCCAGATAGCGCTGGTAACGCGAGGAGTACTGGCAGTAATTGATAAACGCTTTCCTGATTTTTCCTACTCTGGGTAGTGATTGCTGTAACAACAGGAAATTAGGCAGGTAGGCGGTTTTAAACGCTTCAAACAGCACGACCTGATTCTCACGCGCGCAGGCGATAGCGGCTTCGGCTTGCGCCAGATTGGAGGCCAGCGGCTTTTCGCAAATAACATGCTTTTTATGCCGCAAAAACAGCTCGGTCTGCGGGAAATGCAAAGAGTTCGGGCTGGCGATATAGACAGCGTCGATTGCCTCGCTTTGCGCCATCGCTTCCAGTGAGGTAAACAGATGTTCGACAGGGTAATCGTTGGCGAAGGTCTGTGCCTGCTCAAGGCTACGGGAATAGACTGCGGTTAACTTATACTTGCCGGTTTCATGGGCGGCATCGACAAACTGGCGGGTGATCCAGTTTGTGCCAATTACTGCGAAACGTATCATAAAGGCCTTCAGGCTGCGAAAAGGGATTCTTTTGTCAATTTAGCATGCCCTGAAGACAAAGCCAGTGCGCGACTACGCAGTTTGCTTTAACGATTGTTGCGTTAACCACAGGCGGGTATCGAACTCCAGTTGATGATACTGAGGCTCCATATGACAGCAAAGCTGGTAAAACGCTTTGTCATGTTCTTTTTCTTTCAGATGAGCCAGTTCATGAACGACGATCATGCGTAAAAAGGGTTCTGGGGCGCTGCGAAACACGGTAGCGACGCGGATCTCCGCTTTGGCTTTGAGCTTACCGCCCTGCACGCGAGAGACGGCGGTATGCAGCCCAAGTGCATTCTTCAGAACGTGGATCTTGCTGTCATACATGACTTTATTCAGCGGCGGGGCGTTACGCAGAAACTGATTTTTCAGATCCTGGGTATATTGCCAGAGCGCTTTGTCGGTCGCGAAGTCATGCGTACCCGGATAGCGCTTCTCCAGCACTGCGCCCAGGCGCTGCTCAGCAATCAGCGTTCTCACTTGAGAAAGCAAATGTTCCGGGTAGCCCTGGAGGTAAGTTAGTTGGTTCATTCATGTCCACGCAAATCATAAAAGTGTATACTCACGCACCCTTTTCAGGGATACGCCGAAATTTTACCATTCAGGAGGGCCGATGAGCCACATAGACAACGGTTTCCGTTCGCTGTCACTTAAACGTTTCCCGGAAACGGATGACGTTAACCCGCTGCTGGCGTGGGAAGCTGCAGATGAATATCTGCTGCAACAGCTGGACGATACCGAGATTAGCGGCCCGGTGCTGATCCTGAATGATACCTTCGGCGCGCTGGGCTGTGCGCTGGCGGAACATACGCCGTACAGCATCGGCGATTCCTATCTCAGCGAGCTTGCCACGCGCGAGAACCTGCGTCACAACGATATTGCCGAGTCGAGCGTCAAGTTCCTCGACAGTACCGCTGACTATCCGCAGGCGCCGGGCGTGGTGCTGATTAAGCTGCCAAAAACCATGGCGCTGCTGGAGCAGCAACTGCGTGCGCTGCGCGAAGTGGTAACGCCAGAAACGCGCATCATCGCCGGGGCAAAAGCGCGTGATGTACATACCTCGACGCTGGAACTGTTTGAAAAAGTGTTGGGTCCAACCACCACTACGCTGGCGTGGAAAAAAGCGCGTTTGATCAACTGTACGTTCAGCAAACCGGAGCTGGCCGCTGCCTCGCAAACGTTAAGCTGGAAGCTGGAAGGCACCGACTGGACTATCCATAACCACGCCAACGTCTTCTCCCGTACCGGGCTGGATATCGGCGCGCGCTTTTTTATCGAGCATCTGCCGGAAAACCTTGAAGGGGAGATTGTTGATCTCGGTTGCGGCAACGGCGTCATCGGTATGACGCTGCTGGCGAAAAACCCAGAAGCCAGTGTGGTATTTGTTGATGAATCGCCAATGGCGGTGGCTTCAAGCCGCCTGAACGTGGAAAGTAACATGCCTGAAGCGCTGGATCGCTGTGAGTTTATGATTAACAACGCGCTGTCTGGCGTTGAACCGTTCCGCTTTAACGCTGTGCTGTGCAACCCACCGTTCCACCAGAAGCACGCGCTGACGGATAACATTGCCTGGGAAATGTTCCACCACGCCCGCCGCTGCCTGAAAATCAACGGTGAGCTGTACATCGTAGCTAACCGTCACCTCGACTACTTCCACAAGCTGAAGAAGATATTCGGCAACTGCGTGACCATCGCCACCAATAATAAATTCGTGGTGCTGAAAGCGGTCAAAACCGGTCGCCGTCGGTAATAGCGGGTGCCGGATGCGGCTAACGCCTTATCCGGCCTACGAAATACATCCTGTTAAATTTCCAGTGCCAGCCTGGTGCCTTGCGCAATAGCGCGTCGGGCATCCAGTTCCATCGCCACATCGCAG
The DNA here is from genome assembly GCF_030332445.1 of Citrobacter sp. Cpo126. Classification (NCBI taxonomy): domain Bacteria; kingdom Pseudomonadati; phylum Pseudomonadota; class Gammaproteobacteria; order Enterobacterales; family Enterobacteriaceae; genus Citrobacter; species Citrobacter sp. Cpo126. Next base: position 32,579 of record NZ_JAOWHT010000044.1, read on the forward strand.
CCGCCGATCAGATGCACCGTTTTACCTGCCGCGTGCAGCGGATCGACCAGTTCACGGCGCGGCTCTTGTCCGGCGCAAATCACCACGTTATCCACGTTAAAGATCACCGGTTCACCGTTCAACACAACGTGTAACCCATCATCATCAATCTTCTGATAGCTGACTGCCGGGATCATTTTCACGCCGCGTGAGAGCAGGGTGGCGCGATGGATCCAGCCCGTCGTTTTACCTAAACCTTGTCCCGGTTTGCTGGCTTTGCGCTGTAACATCACTATCTGGCGCGGGCTGCGGGATAAGTGCGGGCCTTCCGGGCGTAAGCCGCCAGGCTGTTGCAGACTGGTGTCGATCCCCCATTCCACGCAGAACTCCGCAATGTTCTGGCTGGTGGGGTCACCGGGTTGACTCAGATACATTGCGGTATCAAAACCGATCCCGCCGCAGCCCACGATCGCCACGCGTTTACCCACTGGCGTTTTATCGCGCAGAACGTCGAGATAGCTCAGTACCTTAGGATGATCGATCCCCTCGATCGGCGGCATACGAGGCTCGATCCCATTGGCAAGGATCACTTCGTCGAAGGTGTGCAGATCGTGTGCGCTGACAAAGTGATTCAGTTTCAGGGTCACGCCAGTCACGTCGATCATCCGACGGTAGTAGCGCAGGGTTTCATAGAATTCTTCTTTGCCGGGGATCTGTTTGGCGATATTAAACTGCCCGCCAATCTCGCCATGTGCGTCAAACAGCGTCACGTGATGCCCGCGCGCTGCGGCATTAATGGCGAAGGCGAGGCCCGCAGGACCCGCACCGACAACCGCCAGATTTTTCGGCACAGCTGCCGCAACGATCGGCATTTTGGTCTCATGGCAGGCGCGCGGATTGACCAGGCAAGAGGTGACTTTGCCGACGAAGATCTGATCCAGACAGGCCTGGTTACAGCCGATACAGGTGTTGATCTCATCCGCTCGTCCGGTTTGCGCTTTTGACAGCAGTTCGGCATCGGCGAGGAACGGACGGGCCATCGACACCATATCGGCATCGCTACGGGCCAGAATGTCGTCGGCGACCTGGGGATCGTTAATGCGGTTGGTGGTGACCAGTGGGATTGCCACATGCCCTTTCAGCTTACGCGTCACCCAACTAAACGCACCGCGCGGTACCGGGGTAGCGATAGTGGGAATACGTGCCTCATGCCAGCCAATACCGGTGTTAATAATGGTGGCCCCCGCGGCTTCTATAGCCTGCGCCAACTGAACGGTTTCGTCGAAGGTTCCGCCGTTTTCCACCAGATCGAGCATCGACAGGCGGAAGATAATAATAAAGTCATTCCCGGCACGCTGACGTACCGCTCGCACCACCTCAACGGCAAACCGCATGCGGTTGGCATACTCACCGCCCCATTGGTCATCGCGCTGGTTGGTACGCAGTGTCAGGAATTCGTTGATGAGATACCCTTCCGACCCCATCACTTCCACGCCATCGTAGCCCGCTTCCCGCGCCAGCTGTGCGCAGTGGGCAAAATCTTCAATCAACTGCAGCACTTCATCGTGCGTTAATTCATGTGGCGTAAAGCGGTTAATGGGGGCCTGAATAGCAGAAGGCGCCACCAGATGCGGCTGGTAGCTGTAACGTCCGGTATGCAGGATTTGCAGGGCGATTTTACCGCCTTCATCATGCACAGCATCGGTAATGACGCGATGGTGAGCAAGCTGGCTGGTGTCGTTCAGCATCGCACCGCCTTCCATCCCCACGCCGGAAAGCGCAGGCGCAATACCTCCGCTCACAATTAACGCTACGCCGTGACGAGCGCGCTCGGCGTAGAACGCGGCCAGCCGTTCTGCACCATCGGGATACTCTTCCAGCCCGGTATGCATTGAACCCATCAGCACGCGGTTTTTAAGCGTGGTGAAGCCTAAATCGAGCGGGGCGAACAGCGACGGATAGCTCATAAAGGTGTCCAGTATGTAAAATTATTGTTATGTGGTCGGATGAGTTAATAATTTAGCCGTCGCCGCGTAAAAGGGAAAAGGGGAATGCCGTGATTGTGATGGGATTCAAAAAAGGAGTGGGGGCAGAGGACGAAATTGCCGGATGGCGGCTACGCCTTATCCGGCCTACAAAAGAGTGTCTTTTATAGGCCGGGTAAGGTTGTTACATTTGCTCCACGCTCACCCGTAATGCTGCCAGGGCTTTGCGCGTCGATCGCAATACCAGATCGCATTGCTCGATCGTTAACGTCAACGGTGGTTCGATGCGGATCGTCTTTGCATTATTAAGCGTGCCGGCAACCAGCACCCGCTGGCGGAACATCTCACTGGCAAAGTTGTAGCCGATTTCATTATCGACAAACTCAATCGCCATCAGCATTCCCTTACCGCGTACATCATGCACCAGGTCCGGGTATTCCCGCGCAAGCTGGCGGAAACCATCCAGCAACATATCGCCTTTCTGCTCCGCCTGAGCCGGTAAATTTTGCTCCAGCAGGACGTTAATGGTGGCCAGCGCAGCTGCACAAGCGAGCGGGTTGCCGCCAAACGTGGTGGTATGCAGGAAAGGATTGTCGAACAGGACGGAGAACACCTCTTCGGTGGCAATGGTCGCGCCAATTGGCATCACACCGCCGCCCAACGCTTTGGCCAGGCACATAATGTCGGGTTGCACGTTTTCGTGTTCGCAGGCGAACATCTTGCCGGTACGCCCCATGCCGGTTTGCACTTCGTCAAGGATCATCAGCGCGCCAAACTCATCGCAAAGTTTACGAACGGCGGTCAAATAACCTTGCGGCGGCAGGATCACCCCTCCTTCACCCTGGATCGGTTCGAGGATCACAGCTGCGACATCGTCACCGGTCTTTTTACACTCGCTGAGCATGGTGCGCATTGCGTTAATATCGCCAAACGGCACATGACGGAAGCCCGGCAGCAGCGGCATAAAAGGTTTACGGAAGGTGGATTTAGCCGTAGCGGACAGCGCGCCCAGTGATTTACCGTGGAATGCGCCGCTGGTGGCAATAAACGTAAATTTACCGCGCGGCGATTGATATGCTTTCGCCAGCTTCAGCGCGGCTTCAACCGACTCGGTCCCGCTGTTACAGAAAAAACTGTATTTCAGTTTACCGGGCGCCAGTGCGGCGAGGGTTTTTGCCAGCATGGCCCGCAGAGGGTCAAGTAACTCCTGGCTGTGCAGAGGTTGTTTCGCGAGTTGATTCTGTACGGCGGAAACCACGACTGGATTACGGTGCCCCACGTTGAAAATTCCAAAACCACCCAGGCAATCGACGAACTCCTGCCCCTGGGTGTCGACAAGCGTATTCAGGCTTCCCGCTTGCCACTCTACGGCTCCGTAATCCCCGCCTGCAGTTACAGATTTTCGATACTCTAAGAACCCCGGATTGACATGCTCCTTGAAGTACTCAATCACCTCTCGGTTTAACGATTTCATTTCCTCATGATCAAGCGTGCGCTTTTCGATGAGATTCAGTGCGTGTGCGCTGCAGGCCAGGGCCGATGCGCTGGAAGGTAACCTGTTCAAAATATGCTCCCGGAGCTCGCGTATCACATGATACTGAATTAAGTATTGCAGGGATTGCGCCATTCCGGCGCGCTTAGCAAAAATCGGGATAAACACCAGGAAACATCTCATTTACGCAACATTTAATGCCGCGATTTAACATTTGCTGGCATTTTGCCCAAGTAAGGAGCCTGAAAACAGATCGAATAAACGCAAATTTGCGCTAAAAATGGGCAATATTTGCACTGTGACGGTGCGCTGGTAGAAGTGACGTTGAATAGTTACTAGATGAAAGTATTTTAAATCAATGGATTAGAATGCGTACAGATTTTGAGGTTTAATCGCAAATTGCGATCTAAATCAAATTTAACAACTAAAGATAAAAAAATTATCGCCGAAATAACATAAGCCGAAAGAGTTAACAACCAGATAACCTGCACAGGACGCAATCATGTCTTCTCATCCCTACGTTAGTCAGCAAAATACACCGCTGGATGATGATATCACCCTCATGTCTACCACCGATTTACAAAGCTATATCACCCATGCGAACGATACATTTGTCCAGGTCAGTGGCTATCAGCTAAATGAATTGCTCGATAAGCCGCACAATCAGGTTCGTCATCCGGACATGCCAAAAGCGGCGTTTGCGGATATGTGGTACACCCTGAAGCAGGGCGAGCCATGGAGCGGGATTGTGAAAAACCGGCGTAAGAATGGCGATCACTACTGGGTGAGGGCCAATGCGGTGCCGATGGTGCGGGAAGGACGCGTGACCGGGTATATGTCGATTCGTACCCGGGCTACTGACGAGGAAATTGCGGCGGTAGAGCCTTTATATAAAGCGCTGAATGAAGGACGTTGCAACCGGCGTATTCATAAAGGGCTGGTGGTACGCAAGGGCTGGCTGGGTAAACTGCCGGCGATGCCGATTCGCTGGCGGGTGCGCAGCGTGATGGCATTCATGTTTGTCCTGCTAGCGGTCGCATTGCAGCAAATGGGCGCCGAATGGCCGTTACTGCTGATGAGCGCGTTGGTGATGCTTTTTGGAACGGCTATTTTCGAATGGCAAATTGTGCGTCCTATTGAGAATGTCACCCGTCAGGCGCTGAAAGTGGCGACCGGTGAGCGGAACAGCGTGTCGCATCTTAACCGTAGTGATGAACTGGGCCTGATGCTACGAGCAGTGGGCCAACTTGGATTAATGTGTCGCTGGCTCATTCACGACGTCTCCAGCCAGGTGAGTTGCGTGCGTAGCGACAGCGAAACGCTGGCGAAAGGCAGCGACGATTTAAACAAGCATACGCAGCAGACTGTCGAGAACGTGCAGGAAACGGTGACCACCATGAATCAGATGGCGGCATCGGTGAAACAAAACTCAGAGACCGCCGCCGCGGCCGATAAGCTCTCTATTGCCGCCAGTAGCGCGGCAACGCACGGCGGTGAGGCGATGGATACCGTCATCAAAACCATGGACGATATCGCCAACAGCACCCAGCGAATCGGCACCATTACGACGCTGATTAACGATATTGCCTTCCAGACCAACATTCTGGCTTTGAATGCCGCTGTTGAAGCCGCGCGGGCGGGCGAGCAAGGGAAAGGGTTCGCCGTGGTGGCGGGAGAAGTACGTCATCTTGCTAGCCGTAGCGCCAGTGCAGCCAATGATATCCGCAAGTTGATTGATGCCAGCGCTGACAAGGTGCAGTCCGGATCTGACCAGGTTCACGCCGCAGGACGCACGATGGACGATATTGTGGCGCAGGTGCAAAACGTCACTCAGCTGATCGCCCAAATCAGCCACTCCACGCTGGAACAGTCAGATGGTCTTTCCAGCCTGACCCGCGCGGTGAATGAATTAAGCAACATTACACAGAAAAACGCCGAACTGGTTGAAGAGAGTGCGCAGATTTCCGTGATGGTGAAACATCGCGCGGGTCGTCTGGAAGATGCGGTTACGGTGCTGCATTAATACTAAAAATACAGGCGGAACGTTGGGCATACGGGTTCCGCCTGCTGTGCAGATTAATCCAGCTGAGTAATATCCAGCGCAGCGCGATCGATAATACCGATGATTTTTTTGATCTGCGCATCGCTGGTATCACCATGATTGACGCGTAGATCCAGCACGGCTTTGAAGTTTTCCAGCGCGCGTTTCATCTGTGGATTTTTGCGTAATTCAAAACCCACGCAGCGGGCTTTAATACGTTCGTGGATATGTTCCAGATGTTCACGGTTCTCATCCAGCCACTGCTGGCCCTGGGTCGTGATCGCAATCTGTTTACGCCCACCTTCCTCGTCGCTGACGGTGATTAGTGCCTGATCCTGCAAGAAATCCAGCGTTGGATAGATAACGCCCGGGCTTGGGGTGTAATTACCCTGGGTCAGGGTTTCAATCGCTTTAATCAGCTCATAGCCGTGGCTGGCGTCGCGGGTCAAGATATCCAGAATCACCAGGCGTAATTCGCCGTGGCCAAAGAACCGCTGACGACGACCGCCGCCGCCGCCGCGACGAGGCCCGCAGCCGTGCTCGTGGTGATGATCTTTATTACAGCCTTCATGGCGATGTTCTTCACCTTTGCAGCAACCTGCATGGTGCTCGTTGTGGCGGCCTTCATGGTGATGTCCTTCACCCTTGCAGCAGCCTTCGTGTTGGTGCTCTGTGTGCTTACAGCAACCTTCATGATGGTTTTGCATCATCGTCTCCTGATGTTATTTAGATATATCTAATTTATATCTAAAAATTATCAGTTTGCAAGTCTACAAATAAAATGTTGTATAACATTATGATTATTATCTATTTTTATTTGTCTGTGATAACTGGGTAATCATAAGTTAACTATATCAAAAAGTGCTTGCAATATTTTTGATTAGCAATCATTATCATTTAAAAAATCAATTTAGATATATCGTATTATCTTCACAAGGCGAAAAAATGACAAAAAACATCTCACGCTACCCACAGCGCGTTCGCAATGAACTGCGTTTTCGAGAACTTACTGTCCTGCGCGTAGAGCGTATTAGTGCGGGCTTTCAGCGTATTGTACTGGGCGGTGACGCTCTGGACGGTTTTACCTCACACGGCTTTGACGACCATACCAAGGTCTTTTTCCCTGAACCGGGCAGCAACTTTGTACCACCTGTCGTCACCGATGAAGGCATTGTCTGGGCTGACGGTGTACGTCCGTTATCCCGTGACTACACGCCGTTGTATGACGAAGCGCGCCATGAGTTGGCACTGGATTTCTATATTCATGACGGCGGCGTGGCAAGTACGTGGGCGATGAATGCCCGTGAGGGTGACAAGCTGACGATCGGCGGGCCGCGCGGTTCTTTGGTGGTACCAGAGGACTATGCGTATCAGGTTTACGTGTGTGATGAGTCGGGAATGCCCGCGTTGCGCCGACGCCTGGAGTCGCTCAGCCGTTTGGCGGTACGTCCGCACGTCACGGCGCTGGTTAGCGTGCAGGATGCAGCCTACCAGGACTATTTTGCCCATCTCGACGGATTTACTCTTCAGTGGTTTATCGGCCATGACGAGCAGGCGGTGAATGAACACTTATCGCGGCTAAGCGTGCCCGCAGACGATTATTTCATCTGGATCACCGGCGAAGGCAAGGTGGTCAAAAACCTGAGTGCTCGTTTTGAAACCGAGGCGTTCGATCAGCAACGGGTTCGTGCAGCGGCTTACTGGCATCAACGCCGTTAATCAGTAATTAGAGGGCGGAACGCCAAACGCCTGGCGGAATGCGTAGCTAAATGCCGCGGTACTTGAATACCCAACGTCGAGTGCCACGGCGGTTACGCTTTTATTTTTCTTCAGCATTAATACCGATTCAAGTATTCGCATTTTTTGCTTCCAGACGCTGAAAGGCAATCCGGTTTCTTTTTTGAAATGACGTGAAAAGGTACGGGCAGACATACCCAAATGCTGCGCCCAGTATTCAACCGAATGCTCCAGTGCGGGGGATTCTTGTATTGTTCGGCAGACTTTGGTTAATTCGCGATCCTGCGGCCAGGGTAATACAAAAGCGACTTCCGGGAGTTGCAGAATAATATCGACCAGCACACTAACCAGCTTGCCCTCTTTTGACTGACTATCATAATGGCCTGAAATTGAATTAGTGGCGTAATGAATAAACTCTCTGGCGAAATCACTGATAGCCACTACTTTGCATTCATTGATGCTCTCTTCAAGAAAACCCGGTTTAATATCCAGATTTTCTAAATATACATCATCTAATGCCCAAACCGCATGCTCCGTATTATTTGGGATCCAGATGCCATAATGCGCCGGGATTATCCAGCACTTACCGGCAACATCAATGCGCATGCTGCCTTTGCGGGCGAAATGAAACTGCATAAAAGAGTGTGAATGCTGCGGTACATGGTGGTTGGCTTCCAGGACATAAGAGCGAAAGAATACGTCCTGCGGCAGTTCGGTCATGGAGTTATCCGGGAAGGAGTTCCACTGTTTTTGCGCGAGAGTTTCCATAAATGAATCGTCAATGCTCCCGATGGTGTGTCCGCTGTTCGATAGATCTTGTCCGCGGATCATAATACATACACTCATTTTTCCATAATAATCTTGCGTAATAATTTTTAGTCCACTTTTGGTAAATACCATGAACTCGCTTTGTTCAGATGCTGTCATCGTCAATGAAACAAATGATAACTGGACCCGAATGGGAAAAGAGCTGCTTTCGCAAGCGGATATCAGAATTAATGGCTCGCGCGCCTGGGACATTCAACTTCATCATACTGGTTTCTTTAAACGGGTATTGCAACAAGGCTCATTAGGGCTTGGCGAAAGCTATATGGAAGGCTGGTGGGACTGCGAACGGCTCGATATTCTGTTCTGCAAAATCCTGAAAGCAAAACTCGACCAGCAGATGCCAGGTAATCTGAAAGATATTTTACGCATTGCCAGCGCACGCCTGTTTAATTTGCAGTCACGTAGCCGCGCATGGATCGTCGGTAAAGAACATTATGATATTGGTAACGATCTCTTTGCGCTGATGCTTGATCCGCATATGCAATATTCCTGCGGTTACTGGAAAGACGCGACCACATTAGACGATGCGCAAAATGCCAAATTAAAAATGATCTGCGAGAAGCTGCAGCTTAAGCCGGGTATGCGTTTACTCGATATCGGTTGTGGATGGGGCGGGTTGGCAGAATATGCGGCGCGTCATTATGGCGTGGCGGTAGAAGGCGTTACCATTTCCAAAGAGCAGCAGAAAATGGCGCAGCAGCGCTGTGAAGGGCTGGACGTTAACATTCTGCTGCAGGATTATCGCGATCTTGATAAACACTACGATCGCATTGTGTCCGTGGGGATGTTTGAACACGTCGGGCCGAAAAACTACGACACCTATTTCAGCATCGCTGACCGTTGTTTAAAACCGGATGGACTGTTCCTGCTGCATACCATTGGCAGCAATAAAAAAGGGATGAGCGTCGATCCGTGGATCAATAAATACATTTTCCCGAACGGTTGCTTACCGTCGATTTCCCATATTGCCGAGGCCAGCGAATCACGGTTTGTGATGGAGGACTGGCATAACTTCGGCAGCGATTATGATAAAACGCTGATGGCCTGGCATGAGCGCTTTAATCAGGCCTGGCCGGAGCTGTCATCACGTTATTCCGCCACCTTCAGAAGAATGTTTAATTATTATTTATGTGCCTGCGCCGGGGCTTTCCGCGCCAGAGATATTGAGCTTTGGCAGGTGCTGTTTAGCCGCGGCGTAGAGGGCGGGATCCGCGTTTATCGTTAACGTTCTGCCGGATGCGGCTAACGCCTTATCCGGCCTTGTATTATCCTCTCTGTGCAGAGAGGGCCGGCCAGTTCTCCCTGCCATGCCGTCCGCATGCCGTATCCGGCCTTAGGTTAACAACCTGTATTGTAGATTTATGCAGCGGACTGCCGTTCTCCACAAGTGACAAACCGGACAGTATCATGGACCGGTTTTCCCGGTAATCCGCATTCACAAGGTTGGTCTCACTATGGAACAGGAACTTCATTTTATCGGTATTGACGTCTCTAAAGCCAAGCTGGATGTCGATGTGCTGCGTCCCGATGGCCGTCACCGCAGTAAAAAATTTGCGAACACCCTGAAGGGCCACAATGAACTCCTCCACTGGCTCAACAGCCATAACGTGGCGCCGGCGCATATCTGTATGGAAGCCACCAGTACGTATATGGAAGACGTGGCCGCCCATCTCAGTGATGCCGGATTCACCGTCTCCATCATCAATCCTGCCCTCGGCAAAGCCTTCGCACAGAGCGAGGGGCTGCGCAGCAAAACCGATGCCGTTGATGCCCGCATGCTGGCAGAGTTTTGCCGTCAGAAGCGCCCGGCAGTCTGGGAAGCTCCGCATCCGGTTGAACGGGCGTTACGGGCACTGGTGCTGCGCCATCAGTCACTGACGGATATGCGTACGCAGGAACTGAATCGCCT
>NZ_JAOWHT010000004.1:0-211 GCF_030332445.1 Citrobacter sp. Cpo126
CGCTACGGCGTTTCACTTCTGAGTTCGGCATGGGGTCAGGTGGGACCACCGCGCTACAGCCGCCAGGCAAATTCTGTTTACCAACACACCTCCCGGGCATGTCGATGTAATCTGTAATCAGGCTGAAAATCTGTCTCTTCGCCAAAACATCTTCGGCGTTGTAAGGTTAAGCCTCACGGTTCATTAGTATCGGTTAGCTCAATGTATCGCT
>NZ_JAOWHT010000005.1:0-957 GCF_030332445.1 Citrobacter sp. Cpo126
GTTATCGCATCGAGGTGGATTCTGCGGCGTTCTCTGACAACGTCGGTCATGTGCTGAAAGAGGTGACGGTCCATGTCAGCGTCACCTCCCACGATGCGGCGGGCAATCTGGCGATTGCCACCAGCAGCCATGATGTGCATATCGACAACTTCGCGGAAAACACGGTACATATCGATACCGTCGCGGGTGATGACCTTATTAATATTAAGGAGTTTTCCGCGAACGGCGGCTTTACGCAGATCGCCGGTACCGTAACCGGCGTGGATGCGAAGATGGGGGATACGGTTACCCTGGCACTGAAGGGCGGCGAGGTGATTCACAGTGTGGTTATCGCGCTGGCGGGCGGTGGACTGGGCTATAGCATCCCGGTAAATAGCCATAAGCTGGTAACTCATCCGGAATTTACGGTTTCTGTTACCTCTACGGATCCGGCAGGGAACAGCGTCACGCATTCTGAAACCAAAACCATCAGCGCCGATCTGTATACACAGTCGTATATCACCATTGATGACGTGACGGCTGATAACTTTATCAACATCAAGGAATCGACGGACAATCACGGCAAGACCACCATCAGTGGCACGGTGAGCGGAGATGCAAAAGAGCATGACACCGTTCAGCTGGTGATTAATGGTCAACACTATTCGGGGGAAGTGGAGAAGCTGGCGAACGGCAATCTGGTCTACCATATCCCGGTGGATACCCAGAACCTGGTCAACAACCCGGTGATTCATGCCAGCATCCATACCACGGACGAGCATGGCAACGAAATGACGGCGGTGACGAAACACCACGTTGGGCTGGATCTGGACGCCAGCGCCTCTATCGGCATCGATACCGTCGCAAGTGATGACATTATCAGTAAAGCCGAGTCCAGCCTGCATAAGACGATCATCACGGGGCCGGTTGGCGGCGATGCGCAGAAAGACGATGTTGTCACCTTAACCTTCAATGGCA
>NZ_JAOWHT010000006.1:0-281 GCF_030332445.1 Citrobacter sp. Cpo126
CTCAGAAGTGAAACGCCGTAGCGCCGATGGTAGTGTGGGGTCTCCCCATGCGAGAGTAGGGAACTGCCAGGCATCAAATTTAGTGTGCTGATATGGCTCAGTTGGTAGAGCGCACCCTTGGTAAGGGTGAGGTCCCCAGTTCGACTCTGGGTATCAGCACCAGTTTTTCGGTTAAAGTTCGGCACTTAGAAAAGAATTTGTCTGGCGGCTGTAGCGCGGTGGTCCCACCTGACCCCATGCCGAACTCAGAAGTGAAACGCCGTAGCGCCGATGGTAGTGTG
>NZ_JAOWHT010000007.1:0-903 GCF_030332445.1 Citrobacter sp. Cpo126
GGTTAACCGAATAGGGGAGCCGAAGGGAAACCGAGTCTTAACTGGGCGTTAAGTTGCAGGGTATAGACCCGAAACCCGGTGATCTAGCCATGGGCAGGTTGAAGGTTGGGTAACACTAACTGGAGGACCGAACCGACTAATGTTGAAAAATTAGCGGATGACTTGTGGCTGGGGGTGAAAGGCCAATCAAACCGGGAGATAGCTGGTTCTCCCCGAAAGCTATTTAGGTAGCGCCTCGTGAATTCATCTTCGGGGGTAGAGCACTGTTTCGGCTAGGGGGTCATCCCGACTTACCAACCCGATGCAAACTGCGAATACCGAAGAATGTTATCACGGGAGACACACGGCGGGTGCTAACGTCCGTCGTGAAGAGGGAAACAACCCAGACCGCCAGCTAAGGTCCCAAAGTCATGGTTAAGTGGGAAACGATGTGGGAAGGCACAGACAGCCAGGATGTTGGCTTAGAAGCAGCCATCATTTAAAGAAAGCGTAATAGCTCACTGGTCGAGTCGGCCTGCGCGGAAGATGTAACGGGGCTAAACCATGCACCGAAGCTGCGGCAGCGACACTATGTGTTGTTGGGTAGGGGAGCGTTCTGTAAGCCGTTGAAGGTGTATCGTGAGGTATGCTGGAGGTATCAGAAGTGCGAATGCTGACATAAGTAACGATAATGCGGGTGAAAAACCCGCACGCCGGAAGACCAAGGGTTCCTGTCCAACGTTAATCGGGGCAGGGTGAGTCGACCCCTAAGGCGAGGCCGAAAGGCGTAGTCGATGGGAAACAGGTTAATATTCCTGTACTTGGTGTTACTGCGAAGGGGGGACGGAGAAGGCTATGTTAGCCGGGCGACGGTTGTCCCGGTTTAAGCATGTAGGCGGAGGTTCCAGGTAAATCCGGTACCTT
>NZ_JAOWHT010000008.1:0-1632 GCF_030332445.1 Citrobacter sp. Cpo126
TTGGTTTAGGAGAAGGCTCCGCGCTGCCGGTGGGCGTTCCAGTGCCGTGGCCCCTCCCGAATCCACCGGAAGGCTGGCTGAAATATAACGGCGCACCCTTCGATAAAAACATATATCCGAAATTAGGCGCGGTATATCCGGCTGGCGTATTACCCGACTTACGCGGTGAATTTATTCGCGGCTGGGATGATGGAAGAGGGATCGATAATAGTAGGGGATTACTTAGTTTTCAGGCAGCAACATCTTTCACACAGTATGCTGGTAACTATGATGTAGGCTCCGGTCATGCAATAGGTAATCATGATGGTGTAGTCGATTACAGTCCTAGATTTTCCAGATTTCCTTATCCCGGCCCAGCCGTTGGTGATGGTGTTAATCATGTAACAGTCAGACCTCGTAACCTGTCATTTAATTATATTGTGAGGGCTATGTAACAACATCAATATCAAGAATAACTGTGGACGGTCAGTATAGTAGAATCCTGCCCCAGCACGAAGGATAAGAGAATGAGTAAAGCTATTTTGAATACATATGGGATCGCATCATCGGCAGGTGAAATCACTGTTTATAACTATGATGCCAACACCCGTGAGTACCTGTCCTCAACCGTTGAATATCTTGCAGAAGGCGTGGGCGTTCCTGCACATTCCTGTACCGATAAACCAGGCAAATTCAAGACCGGCTTTGCTATTTGTCGTAATGAAGGTCTGAACGGCTGGGAGTATGTTGAAGATCACCGTGATGCAGAAGTTTATAAAACTGATACAGGGGAGAAAATCACTGTTCGTTTTTTAGGAGAGCTTCCAGAAAATACCACCACAATTGCGCCAGAAACTCAATTTGATGTCTGGAATGGTACTGAGTGGATAACGGATATCGATGCAAAAAGAGCTGCTGACGTTCAGGCATTTGAAATGAAAATTCAGGCGCTGATTGATGAGGCTAATGCGGTCATTAATAAAAACAACTGGCCTTCAAAGCTACAACTCAATCGAATGAGCGAAACAGAAACAAGCAAGTTTAACCTGTGGCTTGATTATATTGATGCGCTGAATGCCATTAAACCCTCAGATTTTCCAACTGCGATACTACCTGAGCCGCCCTCAATTTGATAAAGATGATTAAGCCGTCCTTATAGACTGACCCCATTAAGACGGCTTTTCATTTAAGCTGCACGAACTATGTAATTGAATGCAAGATTTCGCGGGCGATTTTCATTTGCAGTTGGCACTACCCGGGAAGCATCAAAAGCAAAATCATCATTCATATCAACAATAGTCGTATTCTCAGGCCTTCTGCCGCTTCTTACCCCCGAATCGTAAAAAGCACCAGAAAAGCTATCAAACGAAACGCCAGAAGAACCACTCACGAAACCTGTAATATTTCTAATAGCATCACCCTGCTGAGCTAATATGATTCTCCCTGAATCCACTCCCCGCCCATCATCCCAGCCGCGAATAAACTCGCCGCGTAAGTCGGGTAATACTCCAGCCGGATAAACTACACCTAATTTCGGATATATGTTTTTATCGAAGGGTGCGCCGTTATATTTAAGCCATCCCTGCGGCGGGTTCGGGAGAGGCCACGGAACCGGCACTCCCACCGGTAGCGCGGAGCCTTCTCCCAAACCAA